>JABDBD010000015.1 GCA_013288815.1 Gammaproteobacteria bacterium | reverse complement strand
TGCGCTACTAGAATTAGAGAGAAAACGCCGGCGCAAAGAAGACATTAATAATGAAATCTCCACCTTAAACGTTTTGCAAGCCGAGCCTAATCTTGCGCTAGCAGAATCTGAATACATCAAACTACAGTTAGCTAACTTGAATAAAGAGCTTGTGGAACTAGACAAACCTGCCCCAGCGCCAGCAGCTGCATCGCCAGCCATCGCTTTATTCAGACACCAACCCGTTCCTGCAAAACCAAACGTGATCGCACCTCAGTCTGTCGTTGCAAAACCACTTCGTGTATTTACGCAAGATGAAATACAAAAAATCTCAGAACATTATGAAACACTCCCAGATCACTTGAAAGAAATTATGGAAGCAGCGATATACGATAGATATAACTTAGAATTAATCAAGCAACCGGTCTTTCTTCGCAACGATAGCAAAATATATGATTTTGAATTTCTCATTAAATGGCTAGGCAACGAAGACAGCAAAGGAATTCCTGAAGATCAAGATAAGAAGTTCACTAAAAATGACATTCTCCCCTGCAACACACTCATCAAAGCAATGAACATTCTATTAGATATTATTGAAGGTGAAGAAAATGAATTTGGAGCAAGCTCATCGCAAGCAATTGTTGTTCCTAAAAATATGGCGCGTGCCCGCATATCACCTGTTCAACTTCAGTTAATTGAAAAAATATACTATTCATTAGAACCCAAACGAAAAGCATTGTTTGACGCTATTTGTCGAGATCCAAAAACAAACCAGATTATGGATGATCCTATTTTATTACCTGACGGTTATGTGTATGACAGAACAACTGCTCTGTTTTATTTAGAAAAATATCAGGGCAGATGCCCCTCTAATCCAAACATATTTTTCCAGCAAAAAGACATCCTGGCTTGTTGTTTTGTCATCTCTGTTCTCGACCAACTCAAAGAAAAAGCAAACAATTTGCTACAAGCAAAAAAGGCACAAGCTGAGTTACCAAAAAAACCGATTGATAATGAGAACTTGAGCAACACAAGAGACCAGTGTCTAGAAAATATTATTCTATTGCAAACTAAAATAAAAAAATCGCTTGCAGAGGATAACAATAGTAACCAATACAACAATGATATGGACCTTGTTCTCACTGCTGCAGCTCAATCACTCTCACAATTAAATCCAGACATTTTAGAAAAAGCCAAAAAAGAACACCCACGTTATAATGAAGTTGTGACGATGTTTGGAGGCTCAAAAAATTCATCATCAAGCACTTTTGGAAAATTCTATCGTCATGTTGCAGTTAAGATTGGCACGGTAAATGGTCAACCGGGGTTGCTCGTTGGAGCTGAGGTGAAAACTGCGGAAAGATTATTGGAAAAAATCGGGGTAAGCAGCGCTCCTAAAGCCCAATACTAAAGCGACAAAGCCATGTGACAACGCACATCCTCATAAAAAGCATTCAAAGCAGACTGAGGATGTGCTTTAGGTTTGGTTATTAACAAACGTTCAACCTCTTTTTTAGCATCAACCCACGTAGTTTTTTCTTTACTTGTTTTATCAATAACAGCCACAACATCATTCATAAGATGACTAGACGCAGATTTTTTTCTAAAAAAAGTATGCCAGCCATCCTGACTTCTCACTTTCATTTTAATCTCAGTTAAACAAACCTTAGACAGTGTTTCTACTAGAGCATCATAGTTCTTTTTTATCTCTTGATTGTCTAGTTGCAAAAATCGCGCCTTAGAAAAACTCTCAGAAAAACTTTTAAATTGTAGAGGTAAATGATCCAATAATTTATTCATAGACTGTAGAAAACTCATTTGTGTTTCCTGAGACACTTTTATGCTTGGATCATTCATCAGTGAGCATATACAATCTAAAAATTCTTGTGCCTTAGCTGCATTTGCAGTCCGAATCTTATCACCCAACACAGACTCAGCGAGCACTCGTATTTTGTAAACAAACAATGGACTTTTATCGACAAAATCAAACGACAGTAGAAAACTATTTATTTTATTTTCAAAAACAGAATCAAGAGATAACAAATAATATCGTCTGTGAGGTAAAAAACCATGAACTTTGTTGACAATACTCAGCTGCAATTCTTTTGGATACGACAAAAATAGGTTGATATCCATATTATTAACCAGATACTCTACCCAGTAACACTCGTTCCAGGATGAAACATCCGTTCCAGCGAATAAAATTGCCATCTCATCAGGAGTCATTGACTTTAAAAGCTGGCTGTAAAATTGGCCGTTAATTTCACGTTGTAACATTTGTATCTTGATATCCCTAGGCAATAATGCAATAACTTGATCTATCTCATTTGAAATAACTTCTACAAATTTTTGGTTAAGTCGTAGAAAACATGGCGTTGATTTTTTCAAAAATTCAATTGCAAAATCAATTTTATTATTTACATGGGGGTAAAAAATTTCAAATAATTCTTTTGATATGCTCATCTCAAAAGCTGTCTTCCCTAAATTATTCTTAACAGATAGATCCATTTTTTTCGTTAGCAAATGCGCAAGCAATGATGTATTTTGAAATTTAACAGCGATATGTAACAGTCCATTTCCATTCACATCTCGTAACTGTACCCCGTCAGGAATGTAATCTATCAACTTGATAACAACACTCGCATCTGAAATTTGCACTGTTTCTGTTAATATTTTTTTGACAAAATCACATGTACTCTGCATGACAGACGGCTGACTAAAATCTCTATCACGGAAATATTCATGAACCATGATGACAACAAACGCATTCCGCATTTTGAAATCCAAAACAGCATCATCATTTAATTTAGCTAAGAGGATTATCATTTCACACTGAATTCTTTCATCCAGCAATAGCTCTGGATGTAGGCCGAATAGCATTGAAATAGACTTGACTATCTCATTGACATTGAAAGTAAACGTGACAGCTTCATTGCCATCTGATATTTTGCAATTATCGATACTTCTCTGTAAGAGTAACAATTGATAATTTAGCTTATCAAGAACAGTGATATCAGAATGTGGTATAAATAGATTTTCAATTTTCTTGATAAAATTGGCTGTAACTGACTTGCTCTCATTCAGTTTTTTTAAAGCATTTTTTCTTATTTCATTTCGAGCAGACATAGAAAATCTTAAAAATAATTCCTGAGGCATAAACTCAAAAAAATAAACACCTGCTTTACCTTCACGAACAAACTCTATCAACTTTTTTAAAGAACAAGCTTTTAAAACAACTTGATAGAAATTTATATTTAACTTATTTTCTAATAAATAAAATCGCTCACTTCCTGACAGCTGCCTTACCATTTCTTCACATCTATCCTTAACAAGACTCGCTATACTATCTATGCCAGCAATAAAGCGTGATTTCCTGTATTCATAATCATAAGATGAGCTATCAACCCTTTTAATGATATTGCTAACATGGATATAAGACTTTAAAAAATGAGTCGCAAATTGAATGTCTTGATTTTTTGGATACAGCTCTTGAAATAGTTGCTCATTACTCTTTTCAATAACCAAATCATAACACGATTTATTTTCTTTATTTCGGATAGCTGGATCTGGATCATGCTCAAACAACTTCATAACTATCCAGAGACAGCCATTTTCTATCATTCTATGAAGCAACGTATTACCTTGCTCATCTTTATAATGAGCAAGAGAAGGATTGTTTTTCATTATTTCAATGAATAGCCATTTATCCTCATTTGGATAACTATCGCTAAGAGAAACCAAGAACTCAAACATCAAGTTAGTCGCTTGTTTATTTTTAGTCTTTTTTTCTTTTTCAAGGAAAGGAATAAATTTCCTAGCGACATTCAACACCACATCGGATGGTTTTAAGCGAAGTGCAGCAAGCAAAATCGATTCTTTATCTTTATTTTTTCTTGTCAATCTTGCACCTTGGTCCACTAAAAATTGCACCAAATCGCCCCGCTTATTTTTAGCTGCAACAAAGATTGGATAATCATCTAATAATTCAATCTCGTTAACAATTTCCGGTGTTTCCGCAATCAACCTTGACAACCATGGCCTGTGATCTATTAATAAAGCCTGAATGAACAGTCTTTCTTTTTTAAGAGCATGCTGCTCGATAAGTGATGGATTGGAAAATAGGATATCCAGATGCTCAGAAAGTTGTTGTTCCAGCTGCCTTATCGTCAGATTGATTAATGAAGTCAATTGACTTTTTTCGTTAGAAAAAATCCTATATTCGTTCTCTTTTTTTTCTTTCAATTGAATGAGTTCATTTATAAACTCAAGACACTCTATTTTTTCTGATTTTATTTTTTCTTGTTGATCTTTAATATAGTCTTTAACAGTATTGTCTAGATTGCCCTTGAGAAAAATTTCCATTCTTTTAAAAAACAAGTTCTTAATATATTTTATCGCCTCAGCTTGAATAGCAACACAATCTAATGGTCGATATCGTCGATAATCTGATAGTGATTTGAGGTAAATAAAATTTTCATTATAAGCACTCAGTTCTTGTTGTATGTGATCAACGTACACACCCACTTTCTTATTGGGATAAATTGTTATTTGAGCACACGATCCAAATATTGGTATTTTTATTTCTTGTGTTGATTCAGGTGACAGCGTTTTTATCACGCCACCTTCAACATATTGACTCTGTAGCTTAAGTGGATCGACTTGGGTGAAAGTGAAGCTTGGACAACAATCACAATCAATATTGGTTGTATTCGATATGACGACATAGGATACATTATTGGATAGAATTTCTTCGTGCTTGACTTGAGCTAGTTTTAATTTCTTAATCATCAAATTTTTTGCCACAACCGCATGATGATCCATGCATATATCAACAGCCATATGATAAATTTGTCCACCAGCTGTTTTGCATATCACGCTTCCGCCATAACAGACATTCATACCCTGCAATTTTATTTGATCCTCTTGATCTGCAAGAGCAATTGATTTAATTTTTTTAGCATCATCTCTATCATAACTTGACGAAAAACTATAATTATTCGTATTGGAGTAGCTAGGATCTTTTCGATAAGGAAATGATTTTGAAAAAATATTGATTTGACTCGGTTGACCACCTTGAACAAACACCATCATATTATGGAGATTATCACCAACCCGAACGGGAATCGTTCCAAACAATAAATGTAAATTCTCAGGACATATCTCACAAAACTTTTCTATTTTTTCGACAAGACTTGAAAATCCTTGCAACGATAACGGTCCTCGATCTTTATGCGGATACAAGGCGAACTCATTCATCGCTAATCGAGTGATATGATTCACTTTATCCACACACATCTTAGTCACAAATTTGCCTGACACCAGCATTCTTTTGACTTCGCGATATGACACTGTACTCTTATCATCACACAGCGCTAATTTTCTTAATGTTGTAGAATTTTCAAAATTTTCTTCAATATGAATCAAGAGCGCTCGCAACATTAAGTCTTCTAAATAATTTATCATGCGCTGAATGAGCGCATCTTCAGTCTCAACCAGACGACGTTTAACACTAAAATTGGGAGTACTTATGGAATTCTCGTTATATTCACCTAAAGGAGAATTTTTTTTATTTGACTCATTAATTTGACATACCATTATTTCTTTAATGATGGGTATCGAGGCAGAAGCTTCCCCAGCTTTGCGCCGATTTATTTTTTGTAACTTTCCAAGCAAGCCTTGATTCAGGTGGGTAGTAAGCATGGGTACAGCCTAGTGATTGCCAACGGATCGTGCACATTTTAGCCTGATGTGTCTTTGGTGTCAAATTTAAATCTTATATCTTGTATCAAATTGCTTGTTTTTGTATTATTAATATACTATTATTTATCCGTCAATTACTCAGCGATGCCCTTATGATTCCAAATACATTCACCGAAAATCTTGTTGGTTCGTTTTCGACAGCATTAGCTGCGGATACACTGAATCTTCTCGCAAATCACTATCAGCTTCTCTCACCCGCAAACAACTCTATCGCAAAAGAAATTAGTATTGATCTCATGTACCTTTTTCTCGCGCATTACAATGATGAAGCCAGCTCAACAAGCAATGTGACTTACGCAATTGGAAGGACATTACGTTACACAAGTTTGCTGCAAGCAAACCATGCATCGCTTTTTGGAAGAGCCATTGGACTTGTCTGCAATGTAAATAAAAAAGGATGGCGAGGCGCCGCTCATTCTGCATTTAGCTTCGCAGGCAGTAAGTTAGGTTATTTTGCGCATGCAAAAGTTCTTGAGGGAATCGATCACGCAATCGAAACGATTAGATTCTGTGTCGAATAGTACAATACGTTTCGCGAATAAAAAATGTCGTGATAACCGCGAGAACAATCGCAACCGGAATCACACTCAGTGCAAATTGATAGGCATAGACAGGATAAATTCTTGCACCTTGCACGAGCATTCCCGTCCATTCCATATCTAATAATTTTCCAACAACTGGCTGGAAAATATTCCCGCCAACCATGACAACCATATTTGTTAAGGCAATCACAGTCCCTGCAATTTTCATTTTGCTAGCTTCATGACAAATAGCAAAAATAAGAATTTGCGCACTTGAGAGAAGCCCAAATACAAGCAATAAAACATAAATACTCATTAATGATAAGTTGGGCACATAGAGCAATATGCAAATCATGATGACTGCTAGAATAGAACCTATTTTGATAGGCAATACGCGACGTTTTATATGATCAGAAAGCCACCCCCACACGGGCCCACCAATTGCCCATCCTAAAAAGATCATTGAATTTGCGTATGCCGCATGATTTCTCGTCAAATGATGCGCATGCTCCAAATAAGGAATACCCCATAATTCAGCAAATGCAGATAGCGATATATATAATAAAAATCCCACCAACGCATTTAACCAAATTTGCGGATTCTTTAAGGCTACTGCTAATCCAGCAAATACATTTTTAAAGCTAATCACATGGATATGATGATTGTCATGTAAAGGACTAGAATCACGCACAATCAATAAAATAATAAAAGCCAGAACAATTCCCGCTGCGGCAGAAGCATAAATAGTCGTTTGCCAGCCAACTGCATCAACCATGACTCGTAGCAACACATCACCTATCATGGCACCTATCATGCCTAAACATAAAATAATCCCAGAAACCAACGCAAATCGATTGGGAGGTAACCAAATAGTTGCCAGCTTGAGCGCACCGACAAATGCAAATGCAGATCCAAATCCCACGAGAAACCGGCCAATTTCGGCAATGATCAAACCATAATTACCTGCGAATAAATAAGTCCCTATGGAGCAGAAAACACAAGCTAATGTTAACAACCGTCTAGGACCATACCTATCCATGAGCAAACCGACAACGATTTGCATAGGCACATAGGCATGGTAATAAAATGCAGACAAATTACCGACCTGGGCCCCTGTTAAATCATAGGCTCTCATTAATTCAGGCGTCATCACACTCGGGGAAATTCGTAAGAAATATTCGTAACAGTAAAAAAGCGCACCTAATCCGCAAATAAACCAAGGCAACACAAACGATCTTCTAAAGGTATCTGTTGTCATCTAACTTATTCCTTCAGCAAGTTTTGGCAGTGCTATATTTCATGATTCCCGACCACCGAGCAGATGTCAATTCAAATTAATGGCGGGGCGGGGAGTGCCTAATTTTAAATCAGCCCCTATTTGAAAAACGATGCTTAAGTTCTCGATTCTGTAAGCGACGGATGAGGGGTGATTTTAAGCCAAAAAACACCCCTCATCCGCCATTCTGGCGGCTTCTCCCACAAGGAGAGAAGCAAAAAATCTCAATAGAAATTATGCGGCTATCCCTCAGCCCTAAATCCTCCTTTTTCAAGGGGGGGCTATACGAGATAGTGCTTATGACTCACAAACAAGCCCTAATTTTTACGCGCCACGCCTGTCGCTATAGCTGCTTCTGCAACCGCTTTTGATACGCTGGCTCTTAGACGTGGATCCATTATTTTAGGAAGCAAATAATCAGGCCCAAATTCTAATTCTTTTTGAAAAGTAATCGCTTGAATTTCTTGTGTAACCGGCTCTTTTACTAAATTTTTAATCGCATAAACAGCGGCTAATTTCATTGCCTCATTAATACACGTAGCGCGCACATCCAGAGCGCCTCTGAATATATAAGGGAAACATAATGCATTATTAACCTGGTTGGGAAAATCACCTCTTCCCGTTGCCATAATAATATCTTGACGTACTTGATGAGCAAGCTCAGGCATAATCTCAGGCGTTGGATTGGATAATGCAAAAATCACTGGCTTAGTTGCCATTGAAGCCAACATATCAGCTGTCAATATTCCAGGACCTGACACGCCAATGAAGACATCAGCATTTTCCAATGCACCGGCAAGAGATCTTTTTTCAGTTTGGATTGCGAATTTTTGTTTATAACTATTTAAATCAGACCGCCCTGAATGAATAACACCAGCTCTATCTACCAGCATTAATCGAGCGGGATCAGCCCCCAGCTCAATTAGCAATTGCATGGAAGCAAGACCTGCAGCACCAGCGCCGGCACAAACAATAGTGACATCATTGAGTTGTTTTTCTTGTAATTCCAAGGCATTCAGCAAGCCCGCTGCTATCACAATTGCCGTACCATGTTGATCATCATGGAACACAGGAATAGAGAGTCGCGATTGCAACTCTTTTTCAATAACAAAACATTCAGGAGCCTTAATATCTTCAAGGTTTATCCCACCAAATGTGGGAGCAATTCTAGCGACTGTATGAATAAATTCAGCCGGATCGTCTTCCTCTACTTCAATATCATATACATTGATACCTGCAAAACGCTTAAATAAAACCGCCTTGCCTTCCATCACCGGCTTACTTGCTAACGCACCCACATTCCCCAATCCAAGCACAGCTGTGCCATTTGAGATAACAGCCACTAAATTGCCTTTGCCTGTGTATAAATAAGCAGACTCTGGATCTTTTGCAATTTCCTTAACAGGCTCAGCAACACCCGGCGTATAAGAAAGAGAGAGATCTTCTTGGGTAACAGTAGGCTTTGTTATTTCTACACTTAACTTACCCGGCACAGATCCTGCATGATACTCCAAAGCCGCTTTACGAAAATGTTCTGACATAGTAGCGATCAACTTAGTGAATGGTTTTATTGAATAAGAGTTTGTCGCCTCTTGGGAGCTCTTCTCTGTAAAAAAAGAGATGATGAGAGAGATTTTTTATAAATCCCCCTTGTTTCAGACGTTGTTGCGAAAATCACAATGTGCTCTTCTATCCCCTCTCCCCTTGTGGGAAAGGGTTAGGGTGAGGGGTATTTTTAGCTTAAATGCACCCCTTACCCGTCGCTTACAGAATTGAGAACTTAAGCTTCAGTCCAGCCTGACATTATGAATGTCAGGCGTTCCGTCAGCGAGCCTTATTGGCTTTCTTTTTGCTGCCCAGCTGCATCTTTGCCTTTACCACGGCCTCTCATTCCATACTTTTGTTGGAAACGATCGACTCGTCCAGCCGTGTCTACAATTTTTTGCTTGCCGGTATAAAAAGGATGGCATTGAGCACAAACATCCAAGAGCAAGTTTTTGCCGGCTGTAGACCGCGTTTCAAAGACATTGCCACAACTACAGGTTACTTTGATTTCTTTATATTCCGGATGGATATCTTGCTTCATATTAAACCTCGTTGAACTAAATAAAATAGCTAGTCAATTTGCCACTCTCGAATATCAACTAGCCAACAAAATAAAAAATAAGCTGGCCATGATAACGGAGAGACTGGCTTGAATCAAGTCACAAACTCAGCAAATACGGGTGTATGGTCTGAAGGGCGCTCTAAACCACGCGGTGACTTATCTATTCCACATTGAATACACTGAGAAGCGAGGGCCTCTGTTGCCAATATATGGTCTATACGCATGCCTCGATTGCGTTTAAAAGCATTTAAACGGTAATCCCACCAACTAAAGCTGTTCTCAGGCTGAGTTTGTAAGCGAAAACAGTCTTGAAATCCCAATGAAAGCAATTCGTTAAATGCTGCTCTTTCTGGTTCAGTGCATAATACTTGGCCCTGCCATTCCACAGGATCATGAACATCAATATCTTGAGGGGCAATATTAAAATCTCCCATTACAACAACCTTGGGATATAACGTTAATTGCTCCTTCAAAAAAAGTGTTAATGCTTGTAACCATTTCAATTTATAGTGATATTTATCAGAATCAACGCATTGGCCATTGGGTACGTAGAGATTGAATACGCGGACATCACCCACTGTTATTGCTAACACACGTCGCTGCAAGTCCTCTAAGCTAGGGATGTTTACATGAACATCTTCTCCTTTTTGCTTGCTTAAAATCGCAACCCCATTGTAAGCTTTTTGGCCGCTATAAACGACTTCATACCCTAACTGCTTAATTTCATCTACCGGAAAACTCTCATCTGGCACTTTCGTTTCTTGCAAACTCAGCACATCCGGTTTTACCTTGTCAAGCCAATCCATCACGTGCGGTAACCGCACGCGTAATGAATTCACATTCCAGGTTGCAACTTTAAATGCCATCGCTTCAATCACTATAATATAAATCAAACTCTACCGGATGTGTGGTCATACTCACCCGAGCAGCTTCCTCACGCTTAATACCGATATAAGCCGTTAACAAATCTTTAGAAAACACGTCCCCTGCCAATAAAAATTCATGATCCGCTTCTAAGCAATCCAATGCTTGCTCCAGTGAAGAACACAGGCTAGGTAATGATTTTAATTTCTCAGGCGGCAAGTCATACAAGTTATCATCGACTGCTGCACCAGGATGAATTTTATTTTGAATCCCATCCAATCCCGCCATCATCATCGCTGAAAATGCTAAATAAGAATTAGCAAGCGCATCGGGAAAACGAACTTCAATGCGTTTTTCTTTTTCGCTAAACACATGTGGTATACGTATGCCAGCCGAACGATTGCTTTCTGAATACACCATAGTAACCGGCGCTTCATACCCTGGAACTAATCGTTTGTAACTATTCGTCGCCGGATTCGTTAATGCATTTAACGCACGCGAATGCTTAATCAATCCGCCAGTGTAATACAAGGCCATTTCAGATAATCCAGCATAAGCATCACCCGCAAACAAATTTTTTCCGCCCTTTGCTAAGGATTGGTGGCAATGCAAACCACTTCCATTATCACCCACCAACGGCTTAGGCATGAACGTCACCGTCTTTCCGTGAGCATGTGCTAAATTATGTAAAACATACTTAAAAATAAGCATTTCATCTGCTTTTACCAACAACGAGCTATAGCGAGTTGTTATTTCATTTTGATTACAGGTTGCCACTTCATGATGATGCACTTCAGGAATCAGCCCCATCTCCATCAATGATTGACACATCGCGCTTCGCAAATCATGAGACGAATCCACCGGTGGCACAGGAAAATAACCACCTTTCACTCTCGGTCTATGACCCATATTTCCTTCTTGAATGATGCTGCCAGAATTCCATGCAGCTTCGAGAGAATCCACTTCATAAAAACAGCCATTCATTCCAATGTTCCAACGAACGTCATCAAAAATAAAAAATTCGACTTCTTGGCCAAAATAACAAACATCTGCGATGCCTGTTTTTTTCAAATAAGCTTCTGCTCTTTTTGCTACTGCTCTTGGATCACGCAAATAGGCTTTTTTTGTCACAGGATCCATGACATCGCAACGGATATTCAAAGTAGACATTTCAGTGAAGGGATCAAGAACAGCTGTGTCAGCATCAGGCATTAAAACCAAATCCGATTTGTTGATATGACACCAACCTACGATAGATGATCCATCAAATACTTTACCGTACTTAAAAAACCCATCATCCACTTTGTTTTTAGGGATTGTGACGTGATGCTCTTTTCCACGTAAATCGGTAAAACGTAAGTCAACAAATTGAACGTGATGCTCTTCAATTAGCTTATTAATAACATTGGCCATAAAAACTCCTTCAAAGGCTAAAAGCACGCGCGAAATAAAGCACGTATTCTAGCCTATGAAATTTGAAGATGGCTATGATTTTATGGGTAATCCGAATAAAATCCCTTTTATTCAAGTTTACTGCTACATTTGCTTACGCTTGCCTTGTTTATTCTCAGACGTAGATGCAGCAGTGGCAGGTTGGTCGCTGGTTTTTGCCCATAAACTACTCCTATGTCTTTCCGCTTCCATTAAACCATAATTTGCAGCAGCCACCACACGACGCAAGCTAGCTTGGTACTCTTCTTCTATGTTGACGTGTTGAGCTACTACTTGA
This sequence comes from Gammaproteobacteria bacterium, assembly GCA_013288815.1. Taxonomy (GTDB): domain Bacteria; phylum Pseudomonadota; class Gammaproteobacteria; order DSM-16500; family DSM-16500; genus UBA5158. The sequence continues at coordinate 45,273 of JABDBD010000015.1, read as the reverse complement.
TTGAATTCCTGCTCTAGGAGATCTTCCTCTTTTGCAGCAGGTTTCGCCACAGACGCACCTGTGACATTTATTTTTTGTTTTTTAGCAGCTTGTTTGGCAACAATAACATCCACTTTATTTTTGAGCGCCTCTACCTCATCCCCTATTGAACCAGCTTGTTGTAAGGGTGGGGTAACCATCGGGCTCATTCGAGCAGCCATACCATCCAACTCCTGTTGAAGCTCATCTATCCCGCTTAAAATAGCTTGTGTTGAATTTATGGGTTGTGATGATGATGAAGCAGCCGCTGACATATCAGCGGAATTAACAGCTAAAACATCTGAAGCCTCCAGAGAAAAATCATCTTGCATATCAAGATCTGCAGACTGAGACTGCAGGATAGAAAGTGCAGACTCCCCCGCATCCAATCGACTTAGCGTGTCTGGCAATGTCCAATCAAGGCATTGTATTGCTTGCTCTTCTTCAGTGTATTCGGGTAACTCACTCATTCCAGTGAGTAATGATAAATCATGAGCTTGACTATCTGCTAATAGTTGCAAATCGTCTGCAGTAGGTAGAGCTGGTAAAGGATTCTCAGGATCATCGATGTCCATGTCTACATCCTCAGATTGAAACGGCACAGGCGAGGCTAATGTAAAATCATATATCTCATCAAATTTTTTCAACCATGCTGCGGATATTACCCTCGAAGCAACTTTAATGCGTCTCGGAAATACAGCCCATAATGCATCAACAATCGCTCGAAGTTTTGCATCATCGAATGTGTTCTCATTTTCCATATCACAAAGTTTTAGTGTTACATGACTTGGCACTGCAGAAATTATTTTTTGTATCGACACAATCTCTAAATCTGACAAACGTATTAACGTCAGATTTGGCATCGCACCGCTTGTCATTTGCTCCATCACAACATCTATACTATCCGCTGATAGCGCTCTTAGGGATAGTGTATTAATTTGACTTTGAAGATCAGGTGTTTTGTTTAGAAAAGCAGAAACACTCGCTGCACCCGTTTTTACAAAACCCAGAATGTTAATATTGCTATTTTTATTTAACACTATGCCCGCTTGTTTAGCATCATTAGCACCAATTACTGTTATCGATACAGAATTGACACCAGATTGAGCGGCCTGATCTATAAACGAATTCATTATCTCTTGATCACATTCAGGAGCGATACCACTAATCGATATACGTGGGACTTGGCCTTGCGCTTTCATTATTTCAATGAGTTGTAAACTAATTTTAGGCATTTCTATTTCCTCTGGCTTGTTTTAGACTAGTAATTGAAAATCATACGTCATAATACTTAAGATAGTATTAAAAAGATACAGAATTAAAAAAATTTAATATCACATCCTTAATTAGCTAAAATCGTTAAGCTCAGGTAAAATACAGCCCTTTTGACAACTCAGGTGAACAAATCGTGTCTGAACAATTAAGAAACATAGCTATTATTGCCCACGTTGACCATGGTAAAACCACTCTGGTCGACAAATTGCTCCAACAAACCGCAAGTCTTTCAAAAAAAACAAATAATACTGAGCGGGTATTAGATAGCAACGATTTGGAACGTGAACGTGGGATCACTATTTTGGCGAAAAATACTGCCATTAAATGGCATGATTATCGCATTAACATTGTAGACACCCCAGGACATGCCGACTTTGGCGGCGAAGTTGAGCGAATTCTATCGATGGTTGATTCTGTTCTTTTATTGGTCGATGCTGTCGATGGACCTATGCCGCAAACACGTTTTGTCACGCAAAAAGCCTTCGACCAAGGCTTAAATCCTATTGTCATCATTAATAAAATTGACCGGCCTGGCGCCAGACCTGATTGGGTAGTTGATCAAGTCTTTGATTTATTTGACAGATTAGGCGCAACGGACAAACAATTAGATTTCCCCATTGTTTATACATCTGCATTATTAGGCTATGCGACCTTAGATTTATCTCAGCCCAGCGAAGATATGACACCGTTATTTGAAACCATCGTCAAATCCGTTCCCGCTCCCGATGTTGAGGCCAATGGCGCTTTCCAAATGCAAATCAGCACACTGGATTATTCCAGCTATGTGGGAATGATAGGGATTGGCCGAATTAAGCGTGGCCAAGCAAAAACGAATATGCAAGTCAGCATTATCGATAGAGAAAATAATGTTCGTCAGGGCCGAATTTTGCAAGTACTCGAATATTTAGGATTAGAGCGTGCAGAAGTTCCTACCGCAGAAGCAGGCAACATTATTGCGATTACCGGAATCGACAACTTAAAGATATCAGATACTATTTGCGATCCAAGCTGCATTGAAGCGCTACCACCACTCACAGTTGATGAACCGACTATCAGCATGACTTTCCAAGTCAACACATCTCCCTTCGCTGGCAAAGAAGGCAAATTTGTCACTAGCCGCAAAATACGCGAACGACTCGAAACAGAATTATTGCATAACGTTGCTCTGCGTGTTGATGACACAGCAGATCCCGACAAATTCAAAGTCTCAGGCAGAGGCGAATTACATCTTTCTATTTTGATCGAAAACATGCGTCGCGAAGGATATGAGCTTGCTGTATCTCGTCCAGAAGTTATTACCAAACAAGTCGGCGATGAATTACAAGAACCTTATGAAGTCTTAACCGTCGATATTGAAAGCGAACACCAAGGCACCATCATGGAACGTTTAGGTGAACGTCGCGGCGAATTAAAAGATATGATCCCCGATGGCAAAGGCCGCGTTCGATTAGATTACATTATTCCCGCACGCGCACTCATCGGATTTCATACTGACTTTTTAACATTAACATCGGGAACTGGCTTGATACATCACGTATACAGTCACTACGGGCCCGCTGTAAAAGGTGCATTAGCCAATCGACAAAACGGTGTCATGATTTCCAATCAACAAGGCACTGCGTTAGGTTTTGCATTATGGAATTTACAAGAAAGAGGCCGCATGATTATTGGCCCGCAAACCGAAGTGTATGAAGGCATGATAGTCGGCATCCATTCACGCGACAATGATTTAGTTGTGAATGCCTGCAAAGCAAAACAGCTTACCAACATGCGCGCATCGGGTTCTGATGAAAATATTATTTTGACGCCGCATATTAAAATGTCGTTAGAACAAGCGTTAGAATTTATTGATGATGACGAATTAGTTGAAGTGACACCGCAATCTATTCGTATTCGAAAAAAATATTTGAAAGAGACGGATCGTAAGCGGGATTCGAAGAGCAGCGGTTAGTCTATCATGTAAAATTCACTTTTAGACTTGGAAATTTACATGAAATAGGATAACCTATTGTTTGTAGGTAATATTTTTGGGGCAATATCCTATGTTTGAACGCTCTATTTCAGATTTTTTGCTAAAAACGGCCAAAAGCTTTCCGGCCACCTTATTGACTGGCCCTCGTCAAAGTGGAAAAACCACGCTGCTTAAACAGCTATTTCCAGACTACTCTTATATCAATTTAGAAGCACCTGACAGTCTGTTGCGTTTACGAAATGATCCCCGCAGCTTCTTATCGACTAACAAAAAACCATGGATCATTGATGAAGCCCAGCACTTTCCAGAACTATTCTCTTATCTACAAGAAGAAATGGATAAAACCCCACAACCAGGACGATTCATTCTTTCCGGTTCTCAAAATTTTTTATTGAATGAAAAAATCAGCCAAACACTTACGGGGCGCGTTGCTGTCTTAGAACTTTTTCCCTTAAGTTATTCAGAGTATTTAAGTAATACTAGTGTAGCTACTCAAACGCTTTGGGAGCACCTCTACTTGGGTTCCTATCCACGACCCTATCATGAGCATCTAGATTCTACTGTTTGGTATAATAGTTACATTCGCACTTACTTAGAAAGAGATGTGCGCAGCCTCATTCAAGTTCGCGAGCTAACGACGTTCCAGCTTTTTTTGAGACTATGCGCGGGCAGGCATGGCCAATTACTTAATTTAAGTGCTTTAGCTAATGATTGTGGTATTTCACAAACAACGGCAACTCATTGGCTAAGCATTCTTGAAACTAGCTATATCCTCTACCAATTAAAACCCCACCATCAGAATTTTAATAAGCGCTTAGTCAAAACACCAAAACTTTATTTTTATGAAAGTGCATTGGTCTGTCATTTATTGGGAATTGAATCTCCAGAACATCTTCAAACACATGCTCAGCGTGGCGCTATTTTCGAAGGTTTTGTTTTGGCAGAAATTATTAAATTTTATGCGGCAAAGGGTAAAACGGCTCCTTTATATTTTTGGCGTGACCATCTCGGAACAGAAGTGGATGCCCTTTTGGAAGCGGGGTCTAATTTATTTTCGATAGAAATAAAATCAACAGCGACCTTTAGCGAAAATTTACTTTCCGGATTAAAGAAATGGCAAAAAATAGCTGGCGAAAAAGCAAGAGGATCGTTTTTAGTTTATGGGGGTCAGGAAAGCTTTCGTTATAGCGATAGTGAAATTGTCGCCTGGGACAAGTGCTTTGAGTTATTAATGCAGAAAATTAGCTAATTTTTCATTTATTTCTTTGATTAACTCCACCGGCGCAACTTTTAAAACCACTGGATTAGCGTATCTTACATCCGACTCATTCACAGTCATTAGCGTACTCTCATTTCCTTTCAACAGCCGTAACAAACCCATCATATATTTTTTCGCATCCACCTCAACCACTTGATACACTTCCAGCGTCACCCACTCTATAAACTTTTTTTGTGCGACATGCTGATCCACCAAAAAATCATTCCCCATCAACACTGCAACACCTTTGCCTTGCGTGATATCATTTAAAATCATTTTAGATATCACATGATCTCCCAACTGAAACCCGCACAAGAAATATTTTACGGATAACCGCATATACTCTTCTGCTTTCGCAAGCAGTGCTTCCGTACCGTCTGACCGATTTTCAGCTAAAATAATGACTTTTTTTGCGAGTGAATTCGATAATTGATTGATGATATTTCCCGCCTGAAAAAAACCGGCTTGCCAATACGTCATTCCCAGAATAGACGCGTCAGTTAAAATCTGTTGGATGCTTTTCTCAAACTGCTGAATTTTATTTTCATCGAGAGGAAATGCCAAATTGTCTAACCATTTTAATTTGTTTTGACAACGCAATAACAATGCATGATAACAACGCCAATCACATGCTTGATCAATCAATGTGGTTCGAAAGACACTCCCTGCTTTTTCATCAACAAACCCCGAGTAAAGACAAGCCCCCATTAATAAATCATAAATCGTCAGATAACGTCCATCTAAGGTTTGAATAGCAACACTAGGATACTTACCTTGTAAAATATTTTTCGCCCAAGCTATTTGGGTATCAATTTGTTGTCGGCAGAAATACTGGAGATCAGGATGATACGATGTGATTCTAAAAATAGTTTGCGGATCCATTTTTTTTAGACTTTCGGCCATTTGGGTTTTTATGTTTTCGGCTTCATCATCTTTTCGCAAAATAAGCTCGTGCATAGCCGATGCGATTTGAGTTTCCTCGGGACTATTGAGTATGTATGCGGAAGGGAGGCTCATAAGACATCCGTGATGGCTCGTTAGAGTTTAATTCTAGCATTAAATCTCATTTTATTGCTACTTGAGTTGGCTGTATTGCATTTTTATTGCTTTCCGCGTTTGCGCTGAAAATAATTCAGCCGCATTCGGCTTTCCTTGCGAAGTAGATGAAGGTTTTTTTAAAACTCCCGAACTACTACTACCACCTTCCAAGAGAACAAGAGGATTGCTTTTTAATTCTTTTCTAAGCTTCTGTGTAAATAGCTGCGCTTCATTGAGTTGTGGAGCTGGAGCAGATGCTGATGACAGCTTTGCTGATTCTGCAGAACAATTCGGGGATTGTTTGAGCGGTGGAGCAACATCAGAATTATCTTCCGAATCATTCTGAGATTGATTTTGTAAATTATATTTACCTAACACGCTTTTAGCTTTGGAAACAGATTTCTCTAATTTATTAATACGATCTTGACACCCAAACTCTTTTAAGAACTTTGTACAAACTGAGCTATTTGAAGGAAGATACATTTTAGTAAGCGTATAAGCAGTTCGGTCAACCTCACCAACCTGGCTAATATCGTACTCAAGCTCGGATCTTATTCTTATAAGATCTTTAAATTGTGAATTTTTCTCCGGATCAAGCAAAGCCTTTCTTTCATTTTCGAGCCGGTCAATCTCTTTATTTATTTCATCATTTTTGGGCGAGCCGACTTTATATACATTAAAAAGTCTTGATTCTGCCGCAGGTTGTCTTTCAAGTCTACTATATAACTCATTTATTTTTTTACAAATGCTTGTGACACCTAATATATGATCAATTTCATTTACTAACTTCTCTGGCTGTATAACAGCACCATCACATTTCTTAATAGTATCGAGAAGACTCTCTATAACTTTTACCTTTTCTATTTCACATGCTGCTTCATACTCACATTGTCGATCACGGTATTTTGTAAGATTTGTAAGTACAATTCTAAATCCTCCTTCGTCATCAAATAAGTTTTTCCATTTGCTTCCCTTAAGAACTTTATTTTTATTAGCAATATCAGTTATTTCACTTTGGAATTTTTCAAGTTCGACAATATACGTAGACAATGCTTGTGATGGTTTGTCGAAAGATACAGTTATAGCCGAAAGTTCATTCATGAATTGCTGAACGCGCTCATTCTTTTCGGATTTATCAACAGACATCTTTTCTGTGAGCAATTGTTTCGTCCGCCTTATCAATGCCGAAACCTTCGAAGCTTCCTCATCTGGAAAACCTAAACGTCTATTAGAATCAAGAAGTACCGTAAGAGGTTTTCGTATATTGCTCATAAACCTATTCCTCACATTAAATCTAGATATTTCATTTTTAAATTGTCTTAATTAAGTATAGTTGATTTTTTGATTTAAAAATTTAAATGAAAAAATTCAATAAACATATTTTTGAGACAAAAGAATTTTTATATAAATCATATAATTAATAGATTTTAGGAGTAGACCCACACTGAAAATCATCGTTTTGTTGCTTCATCTCTTCCTCATCCAGATGAAAATTTGGCATAAAAAACGAATGCCCCAGCAAATAAGGCGAAGACACTTCCTCATGAAAAATCGGTGGAATCAACTCTATAAAATCAGCCTCTTTAATAACTTGAATCATTTCACCATAATTTTTAGCTGCAACTAGCTCACCATTTACCATAGCAACATCCGGCGTCTCAACCGCCCTCGCTTGAAAGACATTAAAGTGATGGGTGTCAAGTATCCTCACCCACCAGGTTCAAAATGTAAGAGGAAATGTAAGAGAATACTTAACACTAGATTCAGATAGCCGGAAAAGGCAGCACACCATCGATTTGAAAATCTTGGATAAGAAATGTAATAACAGGATCTTTTACCGAGCCTGTTTGAATAAACTCAACGTTGATTTTAGTGGTATTGCACTGCCATGTTTGAAATGATCTTGCGTCGGGGTTTTTATTTGCAAAAGCATTCATCTTAAATAAACCAATATTGACACCCATCTTTGCATCTCTTGCAGAAATAAATGTAAATCCATCAAGATTACTTGTTCGCATGCGCGTACCTAAAAGCTGACTATTTCCATAATTTGTTGGCGATGACATTTCCTCTTTGTATTGAGTAAATGGCTCCTCATTTAATTTCACCCCTTTGATAATCTTCAACTTGACTGAAAATATAGTCATGGGAGAAGTAACAAATCCAAAATTTCCTGCACTCGCATTAATAAATGCTAGTTGATAAAATGCTTTTTCAGCCGTGGCAGTTGCGATACTTAGTGATCCATACCATAAAGAAGGTTCTGTTTTCTTGCCAAAACGCGACCCATGCTTTAAAGGAGGATATCTAAATGGGGTATATAACAACGGGTGAAATCCGATTTGCGAAATTGAAATAGCTGGCTTAGATTCTTCTATTAATTCCTCCAGAGCTTTTTGTTCTGCAATGGAATCTACCAACTTTCTAGTTGATATTTTTTCCTGTAATTCTACAATTCGCCATGCTGTTTCGTTTATTTCTCTAATATGTTTTTCGCCATCGCATTTTTTCCAGATTTCTAAAACCATTTTAATTTTTGCCTCTGATCGCATCGAGATATTGAACCACAGTGACAAGTCCTTCTACTGATTCAATTAACTCTATAGGTTTTTTTTGCAAATGGTCATTATCGCTTCTGAGCCACAGCTGAGATTGTTTTGCGTTACCTCCAAAAAGCACATCTAAATTTCGGTACAACCTCACTAGTAAAATCGCAAGCTGTCCTTCTTTCGAAGATGGATCCAAATATTTCGCATTCTTTCCATGCGCATCGTTTTTGAATAAACGACTAAAAGTTGCTTCGCTGCGCCCCATTATCAATGATAATTCATGCCGGGTTAAATCAAGTTCGGCCGCTAATCGCTGTATGGCTTTTGTTAATACTGCAGGTTTATTAATTTTGGTTTCGATTTGCGCGCGCATTAGACTCATCTCCTCTGTGTCATTTGAAATTATAAGTCAATTCTGTTTCAAATGCAACAAAACACGTGATCTTCTTGTTGGAATATCATAAGAGTTATGTCATATTTTCTAAATAGTTAGAGTATGATTTAACTTACTACGCCTGGAGCATGCAATGAATATAAAAACAGGGATAGCTGTATCCGCTTTCTGTTTATTAACATCTTGTGAAGACTTAGCCATTCATTTTACGCCAACTAAAAAACCCATCGCATCGCACAGCAAGCTGGCAGAAAAAGCAGAACACTTTTTTTGGGATACGTTACATCAAGGGAAATATGACAACATCTCCACTTCCACTAAATTACTACTGGCGGCTTATTTAGAAAATCCGAATGATCCATTATTGGCAGCACATTTAGGATTTCTGCATATTTGGAAAATCACCGAACGTCAACGCATCGCTAATCCGCCACCCGAGATTGTCGACGATATTATTTTAGCAAAAAAATATTTTGCAGACGCTGTGGAATTACAAACAAATGATGCGCGCTTTTTAGGATTTTATGGCGATAGCGAAATGGTGGAAGGCAGTATTTTTCACGACAAGCGCCAACAAACAAAAGCGTATTTCACGCTAAAAAATGCGATTCATCAATGGCCGCAATTTAATTATTTTACGGCAGGTTATGTCATGACAACACTGCCCAAGCAATCTGAGCATTTTCAAACAGCGCTCGATTGGCAATGGTCAACATTGGATTTATGTGCACAGACTAAAATAAATCATAACAATCCTGATTTTTCGCCTTACTTAAATTTAGAAACACAAGTCGGCCCTCAAAGAGCTTGCTGGAATTCTTGGATAGCACCGTATAATTTTGAAGGATTTTTTCTGAATATGGGTGACATGTTAGTCAAGCAAGGTGATTGGAAAACAGCGATTACCCTTTATAAAAATGCAACACTCATGAAAAATTATTCTACTTGGCCATATCGGAAATTATTAGAAAATCGAATTGCACATGCAAAAGAAAATGTTGAAAACTTTCAACACTCCTCCGCTTCACCTGACAAATCCATGATGATTAATTCGGGTTATGGATGTGTGGCTTGTCATCAAAATAAATAGGCAGGGCCAATTCCACAAAATCAGCCTCTTGACAGCTTGCACCATTTCACTACGATTTTTTATGGGTGTCTTTTCTGCTTCTTGCCATTTTGCGCTCCTAACAACTGAGCTGCATTCGGGTCTTCTCCTCGCGGAGATGAAGGTGTATTTAAATCCCTTTTGTTACCCTCCAATGCTTGAATAGGATTCGCGGGACGATCTGCCCTCTCATCAACTAATTTTTGTCTTGATGCATTTACCAACGAATCAGCTTCTTGTAATAAAACATCGGCACGAGATACTAATTTCATAATGTCCGTCTCAGTTGATCTGAGAAGTACGATAGGAGACACAAGCCCCCCTTCATTAATTGAAAAACCGCTATTTACATCACGTGAGGCTTGCGCTTCATATTCTTTTAAACTAAAAATAATTTGATCTGGACTAGCGTCTATTTGTTGCTTGTATTTTTGATAAGCCTTGCTTGCTGATTTATCTTGCTGTCCTGATGCTAAGAAACATTTTTCCAGCATAATCGCTAAAATTTGTTGATTGTAACAAGATATCATTTGTTTTTCAGTGGGAGATCGTTTTATAGATTTAATCTCACTTAACATGCGGGATACATCCATTACAACCAGCATTACCTTTATGGAGCAAGCTTTTTGTTCATCGGTAATGTTAGGGAGTTGCGTAAGTTCAGCCTGTTTAAGCTGAAGATCATCAAGTTTTTTTTCTAACAAGGGTATTGCACTTTTGATATTTGATAAACAAGCCGCACCAAAGCTAACAATACTTTTAATGAGTTGAATTTCTTTTTTATTTTTAGGCATACATTCCTTCCAACAACAATGCTAAAGGTAACATCATGATCGCTAACATTATTATAGCAAAATATAAAATTAAAATTTTATATAAGAGGAAATCTGCATATTTCACGAAAAAATTAACAGTCTTTAGAAACAAGTTAACGCTTATATTCACCCCCCCCGGCTAATCTAAAAATGCTCATTTATTCAGTGAAATTCTTGTATTCATATGACCCAAGATAGTTTACAATGCGCACCTATTGCACATAACTTCACTTATAATAAAGGTAAATATTTATGCACTCAGGAAATGATAATCCTTGCAAACCACTTAGCGAGACCTTATCAGCAGTAACCGTCACACCCTATGTAGCGACCACCGGTGTGCTGCATGGTATTAAGCAAGCAGGTTCAGCATCTTCTGAGGCAACAAAAGCGTTTAGAGACAAAGCATTTGAAATGGATTCATTCTTAGCAGCACTAGAGGCACTGTTAAAAGAACAAGACGATCTAGATATCAACGACGTTTGTGGTGTCTTTCCTGAACTCAAAGATTCTTTCGCCGCATCAGCTAACTTCATTGCCTCTGTTGCATTCAACGCTAGCACTGCTCCTACCGCAGCTCTCACTAATGTTTCACAGCTAGGTCTTGATTTATCCGTCTCTATACACGGTTTGTTGAATTCCATTCAAGATGCGAACAAATTTACTCGTCTTGATGCATCTACTGTTGATTTTGAAAAAGAACGTCACGATCATACCTCTGGTTTTTCAGCTCATTGCCAAGCGTTGAGAAAAGAATTAGGTGGGATTTGTAAGGAAGTCGCCAAAGTCATCGATAAAGATTTTGGAGATAAAGTCGGCTGCGGTTTTGCTCCTTCACATGCAAGCCTTGCAAAAATGACGGCCTTAGTCCCAGGCGCTATCACTCTTGGATCCGCTGCTTTGCTTTCCTTGGGAATCGACTCGATTGGTTCCATGTTCCGTGAAAGCAGCATAGAGTGTCATGCTATGAATAAAGAATCCGCAAGCGAAGGTGAAAAAAATATTTATAACGCCTTCAGTAATTGCTGCAAATTCTTTAGCAGCGAAAATCACAACAGCAAAGAATCGTTGGAGGCATTAAAAAAGTTAGAAACAGCGATTTCTAATTTTGACCTTGCCATTGACATGTTTGATAATCACAGCGGAACTAGCTCAGCAATTTCTGTTCTTGTCCGAGGATTGACATCAGAACCATTTGTTGGCGCATTACGCTTAATCAATTCATCTGCCATCGCACTCAGCATTGCAAGTGATGCGATGTCAAAAGAAAATGCTGCGCTCAGTCAAATCTCTCGCTTCTCAGTTTCAAAAGCTAGCTCAACCAAAGAAGTCTGCGAAGGTGGTGAAAATCATTCGATGAATGTGACGCAATTATGCCAACATTTTGATAAGGTCATCAAACACATAGATGATGACTTGAAAAATCTTGCTGGCGCAGCAGATCATGACAAAAGCGCCATCAACGTCAGCGCGCAAGGATCCGTTCGAGTCAGCTCAGGGTTGTCTATGATTCCCAGTCTCATCACTGGATTTGCAGGATGTATTTCACGTGAATTCATCAGTGGCACCATTGATTTTACAAACAACGACAAAGGAACACGCCAAGAATTCACGCAAGTTTATCAAAGCCGAAGAGCACAAACAGGTAAAGATTTAGATGCCTTGATGGCCCGAGTGTCCCAACTCCAAGAAAGAGTTCAACGGTGCGATGAATTAAAAATATCTATGCCTGTTGTTCTCGGTGTCAGCCATGTCGTCACTTGCGGCGCGTTGATTGCAACACTCAATGGTATTGCGGGCATCTGCTTTGCATTAAGTGAAATTAACAGCTTAAGCGAAAGCCCCAACGCAGCAACCGAGCTTGACCAAGAAGAAAAAATAAAAGCTGCAGAGTATAAACAATCGGCGATAGATTCTAACAAGAAAACAGCTAATACCATGGGCACAGGATCCATTTCAGACAACTTACAACTGCATCAGTGCTTAGAAAGCATTATGAATAAAGTCGTGTTGACGCATCGCTCCCAACTTAATTTTTTGCAACCCGGTGACGATAGAGAAAACATTAACAAGAGTGGAAAAACCCTCATCGCCTCCTCTCAAGGCAACTGCACAGGCTTTTTATCAGGCGCATTAGGAGTCTTAGCGTTAGTCTCTTTACAAAGCGGCATCAGCGTAGAAACTTTTTTCCGCGCACTCAGTGCAGGCTGCATTCAAAGCAACCGATTGAATGATGGTGTCGATCAAATTAAGATTGGTGAAAATTTTAAATCAAACTTAAGTATTGTCAGCAACGCCACTCGTCTTTCCGCTGAGAAAGCAGAAAAAGCATCTGTCACACAGACGGCATCACGCACATCCTACCATGTTGCTGAAGCACTTTCTTCGCGATCATTGACTGTTGCATTGTGTAACTCAGGCATATTAAGCAAAGCACTACGCGACCTATCAAAAGCGGAAGAAGAAAAACTCGAGCGTCCTGCACACTTCTTAGAGAGTACGTTAATCTCTGCCGCAGTCATGGATAAACTGGGGGAACATATTCTTCTCGCATTAAATAATGCGGAAGATCAAAATCATCGTATGCCTGAACTTAATCGAGACATGGCAAGTCAACTTCACTCAGCCAGCTATTCCAGTATTGTATCTTCACTGAGCGCTCACAGTGTATTCATTTCACCTTTCTTACAGACTAGCGCCGCTATCAAAGCAGCGAACCACACAGAGGCCAACGAGAAAAATGAAGCTGTTTCTGAAGCGAGCATCATCAGCAAAACAGTCAGCATGGGCATGAATTCCATTCAAGCGTTTACCAAACACAGCATCAAGGCGTTACAAGACCAAGCGGATTCTTTACCAAAAGATCAACGTCAGCGATACAATTCGATTATGCAAACACATTTCAGCGCAAACACAGCAAGCGCTTCTGCCATGGTTGCGACGTGTTGTCTATCGTTGTTAGTGGATGAGTTAATTGAAACGATGGTGAGTCGCTCTCTGACTTTATTAGATAGAGAAAAAGTGGCAAAAACCTTCAATCAATCCAGCCAAGAGAGTCAAGCACACTCCCATGTCTCCGGCAAAGCCATCAGTGCAGATAGTGAATTGGGAGAAGTACAAAGCGCGACACGTATTATCTCTGCTTTGCGTTTAACGCTCTCACACTTTGGCCAATCACTCGTTGCTTATGGCAATGCACTACAAGATAAATCTTCAAACGATCATCATGACTTGCTACAACAACCACTTGAACTCCATTCCGCACAAGAAAGTATGTTGAAATGCTTGTCAGCATGTATGAGTGGATCTGGATTAGGTATGCTACAAGTATCCGGTATACTTTCTATGTTGCCACTCTCTTCCGGCGGCACACTCGAAGATATTAGGCACTTTATTCATACGTCTGATCATGAGCTTGGTTTCAAACAAATTCAGAGCAGCGCAAACTGCACACGTGATGACAGCTCAGAAAGCAGCCTCACAGCTGGCATGAGCACTGATTCGACTGTGAATATCGTTGTCAGCCTCATTAAAGCACTGTTACGATCAGCTTTATTTGGTATAGACACAACATTATCAGTTGCAAAGATATTTGAAATTTTTTCATTACATGATCGTCCTGAACAAGCCTTATCGCTGGAAACACAAGCAGTGTCAGAACCTAACGGTGTTTCACGTAACATGAACAGTCAAAGACAACGCCTATCTATTGCAGCAAGCGCTGCAACTGCCAGCCTGCTAGCTGACACAAAATGTGATGAGGATTGCTCTGACACAAATCAATTGATACGTTCATTACAGCATGCAGTTGATGTACGGATTGATGAATGCGGCATGCTTGCTGATGAGGAAGAAAATAATCTGTTAGGATTAAAACAATTTTTTGAAGTTTTAATTCGTGTACTCGCCGCACATGAAAATTTCAATGCCAATGCAAGTGAAGCGAATATCAAAGATCTTGTTGAACGGTTCAATAAAGGGGGTATTTCATTATCTCAATATCATACGACGAATGGCGGCATAAAATCGTATTTAGCACGCAGAGATAGACTCATGGGTAATAACAACAATGCGCTTATTTATGACGGTCAATTTTTGGAATGTGATAATGCTGCTTCATTGTTAAATGCGTTTATCTTTAAAGCGACCAAAGATGAAGTAGATAGGCTCAAAAACGCTGAGGGCAAAATAACCCTACTCTCTAAGTTAAAAACAGAGTTAGGTGCTTACAACAAAACACTCAGCAACAAAGCGGATGGCAGATATCAATATATTCTTAAACGAGTCAGTGACCAACTGTCTCTCGTTGTGAACAGAAGCAGCGTTATCACGCCACGTCATTCGCTAAAAACGTTGTTTAACAAAAGAGACTTTCATGAGCATATGAAAGATTATAAAAAACAGGTGCAAAATCCTGAGGGTGGGAGGGGGCCGGGGTTGTGATATAGGAAGATCACTAGTCTAAATGACAGCGGTGAGTGTTTAGTTCGCAAGATAAGCAACTAACAAAAAATAAGGAGATCCCAACACACTAGCGGAACCAAGTATACATGCCAATCAACTTGAACGAAGAAGAAGCGATAGAGCTACAGCAGCCACTATTACCTGCTATTACTCCCGAAAATGAAAGCTTGGAAGATAAAGATCTTCTCGAGTTAAAGCAATCGCTTCCACCTGCCTTTCAAGATGAATGTATACACGATGATGAAATTCCAGCATGTGCTTACCCACTTTTATCGATGTTATGTAAAAACCAAAAGTTGGTTGCTACATTTCGTGACTCACTTGACATCGATGCGCCAGCACAATTAACAGAACAAGCGTTATCAACTCATACAATTGCACTGTGTGACAAGTTAATATCACTCGAAACAAACTGTCAACATGACGCTTTATTTAAATACCGCTTACCGATTGTAATTGGCGAATTTCCGATTCACACTCGCGTCATTAACACAGCAATAAAATCGTTTAATCAGATTATCGAACAATACCATCAAGATATAAGCCAACCTATTGATGCTCACGCTTTAGAAAAATCGTATGAAGCCATTTTAACTGCTATCAAAGAACATGGGCCTCAGTGTGATGCTGATTCTTTGTGGCAATTACTGAGTATGTTAGCGGGCTGGTCAAAACAATCGGCAAAACAATTATTTGAAGAATATCCTTTCCTCATTTATCCACCCTCTTCGCATATTATTCGTGACTCTCTTGTCAATGCACAGCCGATTAACATCGAACAGGATAGACCTATTGTCATTGAGTCTACACAACCTGCCAATACAACATCGAAACATCATTTTTTGCAGAATTATAATTATAATTTCAATCGTGCTGGACGATTAGCAACAGAAACTGACACACTATTGTTGAACGCATTTGGCATGAAAATTGGTGGTCACTTTGATGCTCAGGTGAAATACCCACCGCGATTTATTCCGGTCAGCCAATTGCATGCCATTATTCACCGTCAACTCTCACATAGAATGGAGGTCACAACCGATATCGATTTTGATGTATGGATAGAGAATACATTAGTCTCGTTAGGTGTAGAACGCGTCCAACAAAATCAAGCTGACTTCACGAGTGAAAAATTTATTAATCCTTTTCTTTCAGAACCGATCAGCTTTTTGAACCCTGAAAAAATTCGTGACATTCTGGAACAAAACTTAAGACCATTGCAGAGCGAACAACTCAACCCTAGCGAATTTGAACTTGGAATTATCTCGCAATATCTATTTGAACTCTTGCATGGATTTCAAGTGAATCCTGGGCAGGGACTGGGTATCGGCGCAAATTGGGATGGCACTATTAATCTTTCTAATGAAGCAGGTGCATATTCATTTAAGTTTATGGAATCAGAAGCCAGCTGGGGAAAACGATTTAAGCAAATTAGTCTGCATAGACAAGGGCCTTCTGAAGTCTTCATGAGTGCTGGAAAAGGCATAAACTATGAAGTCGCATCACTGTTAACTGATTTTAATTACATGAGTCAGTTACAACCCTCTGAACACGGCGAACTCATTTATAGTGCAATTGTCGATAACTTAGTTGCAGAACTTTTTCCAGAACCTGCGTACTTTGAAAATAAGAACTACAAAAAATATCAGAAACAACATATTGTTCGACGCACAGAACATGGTGATTTCTATATTGATAGTTTTTATCAACCTAGCCATACCGGCACGTATTTTAAAGATAAAAATGGTATCGAAAAACAAACACCCATGTATAAGCGCGCTGGCACATTAGATGTGCAAGCATTTCCAAAGAATACTGGCTGCTGCGAAAATTCACGCGAAAGTTACGCTGGTAATCCATTAGGCCCCTTGCAATTGCAATACGCTCAATCTATGCAAAAAATCACTCGAGGACATTTTGTTTATGATCCTATTGCCGCAGATCAATTTCTTCCTGATGCCTTTTATGGCCAATTGATGCTGAATGAAAATGGCGACTACTTACCTTTCATTGGTGTTGTGCCGAAAAATTTTGATAAGCACTTTAAGCAGCCTACTGAGCTGTGCGCATCGTTTGTTATTCGCATGATGCAATCATCACGCATGATGGAATACTGTCCGACATTTAGAAATACATATGAGAAAATCAAAACTCAATTTTTACCTGCGCTAGAGAATGAAGCTCCAGCCCTGCCCGAACTTTCTTTGAATAAACATATTAAAGATAAACATGCACAACTCGCACATGAATTAAAAAAAGAAGATCGCAATTTTGCAGATTGTCAAAAATTGTTTTATGGATTATTTAAAAATTTAATTTACAGCGTCTATGAATACGGCGCACAGAGTCAGGGGAACAATTTCACAAGTTGGTTTTTTCAATTAACCACATCGACAGAACTTTTTTATCCTATCAGCAAAGCAACATGTGAGCGCATTATTCGTGATCTGACAGTGAACCGACCGATCACGGCACATCCCGACAAGCTCAAGCAATATGAAACCACACTGAATTATCTGCGCACACTCACTCAGTTCTTTTACCCACTACCAACAGATGAAATAGCTAGAGCCATTGCCTCGCAGGCCAAAGCTCACATTAAGCCTTTGTTGCGCTCCAACAATATCAAATTATATTTTAATGAAATGCAACAATCGCAGCAAAACAATTTATCACGCCGTCAAACTCCGGGTATGGCTTATGCGGCATTCAAGCATGGCGGACCTTCGAAAACGATTGTTAATGATTATCACACTATGCATACCAGCAATTTTTTGTCTGGCTATCGTGATCCTGAAGGAAATCAATTAGCTGAACCACAGCTTTATGAACGCGCCATCGATTTTGCAGCTAAAGCATTGGGCGCATCATTGCAGCTCATGCAAAAATATAATTTGCTTGCTGTCATACGTCGACCCCTCACTCAACCTTATATTCAAGCTAAAAAACTTGTTTATACTCACCCTAAAAATAAACCACTCTGGGCAGTTGCTGGTGCGGTGAAAGGTTTCTTTTGGAATGGAATAGCAATCGGTCTTTGGCAGACAATCACCACACCATTCAAAATGCTGAGAGATTTTGCGAAATGGATAACACCTTCTTTTAAAAAAGCAAACACGACTGACACCAACCCACTTGCTATTTCTGCTGCCCCCGCAAATGAAGCTAGCATCAAAGTAAAAGCAACAATTGAATCTCGTGACCATATATTACAATTACTCAGCACTGCTCAACGTAACACACCCGACCTGTCTAAATGGAAAAAAGAAATTGTTCAGAACGCATCACAATGGGTTCATGTTCTATACCCACAATTAACTCAAGAAGAGAAAGCGGCTTGCAACAAAAAATTAACGCAAACATTTCCCGTTCGCGAGGAAGAATGGTCTCACTTAGTGAACCCATTTATTGTCCTCTTTGATAATGCCGAGCTACTTAAACATACTCAGCATATCAACCATGATTTTACGCACGCATTTTTTCAATCAGTTAGTGATCCATCTTGCTCATCACATCCCAAAAAAGTCATTAAATATATGGTCAGTTTTCACAAATTAAATTCAAAACAACAAGAAGCACTTACTGCATTCGTGAAGTATTTTAACAAGTTAACTGATGCATCGCAAAAACAATCTTTTGCTAAACTATTTCAATTCGGCGGAAAAGCCCAACAAGCACTACGCGTAAAAGATAAATATCTACAGAAAATACAAAGTTGGACAACAGATGTATTTGATCCAGAATGGCTGCGTAACATTTTATTTGAAAAAAATATTGAATCTCTGACTGCTCAGCTTACGCCACAATCTTTTCACGCAACAATTAAACAATTACCCGACTGCATAAAAGAGCCACTCTATGAGTTATTACATGGACATGAACTTGCCGTACTCGACCACTACTATCTAAATGAAAATCAAAAACTATTTTTGAAAACATCTTATATGGTTTTTAGGCAAATTCACGATAAAAAAATTGGTGACGAACTTAGACAACTTTGCAAAATAGAAAAGAAAACCAATGAAAAAATCTTGGGAACAAAAGACAAATCTCACAATAAGTGGGCAAAATTCGCCGAGAGAGAACTGACTCACCAATTATTTTCTAAGGATGAATCAAGAGGAATTTTTTCTACCTTATCCACCCTTTTAAAAAACTTACCTAACTTAACTAATAAGCTCGATATGTTAAAAATGCGATATCAGGTTGTGGGCCATACCAAAGAAACTAATGATGACAATGCATTAAATGAATTTTATCTGACAGCATCATGCATTCAAACCGCATTAGATAGAATAATTAAAAATCATAAAACGACTCATCCATCCTACATCGAAGCACAAATAATGTTACGCAATTTTGTTGACGTCACGATGAATGCTATTGTTAATTCCAGACTAGATCGAATCGATGTCTTTTCTGCGAATCTAGCTATTCTTGAAAATTCATTAGCGAAATCAGAAGTCATCGAATCCTGGTTAAACCAAGTTAAAAACAATCAACGTGATTTAACAACACTATTAGAACAACAAACGCAACAATCTCCTTCATTGGATCATGCGCTGTGGCGAAACAAATGTATTTTACAGGTATTAGAAAAAAACAAACCCCAAGAACGCATTCATAAAACAGGAATACAATCGCTGTTGCGATTCTGGTGTCAGCACAAAACCAATGTGACGAAGGCTGGCGATGACTACATGAACCCTAACACGTGCCAACCCCGAAAAGTTAGCACGACTGCTGCGTTATTTAGCGGTTCTTCTACTATGCAATATGCGATAGATCGTGTTGAGAAGAAGTTGCCGGCTCGTGCTATGTTGAGAAAATTAACTTAAATGACGTTCGAGACGCTGTCAGTAATGCTTCCAAACCCCATGAGCCAAAAACGGATTACTCCTTCTCTCATCTATTTGCAAACGTATTCCTTCGGGAAATACAACCGCTCCAAATACACGCCCATAAAAATAATCCAACATGGGCTTATCATCCAACGCCGTCAGCGCATCTTTAAGCAATATATTAAATTCCGTAATATCTTTTGGTTTTTTTGGAAGGGGATAAATATTTTTGACTTCTTCGATCCAAAAAGACAGTATCGATTTGGCTTTATTGATGAAATCCTCACGCGCTTGCGTTGCTAATGTTATATATTCTTTAAATGCTAATACATGCGCACTATTTTTTGATTTTTTCATTGCGGCTGTTGCGGATTCAATTTCTTTTTTGCTAGCTGGCACTATCCTTTTCAACGCATTAATTAAAAATAAAAAATTGGCACAAGCTCCTTCTGGGCCTTTAAACAATGAGTTGGTATTTGCTGAATAGAGATCGAGAATTTCAATTTTAGCTTCGACTTGTCTTAGCAGGATAGCTAAATTCCGCGATTTCAGCGCTTGGTTAATATCTAAAAAATCTTTTCGCTCTTTTGTTTGTGAAATGAAAAAATTATATAATTCATTACTATTATCTTTCAAATCACTCACAAAACCGTTCCCAACTAGCTGGTCGTTATAGCTTGCGGCAGCACTGCTTTGTGAATTTTGAAATATTGATGAAATCACTACCGCAGGAAATGTTAATCGATCAAACTGAAGATGCGTATGACCCGCATTCGTGTTAATGATTTTCCAAAAATATGGCAGACGATTTTTATCAATTAGGTGCTGAATGGGCTCGAATTCCAATTCTTTTTTCACACTGACAGAGCTAGCTGAATCTTGAAATAATTTTTTAACAGATTTCTGTAAAGACCCAGATCCTCTTTTGGAATTGACAGAATCAACTAAATCATTGAAGAATTGATTACTAAACATAATTTTTAATTCGCGAAGCTTCTGATCAACACTATGATACAGCTTGGGTGGTTCTGATGAAATAAAGAGGTAAGCATCATGATACTTATCATCTTGTAAATAGTTTTCTTCTGGTGTCTCTGACATCAAAAATATATTATGTTTGTCAAGATTTTTTACGCTAACAATACGAACCATCTCCGTAGGAATGACATTGTCTTGATTCTCATAGGTGATTCCTTTTTCAATACGGACTTGCTCATCTAACCACAATGTCACATACTTATTGGGTACCGGTGTCGTTTCATGAAATTCTTTACCAGCATGCTGTAATACATAGTCTCTTCGCCAATGACCCTGCTCAGAAACGGGAACAACTTTCGGCGCTTCTGGATCTTGCTCATCAAAATTAACCACTCTGAAAGTTTGATTTGTTTCAAAATTAAAAAACAAATGCGTAGGCAATAGCTTTGCTGCTTTATTATCAACAAACGTATGCAAACATTCGATAATATCGTAATGACCATAGCTGAGGTGCAATCTTTCTTGAAATGCCATAACTGTTGCAATTTCTTTACGTTTATTATTTAAAATGCTCAAGATACTATTCAGCTCGTCTTTATTACTTGCAGAATAATATTGAAAAATTGATTTTTTGGACGTGACCACTTTGCTCACTTCGTTATAAACATAATCAATCAACTGAGCAAATTGAATCAATATAGCAGGACGCACATGCACAAACTGCGCATACAAAGGAGAAGCATCAAACTCGCGCTTTAAATCAATTAACGGAAGGTACTTAAGCATTATTTGATGTGAGACGACAGTGGATGCCAGAATTTCTTTTTCAGTCAGTACAAAATGATCGTCAATCCCACATGTCGACTTCAATGACAATATCACTTTATCAAAATCAGTTAGTAATTTCTGTCTATCATCATCGGACAATAAAAAACTTTCTAACTCTTTCGCCTTCATTTTCAATAATGCATAAATGTATAACTTTCCTTTCCCATCGCTTAATTCTTCTTTAGTCATTTTGTGAATGCGAATAAGACAATTTGTTATAATGTGATAAGCGCACTGAAACCAAAAATAGCGATAGCCATTCGCGAAACCTTCAATATATTTATTTTTGTTAGGTATTTTAACTCGTTCAATTTGTCCTTTTTTAGGTTTACGTAAGTTGTATGCAGTTTGCAAATACATGCGTAAACTGTCTTTAATTTCAAGCGATCCTAAATTACTTTCTGTAATTTTTCTTTTTTCTTCAATCAGCTGTTTCCACGCATCCCCTGATGCGAGTGGTAACTTACCATTTATTACCTCTAATCCTTCGCTTGCAGGTGACATCAAGTTGTCGAGCAATTCTTTTTGCGAGTGATACCAACCTTTGGAGTACGTATGAATCCAACCATCCATCGTTGATACCAACTTATCGATAGCCTCTCGAAAATCTGAACCTACACTGATAGCTTGAAACGCAGCTTTATCTTCTGGTGACCAGATGGGAAATTGATTTTCAGAAGGAGGTTCTGCGACTGAAGAACATGCACTGGCTTGCTGGGTAGCAGCATTGCTTGTCTGAGCAGAATTCTTTTTTCCGAGAAACCAACTAAAAATATTATATTTCCTTTGTGGTGTGGCCTGCTCAGCCATGACAGGAGGAGATGATGAGCTCTCTGCTGAGTGGGCAGGTTCTTCGGTAAGAGTACCAGTTTTGCTTGAAAACATTTTATATGTCCTCCGCTTATCGTAATTCCTCAGAGCAGTCCATACGGGGGCGATGTGTAAAATAAAAAATCAGCGAGCAATTTAATGATTAATTGTAACTCATTGCTATGCCGCAATCCACAGACTATTTTTCATGTCCTTATCCTCATATATCGAGATCTATCTCCACAAGATATATACTAGATTATATTCATTAATATTTTTAACGCCCGAAAGATCACTCTTGAGATACAAAGTAGTAATTTTCAGTTATTGAAAAGGGCGAATTAACTCACATTCATAGGGCGTTTTAAACAATATGCCTGATATACCTTACTCACAATTAAAGTCTCTACTGATTGAGACGATTAAGCCTTACGGCGAGGATGCAAATGCATTCAACATTGCGTTTTCCAAGCTTTATTCTGACTTTCAAACAGATGCAATTCACAATGTAACAATTGAATCTATTCCGGGTACAAAATTTAATTGGGTAAAATCACAGACTAGCAACAAAGACAAAGTTATTATTTTTTTTCATGGAGGAGGATATGTTGCTGGCAGCACTAAAAATCATCTTGAGCTCATTGCACAATTAATTTCAAGAACGAATGTCACTGTATTGAGTGTTGATTATCGAACAGATCCTTTATCGTTCTTTCCAGCCTCCCTTGAGGATGCTAAAGCAGCTTACACTTGGTTATTAAGTAATGGACACCATAGCCAGCAAGTCGGTTTAGCAGGTATTTCTGCCGGTGCGATGTTAGTGACTCAACTCATTGTGCATTGTCACTTAGAGTCCTTACCACAACCTAAAGTTGCTTTGGTTCTATCAGGGCCACGTAATTTATATATTAATTCGCCCAGCACATTTTATAATATCAGTCGTGACTGGATGCCAAGCGAATTTTTTCAAACGATACAAAATTATTATCTCCCCAAAGATGGCGAAACCAAAAGTCCGTTGTATTCCCCTATCGACTTTGATTATACCAAATTTCCGATCACGTTATTTCAAGCAGGAGATTATGAATTATTAGTTGATGATAGTATGTTGTTTTACGAACGATTAAGAATAACGAAATTCAACGTCTATCTGGATATCGTCACTGAACTTCCTCATTGTTGGCAACTTTTCGCTAAAAGTTATGCCCCTGGAAGAGCCGCTCTTCAAAATGCGATTAACTTTATCACGCATTTTTTTTAGTGTTATCTCAAGCAATATTAAAGACTATTAGCATAATCAGCCCAACGTTGCTTCTCTGCACGATCCGCTTCAGCTGCAAGCTTAGCCTCCTCTATTGAGTTGTTATTCACAATCGCTTTGAAGAACATGGTAAACCGTGTAAAAGCAGATAGTTGATGCAAATGAGGCTTCTCTGCTTCGCTAGTCATACCAGAAGATCGTAATGCACCTCGTAGCATGCCTGTATAGGTTTCATTAGGAGATAACCATCTATTCGTTTTATCCTTTATTTTATTAATGTTTCGACATTTGATTTTTAATGCAGAAACATTGTGAGCATCTTCTTCAACGGTGCCATCTAAACGTTGGCTTTTTAACGCGACGATACCTTGATAGATCAAATCCGTTTTTTGCTCTGGTGTTAATTTACCATTTTCTAAACGTAATGCGACGTTATAAATAATGGCATCATTTGCGTGAGCCTTTAGTTCAGCAATCAGCTGTTTTTCTTCTGCAGCTGGCACACCCGATTTTAGTCGAAACAAAATGGCTTTGGTTTCTTCATAACTATCTTTCGTCGAGTTATGTAATGAAGGTGCATAGGGAATTGTTTTATCGTTATTTGCATCTTTATAACTTATTTTTCCATCTGCATCCATGACAGCAACTTGTGGTTTATGACGCGCAGGAAGCGTTCGTAGTTTCACATTCACGACACTTCTATCCTTAGCAGGGACAGTTTGATAATGTTCTGCAGGTTTCATTTCCCAATCGATATCGCGTAATTGTTTTGGAACATTCAATACTTTCGAAGCAACTTTTGCGTTATTTTTAATAACAGTTTCCATCGTACTAAATGTTCTATCTGCATAAAGTTTTACGCCAGTAATTCCAATTTTTTTCAGTTCTGTATAGGCATGATTTGCACTCGCACCACCAATGGAAAAACCCGTTAAAATAATATTCTGAGGACGCACATATTTTTCTTCTACTAAAAATCTTATTTGAGCGACAACCGCATTCACTACAACTCTATGCGAACGTACGGAACCAGTGCTTTGCTCAACATCTGGATGATTGTATGTAATGGTTTTTAGATTTGGATTTTCTTTGCTTAATGTTGATAGCTCTTCAAAGAATCGACTACAGTTGCCTGTATTACTTGAGCTGTGAACTCGGTAGTATTGTGATGATGGTGGTTTAGCAGCAAATGTTTGATGCTCAAAGCTAAAGGTCTCTAGACGTTGATCGCCATTGGGAATCAGTTCTGTTTTGGCAATCACACTTTGTTTTGCTTCTAGAGTTTTATCATCATTCTGACCCTGATAATCTTGCTCAAACACTTCTTTAGCTGAGCGTGTCTCCACCCCCCTCAACCAACTAAATAATTTCACAAAAGATTTGATGATAGGAATAGATTTCAATGTACTAATCGCAGGCGCTGGAAAAATGCCAACCGCTTGAAAAACAGCTGCCTTGGTGCGCTGCCACCAAGTCCTTCTTGAAACCTCTATGCGCCCTGCTTTAGCCAACCTATTGTTTAATAAGCGCTCTTCGCTTTCTTTGTTTAATGCAGCGCTATATATGTTGCGGAACATACTGATTCCTCGATAAATTTACAATGACTGTTTAAAACTTTAACTTATTTTTAATAAAAACACAATATTATTACAATAATTTCATATTAAAAGCCTGGTTGATTGACATAGTAAAAGTACCTTGGGATGATTGGCTTTCATTTTTTTGCCTCAATTTTCTATAAGGAATGGCCATGTTTGGAAAATCAGAAAAACCCAAAAATGAAAAATTAGAAAAACACGAAAAAGTGAAAATATATCTAGAATGCTCTCAATACATTCTTCTTGGTCTAGCTGCTATTGAAGCGATTTCATTCAGACCTAGCTGCATTGGTTTAGCATTAACGTCACTTTACTTAGAAAAAACGGCCGAAAAAATATATCGATACATGCTCAATGATGAAGTGACAGCGAACCATATTTCAACAAAATATACCAAGATTTCACGATCTTCCGATCAACTGACAGCTAAAGGAATGACATTTTTTGGTAAAGTATACAACGATGCAACTCGCCCAGCGCCGCCGGCTGAAGAAATTCGCCCAGCAACCGTGACTGAGCGAATTCGGAAAGCGTTTGGATATTAACGAGAATACGCGAACTGTCCTTGGTAATAATAACTACGTTTTGAGTAACTACGTAGATGAGAATGTTCATACTTGCAGGCAATGATATAGCACCCGATTCCTTGCTAAATATCCGCATTCTCATGAACAATCACTTGTTCAATCACCACATCATTCACAGGCACATCTTGATGACCCGCACGTCTGCCGGTTGAAACAGCCTGGATTTTATCAACCACTTCCATGCCTGAAACGACTTTACCAAACACACAATATCCCCAACCCTCTGTAGATTTTGATTTAAAATTTAAAAACGTATTATCAGCAGTATTAATAAAAAATTGCGATCCTGCAGAATGAGGATCTGAGGTTCTCGCCATAGCCACCGTATAGCGCTTATTAGGCTGAGCCTTGTCGGCTTCATTTTGTATCGTGGCGCCAGCTTCTTTCTGCTTCATTTGGGTGTCAAAGCCACCGCCTTGAATCATAAACCCACTGATTACACGATGAAAAATCGTGCCGTCATAAAATCCATTTTTAGCATGAGTCAAAAAATTTTCTGCTGTTTCTGGTGTATTTTCAAAATCCAACTCGATAGCAATATCACCATAGCTTGTTTTTAAAGTAATCATATTTATTATCTCATCTATTGATTTAACGCGTAAAATGTATCACCTTACATGAAAAATTTGAGTGGTCAAGGATCATGTGAACCTTGACAGTGACAAACAACAAATGACTAACTAGCAGGATGAATTCAGATGAAAACCACCACCATTTTAAAATTTATTTGGCTCTGGCCACCTTTCCTAGGTGCAGGAATTTGGGTTAGTGAATTCAGTCCAGACATCTTATCTATTCGCGTAGACATGAAATTGCGCTTTTGGAATAAAAACTATTTTGGCACACAATTTGGGGGGTCTTTATTTTCGATGACAGATCCTTTTTTTGCATTAATGCTGATTGAACATTTAGGAAAAGATTATATTGTCTGGGATAAATCATCGACTATCGATTTTAAAAACCCTGGACGCGGAAAAGTTCATGCAACTTTTCAATTATCACAAGACGTCATTTCACAAATTAAATTACAAGCAGATAGCCAAGATAAAGTTGAGCCTGTTTTTACCGTGCAGATTTATGACGAAGAAGATGTATTAGTTGCCAACTTACAAAAAGTTTTATATATCAAACGAAAGGTCAAATCATAAAAAAAGCAGAATTGGATACAATCCAACTCTGCTTTTTACGCTAGGTATTACCAGCATCGACGATGCCAATAACCGTTTCGCCAGAAGCCTCCGCAATGTCTATAGCCATACCTATACCCATAACCATAGCCGTATCCACATACGCTATGTCCGGGGATCCATTGGCCATAAGCCCAATGCGCTGGGAACCATCGACAACCGGCCTCTGCAGAGGTACTCATAGCAAATAAGCCGATCGTTAGGGCAATTACAAAAGCATATAATTTACTTTTCATGAAATTTCTCCTTAACCTTATATAATTATGTTTTAGATAAGAACTTAAATTTCTTTAATCACCCTATCATTATACTCCGACTAGTGTATTTGCGGTACAAATTTACTGCAAAAATATTTAAAAATGACTATTTTTCAATAAAATACACAATGTGTCGGTAATGTCTTACTTGTCATGCTGACAAGTAAGAAGCTTACCAAATACTTGCATGTAACTATTATAAAATTATAATTTATTGTGGATGTTGCTAGATCTTAGGAGAAAACGATTTATTATATCTTTCAATAACAACAATAAGCTCATATTGTTCTGCATATAATAAATAATTGGGTAGCTTCTTAATTTTACTGACAACATCCTCAAGCGCAGCATGTAGACATGTATCATAAAGATAATCTTTAGCGTTGTTTTTAAAGGCGTTATCAATTTTTATTCCTGTTTTTTTGGGTAAGTTATTCATATGTTTTGCATTTTTTTGCTCGAGCTTTTTTACTGTTTGATTTATTTCTTTGGAATTTAATAAAATCGCGCTCAATATGTGTTCCGCTTTTTTATTCAACGTCGATTCTCCAAAAACCATAAACCAATTACGACTACCTTTGTCCGCAATCGATTTTAATAAAAGAATTAAATAGTTATATTTTTCTTCATCAGAAAATTGACTGTTCGTTAGAATATCGTTTTGCACTTTTAAAATATTCTGAATGATAGCTGCTCGCGTTGACAGCCCTTTCTTACGAGGTAAAACAAACTTTTTTTTGATAAGAAAATTTAAAATTTTAAATTTTTTATCAGTATATTCAGTGCAGTATAAAATCGCCATAACCACCTCAACAAATATCTCATTGAGTATAGCGTATGTTATAAAAAGGGCAGGTTTTTAAGAAAAAAATAATCAGACAAAAATAGCTTAACTCTAGAGAACGATTTAACTTTTTCATTTTATGAACCTTTTTGGGGCCGAAAACCAATTGTGACGTTGTTGCATAAATCATAAATCCCCTCCACTCCACGCTTTTTGTGGAGGGGAGGGGGAACTTTGATTTATGCAACAACGCCACCAATTGTCAACAGACTAGGAACAAGCACGAAATAACTCCCTATTTATGTTTCATTACCCACACACCATTCCACACATCGGCTGGTGGGTTCTTTAGTAGATATTCACAACGCTCTACATATAGCTGAGACGTTTTATCATCAGGGTTACACTTTAATGCAAGTTGAAAGCATTCAATCGCCTTGTCCCATTGAGCTGCATTATAATACTCAACTCCATTGTTAAAATTTTTCAATACTTCGATTTGATTTGGAAAAGATTCTGCATCATGAAAATCAATCACTTCATAAATAGCAACAGGGACATTTTTTCCTTTCACAATGACTTTGTCCACTTGCCGAGTACGATATGTCGCTTTTAATGCCTTGAATGTAAATTCGCTAATTAAGATATGCGCACCATACTCTTTGCAAAGACTTTCAATTCGTGAAGCTAAATTCACACCGTCACCTATTACGGTATAATCCATGCGTTTTTGAGAGCCGATATTACCAGACACAATAGAATCGGTATTGATTCCAATTCCATGGTCTACAGGCGGTAATTTTTTTTCGGCACGTTTTGCATTAAATACTTTTAAAGCCTTCATCATTCCGATGGCACTTCGCACTGCTCTATCGGGATCATCATCATGCGCGAAGGGAATGCCAAACTCCGCCATAATGGCGTCACCAATAAACTTATCTAGCATGCCATTTTCATTCGAAATGCAATCAACCATCAACGTAAAATATTCATTTAACAGATGGACCGTTCCTTCAGGTCCCAACACTTCAGTAATGGTTGTAAAATTTCGGATATCTGAGAACAGCACCGTTGCAACACTGCTGGCACCTCCCAGAGATGACTCACCGGACTTCATTAACTGCTCAGCAACATCTGGGCTCATATACCGAGACATGGTCGACTTCATGCGTTTCTCAGAACTAATATCCTCAATTAAAACCATGCTGCCTAACCGTTTTTGGTTAGAACTGACTAACGGCAAAATAGTAATGTTCGCTGAAATTTTTTTCTCTGCGAACTTCAGCTCAGCATCCATAATCACTTCTTGATTCGTCGTTTTTTGTGCATCGTTAACGGCTTCAATTTTTTCATATAACCAAGTATTTTCACCACTAAAAAATAATTTTGCTTCCTTGTTAATAATATTTTCCGGCGTTGTGACATCAAGAATTTTCAAACCTGAGGTATTACACGTCACAATTTTGTTTGCATCATTTACTGTTATTACACCATTCGACATACTTTCTAGAACACTCTCATTATAATTTTTCATGTTCTGCACATCATCAAACAGTTTAGCATTCTCAATTGCCATCGAAATTTGCGCATTAATAGCATTTAATTGCGACTCATCTCCTGCAGTGAACTCCCCGCGTTTTTTATTTAGCACTTGCGTTACACCAATCACTTCACCTATTTTATTTTTAACTGGCGCAGATAAAATAGAGCGGGTAAAAAATCCCGTGGATTTATCAAACGAAGGGTTAAATCGTAAATCAGCATAAGCATGTGGAATATTTATCACCTTTCCTGTTTTGAAAACTGAACCGGCTATACCTAAATGATTTGGAAAGCGAATCTGAGTTTTCCCCAATCCTTGACCAACTTCCGTATACAATTCGTTTGTTTTAGGATCATTGATAAATAAAGTTGATCGCTCAGCTTCTAAAATGTTAGTAATCGTTGCAATTGTTTTTTCAAGTAACTTTGAAAGTTGAATCTCGGAAGATACTTGCGACATCGCTTCTAAAAATTCTAATTCCTTTTTGTGTGACGCTTCTATGTTGTCAATAATCAATCTACTTTGTATAGCAAGCGAAGCCTGCTCAGTCATCGCCTTAACAAGCTCTTCGTCCATTTCTGTAAACTCATCACCATCGATTTTGTTTAACATCTGCGAGACGCCAATCAACTCCTTCTTAACGCTTCTTAGCGGGACGCATAAAACACTTTTCGTGACAAATCCAGTAGTGTGATCTACTTCTGGATTAAAGCGCTCGTCTTGATAAGCATCTTTCACTCGAATCGATTTGTTATTTGTAAATGACCAACCCACCAATCCTTTATTATTTAATCCACGAATTTCTCTATGTAACTCACCTTGCGCAGTAAACGAATATAATTCATGCGTACTACTATCGTTTAAAAAAATCGTTCCTCGCTCACAGCCTATGACTGAAGAAGTCAATTTCACCAAGGTCATTAATGCTTCGCTAAGCGTCGCTGTTTTAGCGATATCATTATAAACTTGCAATTGAATCTTATAGAAATCTTTCGTGTTAAGCTTTTTAATCCCTGCTGTATATTTATTTTTTCCCATTTTTATTCTCCAATTCGTCTCGCAATACTTGTATCGTACTTCTAAGCTCTTTAGTCTCCAACGTAAATCCCGTCAATTGATTTTGTAGTTTTTGTTCATATGTATACTTTATTGATTCTAATTCCATTCTCAGCGAGCTAACCGTTTCTTGCAGCTGAATATTCCTGCTATTCTCGGTTGCCATGAGCTCTTGCAAATTTTTCTTCCCATTGATTTTCATTTCTTCCAATTCGTTTCGTAACGACGTAATCGTAGCTTGTAATTGAGCATTAATGATATTAGCATTCGTGATGTTTTGTTGTATGACTCTTTGCGCGTCTATTTGTGAGTTATCTAACTCAGCTCGCAGTGCTACGATCGTCTTTTTTAACTCATTATTTTCATAATCTGTATTCGCAGTCATCTGCTTGCCTTCCTACTAACATTTGTGAGTTTGTATCTAAGTATAGTAAAGAAACTAACTTCTGCATTTAGATTAATTAGCAATCGCATATTTTTTAACGAGTTATAAATACTAAAAATTATATTTTTAATAGTTTCAGCTGGTTGCATCTTACAAAGTGAGTTTTGTTTTTTTCTCTATATCACTATGAGTTATAATGACTTTATCAATCAGATTTTTCGCTATCCAAAAGCTTGACGTTAACAACGGATTTCATTCAGGAGGAAGCGTAAATGAAACTAAGACTCTTAATGGTTTTGATTTGCACCGCATTGTTATCGGGCTGTTGCACAAATGGCATGGGATGTGTTTCTCAGTACAGCTGTGCTTCTGCGGGATTTCCTTCTTGTCGATGTGCCGATCCTTCTTGTACGGGAAATGATTGTTTAAGTGCATCACGATGTTGTTCTGTCTACGGAAACATTGGTGGTCATTATGAAGAAAATGTTTCTGAAAATTGGGATGCTACGTACAGCTTAACCTCTTCTTCTTACAATGATAATTATACATACGCTTATAATGGATCAAGCTATTATTACCGATAATGACAAATCACAGCGCAGAAAAAAATGTTTTGCGCTGTGATCTTAAAAATTTTTTCCTTTAAATTATCGCAGTAAGTTATACGTATACGCCGTAGCCACTGCCGCCATACTAGCAAAAATAACTTTAGCATTAAAAAAACTATTGATATTAAATAAAGATACTGATTTCCTACTTGCCTCCAATGCATCCATGACTTTCCCATTTTCGATAAATGCATTATTGGCGCTTTGCACTACTTTGTCCTCATCTACTGATAACTCATTTAGCCAACTCGAAAAATTTTTTAGCATATTTTCTTTAAACGAATAAAAGTCTCGTCCTGAAAATAATTGGTTTTTTAATGGAAGTTTATTTCTTTCGTAGAGAGAAACTACATAAGACTTAATTTTTTGACCGCCAAACAAATCGCCCAAAATTCTCACTAAAAAATGAGCAAACAACTCTTCATTCAGTTCATTTTGTCTAACAGCTAAATTTTCCAAATAGTTAACATAGGTTGCAGTTGAATCTAATATAACAACCTTATTTTCACTGCGAATATACCCCGATAAAAAAGCCATATCTTTTTTGATTTGCGAAGATCGATTTAACAATTCGTTCAGCTCTATAGGTATTGCTGGATGAAAATCTTGAGTTTTCAATTTTTTTTCTAGGACTTCGTAAATGGGTAAAAGCTGTGATAAGTGCCTATAATGATCTAATAACGTAAGCTCATTGGTTTTATAACGCAGCAAAAAAGGCTTTTTTTCCACTATCTTATGAGCATCCCTTGTACCAAAGTGGATTTTGCTTAACACTCCCATGCATTATTACTCCCAGTATTTTGTACTTATCCAAATTTTATCGACAATACATACAAATCACACTAAATTTAAAAAAAATCCTACAAATTCAGTACAGTTGTTGCTAATACTGGCTTTAAACTGCCGAATTTATGATTATTATAGAACATGTTATAATAAAAGCAGTAAGAATCATGAGGAGATACCATGGGCTCTACTGTTCCTGTTCTTATTATTGGCGCTGGCCCTGCAGGTTTGACAACTGCAATAGAATTGCATCGTCATAAAATTCCATTTCGCATTCTTGATAAAAATAAAAAACCTGTCAAAACATCTAACGCATTAGCGATTCATGCACGCACATTAGAAATATGGGAAGAACAAGGCCTATTAGAAAAAGCACTGGCCAAGGGAGTCATCATTAAGGCTGTTGATTTTTATGAGCATGACCAGCACATTTTGCATTTAAGTTTAGACTTAATTAACAGCGTGTATCCATTTACATTAAGCCTCCCACAAAATCTAACAGAAGAGCTCTTAACCGACTTTTTAAAAGAAAATAATATTTTCGTTGAAATGGAAAAGGAAGTAACATCCATTGAAGAAAAAGAACAACATGTTATTTGTAAAACTAAAAATACTCACGGCGAGATTGAAGAAATTAATGCTGACTGGGTAATAACGTGCGATGGCGCTCACAGCTTTGTCAGAAAATACATGAATATTCCGTTTGTAGGAAATGAGGCTCACCAACATTTTGTTTTAGCCGATTTCAATTCTAAATCTCCATTACTCTCTCAGAGTTTTTTTATTTTTCTATCCAATGATGGACCTTTAATTGTTGCGCAGTTTAGCAAGAAGGAATGTAGAATTATCGCTGATGTTTCACATGACAACGATTTAAAGAATTCTACAACTGTTTCTTATGACCAATTAAAAAAATTGGTCAGCGAACGGTGTCCTTATGTTTTTGATGTACAAGAACCATCGTGGACATCTGGATTTACAATACGTGAACGACTCACTAAAAAATTTCGTCATGGAAAAATATTTTTTGTTGGTGATGCCGCTCATGTTCACTCGCCAGCCGGCGGTCAAGGCTTAAATATGGGCATACAAGATGCTGTTAATTTATCTTGGAAATTAGCTTTCGTCATTCAAAACAAAGCTAACGCGGCCATCCTAAACACTTACCACAATGAGCGCTATCCATTAGCTAAATCTGTACTCCGATCAACAGCTGCTCTCACTCGATTTATATCGATTAATACGCGTTTCTTTTACGTATTCAGAAGGTTTATTCTCAATCTCTTGGCCACATTTCGGTTTCTTCGCAAACGACTAACTAC
Organism: Gammaproteobacteria bacterium; assembly: GCA_013288815.1. GTDB lineage: Bacteria > Pseudomonadota > Gammaproteobacteria > DSM-16500 > DSM-16500 > UBA5158. The sequence goes on along the minus strand of JABDBD010000015.1, from coordinate 11,551 downwards.
TCAATTTTCGCAAACAGGGATTCGCTATACAGATAATTATCTAACACAGGACCACCTTTTCTTCTTATCCGGACCTCTTGCAGGTACGAGCTTGTTAGACATCCAATATGCTTTAAATAAAAAATTATCGGATTCTTTACGCGGAATAGAAAACTATCTCATTTTCTTTGGCGGAGAAAATGATATTAATTTTGAAGAAGCAATGCAACTACGAGACCGGATTGCTCAAAAATACCGTGGCATCTTTAAATTTATTTTAATTAATAAACAAAAATATTTTGCATCCTGGACAGATCAAACCATATTTGATGAAAATCACTTAATTCATAACGGGTATCGCATTAAAGTACCATCGATATACTTTATCAGGCCAGACAAGCATATTGGATTTCGCGGCAAAATGACTGACAAAGAAAAATTAATGAAATACTTAGAAAAAATATTTATATGAAAAAAAACCTTCTTCTTTATCTTGCTATTTTAATTCCTACGCTGATGATAATCACTACTGCTATTAATGTTATTTATTTTAATATTAATAAAATACCAGCTCAGAATTTTTTATATACGATATTACAAAATTCATCTCAACAAATTTGCGCAACAGAGTTTAAATCAAAAATATTATTTCCTGAATATAATGACAACCATCCTGGCACTCACACAATCGTCGACTGCTCAACACTTCCTATTTATCTTTATGATTTCAACATGGGCTCAAGCAAAACAATTTCACTTTCTCAAGCGAAATCTCTCCTAGGTCATACTCATAAATTGTATCCACCAACAAAACGCGAAGCGAATGATCTGACTGTTTCGACAGATGGTTATAAAATAAAAACATATTGTCAAAAAGACTTTGGTCTTGTTTGGTTTGCTGATCAAAGCGCAGATGAAATATGCCTGGTCAAAGATCATTATCAAAAACCTCTGAACATTTCGGCGCCGAATGGTGCTTATAACTTTATATTTATCACTTGGGTGAAGCAATAGCGAGATCCTTCGCTGAAGCTCAGGATAACCAGACTATACCCATTACACCTCAAGATGCGAACTTTAACAATGCAGATTGCAAGCAGTTGAAACGTTTTGATTGAGAAAAACCGCAGCAATACTTGTTGTATTGTGAGGTTTTTCGATTGAAAAACGTTTCAAATGCGCCGCAAGATGTGTTGTTAAAGTTCGCATTTTGAGGTGTAATGGGTATAGAACAACAAGTACAGAGACTGTTAAGGAGCAAGCAGCATGGTCGACAAACCCGTATCAATGGAAAGAAAGCTTTTCCGAATTTTTAATTACGTGGGAGCAGCATTTGTTTTTTTTGGAATAAGCTATTTTATCTATGATAATTGGGAGGTTTTAAACACTTTTACTAAAATTTTTTCTACTTTGGGCGCAGCAGTTGCTGCATATGTTGCAGCCTTATTAATGTATTTTTACAACAAAGAAAGTTCATCCAGCTCCGCTTTTTTTATGATAGCAGGACTTGTTCTTCCCATTGGATTATTTGTCACACTCAACGTATACGGCTATGCCCCCAACTTTTTAACTAGCTTATCTGTTTTCACTATTTGTTTTTTAATATTTTTAATTTCACAGATTTATTTCAAGAGAAATCTCCTATTGTTTTTTTCTATTCTATTCGCAACTTTATTTTTTGTTAGCTTCATCAGCTATCTCATTTCAAAATCATCTTTTAATTATATGTATATGACACAGTATGAATTAATGGGCATTGGTTTAACTTATTTATTACTAGGAAGGTATTTAGATATATATAGTCATTATACGCTAACGGGGCCTTTATACCTCATAGGAGGATTTTTTCTGTTAGCAGCAAGCTTTTCATTAGGCGCGGGATTTGTTGCGCCGGATGATAATGCTTGGAGAGTTATCACTGGCCTTTTAATTTTTTTGGCATTTATACTGTCTATCCCACTCAAAAGCAAATCCTTGCTTTATTTGGGCTCTATTTTTTTAGTATGTTATGTCATAGACCTATCCGCGCATTTAGAGAATGTCTTCGGACATTTGGGCTGGCCTTTTGTGTTAATTCTTTTTGGATTTTTGCTAATGCTCATGGGTTACGGATTTATTTTTATTTATAAAAAAATTCGTTAATTCTTATCTTTGATCCATAACAACAACAATGCCGCACTCAATAAATAAATCGGCAATATGGATAAAGCTATATGATAGCTGTGCAATGAAAAATAATGCACGCTATTCACAACTTTTCCATCCCATCCTAGATCGAGTAGCTTACCTATAGCAGGCTCTGTTATACCATCCAGAATCGCATCACTTGCATTAATCATTGCAATAACCGTCGCTGTTAAGCTGGGATTATTTAATTCTTTACCGACAGTAAAAACCAAAACAAACGCACCTAATCCAAAACCAAAGCCAAACAACAAAAAGCCCAATAACCAAGTAGGCATAGGATGGCAATATAATACTAAACTAATCGCTATGCAGGATAATAACGTGCAGTAGAACATTAAATTTTTACGTACATCTAAATATCCTGATAGCATACCCAGAACTGGACTACCAATTCCCAACCCCATAAATACGAGTGAAACCATTGTGGCAGATTGAATTTTATCTAAATGATATGCTTGCTGAACAAACGGATTTCCCCATAACCCGCCAAAAACAGCTACAGGCGAATAAGCAAGTCCACCATACAGTGTTAACAACCAATTTTGTTTGCTCTTAATGACTGCCAAAATATCTTTATAAGTAACATGCAATTTTTTTGCATCATACAATTCTTGTAATTCCTTTGGTGCATCACGAACTGTAAACGCAAACAGAAATGCCAACGCAAAACCGAACAACCCAATCACATACAAACAATAACGCCAAGTTAACTGGCTAATTAGCCATGAAAGAGGCGCCTGGCCAAAGACAGCACCTGCCATTGCGGCAGTTGCTAACAATCCTCCGATAAACGCATATTGCCGTGGCGGAAACCAAACTGATGCAAGCTTCATATAAGCCACTGTCGCAAATGCAACGCCTATACCCATCAATGCTCTCGATAAACAAGCATCGAGTACCGAATAAGATTGAGAGAATAAAAAGACCCCTGCCGCACAAATAAAAATAGCTGCCGCAGTAATCCAACGAGCGCTGTATTTATCTAATAGGATCCCAACCACCAATTGAGTGACCATAAAAGCGTAATAGAACGTCGCTACAAGGTTTCCAAGCCCTGCCCCGGTTAACTTAAACTCACTCATCAATTGATCTGTAATGACGCTAGGATAGATCTGGAGCACATACTTATAAAAAAGAAAACAAGCACATAAGCTAATGATAAAAATGGGATAGCCTTGCCGCATCGGTTTGATTTTATTCATATTTCCTCATTGGTATGTTATAGCAATATCAGATTATCGTTGTATTATCACTAAGTTAGCTTACCTTAAGAAATGATAAAAGTGTAAACACTTTTTAACTAGCCCTTTAAAGCCTTAAAAATCTTTGCTCGACGGCTAGTCTCATCTTTTAATCCCTCGTCGATATCTTGCTGCGTCAATAGTTGATTATCATCTTGGAAAAACTGCGGCTTTGTTTCTTTCAATGGTGACCTAAAAAAACTACTCTTGCGATATCCGTAATGATAAATCTTCGAATAAAGTTCAATATTCGAATCTAACTTCGTATTATAGAATTTTAACGTGAGATCATAAGCTTGCTTAGTTCTACTGCCTGGATGAGTAACAACATATTTTTCGACTGTATCCCAAAATTCTTGGCCTGTTAACTTAGATTTACCTGAAAGAAAATTAGTAAAACTTCCTGTTTGAGCAAGGCGAAGCGCCTGATAAATTTTCTTAAATGCTTCTACTTTTTTATTGAGGTCACCATTTTCTTGAAAACTCAAACCACCAGAGGATGAACCTGCTGATGACGAAGAACCTTGCCCAGGATTTTTATCTTGCTGACTTGTTTTCTTTGATGATTTTGTTTTTTTTGCTTCTTGTGATTCCTTCATCTTCAATTCTTCAGCTTCTTTCTTCAACGCTTCGAGTTTCGATTTTTGTTGTGGTATTGTTTCGCTCTCAGAAGTCTCGATAACCTCTCTAATGACATCTTTCTTAACTAGGGATTCTTGCCAAGATTTTTTGGCTACTTCATACTTTTCTTTTGCAGAGTCAAGAAGAGCTTTCTTCTCTTCATGTGATTTTTTCATTGCAGCCATGTTAGATTGATATGTTGGATCTTGCTCGAGAGTACGCCATGCTCTTGCTGTTCTTCCATCATCTTTTTTAGGTTTATGTCCAGGATTGCTTTTGATGAGATCTAGAAACAAATCAACTTGATTTTTTTGTAAATAAGATTGTAATGGCTGATTTTCTTTATTATTTCCGGGTAATTTCTCAATTATTTTTAAAAATTTTACCTCGTCTATTTTAAGCTTCACAAATACATTATCTTTCAAAAAATAAAGCGCAACAGGTGACTTTGAAAAAATATAAGTATTGTTATTTCTATATTGAGCTTGTGATTTCGAATCAGGTGAAAAAGTTTCTTGCAAGAATAGATCAGCACCTAACGATTTTTCAATTTGTGAAAACAAGGCTTTTGGCTTTAAATCATCAACCTTGATAGTAATACTTTCATACTCGCCTTTCACTTCAAGTATTTCATTTAAAAAATTTGTTTTTACAAAAGATAATCCATCGTCCCTAACCATTTCTGAATAAAGTCGTTTAAATGTGTCTGCGCGCTCAGTGAGTTCTTGATTTTTCTGGCTAAGTAATAACTGATTATAATGTAATTGCTCTTCCTTCATTGCATCTTTGTTTTTTTTACGTATCTCATTTTTTTCACGAACTAATTGTGATACAGCATCCAACCGTTTATAATCATCAATTAATGACTCCTCTGCTTCCTTTATTTCTTTTTTTAGCTCTTCAATTTCATCATAGACAATTGCTGAAGTTCTTACTTCTGGATTGTTAATTTTATCTTGTTTTTCAAGTGCAGTTAATATTTCTTCATAAGCTTCATTTATTTCTTTAAATTTTTCAGCATCGTTAGCGCTCTTATCTGGATGTAACCGACGAGACCTGCTTCTAAATTGCTTTTCGACTATTACTTTGTTCAATGCAGTGCCGGTTAAACCCAAAATTTGTAAATAATCCAAAAACGTTTTCTGTATTCCAGTAAATTGAGTTCTGATTAAAGCATGAGACGAAGCTGAGGAGCCTCTCGGGGAAGTTGATAAATCACCTCGCGCTGTAGATGCAGGTAGGACTTTTCTGCGCATAACACACCTTTTACTTAATAAAAGTATTCTCCCCTTAATAATAACATATTTCTGTATATTTTTAAAGCTACTTTATAAACAATGACATATAATTGACTAGCAGGAATCCCTAAAATTTCATAATGTCGCAAGCATTAGTTTTTCTTCTCAGACTGATCGATAGTCTGTCCAAACCATGGCGTAGTCGAATCTTTGGAATCTGTATCCGTCATGTAAACTGAATTCGTCACAAAGCTATCAATTATTTTGGCCTTTTCATAAGCCTGCTTGACCGCTGAACGCATTTGAATTTGCTGAAGCCAGCGCTTGAGATGGGGAAACTCTTCAATGTTTACGTGCTGTTTTGCATATAACAAAATCCATGGATAACAAGCCATATCCGCTATCGAATATTGTCCAGCAATAAACTCTCGCTCTGTAAAAAATTCGGATCGAATTGCTCGCCCCGATTAATATCGATAGGAATTAGATTGTAAAGCAAACCCGCCTCTTCTAAAAACAACGTTATTTTATGCGCATTTGGAGTAGGCCAATAATACAAATCAATCATGAGTTCCTCTCATTCAATTCATTTTTTCCAATACATAAACTTGCGCATGACCGATATTCCCCGACTGAACCACCTTAAAGGTTTTCACAATACCGATGGGAATATGCAAAAAGTTTTCTTTAGTCACTACAACAACAGCTTTTTTATTATAATTTGTCAGTTGATTAGGGCTATCTATAAATACGGGCTCATCATCTCGAGTCGTATTAGCTAAGTACTTGATCGGCAATCCATCCGGATTTTCTTGATAAAAAATGAGTTGCGCTTTTTCCAAGTGCCGCATTTTTTCAATTTCATTCACAAAATCGTGTGTTTTATTGGTGACTAAATTCACTGGCTCTATCACTCCCATGTAGAATACAACAAAAACGCACGCAGCCACACCTAAGATTAAAAAATGCTGTGTAGGGAATTTTTTCCATACCCAATATGAAATACATTGTAAGATGAAAAAAATAATTCCTACATTCAAAAAATCAATCTGTGCCAGCCAGTGGGTTCTGGGTCCCAAATAATATCCAGCAATCAAACAAAACAAGCTCACCGCTGGGAAAAGAAAGCAGACTAAGTAAACTAATTTACGCAAATATCCTAAATAATTTTCTTGTGTTTGTATCATCACTAGATAACCACAAATTAAGCTGAGCGCAGGAACCATTGCTAACACATAACGAGGTTTTTTCCCTGCAGGAATACTCAATCCTATTAAAATAATCACCAACCAACCCACTAACTTCTGCATCAACTCGACTTGCGTTGATGTATTCTTAATAAATGAACGAAACAAACCTACGACCACAGCAATGGCTAATGGATAGGTCAACGCATAGGAGCCTATGCTATCCGAAAAATAAAAATACCAAGGTAAATAGGCATCTTGCAGTCTCCCTGCCACCTGCATATGCCATACATTCAGAACAAATGGAAAACCACCGACATGATAGGCAATTAAACATAACAAAACACAGCCCAATGCTAATACCGATAGTGAGATGACACCCCAAACTATCATTTTTTTAAATTGAGTATCTAAACCATAAAAAACACATACAACACCCGCAGGAATCACTAAACCAATAGGACCCCTACAAGCAAATCCAAAAAATAAAACCAATGGCATCCAATATACGCGCGCAGGTTGCTGTAATCGCTCAGCTGAATAGACAAGATAAAAACAACAAACCGTTGCAAAAGTAACATATTGATCTGGAGAAATAGTCCGTGCTTCCATTAAAAACGTATACGTTAGCAACATAAAAAAAACGGCTGATAAGCCCCAGCGTCTCTCATGCAATGCACCAATTAAAAAAGTAAATGAAACAGTTCCGGCTGCAGCTATAGCACTCGGTAATACGGCTGTCAGTTTATTAAGAGATCCTCCTATTTTACTCGCTAGATAAATAAAGATGGTTGGGGTGACAGGATAATCAGGATAGGGCTGCAAATAAGTTGTTGGGAACCAACTCATTCCATGCTGAACCATTTCCAATGCAAATACATAAAATCGAGATTCGAAACCAATAATCTCTTGATGACTCAAACCAATCGTAAATAAAATGAGCGCACAGAAAAAAATAACCAGCGCTTCCAGCGTAACAGTGTATGATGATTGCATATAATTTGACTAATTTTAGGTTGGCTTATTGGGTGAAGGCAAATTTAACCATGTTTTTTGTATATTCGTCCACCTATGTTACAATCGACAAATTTTTATGGATAGCAATGAGAAAATGATAATGATGACTTCTAACCTACCAAACTTTGCTCACGCCTCTGTGTTAGTGATTGGTGATGTCATGCTAGACCGTTACTGGTTTGGTGATACCGGTAGAATTTCGCCAGAAGCGCCCGTTCCTATTGTAAAAATCAAACAAATTGACGAAAGACCTGGCGGCGCAGGCAATGTCGCTTTAAATATAGCTGCACTGGAAGCACAAGTGACTCTGATAGGTGTAGCGGGAAATGATGATGCTGCTCGAATTTTATCCCAACAATTAGCAGCGACAGGTGTCAAATCTGCAATTCAATATCTCAATGACATTCCAACGATTACTAAATTAAGAGTTATCAGCCGTCATCAACAGTTAATTCGATTGGATTTCGAAGAGAAATTTCCACAATTTAATTCAGAAACACTCATTGAAGCTTACAAAAAAGAATTAAGCCACGCCAATTTAGTTATTTTATCAGATTATAATAAAGGCACATTAGCAGACCCCCAAAAATTTATTCAGCTCGCTCGCCAAGCCAATATTCCTATTTTAGTAGATCCCAAAAGCACCGACTTTAGTTTGTACCAAGGCGCCAGCGTCATTACGCCAAATCTAAAAGAATTTGAAACTATCGTAGGGCCTTGTCTAAATGAAAATGAAATCTTAAAAAAAGGTTTAGAGTTACTCCACCGTTATCAAATTAATGCTCTCTTGTTAACGCGTGGCGAACAAGGCATGACGCTCATTCTACAAACAGGAGAAGAATTTTATCTGCCTGCACATGCGCGCGAAGTATTTGATGTCACTGGCGCAGGTGATACTGTCATTGCAGTATTAGGCGCTTCGCTAGCAGCAGGCACCAGCCTACCCCAAGCAATGGCATTTGCAAATTTAGCAGCTGGATTAGTTGTCGCAAAATTGGGAGCCGCCACCATAACACCTCCTGAATTAGAAGCCGCTTTAACAGGACACGCTGTTGTAACAGGCGGCATAGTCAACGAAGAACAACTCTTGTTAGCAGTCAATCAAGTGCGCTCACAAGGCAAAAAAATTGTTTTCACCAACGGATGTTTTGATATCTTACATGCAGGACATGTCACTTACTTACAACAAGCAAAACAACTGGGCGATTACTTAATTGTTGCGATTAATGACGACGACTCGATATGTCGTTTGAAAGGTCCTGGCAGACCTATCAACAATCTAGCACAGCGTTTAGCTGTATTGGCAGGACTTGGCGTCGTGGACTGGGTCACTTCATTTTCCGATGATACTCCAAAGCGATTATTAAAAATGTTGCAGCCAGACATTTTAGTAAAAGGCGGAGATTATACGATTGATCAAGTGGTTGGTAGTGAGATAGTTCAAGCTTATGGTGGAAATGTTAGGGTGTTAGGCATGACAAAAGGGATTTCAACGTCTGCTATTATTGATCGTGTTGTGCAGAGTATTAAAGCTTAAAAATAATTGAATTATTAACTGAAGGTAATACAAATGTCTGAACTCGGTAATCTGTATGTCATCTCCGCCCCATCAGGGACAGGAAAAACCACGCTTGTTAAATCCCTCGTAGAAACATTACCAGGCATTACCGTATCTATTTCACATACAACTCGCCCAAAGCGACCTGCTGAAGCTCACGGAGTCAATTACTACTTTGTTTCTGAAGATAACTTTCAGAAGATGATTCATCATGAAGATTTTTTAGAATACGCAACTGTTTTTAATTATCATTATGGAACATCTCGTCGCTGGGTTGAAGAAACATTAGCACGAGGAGAAGATGTTATTTTAGAAATTGAATGGCAAGGTTGCCAACAAATACAAAAAATATTTCCATCGTGTATCAGCATTTATATTCTTCCTCCATCCGTCACTGATTTATTCAATCGATTAACTAAGCGTAACCAAGATCACAAAGATATCATCAAACAACGACTTGCTGATGTTCGCGAAACAACTCATCACATAGGTGAATATGACTATGTCGTTATCAATGATGACTTTTCTGCTGCTTTAAATGATCTAACTGTGATAGTGCAAGCCGGACGTTTACTGCAGCCTCGACAAATTATTAAAAATGCAGAGCTATTAAGCCAGCTAGAAACAACTGAGTTAGATGAGTTTTAAACTCAAACTCAGTCCCCACCTCCCCCCCCACAATTCTGATCAATTGTTCTGTATTCAGCAATCACCATATCTAATATACGTTGGCGATCCATTATGTCTAATAAATTAGCGCTTACATTGTTAATACTTTGCAAGTATTGAGTCCATGATTGTGAAGAACTGGTGCTATCATTGTATATTGCATTATTTGCATAGTTAATAGCAGATTGTTGAGAGAATTGAAGGATAGGTGTCACATTTCCATTCAGTAATTGACTGTAGCTAAAGTTAATGAAATTTAATCGTATTCCATCTACATAAGCAATCCCATTGACATAATCAACGATGGCACTTGCATCAAAGTAAATTTGACCATTGCCGGATTGATTAATAAAGGTAGAGAAGCCACTAAAATTAGTCGGATCACTGTAATAGCCTTGCGAAAAACCAGTGATGTGGATGACACTATTCAATTGTGGTGATGTATCAAGCGTAAATGCTCCACCATTACCTATCAAACCTTGAATCCCTTTAAATATTGCGATAGTAGAAACCGCACTTTGTGCAAAACCATTGTGATCAGAATTAATAGCCACATTAACCGGTGAACTAGGAATATAAGCACTAAAGTTTAATACATTTGTCCCTAATGACTGACTTGCATCTATCAAACCATTTACTAGTGCATTATTGCTGAAAACAAATGTATTATCTGAACTCCCGCCATTGAGGTTTTGCATATTGTTAAAGTTAGTGTTAATACCGCCACCAGTCACGTTACCGCCATTTGAACCAACCAAGCTCCACACGTTTGGAACATTATCGAGAACACTTAATGTATTGTTACCGCTACCACCAATGATGTTTTGAATATTATTAAACGTAAATGTGCCGCCGAGCGCAGCAATGCCTTGCAGCGTACTATTTATGTTTCTGAGATTCCACGTTTGCGCATCATTGGTTTGCACGCTTAATGTATTATTGTTACCACTACCACCCGTTACATTAACATTGTTAACAGCCAAATTTCCTTTCAGCAAAAAGCTATTATTTCCCGTACCACCTGCCAACGTGAGGTTTTTGCCCGACGCGTTAATACCATTATTTACAGATATATTGCCATTTCCTGTTGCAGTCAGGGTAGCATCATTACTTAACGTAACGACATTATTGTAAGTTTGATCACCGGTAGTTTGAATGCTGCCGCCATTAATGTTCGTGATAGCTGAGTTTGATACTAAGCTACTCAGGCTTGCTAAATTTCCTACGGCACTGGCTAATGTGACTGCTCCAGCACCTTGCAATGTTAATGCATGCGCACCATCAATAGTTCCATTGAGCGTGAGCACATCGGTTGACGTATTCGTACCTATACTGCTATCTGCTAACAAATTAATAACGCCATTCAGAGTCGCTGATCCTATTCCCACTAAAGCGCCTGCACCACCAACACCTGTACCTGATAAATTTAAGGAACTAGCTGTGATCGTTGCATTATTGATTTCTAATTCCGCGCCAGAGGCAACCGACATACTTCCGAGAGTTGAGTTAGAACCCAAATTCAATATTCCACCGCCGACGCTCAAGCTACTGAGCGGTATAGGTCCACCAATCGAACCATTGACCGCAGTAGTACCACTAGCTGTAACCGATAATGCATGAGCGCCATCAATGGTCCTTGCAAATGTCAAACCGCCATTCGTCGATGCGAAGTTGATGTCATGACTTAATGTCAGTGCAGAAGAATACGTTTGTGATCCTGTAGTAGTAATCTGAGAATCACTACCACCGATTGTGGTGGCATCACCTGTGCCAATGTTAATACTGGTTAAAGGAGTTGTTCCAATCGAACCATTTAAGGCAACTGCGCCGCTGCCATTTGCAATCGATAACGCA
>JABDBD010000014.1:56858-57675 GCA_013288815.1 Gammaproteobacteria bacterium | reverse complement strand
AGTCGCTGCTGCGGTGGCTGCAATCATTATAGTTGGTGCCATGATCTATTTTCTCAACAGTACTAGCCAAAATCGCGTGGAGTTGCAACATAGGGAGATATAAAAAATGCCTAAAACTCATCGAGTTAAGAATTCTGTGTACTTAAAATAGCTTAAAATACAAACTTTGACTTATTTTAAGGTTAGATTTTTGGTACAATTTAACCCATTAAACGGTCAGGTTTGTGAACTGATAGTTATAACAATGAAACGAGGAGAACCCCATGTTAATTAATTTAATAACAGCTTGGAAAGATAGCGCACTGCCTGAAATATTGAACGAAAATAAATTGAGTGAAGACAAAGAATCCCAACGTCCTGTCGTTGCCCAAAGCAGTTTTCAATTTGACACACCTCCTCAGGTTGTTTTCGTTGCAAACTTGCATACTCGTGAAGAAGCCGCTCATTATGGCAGTCTCCCAACCGTGCCATTACAACTAGAAGAACAAAAAATATATGATCAAACTCTAGCTCAACTGCGCACAAATAAAAATTTTTATAATGGCAATCAAATGTTATTAACAGGTGCCGCTTATGACACATCTACTAATATTCTTTACCTAGAAGCCGTGCGAGTTGATTATGCTTTTCTAGTCGCATTAGAGAAAATGAAAGCAGTAAAGGCAGATGGAAGTGCCCTTCAAAATAAAGATTTTTTCAAAACTGGAGTGCTGGCTCCTTTTGTTTCCAAAGATAATAAAGTTTCTATCATTGCTAGAAAAGATAAATGGACACTTCGTTCCGTTGCTGCGGGTTTTTTAGAATGCGATGATGAGAC
>JABDBD010000014.1:0-56799 GCA_013288815.1 Gammaproteobacteria bacterium | reverse complement strand
ACGCATCCATTAAATAATTTAATCACAGAAACCGCATCTAAAGAAGCTGATGAAGAATTTGTTCTTGATCGTTCTGGGCAGAGACGCTTTGATTTTGTTGGATCACCCACTATAGCAAGTATTTCCTTTCGCGATGCTATTGGTATGGGTATGACACCAACTATTGAATTTGTAGCTCCAATTCGGATAAAACAAGATGCTAATTTTATTCTTTCTATCATGAATAATAACGAAGCCTCTCATGCGCATGAACATGTACCAGGCAGCGCAGTGAGTGTTCCTGTGGCAGCAGATGAACGTGAAATAGCTTCTCATTTTATGCGTCAGAAACTTCCAGGCAGTTTCTTGTATGGGCCGGTATTACACGCTTGCGCTGCTCAAGTCAATCAAGGAATGTTGCTTGCTCGTCGTATATCAGAAGTCTCAGATAGTCGTTTTTACCCAATAGGAATTTTTAAGCCAACTCCAAAAAAATCGTTACCCGATTATTCTGTCGCAGATAATGTTAGTTATTTAAAAAAGAAACATGGATGAACCAATGAGAAAGTAAGTATCTCAATTTCTTGAATTTCACTTACAGGTGAATTTTTAATACTCAATTCCAAAATATTATGTGCTGTAATTTTAGCTTAAGTTATGATCATTCATTGAGCTAGCTATTCTACTGCACATAACATCCTACCGCCCACAATAATTATTATGTGCTGCAACACATAAAAATTATTGCGGCTAGCCAATTTTTATCATGAAGACAAATTTTCATTTTGTTAATAGAGGTTACACATGCTTACTGATTTATTCAGTGAATCAAAATCGATTTCCGCTAAGTTAAAAAAACCTAGCGGAATAGTCTAGATTTTTATCCTTGCAATATAATTTCCTTGAGTGATTTAAGCGGTCTTACTTTAATAACATCACGTTTTGGCTTAGCTTTAATAGTAATAGTTTCGCCTGTCATCGGATTTCTACCTTGACGTGATTTAGTCGCAGGCTTGGTTTTACGCACAACTTTAATAGCCATTTCTGGAACAGCAAATTCTCCTGATCCTCTTTTAATTAAATGACATTTTGCGATGTGCCCTGCGGCTGTGAAAACATTTTTAACTTGGCTAAGCGTTAAGCCAGTTTCTTCTGATATCGATCTTAATATTTGTACTTTGGTTTGTTTCTGAGTAATCGCTTTTAACTGTGATGTGGAAGATTGAGCCTTGGTTTTGGTTGGTGACTTCTTAGTCTTTTTCTTAGCCATGTGACCTGTCTCCTTTAGGTATAAAAATAGTCCTTATGCGCAACTTATTATGCCTGCAAGAACTCAGATAAAAAAGCTCATTTTTCCCGCAGATAAAAATCTTAACAATTTAATCACCATCACATAACCGAGCTAAACAACTTCAAAAGAGGAGATCTGTATGGCTGCACGTCTTATTCGATTAAGGGATGCTCCTGAGTATTTAGGTATGGATAAAAATCGTTTTAATAAAGAAGTTAAACCATCGCTTACTGTCGTCCCCATTGGGAAACGAGGTATTGCATTTGACAGACTTGATTTAGATGCGTGGGTAGACCATTATAAGCACCGTAACGGTCGTCCTGCGCGAGATGGGAGAAACGCATGGGACACAAAAAAATGCCAGGCCTCGTCAAACGATATGGCAGCTGGCATATTAACAAAGTCGTCGACGGAGTCAGAATTTGCGAAAGCACTGGCACTAGTCAGCTTGAAGAAGCGGAAAAATACTTAGTACATCGGTTAGAGAGTATTCGTAAAGCTTCAGTATATGGTATTAGACCAAAACGTACATTCAGGGAAGCGGCTACTAAATTTTTGCTAGAACATCAGCATAAAAAAAGTATCAGAGTAGATGCCTGGTGCCTAAAAACACTAGACGTTTACATTGGTAAATTAGCTTTAGAATCGGTTCACATGGGCTCTTTACAGGGCTTTATTGAGGCAAGGCAAAAGGAAGGCGTTAAAACCAAAACCATTAACCATGGTCTTCAAACTGTCCGTCAGATAATGAATCTTGCAGCTGGCGTATGGATGGATGAACATGGATTAACATGGTTAACTTCCCCGCCTAAAATCAAGCTATTGTCCGAACTAGACAGCCGTAAGCCGTATCCATTGAATTGGGAAGAACAAGATAGGTTATTTGCAGTACTAGCTGACCATTTGCGAGAAATGGCTTTATTTGCCGTTAACACCGGTTGCCGTGATCGCGAGATTTGTAGATTACGATGGTCGTGGGAAGTGAAGGTGCCTATCGCGGAAATTGGTTCAGTTTTTATCATTCCAAGTGAGCGAGTTAAGAATGGTGAAGACCGCTTGGTAGTACTCAACCAAGTTGCTAGAGAAGTGATAGAAAGACAAAGAGGAAAGAATTCCGAATTTGTTTTTATCTATAAAGACAAACCAATAACCCGCATGCTTAACACTGGATGGAAGAAAGCTAGAAAGCGAGTGAACCTTTCAGTACGTGTACATGATTTGAAACACACCTTCGGAAGAAGGTTAAGAGCAGCAGGAGTAAGTTTTGAAGATAGGCAAGATTTGTTGGGTCATAAATCGGCTAGGATTACGACCCACTATTCTACTGCTGAACTACTTAACTTATGGGAAGCATCTAACAGAGTTTGTGACAGTCGTACCAGACCATCACTTACCTTATTACGGTCAGATGCATCACCCAGTCGCGCGAAAGTCGCGCGCGGACTTTTGAGGGTAATTTAAGTACAGTTAAAAAACGCTGTAACTTTTTGATTTATTTAGTTTAATTTGGTGGGCCGTCTGCGATTCGAACGCAGGACCAACAGGTTAAAAGCCTGCTGCTCTACCGACTGAGCTAACGGCCCGCACGGGGATGTTACTTAATATAGAGGCGCTAATGATACAGACTCGGAAAAAAATATCAACGTCCAAGAGCGTCTCTCTATAAATATTTGCCTCATTTAATCTGAAAACACACAAAAAATTTGGTTAAACAGCATCTTTAGAGATAGAACCTAATCTAATGCCCTGCTTGTTTAATCTGTTTTAGCTGTTCTGCTGCTAAGCGTGCCGAAGGCGTTCCTGGGTAATGGTTAATAACTAATCGAAACGATGATTTCGCATCAGTCCATTTAAACTGAGCTGCATATATCAGACCCAGCTTTAATTGGGCATCGGCTAGCTTAGCGCTTTCTGGATAATTTTTTACGACTATGCCAAACTCTGACACTGCTTGATCATTTTTACCCAATAAACCATAAAGCTCCCCAAGCCAATAATGAGCATTACCAGCAGACTGTCCTGACGGATATTTCTGGAGCATTTTCTGTAACGCTGAAGCTGCCTGACTATACTTTTTTGCTTTAATTAAACTATAAGCTGACTGATAAATTGCTTGCTCTTCTGCAACGCTGGGTTGATCCGCAGCAGCGCTCGCTTTAGCTGATTTTAGGTTAGCAGCAGGAGCCATTTTTAATTTAGTGCTTGAAGTATCTGGAATAGTGTCATCTGCTTCCGTTTTTGGAGCTTCAGAAGCGGGTTCTGTCAAATCCGTAGCTGGGCGATGTATACGTTTATCCAAGTCTGAATACATTGATTTTTGCTGTGTTTGTAGTTGTTGAATTTGATGGGTTAATTCTTCAATTTGGCCACGCAGCAATTGCATATCAGCTTGAACCGCATCCATTTTAGTTGTCACATCGGAATGCAGTACATTATTAATTTGCTGTTCTAAACGGGCTACGCGCTGCTCTACACTAAGCGATGGATCTGGTACATAAGATGAAGTTTGTTGATCCGCATCAGACTGAGCTTTTGGTGCTTCGGGCATATCTGTCGGCGCAACCCGCGGGACTGACGAAGATGTACTACTATCCTCTTGTCCGTCAAATTGCGGAGGGTAATTATCCACATCGTAAACTGGTGCCTCATGAGCAAACCCATTAGTAAAACTGACGATACACAGAGTAAAAACAAAAATCTGCTTTAATTTTGATATGAACATAATATTCCTCGCGAATTTACGCGAACGATAAAGCGAGAACCCCGCCACTTTGCACATCTCAACCAAACACAAAGCCAGGACGATACAGGTACAGCATTCTCGCGGTTTTATTAGGGTCAATAGATCCTAACCTTACTTATTTTTGAAGATAGACCAATGCAGCACGACGATCTTGTTGGTAATCCTCTTCTGTTCGACCAGGGACCGCCAATCGTTCTGCTCCATAACTAATTACACGCACTTGGTCTGGTCTAACTCCCTTTGACTCCATCAGATTAGCAACAGCTTTTGCACGACGTTCGCCTAATGCAACATTATATTCTCGGCTACCACGTGGATCTGTATGGCCTTCCAATAATACTTTTGCATGAGAATTTGCAACTAAGTGATCAGCGTTTGCGATAATGGCTGGCTTTTCACTATCCTTAACTTCACTTCTGTCAAAATCAAAATAATAAACACGCTTAGCTAATAGCTGAGCAGGACTCATATTGTCGCCGCCAAAATTACTACTATCGCCAGCACCATAAGTCTCCACACCGCCGTTGGCAGCATCTTCAGAACCTTGTCCAGAATGTTTTTTCATTGAAGAACATGCAGCAAGTCCTAGAATTGCACAGCTTATCAGTAGCAGTTGAGCAAGTTGTTTTACTTTCATATATTTCTCCCTTTACCTTTAGAATGACTTTATTTTACCAAACTCGGCGATTACGGATGTCGCGAGATCGATTAACATGTTGAAGACACAAAATTCAGCGCATTAATCGTTCGCAGTAGACTTTAAGTGAGAGCCAATGTTACTACAGATTTTTTAAAGCCGCCACACGATTATCAAGTTAGAAATGGCGACCATGCAGGATCTTGCACTTCACCATTTCGTTCAGGCAAGCGTAACTGAACTTTGCCATCATTCGACACCATTCCTAACACACTCTGGCCATTGTATAACGTACCAAATAGAACCATGCTACCATTCGGCGCTATACTGGGTGACTCATTATCGATGCCAGAGCTTGTTAGCAAACGGAATTGTCCAGAATCTAAATCCAAAATACCAATATTAAAGATCCCGTTTTGACGATGTAACATAGCTATATGTTGACCATCTGATGTATAAGATGCTCTAGCATTATAATCACCATCATAGCTCAACCGAGAAACAGCCCTTGTTGCTGGATTCAATTGATAAATTTGAGGAGCACCACCTCGATTTGAAGTAAAAACTAAATTTCTACCATCTGGAGACCATGCAGGCTCTGTGTTAATAGACCAATCATGCGTTAATTGGGTCAATTGTTGAGAAGCTAGATCCAATATATAAATATTGGGTGATCCATCTTTGGATAATACTATAGCGAGCTTTCTACCATCACGCGACCAAGCTGGCGCTCCATTAATACCATTAAATTGACTCACAACATGACGCGAACCATTACTCACCTCTTCAACATAGATAGAAGCTCGTTTATTCTCAAATGAAACATACGCAATACGCTTCCCGTCTGGGGACCATGCGGGTGACATGATAGGATCAGTAGAAGATAATAGTGGATGAGAGTTATAACCATCTTGATCTGATACTTCTAGTATATACCGTGCAGGCATATTGCTTGGGCGCTGTACCAAAACATACGCTAACCGTGTTGAAAAAATGCCTTTAACACCTAAAATTTGTTGGTAAATCAGATCACTAATATGATGCGCTAAAGGTCTTAGCTGACGGCCTGAAACTGAGAATTTATCTTTTAGTACAATAGATTGCGATCCTTGGCCTTCTTCTTTTCCTTTAAAAACATCTAATAATTCAAAGTTGACCTGATAACGATCCCCCCCAAGAGATTGCACTTTTCCAATCACTAACTTATCAGCACCTAAATCACGAAAATAGTGATACTGTACTTGTTCAACATCACTTGGAGACTGACTTAAAACATCTCGACCAAATACTTTAAAACGGCCACTATTCTTTAAATCGCTTGTCACAATCGCAGATATATCTTCTGGAGCAGATTGGGCCTCTCCGCCGAAAGCAGAAATGGCAATGGGCACAGCACCTTCGACACCGCGAGTTAATTCTAAATTTAATAGCGCAAATGCACGATTTGAAATGATAAAGCTTAATACGACTGCTATAAAAAATAATTTACGCATCATTGAACACCTCCATTAACTAGCGTATAGCTTAACGAATAAGAATAAAAAATGCGACCTTAACTGCCGGATTTAGGTTAAATAGATTTGCAGATTTTATCCAACATCTCAACACTAAAATCTGTTGCCACCCGTGGCACGCTAAATAAAAATCCCTGCATGAAAAAACATCCGTTTGCTTGCAATAATTCTTTTTGTTTAACTGTTTCAACACCTTCAGCAATGGTAGAAATTTGCAAACTGCTCGCCAACGCAATAATCATTTTAACAATCGCTTCGCTTTCTTTATTTATCGTCATATCTTGAATTAGAGAGCCATCAATTTTTAAATAATCTATAGAGAATTTTCTTAAGTTTTTGAGGGATAAATTTCCCGCACCAAAATCATCAATAGCAATTCGCACCCCCAAATGTTTTAGCATATGCAATGTTTTTTCAATTAGACTTAGCCGTGGTATTAACAAATTTTCTGAAATATCCAACACTAACTCTGATGGACTTAAATTAATTTCCTGAAGAATTTGAGAAACTTTAAATGTAAAGTGAGGATTTTCAAGCTGCCGCATAGATACATTTACAGAGACATGTCCTAGATGAAAATTCATTTGTTTCCACTGCTGGAATTGTTGGCAAGCGCTTCGCAATACCCATTCGCCAATTGGAATAATCGTTCCATTATTTTCAGCCAAAAGTAAAAATTCAAATGGACCAACCAGCCCCAAATCTGGATGCTGCCACCGCAACAGCGCTTCCATTCCCAAAATTTGTTTGGTTTCAGCATGGATCACGGGTTGATAGTAAATGACAAATTCCTGATAAACTGAATCGCCACGCAAGCCAGAATTTAAAATAACTTCTCGTTTACTCAAGGCATACATTTCAGAACGATAAAATTGATAAATATTTTTTCCTTGCAATTTTGCTTGCTGCAGGGCTACGTCCGCGTTATTTAAAAGTATTTTTTCATCTTCGCCATCATGAGGATATGCACTTATTCCTATGTTCGCGGATATATACAATTCGTGTTTTAATACATGAAATGGCTCAGAAATAACATCAAACAATCGTTGAACAACATACACCGCGGCTTCTGCTTTTGCTAACAAAGGAAGTAATAAAACAAAAAGATTATCATCAAAGCGGCTGAGAGTATCGACTTTTCGAGTACAGGACGAAATGCGCAGAACAAGCTCCTTTAATACCAACTCACCAGCCTGCTCCCCAAAAACATTATCTATCATTTTAAATTCATCAATTTCTAAATATACAATAACAAATATCAACTGATGACGCTTACTCAAACTCAATGCCTGATTCAAACGATCCACAAATATTTTCTTACCCGGCAATCCCGTAACGTAATCATGCAAAATATTTTGATTAAGATTTGTTTTTAAATCTGACAACTCATTTGTATACTTAGAACGCTCTTCCATTTCAGTTTGTAATTGCTTTTGAATGGTTTTAAATTTTTTATTTAAAATACGATATTGACTATTTTGCTCATACAACAAAAAAGTTAGCGCAATGATAAGCATGATGCAAATAAAAAAAATAAGAAATGCTAGCATGCTTTCCTCCATGCTTGATAAAATCAATCATTCAACATTCCCAACCATAACATTCTCAGGTTTTACACGTAAAGCAAACTGTCGAAATTGATCAAATCCATCCTCATTATTTGGAACTGGTAATGGGGACGCTTTAAAAACAGCATCTCGCGCAGAACGATCTAATGCTACATTTCCGCTACTTTTAGTAATTTGTACATCCAACACCGCACCTCCCGGTGCCACGCGAATAAGCAAGTCCGTATATAATTTTTTATCTACTCCTACAGGCACTAACCATTTTTGACTAATAGCCTGCAAAATAAGTGCTTTATATTTATTAACCTCACCCTGCACTTTGGCTCCAGCGATACGTTCTTGCTCTTGACGTATTTGATGTTGCAAGGTTTTTGCTGTTTGCTCTTTTAACTCTTTTGCGAATGCGGCTTCTATTGATTTTTGTTTCGCTTTCTTTTGCAATACAGTTTGATTTTTCAGATCAGCCAATAGTTGTTTCTCGATTTGTTGTTCTGCCAATTGTTTTTTGCGCTTCTCTTTAATGGCTATCGTTTTTTGTTGCAAATCTATTTTCTGTTTTAAAGTAACAGGCTTAGGCGCTTTGATAGTCGGCTTTGTAACGGTAGTAGGAGGTATCACTTTATCTAACTTATCTTCTATTGTTGGCGATGGCACACTAATAGGCGTCGCTAAAGGATTATCCATGACTACCGCACTAATCACTTTCATATTTTTATCAGAATTCTCAACAACGGGCATTTGACTGCTGAATTCAAAGCTGACGATCAGAAGAAATAATACGACAAAATGCAGTATCAAAGAGAAAAAAAAGGCTGGACTATACTGTTTTTGCACCACGCTTTCACCTTTAATTCGTAGGATGAGCCACAGTTGGTTGAGTGATTAACCCTACCGTTTTGGCGCCCGCCTGTTGAAGCAGCACCATTGCCTCGACAATTTTTCCATAGTTTACGTTATTGTCTCCACGTACGAGCACTGGACGCTGCTCTTCAGCATTCGTGCCTGTCGTTAACTGTGTTGAGGCAAGATAATTCAAGGTACGTGCAGTAATGGGTTGATTGGGCTTGTCCGACGTATTGAGATAATAATTTCCTGCTGCATCGACTGTGACAATAAGAGGTTCTTTTTGGGAAGGAGGAATCGCCTTAGCGTCAGTTTTAGGTAAATCAATTTTGACGCCTTGCGTGAGTAAAGGAGTTGTTATCATAAAAATAACTAACAATACCAACATCACATCAATGAAGGGAACAACATTGATATCAGACATAGGCCGTCTCGGGCCATTACGATGGTTAAGTATAGCCATAGTTATCCTTCAACTGGCACTTCAGTGCGTGATAAATTCATTTGAGCTTGCCGCAATAAAATATTTGAAAATTCTTCTTGAAATCCATCGAATCGATTGAGTATTCGATTGATATCATTGGAATAACGATTGTACGCAATCACTGCAGGGATAGCAGCAAACAACCCCATTGCCGTTGCAATAAGCGCTTCCGCAATGCCCGGGGCTACCATGGCTATTGTTGCCTGCTGCACCGTCGCAAGCGCCCTAAACGATAGCATGATGCCCCACACAGTACCGAACAAACCGACATAAGGGCTGATAGACCCAACAGTTGCTAATATTGGCAAATGTAACTCTAATGTATCTTGCTCGCGCATTTGTGTAACCCGCATAGCCCGTCTTGCACTTTCCATCATTGTTTCTGGATTCATTCCAAATTGTTTATGTAATCGCAAAAATTCTTTGAATCCCGCCTGAAAGATTGCCTCCAGACCTTGTGTTTCATTATTCTTTCCTTCTGAGAATAATTTAGCCAGATCGCCGCCCGCCCAAAACCGTTGTTCGAATGCTTTTGTCTCTTTACGCACAGCGTTCAAATAGAACCCTCGCTGTAAGATATAAGTCCATGATGCAATAGAAGCACCTATCAAAAATAGCAAGACTAGCTTCACGACCAATCCAGCATTAATAAAATATGTTAAGAATGACGAATCAAGATTCACACAAATTCTCCTGTTTGAAGAGGTTTCCCATTTTACAATAATATCATAGACACATATCACTCGCACCATGGTAATCGCGTTGAAAGTTTACGATTATTTTATGCTTGGCGCGGAACCAGCTAAACAGGGATTCAATCGGGGGCTTTTACGTATTTCAGGTTTGGACAAGCTTTTATTTTTCCCTTCGAAATATGTCAGAGTGCGCTCAAATTTCGTTAATTTTTTATTGATATAATTTTGCCGAAACACATCAGTACTGAGCTGACTTTTTTTATCTTCAATCAACTTTTTTCTTGTCATAGGACATGATAATTTATTCGTTTTAATCCACCTTGAAATATCTTTTTTGTTATAGGCAATCCCCGAACTCAAGGTAATAGGATCATCCATCACCGTTTGATTAATGGGGCAACGATTCTCATTCTGAAAAATTTTTACTTTCTCAGAAAATTTTTTCATATCATTTAAGAGCTCTAACCCTTCGGCATCGGACTGGCATTTTTTTAACTTCACTTTTTGCTCGATATCAGATTGTAATGCTTCTAATTTTTTTTCAACAACATCAAATCGTTTTGAATTGTCAGTAGGATCATCTATCTCTTCAACATCCTTCCATTCCTCGGGCTCGATCTCATCCTCTTGCTCATGATTGCGAAACCAACATCGACGATAAAAAAGCAATCCAAATTTGGCCATCACAAAAATCATCAAGCATGCAAAAACAATTTCGGCAGTGGTCATTGTGTATCGACCATCTATTTGCCGCGTTAAACATTGCACCACCCACTCATCTGCCTTTGAAAAATCGACATTATATAACCCTGCTTGATATCCCGTGGATCCTTCCGCATCCCAACATAATCCCTTAATTAGCCGCAAATCTCTTTGTGATGGAGAAAATAAATCTTTATCTGTTAATTTTAGAATACTTCTAACACCTGCTCCTCTACACTCTTTTAAAATATGACTCACATCATCTGTTGGATTGATAATATATTTTGAAAATAAGTGCAAAAGATATTTATTGCCATGCATATCCGAAACAAGATACCGCGTATCGCGCTCTGCAGCAGTAGCGGTGTCTAACTCATACATCGCTGTAAACATTCCTGCGAATAGACTACCGCTACGCAATGTAAAAACATCCAACGAGCTTTTCACATTTTTTTTCAGGTTTGAAAAACTTGCATTACTTAATCGACAACTCCATCCACCCACTCCAACTCCATCCCAATAGAACTTTAATTTAGGTAGTGGCAATTTCCACTCTTTAAAAAAACGCATTTACTTGGAACCTCCCTGTCTCAACATTCATTAAAATGGGTTGGGTTTAAAAGAGTTAATTTCATCCTGATCTTTCAGTCTTCCTAATTCTTCCAAAATATCTTTTGAAAGCTTATTATTCACTAGTAACAATTCTTCGATGTAGGGATCATTTTTGAGAATGTAAGCGATGAGCTCTATGGCTTTTGTTTTTTGAAATTCTGGCAACAAGTGTGTGAGGCCCTCTAGATCCAACACTTCGATATGTTTTAAATCATTACTATTGCCATATTTTTTTAAAAATTCGGCAAATTGTCGCAATCCATCCAGGGTATAAATTTCTACCTTGTTAGAATTTGAGGTTTCTCGAATTTCACCCATAGCTGCTCTCCTTTTAGAGATTAACTACTTACCTTGGTGCTCGCTCTTGTATGAATTAAGAGCCATTTGTGTTATTAAATTAACGATTACACTTTATTTTAGCAATACTTTATTTTATCACACACGGCCTGTTTTGTATAAAAAATGTGTAAATTTGAATGCTTTCAGAATGTTACCCAACCGAAGTAGCCTCCTCAATCCCATCCAGCAAACTTAAGTTTTTTGAAGTCAAAATCTTATCTGGCGCCTTGAGCCCAAAATGCTGATAAGCCTGCTGCGTCGCTATTCTTCCTCGCGGTGTACGCATCATAAAACCTTGCTGGATTAAGAAAGGCTCAATCACGTCCTCAATTGTCCCTCGCTCTTCGCTAATTGAAGCCGCCAAGCTATCTATACCAACAGGACCACCATTAAAACGATCAATCAGAGCTAACAATAATTTTCTATCCATCATATCGAACCCTTGATCATCCACATCTAACATGTCTAAGGCTTTTTGAACAACAGACAAGATAATTTGCCCATTCGCTTTCACTTCTGCGTAATCACGCACACGTCGTAGTAGACGATTTGCAATTCTCGGCGTTCCACGTGAGCGTTTTGCGATTTCTTCGGCAGCAAGATTATCAATAAAAATCCCTAAAATTGCAGCAGAACGTTCAACAATATTCGTCAAGTCTGGAACTTTGTAAAATTCTAAACGTTGGACGATACCAAATCGATCCCGCAGCGGTGACGTCAACAAACCCGCACGTGTCGTTGCACCAATCAGGGTAAAGGGAGCAAGATTTAATTTAATCGATCGCGCTGATGGGCCTTCGCCAATCATGATATCCAACTTGTAATCTTCCATCGCGGGATATAAAACTTCTTCAACCACTGGATTTAAGCGATGAATTTCATCAATAAATAGCACATCATTTTTTTGTAAATTTGTTAATAAAGCAGCAACATCACCTGGCCGCTCCAACACAGGCCCAGAAGTTTGGCGCAAAGACACACCTAATTCATTTGCAATAATATGCGCGAGAGTTGTTTTCCCCAGACCAGGAGGACCAAAAATTAATACATGATCTAAAGCATCTGCTCGCGCACGCGAAGCCTGAATAAATATTTCCATTTGCTCACAAACAGCTGGCTGACCCACATAATCTTTTAATGTTTTCGGTCGAATTGCCCTATCGATTGTATCTTGATTTGCTTGATCCTCTGCACTCACTAATCGGTCACCGCTCATGTCACCATCTCCCTTAAAGACTGCCGAATAATTTCTTCGCTAGTCATTTTTCCATCATCCACTTTAGATACTGCACGGCTAGCAGCTTGTGGTTTATATCCTAACGCAATCAGTGCGGCAATTGCATCTTGGGTCGTTTGATTACGTGAGGAACCATCACTAGTCGCTAGCGGCATCGTACATATCGCTGCCGTTTGATTTAAATTGGACACTTT
Organism: Gammaproteobacteria bacterium; assembly: GCA_013288815.1. Taxonomy (GTDB): domain Bacteria; phylum Pseudomonadota; class Gammaproteobacteria; order DSM-16500; family DSM-16500; genus UBA5158. The sequence goes on along the minus strand of JABDBD010000014.1, from coordinate 43,961 downwards.
ATCACGCATTTCTATAATTAATCTTTCTGCTGTTTTTTTACCAACACCCGGCAATCTAACCAAGCTGTCTGTATCATTATTGATGACGCAGCGTATAAATTCATTAGGCTCAATGCTGGATAAAATAGTCAAACCTAACTTTGGCCCGACCCCATTCACTTTTAATAAGGTCCTAAACAAAGCGCGCTCTTCTCGATTGTAAAAACCATAGAGTAATTGCGCATCTTCACGCACCACAAAGTGCGTATAGAGAATCACTTTTTGTCCTATTTCAGGTAAGTGATAAAACGTATTCATTGAAGCATCGATTTCATAACCCACCCCATTCACATCTAGCATTAATTGAGGAGGCTGTTTTTCTAACAGAATACCTTGCAATTGTCCGATCATGATAATCCTTTGCTAATAGAATATTGAAGTGATTTTACCTGAGTAAACGGTATTTACTCCAGTTGAACTTAGCGCTTATAAGAAGATTGACTTGAGTAGAAAAGATGCTGTCGATAGATTTCAATTAACTCCTTTTCAGGTAAAACCTTTTTTTCATCCTGCTTAGCATTAAGATGATCAGTAAATTCTTCAATAAGAGCTGCTAGTTTTGCAGAAATGCTAGATTCTTTTTCTAGTTTAAACCATTGCGCTGTATGCTTTTCGGTAGATTTATTTTTCTCATGAATCAAACATCCCAAAACAATTTCACAACGTCCTGGTGTTTTGTCATCACTCAAGGATTGAATTAACTTCAGTATAGTTTCAGTCGCCCTTAATTCAGAGTCAACTTTCGTATTGTAACCCAGCATGCATAAATCAACCATCTGAGATAATATTAAAAAATTCTCTGCCTCATTCTTTTCTGTCATTTGATACAACGTACGCATATTCACTACATCAGGATGTGAATCTGAAACTTCCTTAAAAATTTTAGCTAATTGTTTTGGACGCTTCATATGTTTTTTGTTTGAGATATCTTCAATTTCTTTCTCAGAGAAAGAGTCCATATACATAAAATGCGATCGATTCAATAATGCGGGGGAAACGGTTTTTCGGCCTTGCATCGAACTTGCATTTTTGGAAGCAAAAATCATGCAGCCTGGGTTATCCGGTGCATTTCCCTTCAGATCAACACCTGACAGATACTGATTAAGATATTCTTCTAAATTTTCATCCAAATCAATTTCGTCAATGATCACACAAGCACCCTCATGAAATGCCTTGTGTAAAGTATCGTAGACAACTTTCCGCGAAGCCTCATCTGTCCCAGCGCTTAGAATATAGAGTTTATTAGCACCCGAAGCGTATGGAGTAATATAATGTTTTTTCAACATCGCTTCTAACAACGTTGACTTACCCAACCCAGAATCACCTTCGACAATAACTCCTTTTTTAAAATTAGAAGATAATTTATTTTCAAAAGATAATTCACGCATCCACAGATCTTGCTCCAGCGCATCAATAATATATTTTTTTTCTCTAGGAATAGTAAAATAAGGCGTAATCTTAACAAGCGGTTGAGCACTTTCAGATGGAAGTTTAGTCCCTAACGTCAGCTCCAGTTGATTGATAAAATTCGCCCGTTCTTGCATATCTTTGATCGAAGGAGAAAACTCACCAACACATGCTGTTAATAATGCTAGCTTCTTATCATCCATCTGCTGAGCAAGGCAAGTGAATCGCAAGGCAAGATTCTCAACATCCCGAATTGAAAATTCAAAAAATGGATTACATGTCTCAATGAGATGGTATGCAGCAATTAAACCCTTCACATTTTCTGGTATAAACAATTCAGGACTGAGAACATTTTTTAAAATAATTTTCTCTAATGCATCATCATCTGGTTTTTGAAAATAAACTGTTTCCGCATAATGTTGAAATAATTCATGATAGTGTCGGTTTGGAAAAAATTCAGGATTACCCGTTGCGATAATTTTATGTTTTTCAGTGATGCCATATTCTTTGTTGTGATAAAATATTTTTTTATTTCCTCTTGACAGCGCTTTCAAGAAATCCAACTTGCCAGGCACCCTCATATTTGCTTCATCTAACAAAAATACTTTGTCAGGATTCTCCAGCCATTTTAAAAAGTCCTCTTCACTTTCATACCAATCACCAATCACTTTTCTGACAGCATTTGTTTTACCAACACCGGGCGGACCTTTTAAAAAAATAATGGGCGTGCTTTTGTCTGTCAACAAAACTCGCAATTGATGTTGCTGCTTCTCAAAGATATTCCTAAACTTTAAGACTGAAGATGCAGGGCTAATCACTAATTTACTTGCCATACCAAATAACTTACTGATTACTTCTGCTTTTAATAGAGGAAACCCTGTATTTTTTTCAAGACATGCACTGATATTTTCTCCTAAAAGTTCATGGATCTCTTTTCCATGAAAACAATTTAATATTTTCCAAGCATGTTGGCTTTGTTCAAGAGGTGTTTTTAAACTAAATCGAGCAAATATTTTTTTCAATTTTTTAAAATTGACGCCACTGTTATCGCTTGGTTTAAAAATATATTTTCCCATCACGCTTAAATACGCATAATCGTCACTTTCTTTGGGATAATCATAATGAAACAATCCTTTTATCGGATTATGCGCATGCAATATCGGCTCGGATTCTAATTTTTCTACCATGCGATTGAGCAAATGAAATGACATTTGGAGTTGGGACGGCCTTCCAGCGCCTCTATGAGGGAGCTTTTTAGCAGCTTCGTAAAAATGCTTAATCTTGTTCAGTGATACATTAGCGTTAGGCTTGTTTTGTAAAATGACGTTTGCATACTCATCAAAACGATAACGCTCAGTTTGATATTGCAAAAAGTGTAATGGGTTTTTAGTCGTCTCAGGCATCACGGAGATCACAGCGGGTTTTTTGCTGGGCTCAAACCGCATCCCATTTATGTCTAGATGAGGATGATTAGACAACAAGGGTAGTAATTGTTGGTAAAGTACAGATGATAAATCACCATTTAAAATAACTGGTCTGCCCGCTCTCATGGCTGTCAACAAATCTTTTTCTTTAAATGTAAATCCCTTAATAGGATCAGAATAGATTTCTGCAATCAACTCAGAAAACGTTGTATGCTCATTCACATCAATGATAAGCGGCTTCTCACCTTTCGCTTCTAACTGTTTGAAAATTTTTTCTGACGTATTGTCTGTATCATTACTTATTGTATGTAAAAAAGCAGACTCTTTTTCTTCGACGTCAAGGTTGACATTAACATTTTTGTTTTCGATCACAGAGCCGATCTTAACACCACGGGCAAGAATAAACTTAAAGTTTTTTCCAGGAAATTCCTTAGTTTTGTCAATCAACTGTTGCCAGGAAGATAGCGATATATCACTTGTGATGTAAAACACATTCTCATTTTCATTATATTTCTTTAAAAAACCACCTTCCTCAGTCTCAGCATTCCCTTGTGCGTCAATACGTAACAAGTCAAAGCATTCATATAAATTATGCATTCCTAGATAGATTGGCTTATGTTTAGAGTAAGCATAATTATCTGGCTCTAATGAAACTGTAATATTAGAAGGTAAAACAGTTGTTTTTGGCACTGTTCTTTCATAAACAGTCATACTAGTTGGAACAGCTACTAATTCACCGTTATAGATAATTCGCTTCTCAACCTTCAAGCGATGCAATAACAGATCATAATCCTTATCATTTTTTGGCGGATTCTCAATAATGATAGAACGCGATTGTGTTATCGCCTCAATTAACATTCCAGCTTTTAAAAATTTTGACTTTCCTTTGTAAGAAATTTTTCCATACAACATTTCCCGCCAATTGGGACTATGATACAAGTCGATAACCAGCGGTGGAAATGCTGAAGGTTGGTCAGGAGCAAGCGTCAGAGATTGCGTTTTGACTTTAAATGCTTGTGTGCGCGTCAAAAATGCCGCACACGTTTTTTGATTGCCAGCCAGACTTATTATTTTTAAATTTTTACTAACGGGATGTCCAAACAACCGCGGCGAATTATCTAAAATACTTTTATAATTCACTATTTCTGTCGGTGAAAAATTCTCCCAATTAACAACAAGCAATCCGCCTTTTGAAATCAATTCACGCAACAACCCATTGTGTTTTTGTTTAAATTCATTATCGCTAAGCTGCCAAGGCGAAAAATAATTTGCGAAATCATTTGGATTATCAATATATAAATAACGCTGTTGATCGTATATATTTTTTGATTTTAAATACGAAATCATTTGTTCATTTATTTGAAATGGTGATTGATCCGTATTAAGCCTAACTAATGGATGCACATTGTTAGTTTGCAATAATTGCTCTATTGTCAGCGTACTGACCTGCGTTCTCTTCATTAACTGTTCGCGGTAAATATTAAAAAATTCCTTATCCACTGAATTAACTTGATCATCTACATCAAGATTAACACTCTGAACATTGTTATTGTGCTTAACAACGGGAATTCTGATATCATCTAATGGATTTTTTCGCACAGCAATATCGGTTAAATCAATTCTGTTAGAACCACCCAAATCGATTTTTTGCCATCGAAAATTTTTATCGGGAATTTCGCAGAAAGCGTGCTGCTCATTCGTATTCATGCGCACAGGTACGCCACAGAGTCGCGCTAGCACCATGAACGCTTCTGAGTTGTGGCGACATTCACCCGCCCGTTCTCGTATGGAAGCACAAATTTTTTCTAAGTCTGTGACTGGATTAGATGTTAACGATTTGACATCAAATTTACAATAGTTAATAAGCCTACGTATTTTTTCTTCCGGAGAGATATTTTCAAATATAAATAATAATTTATTGATAGGTTGAATATGCTCGGCTGGCAACCCTTTAATTTGTTTTATTAATTCATCCTTCAGTAATTTCGGCAACAACTCAACATTTTGTTTAACAGCAACAGATTGAACATCTTGTTTTCCGTAATTAACATTTTGTTGTAATGAATAGGCTATTTTGACATCCATTGGTTGCATGGAATCAAGCTTAACAAAATGTTGTTTCTTCACACTATCCCAATAAACTTTCATTGCTGCTTTTGGATCTGAATAAAATTCAATGTTTTCGTTTTCAACGGTATGCAAGATAGGCAATGGATAAAACTCGTCAGGTTCAAAATTCCCTTCTAAATGACCTAAGATTAAGCTTGGGTCACTATCTACTTTATCTTTTAATGAAGCTATCAAATTCAAATCAAGATCTTTTGTTTGATTGATAGAGAGCTCTGTTAATTTAGTCGGCAGAGATGAAAAACTGATATTGCCAGCCGCATCCATGTTTACACTATCCATTATTTCAATTCGATAATCATTCGCAATTTCTTCTCGTTGTGTATATAACACCGCTTTAAATGATCCTTGCGCTTGATACTTTTGGTCTTGCTTAATATGACTATCGACTCTCATGCCTTTTCGAAATGAAAAACAAGCTACTGGACTTCTTTGGTTTTGAATATTGATTTTTGATTCCAGAGCTACTTGCTTTTGTTCAAAAGAGTGTACCTTAAAAGGATCAGCAAAGCGTGACTGACATTTATTACCATTATATAAAAGATTAAAATCCTCCTTAATCTGTAGTGAACCGCTCGCTATTACTTCTAACGATCGTAACCGAGGACATAAGTGAGCATTGTCAAGAGTGTAAAGTCCATTTTTTCGTTCTACTGAAAACCTTGCTTCTTGCAAGTTGGGAAAATGCTCCATATTTATAATTAAAGTTGGCGATTTAAGATCTAATTTTTTTAAATTACAGCAATCATCAATCATAAAAAAGCTGAAACCAAACTGTTTATCTATACTTATATCAGCAACAAGTGTTTCAAGTTTTTTTGACTTCAAACAAACTTTAAGCCCATTTTTTCCACTATCTATTTTTAGATCGAGATGTTCAAGATCATGACAGCTATCAAGCATCACCTCATCATTATTGTGGACCACCTTATCGAACTTGATTATTTTAATTTTATTGCCTTGAGGAAACTTCAAATCCGATGTATCACAATTTTCAATTGTTAATGTTTCTAAATTTGGAAACATAGATAAATCAAGCAACTCAAGATTCTCACAATTTTGAATAATTAGATTTTTCATCACAAGCATGGGTTTTATAATGGCTAAGCTCTTTAAGTCACACGCAGATAGTTTTAATTCTTCTAATTTTTCTTGCAAGTCAAAATTTTTAATAGTATTCAAGCTGTCAGACTTGATAATCCAATGAGTTGTTAGCTTTATCTCAAGCCTGCGCAAATTTGATTGAAGAGGTAATACTGTTGGAGATTCTAAAACATCTATATCAATAACCAGCTCTTCTAAATTTTTTAACTTCGAGAGATCCAAGTTATCCACTCTAGCCAATATCGTTAAATATTGTAAATTTCCCTCTTTTTTCCAGATTTGGCTTGGTAGAGATAATTTTTTATTATTAACTATAGCACTATTCAAATTAGGCATATCACCAAAATTTTCAATTGGCATCTCACAATCTTTCAATGTTATTTCTTGAATTGCATTTTTATCCACGACAAATTTATCTAAAGATAAAGAATTCAAACTCAAATTAGATAAATTTTTACAGACTGACAAGTCTAACTTGTGCAATCTATCGCTCTTACTAATATCGACTCGCTTCAGTGAAGATGGATTAGGAAAAATTATTTTTTTTAAATTTGAACATTGACTAATTGTAATTTCTTCCAAAAAATGACAATTAGACAAATCAAGTATAGTTAAATCACTCGCATAATTCAGTGATATACTTTTCAGCGCACTATTTTTTGGCAAAATTAATTCTTTAAATCCACACTTAACAATACGGATAGACTCTAAATGCACACACTCTTCAAGATTTAATATAGTGGAACTCCGTATAAAAACATCTCTAAATAAAATAGATTTAATATTATTATTTCTAGGCCACTTAATATTTTCTAAATCTCCATCTCTAACTACTAATGAGCTTAATTCAGGGCACCCACTTAAATCTATTTCTCCCACATCTTTAAATAAATGCAATTGAAACTCTTTCAACAATGATTTATCAGGCATTTTTATTTCTTTGATACCACTATTATGTATCCCTAACACATTCATGTTGTGGCATTCTGACAAATCTAGTGTTTTTACATTTACGTCAATTATCGACACGCCACATACTTGATCTTTGGGTAATTTCAAAAAGGAAATGTTTGAACTGACAATGTCTACCCTATTAATACTTTTTTGGGAAGATAGATCAACTTCATTACCACTCACACGACAAAGGAAGACAGATTTTACATGGGGCAATTGATTCAAAAAATTTGATAAGTTATTAGTACCAGAATGCCTTACTTTGACATCATTTATTTTAACATTCTCAGGGGAATGAATAGCTATTCTTTGTAAGTCAGCATTATTAAATTCTAACCTCTGCACATGAGGATACTCTTTTAATTGAGATAAATTTAATCGCAGAGGTTCATTTGTTTTTTCTTCATTGATCCCATTATCACACTCCATATCCAAGTGGTCATGCAACGTCAGATTAGATAATGCATTATCAAATTCTTGCTGTGTAGGAAAAGTCTCGAAATACTTTCCATCTTGATGGAGAACTGATTTTCCATTGATATCTAAGTCCAGTTGTGGATTTTTAAATTTCAGAAACTCATTGTCTGGATCAACGACTACGCCCTCTAATCCTATTCTCTGAAGATTCGGAAAATATTTTAATATTTTTGCTCTTTCAGCTGTTGTGGGAGCATACATTTTAATGAAAGTTACTTTACTAAAATCAACGGTAGCAACTAATTCTTCAAACTCATCCTCATTCGTGATATCAATATCTGTTAAATTTAACCACACCTCATTTTTTTCTAAAATAATTTTAATACACGCTTCATAATCTAAAATGGTATATTCTTCAGAGCTTATATGCTGTTTACTTAACCCCTCCTCAACAACTGTTCGCGTACTGGGAATGATTTGATTTCTCAGCTTATAATACTGATCGACATCCGTCAGTGGTATCGAATCTTTCATTAAAACGTTATCACCTTGCCAAAGGTAAACATCACAATGCTCAATCAGAGAGTGCAACAACGCCAGCGTTTCTTCTGTTGTCTTCATTAAATTATGAGAAAGAATCACTTTTCTTTTTGTTTTTGATGAAGAAGGAACTGTACGTTGCCAGCAATTTTTTCTGCCTTCCAACTGCATCCATGAATCAAAATATCCCGGGCCTGTTGATTGGTATTCAACTTTGCCGGTTTCTTCATCTTCATGATGAATTCCCAACTTCATTTCTAGATTTTTTTTAAAAAGAATCATAGTTAAACTCGATATGAGGCTACTATGATAAGTATAGACTAGAGACGAGAAATAGTTTGGTGATGGATTTTTAATAAAGAACTTGTACAATCAAATAGATGAAGCTTCATCAAATCTGCTGGTAACTATTCAGCAAATATAATTTAACCTTATCATTTACAGATGGGAAAAACACTACAGATGCGAGCCATGATTGTCTCTACGAACGACTAGCCCCACATTTCCAACAAATATCAAATTGCCCTTCTAAATGTTCGCCGCACTGGCTACATGTCCATTTCGCTTGATGGGATTGTAAGCGAGAAATTTCTTGTTCATATATTTTTTTCGCCTCACCAAATTGCGAATCATCCAACACCCACAATTCAGGCCAAGCAACCGCCGGAGGAATTTCTCCTGCCAAAGGCGGTTCTTCATTTTTAATAATCGACTCGATACTGTTTTCGTCTAATTTAGATTTTAAAACATATAATTCGACTTTGTTTTGTGTGGTATGCAGCATTTTCATTTTTTATTTCCTCATCTCTAGGGTCGATAATCTCGCCAACTGCTTCGCTTTCTTCGCTGAGAATTTTTTCCCACCAAACCCACTTGGTGAATGGCAAGGCGAGAATGCGCATGACAAAGTGCTATGGCTAAGGCGTCTGCGGCATCTGCTTGCAGTTTTTCAGTGATATTCAGTAATCGCATCACCATCTGTTGAACTTGATCTTTTTTAGCGGCACCATAACCGACAACAGCTTGCTTAACTTGCCTTGCAGAATATTCCGCAACAGGAATGGTGAGCGCAACAATTGCTGCGCCGCGAGCCTGACCTAATTTCAATGCAGACCCTGGATTTTCATGCATAAACACTTGTTCAATGGCCGCTTCGATAGGTTGGTGTAATCCAATAATTTCTTGCAGTCCGGAAAAAATTTTTTGTAAGCGTTCTGGTAATTTTTGTTCGTTATCTAAATGAATACAGCCGCTGGTAACATATACACTCTGTTGCTCCGTCAATTTGATCACACCATATCCTGTATGACGTGATCCTGGATCTATCCCTATGATAGTCGTCATGCTATCTCACTTGTGAATGATAAATTATTCCAGCTCCATCAAAATTGAATCTTCTATATTTGCATTCGAATACACTTCCTGAACATCATCCAAATCTTCTAGCATGTCGGTTAAGCGAATTAATTTTTCAGCAATATCTTTATCACCAATCGATACATGCGTTGCAGCAAGCATAGTAATGTCTGCTTGCGCTGGAACAAACCCATTTTTTTCCATCATTTGTTTCACCGCCGCAAACGATTCAGGCGTTGTGGTAACGTCAACACTTTTGTCATCATTAACGATAATATCTTCCGCACCTGCATCTAAAGCAATTTCCATCAAGCGCTCTTCATCTAATCCAGGCGCAAAAGTCAGCTGACCTAATTTTTTAAATAAATAAGAAACTGAACCATCGGTTCCCATATTACCGCCGCACTTGGTGAAGGCATGACGCACTTCAGCAACGGTTCGATTGCGATTATTCGTCATGCAATCCACCATAATCGCCACACCCGATGGGCCGTAACCTTCATAACGAATTTCTTCTACATCATCACCCTCCATGCCGCCTGCACCACGTTTTGCTGCACGGTCAATCACATCTTTTGACATGTTAGCAATCAGCGCTTTGTCTATCGCTGTTCGCAACCGTGGATTTGCATCCGGGTCTGCACCACCCAACTTCGCAGCAACCGTAATTTCGCGAATTAATTTCGTGTAGAGCTTTCCGCGCTTAGCATCTTGCTTTCCTTTTCTATGCTTAATGTTAGCCCATTTACTATGACCTGCCATGTTAGCCTCCTACATTTTCTTTTTTTATTGCTGGCACTTTCTTTTCGTCGTGACGCACACGAATTCCCAACTCTATCAATTGCGCAGGATCGACTGATGAAGGCGCATCCGTCAACGGACATGTCGCTGTTTGTGTTTTCGGAAATGCAATCACATCACGAATGGAAGCTGAATCTGTCATTAACATTGCTAATCTATCAATACCAAATGCAATACCGCCATGTGGAGGACATCCAAATTTTAACGCTGTGAGCAAATGACCGAATTTTTCATTTGCAGCTTCTTCGCTAATATTTAAGGCGCGAAATACTGCCATTTGCAAGTCAGAGGAGTTAATCCGAATGGATCCACCACCAATTTCACTACCATTCAATGCCATATCATAAGCACGTGCTAAAATCTTCAGCGGCTCATGTGACAACTCATCTACATTTTTAATTTTGGGAGCTGTAAAGGGATGATGGCATGCTGCTACGCGACCATCGCTTGCAAGTTCAAACATAGGGAAATCAACTACCCACAATGGACGCCAGCCTTTTTCGACTAATTGTCTATCATGCCCCACTTTAATACGTAGAGCACCCAATGCTTCATTCACAATATTCGCTTTGTCCGCGCCAAAGAAAATAATGTCGCCAACTTTTGCCTTCGTACGAGCTAAAATTTGTTGCGTCACATTTTCTGGTATGAATTTCAAAATAGGCGACTGCAGACCTTCCGTACCTTCACCATTCACCTTGATGTATGCCAATCCTTTCGCACCATAAATACCGACATATTTTGTGTAATCATCGATTTCTTTGCGACTGATATCCGCACCATTTGGAACACATAATGCAGCAATGCGGCCATGCGGATCATTTGCAGGACCAGCAAATACTTTAAATTCCACATCACGCAAGAGATCGCCAATATCCACTAATTCTAGCGGAATACGTAAGTCAGGCTTATCAGAACCAAAACGTGACATCGCTTCTGCATAAGTCATGCGAGGAAAAGGTTTTGGCAACTCAACATTTAACACATCTGCAAACATGCCACGCATCATCTCTTCCATGATGTCTTGAATTTCTGTTTCGTTGAGAAATGATGTTTCAATATCTAATTGGGTAAATTCAGGTTGTCTATCCGCACGTAAATCTTCATCACGAAAACATCTGACAACTTGATAGTATCGATCCATACCTGCCATCATTAACAATTGTTTAAATTGTTGCGGTGACTGCGGCAATGCATAAAAAGATCCTGGCTTGGTGCGACTAGGAACCAAATAATCGCGAGCACCCTCTGGCGTTGCTTTCGTTAGAAAAGGGGTTTCAATATCCATAAAACCATTGTCATCTAAATAACGTCTTAAATAACGAGTAATATGCGCGCGCACTCGCATGCGGTTTAACATCTCAGGTCTGCGTAAATCTAAGTAACGATAACGTAAACGTGTTTCTTCGCCGATATCATGATATTCATCAATTGGAAATGGCGTAGGTTCAGAACGATTTAAAATAGTGATCTCATCTGCAGCAATTTCAATTTCACCTGTTCGCAAATCTTTATTGACTGTCCCTGCAGGGCGATTTCTCACATGTCCTTTGATTTGCAATACGAATTCATTACGAACGGTTTCTGCCATTGCAAATGCCGCTTTGTTTTCCGGTGCAAATACAACTTGCACCAAACCTTCTCGATCACGCATATCTAAAAATATCACACCACCGTGATCACGGCGTCTATGTACCCATCCTACAATTTGAACTTCTTGATCTAATAATGTTGTTGTCACTTCGCCACAATAATGAGTACGCATAATTAACCTTCGATAATTTTATTGGATTCTACAATTTTTTTGCCAAGCTCAGGATCCTTCCAGATAGGCTGAACAACACCTAATGAAATAATAAATTTTAATGCTTGCTCTACAGGAATATCGAGCTCAATCACATTTTTGCGCTCAGCCATCATTAAAAAACCTGACGTCGGATTCGGTGTTGTCGGAATAAATAAACTGACCATGGGATCTTTTGTAACATGCTCTTGAATCTGCACAGCAACATCACCTGTTTGAAACGCAATACTCCATAATCCTTCGTGGGGAAATTGCACTAGCAACACTCTTCGAAACGATTGACCACCTGGTGTAAACAATGTTTCCGTGACTTGCTTAACACCTGTATAAACTGAGCGAACTAATGGAATACGTCCAATGATAGCATCGCCAAAAACTACCAATTGTTTACCGACAATATTCGCCGCAACAATACCCGTCAAAAAAATAACAGAAAGAGTAATTAAAACGCCAATACCTGGAATATGAAATCCAAATAAAACATCGGGCTGGTATCGATGAGGCAACAAAGACAATGTATTACTCATGAGATCAAATAAAAAAGTAATGGCTAAGAGCGTCACCCAAATCGGTAGCCACACTAGCAATCCTGAAATAAAGTAACGTCGGAAAAGTGACATCATAGTTAAGTCTTCTTCGTATCAGTTGATGTGGCGGCTGTAGTTGACTCCGTTCCGGAGCTTGATGTGGTGGTGTCTTTACTTTCGCTTTGAGCTGACTTTGTCTCAGTTTTTTTTGTTTCCGCCGGACTTTTATTACGAAAATCGGTTGCATACCAACCTGTGCCTTTGAGTTGGAAACTGGTCTGAGAAATTATTTTTTGTAAGGTTGATTTGCCACACTGAGGACAATCCGTCAATGCAGGCTCGCTTACTTTTTGTAAGGTTTCTAATTTATGCTGGCACGCACTACATTCGTATTCATATATTGGCATGATATTACCTTATAATTTTGATAAGCATTGCTGCATAAATCGCTCTTTTACCTCTCCCCTTGTGGGAGAGGTCGACGCGTAGCGGCGGGTGAGGGGTTTCTATGTCAAAAGTACCCCTCATCCGCCCTTCGGGCAGACACGTCAACACCCTTACATACCCCACAAGGGGAGAAGGAAAAAAACTGATTAAACAACGCTATTTAATATGTTAACTACAAAACTCATTATTTTAACAAGAAGTTGGCCTGCTGGGTAGCAAGATATCTTGTTGCCCCAAGATCTCTTTATGTGTGTCAGATCCCGATTGAACAAACACCCCTAACTGTGAGCCCGTTCCCTCCAGGATATTGATGGCTGGGCTTACTTCATGTATTTCAATCTGTCTACAGTTTCTAAATTTACCTACATCTAAATCTTCTATTAAATCATATTTATTGTGATAAACGTCAGTATCTGTCAACTCGATACCATTTAACTTAATGATTTCTTTAATACTATTTTCAAATTGGCGATCAATGCGACTGTTAGGCGACGCAGAAATAGAATCCAATAATATAGGCTGTTCTTTTTCATATGGGTCGCCATTATACCAATGTAAATTTAATGTGATATTTGGCGGAATGAGATCAGGATTATTTTTAAAAAACTCGCCCAGGCATCGTAAGATTGATTTGCTATCGTCATAAAAATTAAACGTAATGACAGCCTTAGGATTTTCTGCTGCTATTTTATGCATTTGAACCCACAAATAAAACAATTTCATCAGCTTGGTCACTTTGCGCTTTTTGACATAGACGTGTCAGCAATGTTTCGTTATATTTGATGAGACGGTTTTTTTCATCATTATTTTCAATATAATTAATATTAAAAAGACAACCATCAAAATCAAAAGACTCTACAGCCATATGCTTAGGACGATCTTGCATTCACCACCACCTCGATTATTGATATTTATTTTGTGTTTTCAATTTAACCATATTTTGTGTGTTTTGGATAGATCTATATCAAATAATTTAGTCTTTCACCACTTCAAAATCCTTAGGAAAATACCATGACAACCATTTTAGTCCTTTATTACAGCCGTTATGGCGCAGTGAAACAAATGGCTCAGCATATTGCACGTGGAGTCGAATCAGTGCCCGGGGCAGAAGCACGAATACGCACGGTTCCCCCTGTATCACCAACGACAGAAGCATCCGAGCCTGCTGTTCCCGAAAGTGGAGCACCTTATGCCACTTTAGACGATTTAAAAGAATGCGATGGTTTAGCATTAGGAAGCCCAACCCGCTTTGGCAATATGGCCGCTCCACTAAAATATTTTTTGGATACAACCAGTCGATTATGGTTGTCAGGCGATTTAATTGGCAAACCTGCTGGCGTATTTAGCTCTACATCAAGCTTACATGGCGGGCAAGAAACCACATTGATTAGCATGATGCTTCCCTTAATTCATCTTGGTTTTATTGTGCTGGGAATTCCTTACAGCGAATCGGATTTGAATACAACAACCACTGGCGGCACACCTTATGGCCCGACACATGTCGCTGGCATGAGCGGCAAAAATATTTTTAACGAAGAAGAACAACGATTATGTTTTGCATTAGGAAAACGTTTGGCAGAAACAGCTTTAAAATTAAAATAGCAGGTTTTAGTTTATTAGAAATGATGATAGTCGTTGCACTCATTGGAATATTAACGGCTATCTGTGTTCCAAATTATTCGCATCACATCACTCGAGAAAAACGTTTTGAAGCTGAAGCGCATTTATTACGATTAGCTGCAGCGTTTGAGCAATACTATACTATCCATAATACTTATGCAGACATGACATTAGATGATGCGGAAATACCGGAATTTATTGCAGGAAAATCTTATCGATTAGCGATTGATTCGAGCACTCAACACGATTTTTTAATTAGTGCGAATCCGTTGAATACTCAGGCGAAAGAGGATGCTGATTGTGGAAAACTGAGTTTGAATTCTGCGCTTGAAAAAATGAGTGAGGGGGATAGTAAAGAATGTTGGTAGCTCATGTTACGCACATGGCAGAGCGAGATGACCCACCTCAGAATATGATTCCATTCTCGCTCTACCAGCATGATTTAATCGAATCACCCACACAGGCTTTTGAGAAGCATTATCACAAAACCAAAACGTTCCATTTTGAAAATCTGTCAATCCGGTTTCTAAAAATTGCACGTACTGTCGGTGCAAAGAGGAGCGCCAAAATAAAACGCCTTCTTTTTGAGACAATGGAAATCGGTAAAGAATTTTTTTTTGATTTTCTGCTGAAAAAATAATTTGTCCGGCAGACCAATTTGAAGAACAGGTTGTCTGATCATCACTCCCGCACATGATCATTGACTTATGTTGCAAAATTGCCTCATCTCGTGCGAGACCGAATATTTTTACGAGCTTATCCCCCAACAACTCTTCACGCGTACGCACCAAAAAAAGTTGATACGATGGCAAAGCCCAGGCAAGGACAACACCTATTAAGGCAATCACTAACATTAATTCTAGCAACGAAAAACCATCTGCTTTTTTTAGCATTTACTTTATTTGACTCACTCTTAGCTTTAAATAATCAGAAAGTATCATTAAGCGAACTTTTACAAAAATATCATTTGTTAGTTGGCATATATCATCTTTTTGGCGAAACTCTTCTTGCAGAATTTGATAAAGTTCGAGTAACGATGAGCCCACAATTTCACCGTCTCGTAATGTATTGGCAAACTGAATTAACCCATTCATCCCTCTGGAAACAGACGAATAAAATGGAAGTATTTTTCTTCCCAGTCCCTTGTTTTGATGATACTCCTTGATGATCTCTAACAATTCGTCTTTATGCATGTCAAATACCGGAAGCCAGCAGCTTACTCTTTATGAGGTTTCATATGGGGAAATAAAATCACATCGCGTATTGAAAGAGAATTCGAAAACAACATAACCAATCTATCAATTCCGATTCCTTCACCAGCCGTTGGCGGCAATCCATATTCTAATGCAGTAATGTAATCCGCATCATATGGCATCGCTTCATCATCACCCGCTTCTTTTTCGCTAACTTGTTTTAAGAAACGTTGCGCTTGATCATCTGCATCATTCAATTCTGAAAAACCATTTGCTAACTCACGCCCACCAATAAACAATTCAAAACGATCGGTAGAAAAAGGATTTTCATCATTTAAACGCGCCAAGGGTGAAACTTCTGCTGGATATTGTGTAATGAATGTCGGCTGCTTTAAACGATGCTCAACTGTTTTTTCAAAAATTTCGAGTTGGATTTTTCCTAGCCCAGCATTTTCCGTCAGAGGAATATCTAATTTTTTTGCAATTTTTTTTGCAGATTCTAACGTGTTAAGATCAGCTTCTGTTAATTCCGGATTAAAATGCAAAATGGATGAAAACAATGTATGCCTAGCGAATGGCTTACTCACATCATACACATCGTCTTGATAATGAATTTCGTAAGAGCCCAAGACTTCACTCGTTAACACCTTAAATAATTCCTCAGTCATATCCATTAAATCATGGTAGTTGGCATATGCCTGATAGAACTCCAACATCGTAAACTCTGGATTATGGCGAGTTGATACACCCTCATTACGAAAGCTACGATTGATTTCAAACACACGCTCAAAACCACCGACAACTAAACGCTTCAGATAAAGTTCTGGAGCAATACGTAAATACATAGGTAAATCTAATGCATTATGATGAGTCACAAATGGTTTCGCTGCAGCGCCGCCAGCAAGCACTTGCAGCATAGGCGTTTCAACTTCCAGAAAATCTCGTGCTTTTAAAAATGCACGCACGATATCAATGATTTTTGTGCGCATTAAAAATGTTTTTCTCGCATCATCATTTACCATTAAATCTAAATAACGTTGACGATATCGCAATTCTTGATCTGTTAAACCATGATATTTATCAGGTAGTGGACGCAACGATTTTGTTAATAAATAAATTTGTTTAACTCTGACAGAAAGCTCGCCAGTTTTTGTTCTAAATAAATGTCCTTCTACACCGATGATATCGCCTATATCCCAATGTTTGAATGCTTCATATACTTCATCCGAAATTTCATCTTGACGTATATATAATTGAATTCGTCCTGACATATCTTGTAAATGTACAAAACTGGCTTTACCCATCAAACGCCGTGTCATAATACGGCCAGCCATTTTCACGAAAACGGGCAACGCCTCTAGCTCAGGTTCTGATTTTTCTTCGTAGGCTTGCAACACTGTTGCAGCGAGATGTTCCCGATGAAAATTATTCGGAAAGGCAATACCCTTTGCACGCAATTCAGCTAACTTAGCTCTGCGCTGGAGAATTAATTCATTCGTATCGACTACACTATTTTCTTCTGACATATTTAAGAACCCTTTATAATCCGCTTAACAAACTGGCTTCGATAAATTTATCTAAATCCCCGTCTAAAACAGCTTGCGTATTTGCAATTTCAACACCGGTACGCAAATCTTTGATGCGTGACATATCCAACACATACGAACGAATTTGACTGCCCCACGTGATATCCATTTTATTTGCTTCTAATTCATCTTGTTTAGTACGTCTTTTTTGTAACTCTAATTCATAGAGTTTCGCGCGTAATTGTTTCATCGCTTCCGCACGATTTTTATGTTGCGAACGATCCGCCTGACATTGCACAACAATGTTCGTTGGAATGTGCGTAATTCGAATCGCTGAATCCGTACGGTTAACATGCTGACCACCTGCACCGCTTGCTCGATACGTATCAACACGTAAATCAGCAGGATTAATATCAATTTCGATACTGTCATCAATTTCCGGCGACACAAACACTGATGCAAATGATGTATGCCTACGATTTCCCGAATCAAAGGGAGATTTACGTACTAAACGATGCACACCTGTTTCTGTACGCAACCATCCATACGCATAAGGCCCAGTAAATTTAATCGTCGCACTTTTAATCCCAGCGACATCACCGGCTGACACTTCAATTAAATCTGTTGTGAATCCGTGATGCTCACCCCAACGCAAATACATACGCAACAACATATTCGCCCAATCTTGCGCCTCGGTACCACCGGAACCGGATTGCACATCCATGTACGCTGAGTTTGCATCCATTTCGCCAGAAAACATACGCTGGAACTCAAGTTTTTCAATGGTGCCAGTGATGGTATCTAATTCTTGAGTGACTTCAGCGACCGTTTTCTCATCTTGCTCACTGACTGCCAAATCAAACAACTCAGCAGCGTCCTCTAATCCCATTTTGATGCTATTGATTGAGCTAACAATTTCATCTAACTGCGAACGTTCACGCCCTAATGATTGCGCTCTCTCAGGATCATTCCAGATGGTTGGTTCTTCTAATTCACGTTGAACTTCAAGCAATCGCTCTTGTTTATTATCAACGTCAAAGATACCCCCTGACTTCATCTAAACGTTTAGTCAGATCTTTGATTCGCGCTATTGTTCCAGTCGTTTCAATCATGTTAATACCTTTAAAATCAATGTCATTCACGTAAAGATGATGGTCTTTTACCTTTCGGAATCTTAAACTACTATTAAGATTTTGGCTATCGTAGATTGTCCGCTTATCATTTGAATAATTAATGCGGTATTATGACCTTTATTTTTATACAAATCCCCCTTAAATCCCCTTTTTTCAAAGGGCGGTTTACAAAAGTTAGGGCTTATAACCAACTTTTTGGAGTTGATTCATGCAGATAGCTATACCCTTAGTTGACGTTATTTCACTCAGTCAAAAAAAGTGCGACCTACCTATACGCGCACATCTCGCCTATGCAACCACTGAGAATTTTGTTGGTCGCGTGGTTGCAGGCTATACGCCAGAGCTAACTGATTTTGCATTATTAGAAGCAACCGCCGCTGAAGCGCTCTGCCAAGTTCAAAATGAATTGCATAAAAAATACAACTTAAGCTTATTGATTTATGATTCTTATCGACCTAAACGTGCAGTATTAGATTTCATGCGTTGGTCTAATGAGCCAGTTGCCACCAATGAAACAGGTCAGCATGAATTAGCCATGAAACAAAAACACTATCCTCACATCGAAAAGAACCAACTTTTTAAATTAGGCTATGTATCAGAAGACTCAAACCATTGTTATGGAAATACGGTTGATTTGGTTTTAATTGATAAAAATAATCAAGAACTTCCTTTAGGTGCCTGCTTTGATTTTATGGATGAACTGTCTCATCACTCAGCAACTCCTGCGCAAATAGGCGAAGAAGCTTTTTTGAATCGGCAACTATTATTAACCTGCATGCAAGAGTTTGGATTCGTACCTTATACCAAGGAATTTTGGCATTATCATTTTCATGAAAAAAAGATTATTGCACCCATTGATATTGTCATGACAGAAGATCTACGAAGCGTAAACGTTACTTAGGATCTGTGCAACAATAACTTATCTTTCTTGCGCTCAGATTGAGGTTAGATTTGAACGTTTTGTTCTTCGAGAAAATACGCGCATAGTTGCGCTATGTAAGTGTTTTCTCGAAGAATAAAACGTTCAAAGATAGCCTCAAGATGAGATGCAAGAAAGATAAGTTATTGTTGCACAGGTCCTTAGTGCTCCCGCGTAGTCTTAAATTCAACATCAGGCCAACGCTCCATCGTTAACGAAAGATTCACTCTCGTGGGCGCAAGATACGTTAAATTATCACTGCCATCTAGCGCCAAATTGTCGAATGCCTTCTTTTTGAATTCTTCCAATTTTTTTTCATCATCACAATACGTCCATCGCGCTGTGACCACAGAAACAGGCTCATAAACACAATCGACATTGTATTCATGTTTTAATCGATAAGCGACCACATCAAATTGCAACAAACCTACCGCGCCTAAAATTAAATTATTGCTGTTCAGCGGTTTAAATAGCTGAGTAGCACCTTCTTCACAAAGTTGCTTTAATCCTTTCTGTAATGCTTTTAATTTCAGCGGATCTTTCAAACGCACGAGTCTAAATAATTCTGGGGCAAAATAAGGAATGCCGGTAAATTTTAAATTTTCACCTTCTGAAAAAGTATCACCAATCTGAATCGTTCCGTGATTGTATAATCCAATAATATCACCCGCCCAGGCTTCGTTAACTTGCTCTCGATCAGACGCCATAAAGGTCAACGCTTGGTTGATACGGACTTCGCGCTCTAACCCGACTTGATGCATCTTCATGCCTTGTTTATAGCTACCAGAACACACGCGTAAAAAAGCAATTCGATCTCTATGCGCAGGATCCATATTCGCTTGTATTTTGAAAACAAAGCCTGAAAAAAGATTTTCCGTGGGAGACACTTCGCGTGTATGACTCATTCGAGATTGTGGCGCAGGTGCATATTCCGCAAACGCATCTAACAGCTCGCGCACACCAAAATTATTGATAGCAGATCCAAAGAACACTGGCGTTAATCTACCCGCTAAAAATTCTTCTTTGTTAAATTGATGGCTTGCTCCCTTGACCAACTCAATCGTCATGCGTAATTCATCTGCCATATCACCGATTAGTTTATCTAATTCTAGATTGTCTATTCCTAAAATTTTTTCGCCTTCTTGTTGCACTGCATTTTTACCAGGCTGATAAAGATAAATCGCATCTTCATATAAATGATAAACCCCCTTAAATTCACGACCCATCCCAATCGGCCAGGTAATAGGGGCACAACGAATTTTTAAAATGGATTCTATCTCATCTAAGAGCTCGATTGATTCACGACTATCTCTATCCATTTTATTAATAAAGGTAATGATAGGTGTATTACGTAAACGACATACGTCTAATAATTTAATGGTACGCTCTTCAACGCCTTTCGCAGCATCAATCACCATGAGCGCAGAATCTACTGCAGTGAGAGTACGATACGTGTCTTCGGAAAAATCTGCGTGCCCAGGCGTATCCAACAAATTCATGATGTTTGATTTATAAGGAAATTGCATAACAGAGGTTGTCACCGAAATACCGCGCTGCTTTTCTAATTCCATCCAGTCGGATGTAGCATGTCTTGAGGCTTTGCGCCCTTTGACTGTACCGGCTAATTGGATTGCACCTCCGAACAACAATAATTTTTCAGTTAATGTTGTTTTTCCTGCGTCCGGATGCGAAATAATTGCAAATGTACGGCGTTTTGAGACTTGTTTTAACAATTCTGACATACCTATTTACCACTGCAAAAATCGTCTATTCTACCCCGAGTCAGGTTGCTTAACAATGATCAGTTGCGTCGTCGGGCTCGTTAGGATTCCGCCATAATATCCTCGAGATCATCAACGCCCAAATCTCGCGCAAACACGAGGGCGTCTTCACTTCCATTTGCGAGTGGATAATAGTTTTTACGCTCTCCTATTTGTTTAAAATTCATTTTGCGATATAACCAAATGGCACGTAAATTAGAACGTCTCACCTCTAAATAGACTATTTCTACACCACGCTGCTTAACCCATACCATCGCTGTCACCATCAATTTTCGTCCGAATTTTTTTCCTTGAAAAATAGGATGTACACACAGATTCAGCACGTGACACTCACCTGCCGAGACGGAAATTAAAATAAACCCAATCAGTTGATCATCAACCTCTATCACCCAGCCTGGATACTTAGCTTCTTGGCAACGTAAAAATACCGCTTCTGTCCAAGGCGCTACTTGAGTAGCTTCTTCCATTGCAAGCAATTGAGCCAGATCAGTGTGGCGCATCTCACGGATTTGATAGGTAACATCAGAAGAGTCAGACATCATTGTTCTCATGATATAAAGTATACCTTACCTCTTCACATTTTGAGCTCTTTGGCGCTCAGATGTGGGGTAGATTGTACCCTAAAAAATGCGCGCATAGTTATTCATATGCAAGTATTTTTTAGGGTACAAGATGCCCCACAGATGAGATGCCAAAAAGCTCAAAATGTGAAGAGGTAAGGTATATAATCGTAATAGCGCTTGTATCTGCAGTCAACCTAGATACAATTTCATTTTTATATCTACATAAGGCAATTCCATGGGTTACAGGCTTTCAAAAATATACACGCGCGCAGGTGACGATGGCTATACAAATTTAGGCGATAATAAACGCCTTCCTAAAAACCATGCTCGCTTAGAACTGCTGGGCACGTTAGATGAATTAAATAGCGTAATAGGAATGCTCTTAGCCTATTTATCTGCTGCTGACGTAGCCTCTATTCATCCTGTATTGACTCAACTCCAACATGACTTATTTAACGTAGGCGGAGAATTATGTCCTCCTTATTACTCTGTCATCACACCTGAACACATTACCCAGTTAGAAAAAACAATTGATGAATGGAATGCAAATCTTCCACCGCTAACAGAATTTGTTTTGCCTGGTGGAAATATACTTGCGGCGACTTGTCATTTAGCTCGTACGGTATGCAGACGTGCTGAACGATGTGCAGTCAGTTTATTTCAGGAAGGACCCTTTAATCCTGTAATTTTGCAGTATCTTAATCGGTTGTCGGATTTGTTGTTTGTGGCAGCGAGAGTGTTGGCGCGGGAAACAAATGCTTGGGAAGTTTTGTGGGATCACAAGCGGAAGCAATAAGTGCTGCCGTCCAGACCCTCTCCCGCAAGCGGGAGAGGTGATTTTTTAAAAGCTATGACTTCACACCTTCTACCTTTTTCTCTTCCGTTTTTTTCTTCGGTAAATATAAATCAGTAATCGTACCTTCAAACACTTCTGCCGACATCGCAATAGTCTCTGACAATGTAGGATGTGGATGTATCGTTAAAGACAAATCTTCAACATCACAACCCATCTCAATCGCCAAAGTCACCTCAGCAATTAACTCTCCTGCATTGGGCCCTACAATGCCAGCGCCTATTACACGATGCGTTGTTTCATCAATAATTAATTTTGTTAGACCCTCATCTCGACCCATACTTAATGAGCGTCCACTTGCAGCCCAAGGGAAAACGCCTTTGCCATATTTTATGCCTTTCGCTTTTGCTTCGTTTTCGGTAACGCCTGTCCAAGCTATTTCTGGATCTGTGTACGCAACACTTGGAATACATTTTGGATCAAAATAATGTTTTAATCCGGAGATAACTTCTGCTGCTACACGAGCTTCAGGAATTGCCTTATGCGCCAACATAGGATTGCCAACGACATCGCCAATCGCATAAATATGCGGAACGTTCGTACGCATTTGTTTATCAACCGGAATAAATCCACGTTCATCGATTTTAACACCCGCTTTTTCAGCATTCGTTAAATCACCATTGGGTCTGCGGCCTACTGCACATAGAATACGATCAAATTTCTCGGGTTTTTCGGGTGCATTTTCACCTTCAAATGTAACATACAAGCCATCTTTCTTAGCTTCTACTTTTGTTACTTTTGTTTTTAAGAAAATATTTTGATAACGTTTTTGAATGCGTTTATGTAATGGCGTAACAATGTCTTTATCACAGCCCGGAATAAGTTGATCCATCATTTCAACGATAGTGACTTCAGCACCCAGAGCATGGTAAACCGTTGCCATTTCTAAACCAATAATGCCGCCGCCCAACACCAACAATTTGCATTTTGTTTCTGATAACTCTAACGCGCCTGTTGAATCCATAATGCGAGGATCCTCCGGTAAAAACGGCAATTTAACTGGACGCGAGCCAACAGCAATAATAGCTTGATCAAACTTAATCGTTTGAGTTGTTTTTCCATTTTCAACTTGAATCTCATTGCTTGAGATAAATGTTCCAGTCCCTTGAATGATTTCTACTTTGCGTTGCTTCGCCAGCATTTTTAAACCACCGGTTAATTTGCCAACGACCTTGCTTTTCCAACCCGCTAATTTTTGAGTATCAATTTTGGGCTTTCCGAAATCAATCCCACACTCACTGACATGGGCTGCTTCATCTAACACTTTTGCAGCATGCAATAAAGCTTTTGAAGGAATACATCCGACGTTCAAACAAACACCGCCGATGTTTTCATATCGTTCTATCAAAACAACTTTTTTTCCTAAATCTGCCGCGCGAAATGCAGCAGTATATCCACCGGGACCACTGCCTAATACGACGACTTCTGCATGAATACTATTACTCATTTTTAATTCCTTTATGATCGACAAAAAATTATAATAACAAATTTCGAATATCAGATAACATATTGGTTAGTTTTACCATAAACCGTGCACCATCAGCACCGTCAATAACACGATGGTCATAAGACAAAGATAACGGCAGCATTAAACGCGGAACAAATTCACCATTTTGATACACTGGTTTATGCGATGCCTTTGAAACGCCTAAAATAGCTACTTCAGGCACATTCACAATCGGAGTAAAAGCTGTGCCACCAATCCCGCCTAAACTTGAAATGGAAAAACAGCCGCCTTGCATATCGTTAGCAGTGAGCTGTTTATGACGCGCTTTTTCACTGACAACACTTAATTCTTTTGCTAAATCTTGCAACCCTTTTTTATCTACATCACGAATGACCGGAACAACCAATCCATCCGGTGTATCAACTGCCACACCGATATGAAAATATTTTTTTAAAATGAGATTTTCACCATTCGGATCTAGCGATGCATTAAATTGTGGAAATGCCTTGAGAGAAGCAACAACCGCTTTCAGGATAAACACTAAAGGCGTTAGTTTGACACCTTGTTTTTCTAGAATTTCTTTCTGTGCGATACGAAAATCTTCCACGCCAGAAATATCCGCTTCACCAAATTGAGTAACATGCGGAACGATCAGCCAATTTCGATGTAAATTTTTTCCAGACAATTTTTTGATGCGCGATAACGCTTGTGATTCCACTGGGCCAAATTTAGAAAAATCAACGACAGGCGCAGTCGGCATTCCAAAGTTGGCAGAAGCAGCAGGAACCTGAGACAAGCGTGTTTTAACATATGTTTGAATATCATCTTTTAGAATACGATTTTTTGGACCCGTTGCTGGAACAGTCGCGAGATCAATCCCAAATTCTCTTGCAATTCGTCTCACTGCTGGGCCTGCGTGGATATCAGTAAGCTCGCCTTCCACAACCTTGCTGGGAGATGCTGACGATTCAACTTTGACTGGTTGAACAACTGCTGGGATTGTTTCAGGTTCAGGTTTTTTTGTTGTTTCTTTCTTATCGGATTTTTTTTCAATTGGTTTAGCTTCTAATTTTTCACCCGCCATCTCTAATACTAAAATGACTGATCCTGTAGCCACTTTATCGCCTGGCTTTATTTTTAATTCTTTAACAACACCCGCATCAGATGAAGGAACTTCCATGGTCGCCTTGTCGGATTCCAACGTTAGCAGCGGCGTATCCACTTGTATGGTATCACCAACCTTTACAAGAACTTCAATCACATCTACGTCAGTGGCACCACCCATATCGGGTATACTAATATTTTTTGTTACCAAGGTAACTCTCCCATTAATTCAAAAAATCCTTTCTTCCTCAGGATGAAAACCGTATCACACAGTCACAGGGTTTGGCTTATTCGGATCAATGTTATATTTTTTCATAGCCTCCGTCACTTTGCTCGCAGAAACAGACCCTTCTTGAACGAGAGTATGCAATGCAGCAATCACCACATAATATCTATCCACTTCAAAAAAGTGACGCAATTTTTCTCGTGTATCACTGCGACCAAATCCATCCGTTCCTAACACCGTATAAGCTCTGTTAAGAAAAGGTCGAATTTGCTCTGCATACGTGCGGATATAATCTGTCGCTGCGACGACAGGGCCTTCAGATTTTTGCAAACAGGTTTCTACATAGGTCAGCTTTGGTTTTTTTTCTGGAGATAACATATTCTCACGTTGCACCGCCAACCCATTACGACGCAATTCATTAAAACTCGTCACACTCCAAACATCGGCTGAAATATCAAAATCTTTTTGCAACAATTCACTCGCAGCAATCACTTCTCTCAAGATAGCTCCACTTCCCAACAGTTGCACTTTCAGCTTGGATTTGTCGCCTTTTTTGAAGAGATACATACCGTTAACAATACCTTCTTCAACACCTTTAGGCATTTCAGGTTGCTCATATTTTTCATTCATCGCCATGATGTAATAAAAAACATCTTGCTCTTCAGCATACATGCGTTGCAAACCATCTTGAATAATCACAGCCATTTCATAACCAAAACAAGGATCATATGCTCGGCAAGTCGGAACACCTGCAGCTGTTATTAAACTCTGACCGTCTTGATGTTGCAAACCTTCACCTTCCAAAGTGGTTCTGCCAGCAGTCGCTCCGATTAAGAAACCACGCGCACGCATATCCGCTGCAGCCCAAATAAAATCACCGACACGTTGGAAGCCAAACATAGAATAATACGTAAAAAACGGAATCATCGGTAAGTGATGCGTAGAATAAGATGTCGCTGCTGAAATCCACGAAGCCATACAACCTGCTTCCGTGATGCCTTCTTCTAATAATTGCCCGTTCTCCGCTTCATGATAATTCACTAATTGTTCTTTATCTTCTGAAAGATAAAGCTGTCCCACCGATGAATAAATTCCGATTTGACGAAATAACGCTTCTAATCCAAACGTTCTCACCTCATCTGAAAAAATAGGAACAACACGTTTACCAATATGTTGATCTTTCAGAATGACATTCAGAATTCTGCCTAACATCATTGTTGTTGAGGCTGTACGATCACCCGTTCCTTTTAACACATTTTCAAAAGCAGATAACGGTGGCACAGCGAGCGGTGACGAGGTTTTTACTCGAGCAGGAAGATAGCCGCCTAATTTTTTTCGCTGTGCGTGCAAGTACTGTAATTCAGGGCTTTTTTCATCAGGTTTATAAAAATCAAACTTGACTAACTGAGCATCTGTTAAAGGTAATTGAAAACGATCACGAAACACTTTGGCTTCTGCTTCTGCCATGTCTAAATGATTATGCGCGACGTTGCGACCTTCTGCCGCTGCCGTTCCTAAGCCATAGCCTTTCACACTTTGTACGAGAATCACTGTTGGCTGATTTTTATGTTTAGCAGCTGCCGCATAGGCTGCATATATTTTTATGGAATCGTGCCCACCACGATGTAACAACATCAATTCATCATCGGATAAATCAGCAAGTAAATTTTTTAATTCTTCATTATCGCCGACAATAAGCTCGCGAGTATAGGCACCCCCACGAACGTATGCACTTTGCAAATCACCATCAACGCATTCACCTAAACGCTTTAACAAAAGACCTTTTTTATCTTTTGCGAACAAAGCATCCCATCGACTGTCCCATAGCACTTTAATAACATTCCAACCAGCGCCATGAAATAGCCCTTCTAATTCTTGAATGATTTTACTATTACTTCTAACTAAACCATCTAAACGTTGTAAATTACAGTTCACAACATAAATGATATTATCGAGTTTTTCTCGAGCTGCGAGTGTGAGACCAGCAATAGATTCTGGCTCATCCATTTCACCATCACCACAAAAAACCCATACTTTTCTATCGTTTTCAGTAATGAGCTCTCTGTTTTCTAAATATTTTAAAAAACGAGCTTGATAAATTGCTTGTAACGCACCTAGACCCAATGACACGGTTGCAAATTGCCAGAAATTCGGCATCAACCATGGGTGAGGGTATGAGGACACACCATTTCCGCCCACTTCTTGACGAAAATTTTTTAACTGCTCTTCAGATAAACGTCCTTCTAAAAATGCACGTGCATAATTTCCTTCTGAAGAATGGCCTTGAAAATAAATTAAATCGCCGACGTTGTCTTTTGAAGTTGCTTTGAAAAAATGATTCATTCCCACTTCGTAAAGCGTGGCAATCGATGCATAAGATGATAAGTGACCGCCTACACCACCCGCTTCTTTTTTCGCACGAATCACCATTGCAATTGCATTCCAACGATTGATGGCTTCGATACGTTGTTCTAATTGCAAATCGCCAGGATATGCTGGCTGGTCTGCTGTTGGAATCGTATTGATATAAGGAGTTACCAGCGCCGCAGCACTCGCTTTTACACCTTTCTGTCCCGCTTTTTCTAACAATTTTTCTAAAATAAAACGCGCACGCTCAGGGCCTTCATGTTTAACCAGAGATGCGAAAGCATCTAGCCACTCTTTTGTTTCAACTGGGTCTACATCATCCCAAGGTTTTGTCATGCCGCTATCCTTTGATTTTAATAGTAATAGGTAATCGACTATTTTAACCTGAAGTTAATAAAACCTAAAGTCATAATGTTTGCAAATCAGGCACCAAATTCGGTTTTGTTGGTTGAAAGCACACCTGCTTGGATTGACGTTAAATGCACTGTGTAAAAACTGCTAGATGACTAACACAACAATCGCCAAAATCACCAAGGCAATGACAAATGCTCGGTCTAGCAACGCCAATGTTTCTTTTTCCGCAGAACCATCTTCAGGAATACGCCCACTCTCTAAAATATCCAGAGCAGCTATCCCACAGTCAGTTAAAAAAACATCATTCGCGATAGGCGGAGAAAACACGCAGAGCCTCCAATGTTGAATTACGGCTGTGAAGTGCCCGGCTAACGCAAAAATAAATGTAAAAATTCTCACTGGCAACCAATCCAATAAATTTTGTACCTGCGCTGCAAGCGCTTGCGTGGTGATTCCTCGTAACTTACATAAGTCAACTAACCGATAAAGCATCGCCCCCACAGGGCCTAATAATAAAAACCAGAAAAAAACCGCAAAAACACGTCTATTTGCTTCTACAAAAATCATTTGCGTGAATTTTTTATGGAAAACTTGAGGATTATCTAGAGAATTAACACGAAACAATTGACGCACTTTTTCACTCGCAATTTGCGGCTCTTCTGTATGTAATATTTTAATTGCTGCATATACTTCAGCCCAAAAATTATTAGGGCCTAAACAATATACGAGCATAGTTGCACCAAAAATTAATTTTATTAAATTAAACAGCCAGCCTGTTAATAGAAAATTAATACAAACCACAATAAGTAATGGCGGCAACAAACAAATCAAAAAAATCACGATAGGTGACCACTTGCTAAACCGTGAAATTAACCAAGCTTGGTATAGCGTAAACCAGCGCCATTGACGCAAATGACTCCAGTCAAAAAATCGTTCAATCACTAATGCAATTAACGTGATAATAAACGTCATACAATACCCTCTTTCACACATCCTTTCCCATTATTACAATTATGCCAGGCTTCGATTAATAGACAATCAAAATAAGCCCAATCAAAATGAGGCCCTGGGTCTGTTTTCCGCCCTGGTGCAATATCTGAATGACCTACAATTCGCTCTCGCGTAACCAACGGATAGATTTGTTGCAAAGCCACAATACAATCTGCCAGACGTTCGTATTGAATTTTTTCATAAGGTATATCATCCGTTCCCTCTAACTCGATACCAATAGAAAAATCATTACAATTGGATAGTCCCTTAAATTCAGATTGGCCTGCATGCCATGCGCGCAAATCAAAGGGAACAAATTGAACAATATGACCTGTGCGATCAATGAGCAAATGGGAAGAGACCTTTAATTCAGCAATTGTTGTAAAATAAGGATGCAATTGGGTATCCAATTTTCCACAAAAAAAATCGGTGATAGCAGAATTTCCAAACTCACCTGGAGGCAAGCTAATACCATGAATTACAATTAAATCAATCAACTGGCCACTCGGCCTGTAGTTATGATGGGGTGACAAAATATGATCTACCCTCTCGAATAAATGAGTTTTTTCATCAATTTTCACAAAACCCTTCCCTTAGCTATTTTAAAATAGGACAATACTATCTCACTTAGACAAATACATTACAAATATTAGTAAACATTAACGTGGTGGCAATATGTCAACAACCAGAGACTTATATCAATCTTTAAATGAAAAAGCAGTAGATTCTCAAAACACCCCCCAACAACCTTCTCTTAATCCCGAGTCGACTCCAACACCTGAGGAACAATCTCACCAACTTGAGATTTTAGAAACCATAAAACGACGTCGCGACAGCTTCAATCCAAAAGAAGAAAACCGGGATTTCTTTGTAAGGCAACAACATTTCTCAGCAATAGAAGCTGCGAAGAATCATTGTAACCTAGCCGCTCTTCGTCAAGCGCTTGGAAACAAAGATGATATTGATACATACATAATTACTCTATTGATAAATGATGACAAAATCACACACTATCCTGGTGTTCAATCAATTAAGCAACAATATTACTTAGAAAAAATTGAAGCTAAAAATGAACTTCGCCAAGAAATGTTTCAACTAAATTTTAGCTTTGCATCAGGAAATAATTATTTAAATACAACACAATCATTATTGACTAAGCTGATCGATGAAAAAAAACTTATCATTCCAAAAAATAAAAGTAACGCTGAAGCAGTCCATGAAGCATATACAGCATTGGAAGATGAACTTTATCCATTAGTTAAATTATTTTATCAATCGAATGGATCAAACTACAACCCGCGATTTATTAATGCCATTTCATTTGGCACAGCCTGTAAGTTAACGAAACGTCTAGAAGATGAAAGTCAAAAAGCTAAAGCTCCAGTAGTTGCCAATATACTCAACCTGCTTTAAATAGGCTACACAGACATAGCATACCATTTGACTAGAGACTGAGCACAAGTTACTCTTGTGCCGTCTTATTTACGGCCTTTACAGGAATGCTCCATGCAGTGCGACGACATAAAAAACCTTATACAACAAGGATTACCAGACTCTATCGTTTTTGTTGATGGCGATGGCATCCACTTTAATGCTATTGTTATTTATACAGGCTTTGCTGGCAAAAGCCGCATACAAAAACAACAATTGGTTTATACCGCTTTGGGAGATCGAATCGCGAATGGAACTATACACGCCATTTCGATCAAAACTTACACACCAGAAGAATGGACCCTTCGCCAACAAGAGCTTTGACATATGGATAAATTAATCATTCGAGGCAATGTGCCATTACGAGGCGAAATTCGCATTTCAGGTGCAAAGAACTCTGCCTTACCTATTATTGCAGCATCACTTCTCACATCTGCCCCAGTGCGCATATCGAATATTCCACATCTTCATGATGTAACAACCATCATTAGTCTTTTAGGCCAGATGGGCGTGAGCCTGACACTCGATGAACGATTTAACATTGAAGTCAGCGCAAACAACGTCACCTGCTTTGATGCACCTTATGCCTTGGTAAAAACCATGCGGGCATCCGTTTTAGTATTAGGTCCATTACTTGGAAGATTTGGCAAAGCGAATGTTTCATTGCCCGGCGGTTGCGCTATCGGTACGCGTCCTGTAGATCAACATTTAAAAGGTTTGCAATTGATGGGAGCGAAGATCGCGGTCGAAAACGGATATATTAAAGCAACTGCAAAAAAAGGTTTGCATGGTGCTACAGTACCGATGGATCTAATCACTGTTACTGGAACTGAAAATATTATGATGGCAGCTGTGCTTGCCTCTGGACAAACCATTATTCAAAACGCTGCGCGCGAACCTGAAATTGAAGATTTAGCAAAATTCTTAAATACACTAGGGGCAAAAATCAGCGGAGCCGGCACATCAACTATTGTCATTGATGGTGTGAAAGAATTAAAAGAAGGCAGCTATCAAGTTTTACCTGACCGCATAGAAACAGGTACTTATTTAATTGCGGCGGCAATCACTCGCGGCAAAATCAAATTAAAAAACACTAGACCTGACATTGTCGCCTCTATTCTCACAAAATTAGCAGAAACAGGTGCGCATATTGAAACTGGCGATGATTGGATCTTGCTAGACATGAAAGATAATCGTCCTCGCTCAGTGGATGTCAGTACAGCACCATATCCTGATTTCCCAACGGATATGCAAGCACAGATGATGGCTCTCAATTCCATTGCGGAAGGGACATCAACGATTACAGAAACTATTTTTGAAAATCGTTTTATGCATGTGCAAGAATTACAGCGCTTGGGAGCGAATATTTCTTTAAAAGGCAATACAGCCACTTGCATAGGCATCGACCAATTACAAGGCGCGCCAACAATGGCCACAGATTTACGCGCATCAGCAAGCTTAGTGCTAGCTGGACTAGCCGCAGCAGGTGAAACCAGCGTAGACCGTATTTATCATATTGATCGCGGTTATGAATGCATAGAAGAAAAGCTCACCCAATTAGGCGCCAGAATTCATCGATCTTCTAATCGCACAGAGGGCAATTAAAGGATATTTATGCTTTATAGATTTATGATTTTATGTCTTCTGACATTCAATGCAGCTTACGCAGCAAATCAAGAAGACCTACAAAAACTCATCAAACTCAACGGCTCCGCACCCAAATCGTTAGACTTATCTAACGCTGATTTACGCAGCTATACTTTTAATGCAGACAAAACCAATTTGCAAAATGCTAATTTATCTCACGCCAACTTAGCTAATGCTGATTTAACTTCTATGAACTTAAGCAATGCGGACTTAAGTTATGCTAATCTTGAAAACGCTCATTTATCTGGAGCAATGCTTGTCAATACAAATCTTAATCATGCCATTTTAAAAAATGCGAACTTAGCGCAGGCCGATTTATCAAGCGCCAATCTAAACTCAGCTTCATTATTAAATGCAAATTTGGAACAAGCAAATGTCAGTAAAGCAGACTTTACTTGCGCCAACTTAAACAATGCAAGCTTGGTTAAAGCGAATTTTTCTGAAGCTGTTATCTCAAGCGCGACGTTTGTTAACACAGTTACAACAGATATTAGCAATTATGATTCGGTTGTTGATAATCACATTAATTGCAATTGAGAGGATAAATTTTCCACGCGATCGAATAGTGAAATATTTTTTTTATTGTTTTTGTAATACATCAAGAGTTTTGAAAATGCTTACGGCAAGTAGACACATAACGCTCATTGCCGCCAACTTGAATTTGATCCCCAACTTTTATCGGACGACCTTCAGAATCAATGCGCATATTCATCGTAGCTTTTCTACCGCAATGACAAATAGTTTTTATTTCGGTGATGTTATCAGCCCATACCAATAAGTACATGCTACCCTCAAACGGTTCACCTTGAAAATCACTACGCAGCCCATAGGTCAGGACAGGCAAGTTTAATTTATCGACGATTTCAGTCAATTGCATGACTTGTTTTTTATTAAGAAACTGCGCCTCATCCACCAATACACATTTTAACTTTGGATGTTTTTGTGCATGTTTCTCAGCATATTCAAACAAATTAAAATTCGAATCAAATGGAACCGCCTGAGAACTCACCCCAATACGAGAAGAGATTTTTCCTGTTCCGTAGCGAGTATCGACTACCGATGAAAAGAGCAAGGTATCCATCCCTCTTTCTTGGTAATTGTATGAGGACTGAAGTAACACCGTGCTTTTGCCTGCATTCATTGCTGAATAATAAAAGTATAATTTGGCCATTCGCTATCCTTGCTTTCACATAACTTTTTAATAATCAGTTACACAATTTTCTTTGAAATAAAAATCCAATGTTTGGCGCAACCCATCTTCTAAATTGATTTCAGGCGTCCAGTTTAAATGTTTTTTTGCGCGCTCAATAGATGGCACACGTAATGATACATCTTGATAACCAGCTCCATAATAATCATTAGCATCTTGAGATATCAATTGTGTTTTTGTAGCAGCTTCCACATGTTCTGGGTAAGCTTTAATAAGCTTTACTAACAGCTCTGCTAAATTGCGAATAGAGACATTTTCTGCGGGATTTCCAATATTGAAAATGCGTTTCCCTGCGCAGTGATTTTTATTCTCAATCATTCTTAATAATGCATCAATACCATCATCTATATGCATGAAACAACGTTTTTGCTCACCGCCATTAATCAAGACAATATTTTCTCCGCGTATTAAGTTCCCGATAAACTGTGTTAACACACGAGAGCCACCGGGCTTAGGATTAAAAATATTATCCAACTTAGGGCCATACCAATTAAACGGTCTGAACAAGGTATAATCTAAATCATTATGTTGGCCATATGCATAAATCACTCTATCCAACAATTGTTTGGATGCTGAATAAATCCATCTTTCTTTGTGAATAGGGCCTGTCACTAAATGGCTTTCTTCTTCGTCAAAAACAGTATCAGCACACATCCCATACACTTCTGAGGTTGAAGGAAAAATAATACGTT
Source organism: Gammaproteobacteria bacterium (assembly GCA_013288815.1). GTDB lineage: Bacteria > Pseudomonadota > Gammaproteobacteria > DSM-16500 > DSM-16500 > UBA5158. The sequence goes on along the minus strand of JABDBD010000014.1, from coordinate 9,958 downwards.
TGTGGTACTTAACACAATGACGAATAATTTCTAAGTTCGCTTCAAAATCAAGTTCAAAAATTTTCAAAGGATCTTTGACATAAGTCATTGGAGTCGCAATCGCCACTAACGGCAAAATAACATCACATACTTGTATATGCTGCTCAATCCATGCTTTCTCAACAGTGATATCACCTTTGAAAAAATGAAAACGCTTATTTGTCATCGCATCGACCAACTTATCATTTGCTAAATCCATTGCAAAAACTTCCCAGTCTGTTTTTGCTAAAATTGCATCTGATAAATGACTACCAATAAACCCATTTGCGCCTAAAATTAATATTTTCATATTCAACTCATACTTATTTAAAAATGCTATACATGACATCTAATACTCGATCATGATCAGCGTCTGTCATTGCAGGAAAAAGTGGCAAGCTCACTATACGTTCAGAAACATATTCTGCATGTGGAAAATCACCTTCTTTAAATCCAAAACGCTCACGATAAAAAGGATAAAGATGTACAGCTCGATAATGTAACCCGGTACCAATATTTTTTTCTTTCATTGTTTGCATGAATTCATCACGATTCATTTTCGCAGTCACTTCATTTAATAACGGCGTGTAAAGATGCCACGCGTGTCTGTGCGGATATGGTGGATTACCTGGCAGCGTCCACTGGGGCCAATCTATTAATGCTTCCTGGTAACGGTTTGCCAATTCTTCACGACGCAAAATAAATTGATCTAACTCTTTCAATTGATGCAAGCCAATAGCCGCTTGAATATCCATCATATTATATTTATAACCAGGCAATACAATTTCATAATCTTGATTGCCCGATTTTCCGTAACGATTCCAAGATTCTCTGTCAATCCCGTGAAAACGCAGCAAACCTATTTTACGCGCTAACTCTTCATCTTGTGTGGCAACACAACCACCCTCACCAGTCGTCATGTTTTTATTAGGATGAAAACTAAAAACTTGCGTATCACCACGACTTCCAATACGTTTGCCTTTATATTCTGCACCAATTGCGTGGGCAGCATCTTCAATCACACGCAGATCATGTCTATCTGCAATTTCATACAAGTGATCAAGATCAACAGGCAATCCCGCAAAATGCACCGGCATAATAACGCGAGTTTTATCAGTAATCGCATCTTCAACTTCATTTAGGTTTATGTTTAACGTATCCGGCTCAATATCCACTAATACAGGTTTCGCACCAGCCAAAACGATGGTATTCAGCGTTGCAGCAAAAGTCATGGGCGTTGTAATGACCTCATCGCCCGGCTTAATGCCCATTGCTAATAACGTTAAATGCAAGCCCGCAGTAGCGGAAGCCAGAGGCAGCACATACGGCGCCCCTAAATAATCTTTCAATGCCTCAGTAAACTGGGCAACTCTAGGGCCCGTCGTGATCCAACCCGATTCTAAACAAGCTACAACATCATCGATAGCAGCCCGACTAATTGAGGGGCGAGAAAAAGGTAAAAATGTTTCACTCATAGTATTTTGAATACTCCTAAATGAGGCAGCTAAACAACCAAACACACCTGATATCTAATCGAGAGGAGAATAATACATCAATCTGGTCTCGATGACATCTACTGATGCTGGGCAAAATAATTTCAGGCACTGGTGAGATTTTCTATCCATAATGCATAAAAATTTATGCTATAATTCTCAGTTTTGAAACAGAGGAGTAATGCAATGAGTATTTTAGTTGGCAGGCAAGTCCCTGATTTTACTGCAGCAGCCGTACTCGAAAACGGTGAAATAACCCAATTTAACTTAGCCAGCAGTATCAAAGGAAAATATGGTATTGTCTTTTTCTATCCACTCGACTTTACTTTTGTTTGCCCATCCGAGTTAATCGCTCTTAATAACCGTATTGAAGAATTTACTAAACGCAACACATTGGTAATAGGCGTGTCGATCGATTCTCAATTCACCCATAGCGCATGGCGTAAAACAGCTATTAACGATGGTGGTATTGGACCGATTCGCTATCCATTAGTCGCCGATGTTAACCATAAAATTTGCCAGGCATTTGGTGTAGAACATCCGACTGCACATATTGCATTACGCGGTGCATTCTTAATTGATAAAGACGGAATTGTTCGCTCACAAATTATTAATGATCTTCCACTAGGCCGAAACATCGATGAATTAATTCGCTTAGTTGATGCCCTACAGTTCCACGAAAAAGTTGGCGAAGTCTGTCCTGCAGGTTGGAATAAAGGTGATGCTGGAATCAAGCCAACAGCAGAAGGTATCGCTAATTTTCTTCATCTAAAATCAGAAGCACTGTAATAAATAATCTGATCTAACATCGCACTGACACTCTGTTTCCCCAAAAATGACAGAGTGACAGTGATGACGTTTAGTTTATTATTTCATCCAACTGTCCCGATTCGAACATTCTCGTTTCTTTTTTAATTATTTTTTTTTATTTTTTCCAATTTTAAGTTTAACTTTTCGTTACCTTTCATTTAAAATCTGGCTGCATAGTGGCTAGAGCACACAAATATATTTATGCAATGCATGCAAATAATCTGTAAGCTACCCACTCTTTCGGTAATGCGTTTAAAATGTTGCAAGCTAGAAAGTGAAACATACATTTGATCCAGAGTGCGTATGTTTAGTTTAAATTTTGCTTGCAATGACATATATTTATGAGGTAATTTTAAAACTCGTCCGGATCAAATTATATATCAAGGAGATACACAAGCATGAAACTAAAACTCGTTGTTGCATCAATGAGCGTGTTAGGTTTAGTTAGCGTACCTATGTATGCTGCAACTCCAACAACAGCTCAGACAACATCCACTGAACAAGCTACTACAACCACTACAACACAACCTACCACTACCACGCACAAACATCACAAAAAAATCCATCACGTTGTTCATCATCCACGTGTAATGGAACGTGAAGACTATAGAGCAGTAGACGCTGTTGCTATCCAACCTGCACCTGTCGGCCTCGAAACCGAACCTAAAGTTGATTTATTCTCCGCTATCACAGATGCGATGGATCACAATACAGGTCGTTCCAAATATACGCCAGATTGGTTTAACCGTGTTTATGTAAGCGGTGGCGCGAATGTTGACTTTAAGTGGGGCAACCGTAGACCAACATTTACCACTGAAAACATCCAACGTATCGCTTTAAATGACGTTTATTTAAATGTAAACGGTACGATAAACGACTGGGTTAAAGCGTTTGCTAGCATAAGTTATAACAGCACAAGCGTTAACTATAGCTATGTTTATCCAGTCAACGCGCTAAATCTAGAACAAGGCTTTGTAACAATCGGCAATCTAGATGCTTATCCAATCTTCTTACAAGTTGGTAAGCAATTCGAAGATTTCGGCAGATATACTATTCATCCTTTGAATCGTACATTAGCTCAATCTTTATCAGAAGCATTACGCACCTCTGCTAATCTTGGTTTCGCAACCAGAATGGGCTTACATGGTTCCGTATATGCATTTGATAACGTGGTTCGTATCGCTAGCCAAGGTCATAACAAAACAGTGTTCGGCGCGTCTCTTGGATTTGACCAACCAAACGATCAATTTGGTTATGATCTAGGAATTGGTTACTTGTCCAACATGGCCGGCGTAAACGACATTGCTAACTTCATTGTAGGCGGCACCGTCGTCCATACAGTGGGTGGCATTGCACTTTATGGTGATGTGAACAGCGGACCTTTCAACTTTGGCGCGCGTTACACAACAGCCGTTCAAAGCTTCAGTCCTGTTGACATCAACACCAACGGTAACGTTGCATTAGGCTCTGGAACAGGTGCTAAGCCTTGGGCTGCTGACTTTACAGCAGGTTATGGTTTTAACTACATGAGCAAAAACCAAAATGTTTATCTTGGTTACCAAACCTCTAACAACACAGTACGCTTAGCTTTACCAAGAAACCGTGTATTAGCAGGTTATGGTATTGACATGTGGAAAAACACAAACCTCGGCCTCGAATTCACCCATGACAATGCTTACAGCATAGGTCAAGGTGGCACGGGTCAAAACTCCAACACACTTGGTTTACGTGCTGGCGTTAAATTCGGTTAATAGTTTCACCCCAAAAAAAAGCCCGCTGATGCGGGCTTTTTTATTTCTGTCATTTCGGTCTGTTGCCAATTATTTATCGTCGTTCCGCGGCTTGTTGCATAAATCAAATTCCCCCTCTCTTCCATGCTTTTTATGGAGGAGAGGGCTGGGGAGAGGAGGCGATCGGAGGATAAATTTACCATACTATGTAATTTCTAAGAATTTTTATCCTCCCCTCCACAAAAAGCGTGGAGTGGAGGGGATTTATGATTTATGCAATAACGTAGGCGGAGATAATATGGAGCCGCGTCAACAGACCTAATAAGCTTTAGGCTTGAAAAACGAATTATTCACCACATAGCAAAACAAATCAGCCGTCCGCTCAGCATCATAAATGGCAGAGTGGGCTTGACTCACATCAAATTGGATATTGGCACGTCTAACTGCGCGAGCCAATACAGTCTCCCCCAATGTCACTGCCGCTAATGTCGCCGTGTCAAATGTCGTAAAAGAATGAAAAGGGATATCAGTCAAGTGTGATCGCTTCGCAGCTGCCTGAATAAAACTTAAATCAAACCACGCATTGTGCCCTACTAACACTGCCCGCTGACATTCTGTTATGGCAAGAAGACTTTTCACTTTAGCAAACATTCTATGTAAAGCCTGAGCTTCAGGAATGGCATAGCGAAGAGGATATTCCGGATCTATCCCAGTAATAGCCAAAGAAACAGGATCAATATGTGCCCCAAAAAAAGGCTCTATTTGATAACCGTAAGTATTTTGTCTGAACAATTTACCATCATTATTCATCCCTAAAGTAACAACTGCCATCTCCAGCAGTGCGTCTGTCGAAGGCTCCAGGCCTGAAGTTTCCACGTCTACCACAATTGGCAAAAAGCCACGAAATCTATTTGCTATGGTAATTTTTTTTTTCTTTGCTAACAAACCAAACTCCCCTATTCTATTACTTAATGTCATCTTGCCACATCATAACACGGAAAATACTAATCATGACTTTTGAGAACCTATCAGAAACAACCAATCTCTTATTAAAAGCAACGGCCGAGACTTATCGAGAGGATGAAACTCGTTGCAAAAGACTCTTAGATCAAATTAATTTCACTGAAGACGCATTAGAACGCATTCATAATAATGCCTATCAACTCGTTCTAAGCACACGAAAAAATAGGAAAAAAACTGGAAAACTCGATAATTTTCTTAATCAATATGACTTATCCAGCGAGGAAGGCATTGCCCTCATGTGTATGGCAGAGGCTTTATTGCGAATCCCAGATACGGAAACCATCGATAGACTCATCGCAGATAAAATTTCGTCAGCAGACTGGGAACAACATTTATCCAAAGATAATACCCTCTTCATGAATGCCACAACATGGTCATTAATGCTCACTGGAAAATTATATGCTCCCACTATCAGTAATCAAAAAACATTAGCCGCATCGCTTAAGCGCTTTCTAAGCCGAGGTAGCAGCACAGTCATTCGACCTATTATTTTGCAAAGTATGAAAATCATCGGCAAACAGTTTGTGATGGGCAGGACCATTGAAGAAGCTTTAAAAAAGAGCTCAAAAACTTGAAGCGAAAGGATATCGCTATTCCTATGACATGCTAGGCGAGGCAGCGCGAACAGCGGAAGATGCTAAGAAATATTTTCAGTCTTATGAAACAGCCATAACTGCTATTGGTCAGGTGGCAAATGGGTTAGGCCCGATTCAAGCACCCGGTATCTCCATCAAGTTATCCGCATTACACCCGCGCTACGAGTACTCACAACGCACTCGTATTTTAAAAGAATTAGCGCCCCGATTACTTTCATTAGCCCAGCAGGCAAAAGCTCAAAATATAGGATTAACTGTCGATGCGGAAGAAGCTGATCGCTTAGAACTTTCTTTGGAAGTATTTGATAAGGTATTTAGCGATTCTTCTTTAGCAGGATGGGAAGGATTCGGCCTTGCAGTCCAGTCTTACCAAAAAAGAGCACCCGCCGTTATTGACTGGTTAATCAATTTATCCCAAAAACATAAACGCCGCATCATGGTTAGATTAATTAAAGGAGCCTATTGGGATACGGAAATTAAACTTAGCCAAGTTCAAGGTTTTTCTGGTTATCCTGTTTTTACTCGGAAAAATTCAACAGATGTTTCCTTTATTGCTTGCGCGAAAAAACTCATAGAGCATAACGATTGTTTTTATCCTCAATTCGGTTCTCATAATGCTTATTCAGTCGCAACCGTGATGGAACTAGTTTCAGCACACCCTAATTTAGCCTATGAATTTCAGTGTTTACATGGCATGGGACAACCACTGTATGATCAACTCATCGAAGATAAAAATTTAAATATAAACTGTCGAATTTACGCACCTGTTGGTAGTCATCAAGATCTTTTAGGATATTTAGTCAGAAGACTCTTAGAAAATGGTGCGAACACATCGTTTATCAACCGTATCGCTGATGAGAAGACCCCCATTGAGAAATTAATTGCAAACCCTGTTGAGAGAGTCAGCAAAATGACAAGCTTACCCCATCCCCAGATCCCCCTGCCAAATAATATTTTTGGTTCTAGCCGCAAAAATTCGCGTGGCGTTGACTTATCTAACTCAACTGAACGTAGTGAGTTATTTCGCAAGATGAACGATGTAGCAGACACGACATGGCAATCAGGACCCATTATTTCCGGAAAAATGATCTCTAGACCAACCCCACTAGCGATTAACTCCCCCAGTCAACTCAATCAAACAGTTGGGTATGTCACTCAAGCAACTGCTGAAGATGTCGAGCTTGCGTTGGAACAAGCGGATTCAAACAAACATTCCTGGACAACTCTATCTGTTGATGAACGAGCAAAATGTCTAGAAAAAGCTGCTGATTTATTTGAAGAAGCAATTCCCATGTTTGTCACTCTGCTATGCAGAGAGGCAGGCAAGCATATCATCGACTGTTTATCAGAAATTCGAGAAACAGTAGACTTTTGTCGTTATTACGCAGAACAAGCACGCAGCTGTTTATCTCCGCAAATATTGCCAGGCCCAACAGGTGAATATAACGAACTCAGCTTACATCCGCGTGGAATTATCGTTTGCATTAGCCCTTGGAATTTTCCATTAGCTATTTTTGCAGGTCAGGTTCTCGCAGCATTAGTCACTGGCAATGCCGTTATTGCTAAACCCGCAGAACAAACACCTTTGGTTGCTGCTGAAGCCATTCGCATTTTACATAAGGCTGGGATTCCACAGACCGCATTACATCTCTTGCCAGGGCGCGGAGAAATTGTTGGCGCAAAATTAGTAGCTGATGAACGCATTAATGGCGTGATGTTTACAGGCTCAACGGAAACAGCAAAGCTAATCCAACAACGGTTAGCTGAACGAAGTGGTCCTATCGTGCCCTTTGTTGCAGAAACAGGTGGACAAAATGTCATGATCGTCGACTCATCTGCATTGCCAGAACAAGTTGTCGCAGATGTCATCACATCAGCTTTCAATAGCGCCGGACAACGCTGCTCTGCTCTACGCGTCTTATTTATCCAAGATGATATCGCACCCCGATTACTGCCTATGTTAAAAGGAGCCATGTCTGAACTAACAGTGGGCGATCCAGGCGATTTAGCGACCGATATAGGGCCTGTTATCGACACAGATGCATTAAAAATGTTACAAGAACATGCAAAAAAAATGTCCCATGAAGGCACGTTACTCTTCGAAGTGCCCATTTCTGGATCAAATAATGGACACTATTTTGCACCCTGTGCATTCGAAATTTCTGACTTAGACCTCTTAAAACGTGAAGTTTTTGGCCCAATTCTGCATATAATTACATTTAAAGCAAACAATTTGAACAAGATGCTGGAAAAAATCAACAAAACAGGGTACGGTTTAACATTGGGCATTCATAGCCGTATTGATGCAACAATAAACCATATTAAAGATACTGTGTCGGTTGGCAATATATATGTGAATCGCAACATGGTAGGTGCTGTGGTCGGCGTACAACCTTTTGGCGGCGAAGGATTATCAGGCACTGGGCCAAAAGCAGGCGGTCCACTTTATCTACCCAGACTCTGCATAGAACGAGCTGTTTCGATAAATACAACTGCAGCAGGTGGTAATACTACTTTAATTTCGCTAAATGAGGGCGACTAATGCATCAACAATCGATTGTCCACATCATATTTTTGATTTTCACTGGGACAGCGATTTTATCCACTCTAGCGTTATTTACTCGACAATCACTACTCGTCGCTTATATGGCTCTTGGCGCTATGCTTGGGCCATGGGGACTACAATTAGTTAAAGATTCGAGCTTGATTAAACAAACGGGCGATATAGGCATTTTGTTTTTATTATTTTTGTTAGGTTTACATTTACAACCACAAAACTTACTACTTTCATTACGCAAAATGAGCTCAATCACTCTGATCAGTTCATTTATTTTTTTAATCATAGGTTTTAGCATAGGACATTTTTTTGGATTCAACTTTTATGAAAGTCTCATCATAGGCATTGCGAGCATGTTTTCCAGCACGATCATCGGATTAAAATTATTGCCGACGACCATACTACATCATCAACACACCGGTGAATTGATGATTAGCATTCTCTTGCTGCAAGACTTAATTGCCATTGTTGTCCTGATGGTTTTAAAAGGCATAGGCGATAGAATGTTTTCTTTTCATGATATTGGCTATATCCTCAGTGCTGCCCCTACACTCATATTTGTCGCTTATATCTTTCAACGTTTCGTACTTTCTAAACTCTTAACACTGTTTGATAGAATACATGAGTATATTTTTATTCTGTCAATCGGATGGTGCTTGTGCATGGCTGAGCTAAGCCACTTCATGGGATTATCCGAAGAAATTGGCGCTTTTATTGCGGGCGTCACACTGGCCTCGAATCCGATTTCGCTTTATATAGCAGAAAGCTTGAAACCTTTACGAGACTTTTTTCTCGTTATCTTCTTTTTTACGATTGGTGCAGGATTTAATTTTGGATATTTACCTGCGATCATCATTCCTGCATGTACGCTAGCCGCATTAATACTCTTGGGAAAACCCATTATTTTTGGCTGGTTAATGCAAAAAACCGGCGAACCCAAATCCACTAGCTGGGAAGTAGGCGTGCGCTTAGGACAAATTAGTGAATTTTCACTCTTAGTGATTTATCTCGCGCTAGAGGCCAACTTAATACAACCCGCAGCAACTTATATGGTGCAGGCAGCTACCATATTAACGTTTGTGGGATCTTGTTATTGGGTAACCATGCGTTACCCAACTCCACTTGCAGCTTCGGACAAACTGCGACGTGATTAATTTTCAGAGCTAGAATTCGTATGTTTACACATTTTGAAAAAACACCGGCTGAAGAAGCAGTCGTCTCTAAACATCCTTATTATCAACTTTTGAAAGCTGCAGCAGAGCTAGAAAAACAGAAAGATTACAATGCCGCCATCGAACTTTATGAAGAAGCTAGAAAAAATCATCCACATTTTCCTGAAAGTTATGTGTTTCTTGCAAAAACATATGAAAAGATAAATTCAACGTCAGGATTATCAGACAGCGAAAAAGAAAAAAATAACTATAAACAATATCGATATTTATTGGATGCTGGCAGAATATTTTTAAAAATCAAACACTATGTTGGCGCGGAGGAAACCTGTAAACTTGCGGACAACTTGTTTATCACACCAGAAACTTCTTTGCTACTCGGCGAGTGCAACTTAGCAAAAGACAAACTTGAGCTGGCATTAGAAAATTACACGAATGTTTTAGAAAAAATTCCCGAACACGCAGAAGCACTGAAACAGATTTCTTACATTTACCAAACTTCTTTACAACGCGAAAAAAGCAAAGCTAACCCCAACCCACAGCAAATTGATCACTTTCAATC
>JABDBD010000013.1 GCA_013288815.1 Gammaproteobacteria bacterium | reverse complement strand
TTGAAAACAAAGCGTAAAACAAAAACGACATCTTCCAAGACCAAAAAGTCAAAAACAAAAACGGCTTCTATTCAATTAAAAGCTATCACGGAAAAACAAACGAAAGGACAAATCATAAAAGCAATCGCGACTGAAACAGGCCTGACACTAGGTCAAGTTAAAGCTGTCTTCTGCACAGCAGGTCACATGGCAAAATGTCATCTCATCAAGAGAGGATCTGGCGAGTTTGCCATTCCAGAGATGGCTATTAAAGTCGTACGCAAGACCAAGCCGGCAACCAAGTCTCGTCAAGGCAGAAATCCTATGACGGGTGAAACCATCACGATTGCTGCTAAACCAAAACGTGACGTTATTAAAGTAAGACCGCTAAAAACATTGAAAGATGTCTTATTACAAGCTTAAGCAACATAGTCCCCGCCCCTTCAGGGCGGGGTAAATTAACCTAGGCAGGATGATAATCAGCATCAGACTCAATCGCACCCGGATCGTCAGCCATTGATGTGTGGCCTAGTGAATCAAACTTAACATCTTCCACATGTTTTCGATAAGATGATGACACCAGTCTACCAAAAAAATTGCATGATGCGTTTGTTGCCGCGCTCACTAAGTTCCACCCTGGATTATCGACCAAGCATGTGCTCACAAGTGTCCCCGCTGCACAAACCGTAGAAGCCGTTGTGACACCCTTAAATGTTAAGGCATCTTCTTCTTGCGAACTTCTAGCAAAATTATCTTTAATTTTCATGAGAGTCGCAGCTGTATGAAAGCATGCTAGCATCCTTGTCAAAAATGTGTGATCGGCCTCGTCATAATATGAATAGACATTTGCAGAAACGAACGCAACCACATATGTAAACGATTCTAGTGTACTCAGAGTAAAAAAGGATTTACGCATTTTAGTAAAAAACATAATCGACCACCATTCAAATAGCATTTTGCTCGGGATAGTACAGCAAAGCTACAGAAATGTATACGTAAAACCGTGTCATGCCACAGTTTAAATTTTATATTTATCTATTAATCCTTCCAGCTTAACACCCAATGCTTTTAGATTATTAGCAGCAACTTCTAAGGCTTTTGAGATATCAACATTCTGCAAACTTGCTTGCTTGATATTTTCCATGGCAATTGCAGCTTGTTCAACACCGATTAATTGTTGTTGGCTAGAGGCGGCAATTTGCATTGCAGCTTGTGCCGCTTCTGACATGCTTGTGGAAAGCTTCAGTATTGACTCGCCTGTTTCTTCTGATTTTTTAACGCCGGCATCAACCACTTTGCTTCCTTGCTCTGTTGCAAGCACTGCTGTGTTCGTTGCTTTTTGCACATCGGATAATATTTCACGCACACGATGTGTTGCAGTCTTGGATTGATCTGCTAAGCTTTTTATTTCTTGAGCAACAATTCGAAAACCTTTTCCTTGATCACCCGCTTTTTCTGCTTCGATAGATGCATTGACAGCTAGCAAATTAGATTGTTGAGCTAAGTCATCCACAGTTTCGATAATGCTACTGATCGCCTGTGTTTGTTCGCTTAATCTCATCATGCTTTCTGCTATTGATACCATTTGATCTTGAATACGCATCATATCTTCATTGGTTTCTTGAATGGATTTTTTTCCGCTTTGCGAAATTTGAGCGACTTGTTGCGCATCCTCAGAAACAGATTTTGCTTTTTGATTGGTGAGATGTGAAGTCTGCTTAACTTCTTCTATCGTACTTGTTGTTTCATTGACAGCTGTTGCTGTTTCACTACCCGCAGAGACTAGCTGTGAAATTGAGGCAAAAATTTCATTGACTGATGTACTTAATAACTTAGCAGCAACTGTCATTGCTTGTAGCGGCTTAGATATATTGCGTGTGAGAACAACTCCAACCAAGCTTAAAAATATCACTCCAAACACAGTGCCGTAAATAATCACAAAAAAGATTAAGTTAATACTAGATATAGATGCTTTTATTCGTTGTTTCAACAAGTCATCTTCATTGTTTCGCATATCTTGAACAACAATGCGAATATCATCCATGATTTTTTTACCCGCATCCATTGCGACTAATTGTCCTTTTTGATCTTTTAACTTAAGTGATTGCTGAGCACTTGATAATTTACTCGCAATGAGAGGATCTAACACATCTAACCGATGCTGTTGGCTAATGTTATCTTGGGTTAAGAATTTTAGCGTTTTGACTTCTTCAGGGATCGCTTTCAATGCAGCATTGTATGGTTCTAAAAAACGGTCTTGGTTCGTGATTAAATAACCTCGCTGACCCGTTTCTACATCAATTAGTGAGGATAACAAAAAATTCAGATTACTGATTACCTCATAAGTATGTTCGCGCCAATCAACCGCATCAATCATTCGATTTGTGGAATAGTAACTAGACAAACTAATGAGAATCAAAACAGCGACAGCTACAGCATTCATACTTCCTATTTTTGAACCTACCGACCATTTCATATAGTCTCCCTGTTCGAATAGAATGATATATACTCTATTATCCCTTTATCTAAACCTCGCCGTCAATCATTGAACACTTTATAGCCTGTTATGGTATAAATATTTGCACCGCATTCAGGATAATGAGTGCGCAACATCTATTGTTATGGCATAATGCTGACCATGAATTAAAATAAACCGGTCACTCTAGGAACACACACCATGTCTAACACTCGCGCTAGCGAAGATGAGAAAAAAAATCAGAAAGGCACAACACTCAGCATACAAAAAAAGTTAGAGATTGATACCGTCAGTGGATTATTGACTGGAACATTTTGTTCTGGCGTATTTAATCCTTGGGATCGCGCATTATATTTGTCTGTCACACATAAAAGAGCTTTTTTATCTTGGAGTAATTTTAGTTCTCCTTACCATGGATTTTTACAAGCTGTTACACAGCGGGCGTTTCTTGGAAGTGTTTACTATATTGCTCAAGGTGAATTAAAAAATAATATGCACCCTTACTTGCGAGAGCAGTTACACCTTAGTGAATCAACGACTCAGTTTTGCATTGGAACAACAGCAGGAAGCATCAATGGATTATTAACAAATTGGCTTTCTGCGGTTAAATATCATGCCTGGAGTGATAAAAATCATACTTTTATCTCAAGTTTTAACGATATGTTGTCACGTGGCAGGTACAGAACTTTCATGAAAGGGACATTTGCCACAATGCTTCGCGACACTACCTTTGGTGGAATTTATGAAGTAACGCGCCATCTCATGCGAACATACATACCTAAACCAAAAGACATATCAGCAGATCAAAACGGACGGGAACCTCAAGCGGTATCAAGCCAGTTAGAATTTTTTTCAAATTCCACAGCAGCCGGAATCGCAGCAATTGCATCAGGCCCATTTAATTACGTGCGAAGCGTGCAATATGGAACACCGCCTGACAAAACACCTCCTAACACCTGGCAAGCATTAAAAGATGTTTGGCAAGAATCTAAAGATCATATCGATAAAAAATTTGGAAAATTACGTTTTTTTCAAGAACGATTTCGAGTTGGCTGGGGAACTGCTCGCGTTTCTGTCGGCATGGCAGTAGGCCAAAAAGTATTTGATATGACACGGAAAAAACTTACCGATCACTACAAAGAACCAGGCAGTACCGTCAAGCCTAAGACATGAGAATCAAGTATGTAAGACCCCTTATGAGAAAGAATACGTTAGACTAAACAGCATGCCAAAATCCTCAACTACCCAAGTGAGACTTCTTGGGCCATGTAAAGCGAACACACGTTCCTTCTCCGGGTGTTGAGGTCATAGTGATTTTTCCATGCTGTAACATCACAATTTTTTTAACGACACTCAAGCCAACCCCTGTGCTCTCAATTTTATCTCGAGACTGTACTGTCTGAAACAACTCAAAAATTTTCTCATGATATTTTGGAGCAATTCCAGGCCCGTCATCACGCACAAAAAATTCATAAAATTTTCCAGCATTTTTTACACCAATTTCAATATGTCCACTCTTGCTATCGTGGAATTTAATGCTGTTGCTAATTAGATTAGAAAATACTTGTTCCAGTTGGACTTTTTGAGTTTTTAACACGGGCAAATTCTCTGCGCATGAAATTGAGAATGTTTTCGGAGGGCTTAGCGTATCAATCACTTCTTTGACTAATGATCGAGTATCGACTTTAGAAATGTCGATATCTACAAAGCCAATTCGGGAATATTGCAAAATTCCATCAATTAAATTTGACAGACGATGAGAGCGTTTAAACAGTAAATTTAAATTTTCTTTTGCCTGAATACTTAACTTGCTAGTCTTATCATCCCTAATCCACGTTGCCAATGTTTCAACTGCGCGTAATGGTGCTTTCAAATCATGCGATGCAACAAAGGCAAACTGCTCTAACTCGGTATTAGAGCGCTCTAACTTTTTCTCATTTCTTTTGTATGTGCTTGCAACATCAGTTGCATATTCCAGAGCATTTTGACTCTCAGTCAGGTTGCGCTTAAGCAGCGTAATATCAACAAAGGAAATCACCGCACCATCTATTGTATTTTCCGTCGTTTTATAAGGGCGCACTTGAAGCCGAAAATGGCGACCTTCATTTGTGTGGATCTCTTGCTCTTTTGTTGTGATTGTTTCTATGACTTCTGAAACCATGGCTTGCAAATCAATGTCTTTACAATTTAATTTAATATCCTCAACAAGAAGATGCCCGACATCTGCATGCGACAGATTCAACAACTTGCCAGCAGTAGGAGTATAGAGCCTGAGTCTATTATTAATACCTACCATGACAATAGGAATATTAACCGTTCCCAGCAGATTCAAAAGATCACTGTGTAATTTTGTTAAATTAGTATTGCTATTCACTAATTCGTCATTAAGCGTGGTCAGCTCTTCATTCGCAGACTGAATCTCTTCTTTAGTTGTTTCCAACTCTTCATTTGTACTTTGAAATTCTTCATTAGTGCTTTGCAGTTCTTCATTAACAGAAGTGAATGCCTCTTGAGTTGCCTCATAATCTTCAGCCAATGATTCCTGATAGGCTCTTGCTTCGACCAGTTGCTTCTTGAGCGTTTGGATCTGGCTATCTTTTAAGACAATCTCACGCATCGTTACCCGCTTAGATCCCCGACCTACTTTTTCAGACTCAGATAACCTAGCTTGTTGCAGCTCAGGAATCGATTCGAAGAGAATCAAGAAGGCACCCTCTCTTTCCTTAGTTTTTGCCCTGATTGTAATAACTATTAGATTGAGAACAAGATCATGACCTCTACTATCGCGAATGCTTATGTTCTCCTTTTTTACGCGGCTGTTTTGCTTTTTTGCTACCTGAATCATCATACGCAAATCTTGAACGAGCTCCTGCCTGACCATCTTAAAAAAATTAAGACTCAGCTGGCCTTGCGGCAGCTTGAGATAAGGTGCAGTATCTCCACTGGCCAATATGATTTGCATATCATCGTTTATCACCACGCCAGCTGGTGCGTACTCTGTTATGAGAAATTGTTCTGTCTCATGTTGAAGACTAAGAGACTCGCGCGCTTCTTGTGATGGTTTTTCAGCTATCGGGTATTGTTTTTTTAACGCATGCATTCTACCTGCAACACCAAGATGTAATCTAGATGAAGCAGTAGACGCGCTGCGCGAGTAGATGTTTTTATTTTTGTCGATTGCTCGGAATAGTGTCGTGAGTTTGCCTACTGATTCTGAATGACCCAAACAAAGGAAACCCTCGGGTTTTAGAGCATAATGCAAGATCGGAAGTACATGTTTTTGAAGAGTAGAATCAAAATAAATTAAAAGATTACGACAGCAAATAAGATCGATGTTCGCAAATGGTGGATCAATGATGATGTCATGTCTTGAGAACACGCAGATATCACGGATAGACTTTGCAATTTTATACCCATTCTCAGTTTTGATGAAGAATCGATTTAACCTTTCTTTCGATATATTTTTTTGAATGCTCTCGGGATAAATACCTGTGCGCGCTTTTTGTAAAGCAGTGTCGCTAATGTCTGTAGCAAAAATTTGGATCATTGTTTTCTGACCCACACTATCCAGATATTCTAATAAGCTAATAGCAACTGAATAAACCTCCTCTCCCGTAGCACAGCCAACAATCCATATTCGAATGGGGGAGTTGGCTTTTTTATTTTTTATAATTTTCGGATACGCTTGTTTTTTCATCGCCATAAAAACATCAGGGTCACGAAAAAATTCTGTTACATTAATCAGAAAATCATTGAATAATGCACTGACTTCTTGAGGGCTTGATTGAAGATAGTCTACATACTCGGTGAGCTTTTCCATTTTATGCAGGATCATTCGTCTTGCAATACGTCGTTTCAGGGTCGTATGCTTGTAATGACTAAAATCAACTTGTGATTGACTTCGCAGCATGATGAAGATTTTATTAAGTGCTTCTCCCTCAAGTTTTAGAGGCACTTTTGGGGAAGTAACCACACCTTTTTCCTGCCGCATCAACAGTAAGTAATGCTCAAAATTTCTAAGTTCTCTTGCGATTTGCTGAGGCGTGAGCACCAGATCTACAACACCGGCAACGATGGCATTACGAGGCATATCGCCGTATTTAGCTGATGCCGGATCTTGTGCGATTGTCAGCCCACACTCCGATCTGATAGCTTCAAGTCCTTTTGTGCCATCCGACGCAGTGCCTGACAGCACAATGCCTATGGCCTTACTCTTTTGATCGAGAGCTAGTGATTGAAAGAAAAAATCAATCACCATATGGGGGGCGCGCGTCTCAATACGCGGTGTTAGCTTTAATACTCCCTTCATGATAGATAGATTACGATTAGGCGGAAGAATATAGATATGATTAACTTTCACTCGCATATCATTAGTAATTTCCTTAACTGGCATTAAGGTTTTTCTTGAAAAAATCTCAACAGAAAGACTTTCACGCGTGGGATCGAGATGCTGGATAATAACATATGCCATACCCGTATCAGTAGGAAGCTTGCTTAACAATTTTGAGAGGGCCTCGAGCCCACCTGCAGATGCTCCAATGCCAACAACCAAGAACTGTTTCTTATTGACTGGTTGTATATTATGAGATTTCTGGGCGGATGCGCGCACTTTAGATGTCGATGACGTTGATTTAAGTCGTCTTGGTTTTGATAACTTCCCTGTAGTAGCCATGAGAGTCTTCCCATCAATTTAACAAAGAATGTTTTTTAATGATAGGATATACTATTTAATTATGTTTAAATATAGCGAGCTCATCCGAACTCCACTATAAAATCATCCATTCGTATTTACATTAGAATATTTTGGGGATTCCAAAATGGATATCTTAAAAGTTCTCATAGTTGATGACGATCTAATCGATCTTATTCGTTATCGAACTATGTTAATAGAATATCCACGTCCTAGCTTTCAATGCATTGAAGCAGATAATGCTTTCGATGCATTGAAGATTTGCGTTGAGCAAAAAATTGATTGCGTCTTATTGGATTATGACTTACCCGATATGAATGGACTCGAATTTGTAAAAGAACTTAGAAAAAGCAACAAATTTCTTCCCGTTGTCATGTTTACAGGACAAGGCAACGAAACTGTTGCTGTAGCCGCAATGAAAGAAGGAGCCACTGATTACATCATCAAAGGAACGCATAATAACCATAGCTTAGTTAAGGTAATAATAGCAGCAGTCGAAAAATCATCACTAGAAATGACAATCCACCGTCAAGAAAAACAACTAAAACATCTGGCGTATTATGATAGCTTAACCGGCTTAATGAATCGATATGCTTTTGATGAGACAGGAAGGCGAGCGATTTCCAATGCAAAAAGACATCAAAATATCTTAACGCTTCTGTATATCGATCTTGATCATTTTAAGACAATCAATGACACGCTAGGTCATCCGGCAGGTGATGAACTTTTACAGATAGCTGCGAAACGAATTCAGGCTGTATTGCGCAGCGAAGATATCATCGCTCGATTTGGTGGAGACGAATTTGTCATATTACTCGTTGGGTTAACAACTGACACTGACGCACATCTTGTAGCAAAAAAAATTATTGCAGAGCTGACGAAACCTTTTCAACTAAGTAAACATATTGCTTATATAGGTGCTAGCATTGGCATTGCCTATTTCCCAGCAGCCGGTGATAACCTAACAGATTTATTAAAACATGCTGATATCGCTTTATATAAAGCAAAAACAGACGGACGAGGAACGTTTTATGTCTTTTCTGACGATTTAATAAAAAGGCATCAACAACAACTTTTCGTTGAACAAGGCTTACAGGTTGCTATAGAAAAAAAAGAATTTTTCATAGTATATGAACCAAAATTTGAATTAAAGACAAAAAAAATTATTGGGATGGAAGCATCATTACGTTGGCAGCATCCACAACTAGGCGTTATCACGCCTGATTATCTGTTCCCCAGGGCTGAAAAATCTGGACTAATGACGCTCATAGCTAAATGGACTATTGAAACAGCGTGTCAACAATTCCAATGTTGGCGAGAGCATACTCTCAAAAATCTATCACTCAGCATTGCTGTTAATTTTTCAGCTCAACTATTAACTAGCACAGAATTTAAATCCACGTTAAATAACGCACTACAGCATATTGACCCGGCAGCCATGGTTGAATTCGAAACAACAGAGCTTGCCTTAACGAGCCAGGTTGATGATAATTCGATTCTAGAAAATTTAAGCCCTATTTCATTGATACTCTCTATCGACTCTACTGACAAAAACCATTTTTCTTTTGATCGATTTAAACAATTTCCTATTACTTCCTTAAAAATTGATTGCCCATCCATACAAGGAAATGAAAAAAACGATAAAGATGTCACAATCGTGAAACTCATCATCGATAAAGCTAACGAACTAAATATAACTGTTATTGCCGCAGAGATAGAAATTGAATCACAATGTAATTTCTTAATTGATAACGGCTGCCAATATGGACAAGGACCATTATTTAGCAAACCGCTTGAAGCACACGAAATGGATGTATTACTAACAAAGCAAAATTGAAAGTCAACAGATGAGCACCTGTCTCACCTTTTTGTAAATATTAACAGAGTTCATTCCCCATCCCATCAAATCTAATCCTTCATCCAGCAACAGAAATTGATCACGTTTAATTTTCTTGGAGGTTACGATAACACGACTCCCATTTTTTATAGACTCTAAACTATCTATCATTTTTTCCCATGTCCCATAGCTAAAACAAGTCGCATTGATAAACACAATGTCAGCTGAGCTAATATCCTGATGATGAAAGTTATCTGCTACGATTTTTATACTTGAAAGTCGTCGTAAATAAATATCAGCATATGCTTGATGACTGGAAGCAAGAGCTTCATTAGCTTGGAAAACAAGATTATTCGCTAATTGGCATAATCCAGGAAGAAGCTCAATGCCTATTACTTCAGAAAAATCATAATGTAATGCAGCCGTCAATAATGCTTTTCCTGAGCCGCTACCGAGATCATAAAATACTTCGCCTGGCTGAGGAGATGCTCTCTCAAGTATCCGCACAAAAGATGCGGGAACAATCTCTCCATAAATAAAGTTATCTTCATCCATATTCAATTTTACTCTATCATTTTTTGAAACAAGCTCTGCATTGACATGATCATAAATTTTATTTAACAAACTCAGAGCAGTTTCTTCACTCTTGTTGACCATCCTTGCTCGACGTCCCATCAGGAGATTTGTAAAACTTTTTATCATTGCAGGAGAATCATCATGCATAATTAGCCTCTCAATGTATTTTCTACATACGTCATACTAATGTATTATAAAGCAATGAGAATTCATATCCGATATAGCGACTGTGGTAACATATGCCTGAGCTTAATGTTTTCAATGCATGTCATTCTGGAATTTATTGTGTCTGTTGGCCGCTTAACTACTTCTGATTTATCAAGATTGGCTAACGTCGAACAGGCTACACTCTTAAGGAGCTCATCATGACTTCGTACTTCGATAATTATGAGAAAGCTGCAAAAAAAATAATTGATCACGTCGGAAAAAATATTGTTATTGGTATTCCAATAGGGATAGGAAAACCCATTGGATTCGTGAATGCACTCTACCGATTAGCTGAAGCTGATAAATCAATACAGTTAACTATTTTAACTGCATTAACTTTATCACGTCCTAGCACTCATTCGGAATTAGAAAAAAGGTTTCTTGAACCCATTTTAAATAGAATGCTGAAAAATTATGAAGACCCATTGTATGAAAAAGCCCGAAAAATTCAAACATTACCAAACAACATAAAAGTCATCGAGTTTTTTTTAACACCAGGAGAATATTCTCATAATCGTTATGCGCAACAAAATTATATTAGCTCTAATTACAGTACCGTTGTTAACGACCTTATGTCTTATTCGATTAACGTCATCGCTCAACAAGTCTCTCAATCTAAGTCTGACCCAAATGACTATAGCTTAAGCTGTAACACAGACTTATTTCATGCCGTACTCCAACATCTTAACACTAACTCACTCTCTACTAATAAGATCGCTCTTGTTGCAGAGATCAACGCAAATTTGCCATTTATGCCTGGCGAAGATGCGGTGGTTAAAGCTGAGACATGGACTGATATTATCGATACAAAAAATTATCCTGCATTATTTTCTATTCCACGCAACGAGCTATCCACTCAAGAACATCTAATTGGTCTTTATGCAAGTTGCTTAGTAAAGGACAATAGCTGCATGCAAATTGGTATCGGATCATTAAATAATGCAATTGCTAACGCGCTCATCATTCGCAATAATCAGAACTCTCTGTATCAAGCCATTCTACAGAAACTACATGTTCAGAAAAAATTTGATGATGCCATTTCAACTGTAGGCACATTCACACCATTTGAACATGGACTATATGCATCAACTGAAATGTTTAGTGATGAGTATATTCATCTTTACAAAGAAGGAATCTTGAAGAAGAAAGTCTACGATCACATTGGATTACAAAAATTAATAAATCTTCAAATCATTAGCGAAACAATTTCGCCAGACATTCTCGATAAATTAATAGGGTTCAATATTATTCACCCCGTATTAAGTGCAGAAGATACTGATTTTCTCGTGAAATTTGGCATTTTTAAATCTGAAACACGTTTTGAAAATGAATATTTAATTTTGCCATCGGGTGAAAAGATTATTCCTGACTTAACTTCTCATTCTGCAAAACAAAAAATATTAACTATCTGCTTAGGCAATCAGTTAAAAAATGGAAAGATACTTCACGCAGCTTTTTATATTGGCAGCAATGATTTTTATCAACAGTTACACGATTTTTCTTCTGATGAATTACAACTTTTTGCAATGACATCTGTAACAAGAACTAACTCCGTTCTATGGAATAATGAACTTTCAACATTACAACGGCAAAATGCGCGCTTCTTCAATTTTTCAATGATGGTGTCCTTGGGAGGTGCGGTTATTTCAGATGGATTGAAAAACTTACAAGAAATCAGCGGCGTCGGTGGTCAATTTGATTTTGTTAACATGGCAACCATCTTGCCTCAGGCTAGATCTATCATCGCTTGCCGTAGCGTAAGACAAACAAAACAGGGTGTAGAATCAAACATTGTCTGGGAATACCCTAATCAAACGATTTCGCGATGCTTTCGAGATATTGTTGTGACAGAATACGGGATCGCGGATTGCCGCAGCAAAACTGACTCGGAAGTCATTAAATCGATTTTAAATATCACTGACTCACGCTTTCAAAATGGATTGCTCACAACCGCTAAAAAATTCGGAAAAATACCTAACGATTATAAAATCCCACCATTATTCCAGCAAAATTATCCTGATCAGTTAAATGAAATAATTGCTCAATATCAATCAAAAAAACTTTTCAAATCTTACCCGTTTGGAAGTGACTTAACAGAAGTAGAACAAGTCATAGCGAATGCCTTGCTGAAGTTAAAAAAATTATCGACCATGAAAGTAATTTATACCACTTTCTTATCAATATTTTCTTTTAGAAAGAACAGAAAATATGATATATATTTAAATCGACTCGGGCTTCTACACCCCAAAACACTTAAAGAATTTATTTATAAGCGATTAATTCAGCATTCAATAAGAGGTTAAAATGCGCAGCAGCACATTGATCGAAACCGCCACGAAAGCTTATTCATATCTTAAACCCTTGACTAGCCTTTTATTTAAAGCAGAAGCACCCGTTGTCGAAGTCGCCGCAAAGAAACATCGCTCTCGTTCACATTTCTCAGCAAACAAAACAGCAAGCTTGTCCATTCCAGAAATATCACGTGATCGATTCAAGGTTGTCAAACCCACTGCCGCACCTTTGACTCAAAGTACGTATTCAATTAATTCTTTGCTTAGCTCATTTATGTCATTATGGATTTCTTCTGCACCAGCGCCTGTCGCAGTCCCAGAAAAAAAACACGATGATGAAGAAACGATTTCTGCGAAAATCGAGCTACTTGAAAGTAGTTTAAAAAAATCGACTGACGCAACCCAAAAAGATAGCTTAATTTTGCAAAAAGTCGAGCTAGTTTCTGAAGAAATTAAAGAGCACGCAGCACGACGCGTTGATTTGTTTTTCTATTTATTGGTCGCTGTACATGGAAAGCAAATCACTGTTACGAAAGAATCAACCGTTTTGCAGCATGGTCAAGGATCCGATGATAAAGGAACACAAGCGTGTCACAGCTCATTATTTCCGAATGTTAAATTTGAAAAAATTCCATCTGCTTGGTCGTGGATATCAACAACGCCCTGCTCCACGTTAGACAATACACAATTTAAAGAAACATTGAATATGACAGTTGAGTTACCCGATATTGTTAATATATTTGATGCGTGTATTGAAGGTCGTTACCACAGAACTCGTTACATTAAGGACTTGTTGACAACTCTCAACAAGGCATCCAGAAACGAAATTGATCCTATTCAAGGAATGAATGAATTTTTCAAAATCATGGATTCATTTTTTGTAGCGACCGAAAAAAAATATCAAGACACAAAAAAACTTGAAAACCCAACCGCATTTAAAAAAGTGATGTCTCTTCAAAAAGAAGGAACGTTTCAGGGTGTTAAAAAAGATACTTTACTCGTTGACGATAGTTATTTAAGTTTGATGCTACGTCTAAAACCTCATGAGGCAGCCATAGCTCGTTATAGCACTAAATATTTTGCTTCATCTTTTACAGCGATTCAGAATGAAATTTTTGCTTCTACATTGAAAGAGCCAACGCCTAGCTTAAAAATATAATTGCTCAACCTGTAGAAGCGGATAAAGTTTCAAAATGAAGCGCATTCTGTCCGCTTCTCCATTATTGAAACGATTTTGCACACCAACAGTTTAAGTCTCTCATTTAACTCTTTATAAAATAACTATTTTGCTTTAAAATACAATAATATATGTGAGCTTGCATTTACATAGGAGCTAGCCATGGAAAAGGACACCGAATCAGAGCCAACCTCATCGTACGCATATAATTTAATGAAAGAAATGAAACTCGACGAAGAGGAAATACTACACCGCAAAGCCTGGCTAGAGTTTGAGGAACCAGATGTCAATCGCCTGCTTGAATTAAACGACATGGCACAGGGCTATGCTACCGAAGTGATTGAATCACTTTACGATCACTTTTTAAAATTCGATGACACGAAAAAATTCTTTGAAGACCCTCAAGTATTAAACCGCGTTAAGAACTTACAAAAAAAATATTTTTTACGATTAACAAATGGCAATTATGATGACCAATACATTCAAGAGCGCATCAAGATCGGCTCGGTGCATGCCAGCATTGGCCTTGATGTAAAATGGTATTTAGGAGCTTATGGTTTTTATTTACGAGCAGTAGGAAAACGGATATTTAAAGCATTCAAAAGTAACCCTGAAAAAGCGCTGGAATCCTATTTTTCGTTAGAAAAATTAGTGTATATGGATATTGGCTTAGCAATTGATACATACATTTATCAACGCGAAGCTACCATTAAAATACAACAAGAAGCCATTCGTGAATTATCAACACCTGTATTACAACTACGTGAAGAGTTATTAATTCTACCTATCATTGGTGCAATTGATTCACAACGCGCACGACAACTGACAGAACAATTGTTGCATGCCATCCGTGACAAGCGTGCAAAAGTTGTAGTCATTGATATTACTGGCGTTCCAACGGTTGATTCCCGTGTTGCAAATCATTTGGTTCAAACCGTTGATGCATCGCGCCTTATGGGAGCCACGCTCATCATCACTGGTCTTTCTGCTGAGGTAGCACAAACACTTGTTACCATCGGAGTAGACCTTGCGAAAATTAATACAGTTGGCGACCTGCAAGGTGGCATTGAAGAGGCAGAACGCATTTTAGGATATCACGTCACCAAATCTCTTGAAGATGATTCTAAATAAGGATATTTAGAATGAAAGTTCCGATTCTGAAACAAGGCAATATTTTAATAGCCACCATTCAATCTGCACTAACAGACCAAGATCTTATTAGCCTAAAGGATAATTTATCACATCAAGTCATCCAACATCGCTCTCACGGTGTAGTGATTGATATCACTGAACTTGATGTTATGGATTCATTTTCAACGCGAACCTTGAGAAATATTGCTAGCATTTTGAAGTTGCGTGGCGCCGACACGGTGATTGTTGGAATGCAACCCGATGTTGCATTTGCCATGGTTCAATTAGGCCTCACCTTACCCAATGTAAAAACAGCTCGAGATTTAGAAGAAGGATTAACCTTACTCAAATAGACGAGATGACAATGAAAAGTTTTCAAGTTTCTGTTTCAATTATTTCAGATGCTGACATTGTCACAGCTAGACAACAAGCGCGCGAGCTTGCGAAAACATTTGGCTTTTCGAGTAGTGAATTAGCCGTTATTGCAGCAGCTATTTCTGAGTTAGCTCGTAATATCGTATCTTACGCTAAAAAAGGCACTATCTTCGTAAAGCTTATACAAGAACAAGGAAAAAAAGGAGTTCTCATCGTCGCTGAAGATCAAGGACCTGGAATTCCTGATCTTCATTTAGCAATGCAAGACGGCTATTCCACTATGAATAGCTTGGGTCTGGGATTACCAGGTGTGAAGCGATTAATGGATACATTTGAGATTCAATCAACAGTCGGACAAGGCACGGCTGTTACGGCAAAAAAATGGGTAATGTAATGATGACAAGTTTACCGCTTTCTTATGGCATTGCTACTGCTGCACTCGATGGCGAAGCAGAGTGTGGTGATCAATATCTTATAAAAAAATTATCAGAGTCTGTTTTGATAGCCGTTATCGATGGTCTAGGCCATGGTAAAGAGGCTGTCTATGCTGCGAAAGAAGCCGTCCGTGCACTCAATGAATCAGACAGCGAATCACTCATTGAATTAATTCATGCATGCCATCATGCTCTTAAAAAAACACACGGTGCTGTGCTTAGCTTATTCCAGATTCAAGCAAACAATAATATTTCTTGGTTAGGTGTTGGGAATGTAACAGCAATCCATTGGAAAAAAAATTATTATGCAGAAAAGCGCACAACAATATTCTTACCCCAAGGTGGAATTGTAGGATTAAATTTACCACTCATACAAGTTGGTAAATTTTCAGTAGAACTTGGCGATACGTTAATTCTTGCAACAGATGGCATAAAACCAGAATTTACTTCGCTCAAACCTATGTACCCCGCCACTTCACAAACTATCGCTAATTATGTTTTTAAATCGTATCAAAACCCAAACGATGATGCCCTGGTCTTAGTGATTCAGTGGAAAAATACAGAGGTTGATTCCTAATGTTAAAAAATCTAAAACATGACGAAGATTTCTCTGGTTTTAAAAATCAATACAACACTATTCTTGATAAATTTCTAAATGAAGAAACAACGACAGAAATGTATTTGAATGAGGGATACAAGTTAGGCCGGCTTGCTGTCACTGAAAATTTAAATATTATAAGTGTTGCCGCCATCCATCATGATTGCTTAATCAGTTTTCTAGAAAAATTAGAAAAAAATGGACACTTACAAATAGCTGAAAAAGCTAGTCTTTTTTTAGAAGAGGTTTTGGCGCCGTTTCAAATGGTTGCTAAAGGATTTCGTGAAGCAATTAATTTATTAAATAAACGTAGCGTTGAATATGCCGTACGTATTAAGTCACTTAAATCCTCGCTGAAAGAAAAAGAATCCTTACTACAAGAAATTTATCATCGAGTGAAAAACAATTTACAAATCATATCCAGCTTGCTGCATTTGCAACTAGAGGCTACCGGGGATCCCTCTCTGCAGCAACTACTCTTAGAAAGTGTTACGCGCGTAAAATCGATGGCATTAGTACATGAAATGCTATATCAATCTGATAACCTAGCTAAAATAGAAATGCGTGAATATATTGATAACTTATTCAGGTATCTTTATGAAATGTATAATGTTGATAAAAATAAAATTAAAATTCTTTCGGATATTGGTCCTATTTCATTAAATATTGACGTAGCAATATCTTTAGGCCTGATCATGAACGAATTAATTTCAAATTCATTTAAGCATGCCTTTCCTGATGGAAATTCAGGTGAAATTACTTTTTCACTTTCTGAAAAAAATGAAAAGCTCATTTTAACTGTGAGTGATAATGGTGTTGGGATACATGCAAACATACTTAGCGAAGACATCATGTCTTTAGGTATGAAATTAGTTTACAACTTAACAAAACAACTAGATGGTAAAATTGTTCTAGATAAAGGAAAAGGTACAACCTTCACGCTTACGTTTGCACAATTCACATAGAGGACAACATGAACGAAGCCAAAATATTAGTGATTGAAGATGAAATTATTACAGCGATGGATATACAAAAACGCTTACAAAAACTTGGATATGCCGTACCAAACATCAGCGCTACAGGAAACGATGCAATAATGTTTGCTGAAAAGTCAAAACCCGATTTAATTTTAATGGATATTGTTCTAAAAGGTAAACCTGATGGAATCGATGCGGCTAAAGTCATCACCCGAACATATCATATACCCGTCGTCTTTTTGACAGCTTATAGTGATGAAGATACATTCAATCGTGCCAAATTAAGCCTTCCTTATGGATATTTAACAAAACCTTTTGAAACAAGAGATCTACGTATTGCAATAGAGCTCGCCTTATTCAAAAAAAATATGGAGATGAAATTAGCAAAAGCAGAAGATCGCTATCGCATGCTCATGGAGAATGCAAGCTGTGGAATATTTATTTATGATAAAAACGGTATTGTTCAGGAAATTAATAAACAAGGAGAATCCATTTTTGGGTACTCGAGAGATCACATGATCGGTAAGGATTTTAGAAAATTCGTTGTTCCCGAGGAACAGGAATACGCTGCTTTACAAATTCAAAAATTAATCATTGAAAAAAAAATTGGCCCTAACGAAGGTCATATCGTACAGCCTTCTGGGCTGATAGTCGATGTCGTATTTTCTGCAATTTCTATCGATATTCATGGTGAAAACATATTATTATGCATTCTGAATAATATGACGGAATACAATCAACTTCACACCAGAGCGGTCTTAAACGATAAATTAGCAACCGTCGGTACATTAACAGCTGGAATAATTCATGAAATCAATAATCCATTAACGTGGTTATTAGGTAACATTGACCTTCTGCAAGATGAATTTCTTCAACTTAAAAAAGAGAATATCAACCAACAGGTTCTCGCCAAGCTAGACGAAATGATAAACGACTCTCTTCAGGGAGCAAAACAAATTCGAGACATTGTCAGCACTTTGAAAGGATTCTCTCGGCTGGAAGACAAAGAATTATTTCCTGTCGACATACATAGCATCATCAATGATGCTATCAAAATTGCCTCTACTCAATTTAAGAATCATCCTGATATTCAAACGATTTTTGCACCTGATCTACCATTAATGATGTTTACTCGAAATAAATTATTACAGGTTTTTCTAAATCTCATTATTAACGCACATCAATCCTTACCTGAAAATAATTTAAATAACAATAGCATTACCATATCCACTACCACAGAAGATGAGCTCCTTCGCATTGATATCACTGACTCAGGTATAGGCATAAAACCAGAAGATCTCCCTAAAATATTTGAATCCTTTTATACAACCAAACCAGCAGGAATTGGCACAGGTCTTGGGTTATCGATTTGCTCAGACATTGTGTCTAGCATGGGTGGCAAGATAGATGTAAAAAGCGTTTTCGGCAGCGGCACCACATTTACGATTCATTTACCCATATCCCTCAATGTGCAAACTGAAAATACTCTGAGACTTGTTAAAACTTCTCAAACGCGCAAGCATATTTTAATCGTAGATGATGAACCGTTTTTATTGAAAAGCATGCAGAGACTGCTAGAAGATATTCATGACATCACTACAGCCACAGGCGGGCGTGCTGCGCTCACACTCTTGGAGGATGGTACTGATGAATTCGATACCATTATATCAGATCTTAACATGCCGGATATTAATGGCGCTGATCTTTACCGATATGTTGCTGAAAAATATCCTGGGTTTGAAAAAAATATCATATTTATGACGGGCAGTGTCTTTACCCCTGCATTAAAGGAGTTTCTCAGCACAGTAAATAATCTTCGGTTAACCAAACCTATCAATCAAGACGAACTATTGCAAGCAATTGAACGCATGGAAAAAAAATAATATGAAAAAAAAACCTGTTACTGAGAGTAGCTCACTACCCTCTTTTCCTAAGAGGCTACTCCAGATTGCTGGCATTCTTACATGCTGCATGCTTTTATGGTTCTGTTATGCCAGTTATGATACTCATGGTGATTTAATCATGATTTCACAGCAAGACATGAAATTAGCTGAGCTAAAAACACAAATACTTTTACACGAAGAAGTGTCGAATTCATCAGCATTGCTTAGCTTAATTACTGGCGAGAAAATATGGCAAACTCGAAACGAACAACAGGATAAATTTTTTGGAACTGTATTTGATACCCTCTGTCAAACATCAGCATCGACTGAAATTTGTAATTTATCAAAAAAGTTGTCTGCTATTGACCACATCAAAGACAGTATAGAGCACAAATCATTTGATTTAGTCAATCAAGGTAAGATGGCTGAAGCAAAAAAACTCATGCTAGGTTCATTGTATTTAGATCAGTCAAAATTATTCGAAACGACACTTCAACAACTTAATTCGTCATTGGAACCGTACACTAGATATTATCTTGATGAGGCTATGAGTAACACCTATTATCTTACTATAGGCTCCATGGTATTCCTTATCTTTCTTATCTTTATTTGGTGGATTGGCTATACCAATTTTATAAAATGGAAAAAGGCGTTGACATACGCTCTTAGAAAAGAATTAATGTATAAAGATCAAATTAAAAAAGCAAATGAACGGCTGGATCAGCGCGTAACCGAACGAACGTCTGAGCTTAAAGAAACTAACAAAGCTCTCTCTGCCACACTAGATAGCCTGCACTCTACTCAGTCACAACTCATTGAATCAGAGAAAATGTCGATTACCGGACAGCTTGCCGCAGGTGTTGCGCATGAAATTAATAATCCATTATCTTATGTGTCCAATAATATTGATGTGTTGAATAAGCGTTTTCTTAGCATTCATGAACTATATAACCTATACCAAAATCTCATCAATAAAATTCAAGAGCTACATGTTCCGCAACTACAGGAAATGACCGCGCAAATCAACACACTGAGTCAAACTAAGAAAATATCAAACAGCTTTGACGATCTACCTGCGCTCATGACAGAAACCCTGGAAGGACTCAAGCGAATCAAAGATATTGTCTTAAATTTAAGAAGTTTCTCCTCACCAGAAGATGAAGAACTCAGTGATACCGATCTAAATTCTTGCATAGAATCAGCAATCGAGTTATCACGGAATGAATTAAAATATAAGTGCACACTTCATAAAAATTTTTCAACACTACCCACTCTACGCTCAAAACCTCGTCAGCTAAAAATCGTTTTTATCAATTTGCTTTTAAATGCTGCCGATGCAATTAATGATAAAGGTGATATTACCATTGTAACATCTGCCACTTATTCTGATATCACAATTTCCATCACTGATACGGGCCGTGGCATTCCGCCTGAACAGTTAAGAAAATTATTTACTCCTTTTTTCACAACCAAAGAAAAATCCGCTGGACTAGGTCTATCTACTGCATATGGCATTATTCACTCACTTGGAGGGAGCATTACCGCGAGCAGCACCTTGAATCATGGCGCTACCTTTACCATATCTTTTCCATTAAATAATCCATTGGTATAAGCATCTCATGAAAAATACTTTACTATTAGTTGATGACGAACCCTATATATTAAAAGCATTAAAGCGAACGCTTGAAGACGAAGACTTTGAAATCTTCACAGCAAATAGTGGCGTACAGGCGTTAGAGTTATTATCTCGTTTTCCAATAAAAGTAATTCTATCAGACCAACGTATGCCTAAAATGCTTGGCTCTGAATTTCTTGCAGAGGTAAAACGACTTTACCCACATACTATTCGAATGGTACTGAGTGGTTATGCTGATTTTAATGCAATCATGAATGCGGTTAATGAAGGATCAATCTATAAATTTCTGAATAAACCCTGCGATGAAAAATTGCTGCGCAAAACCATACTTGATGCATTTACAGTATTTAACGAACAAGAGAAAAATGAAAAACAAGTTTTTGAGCTGACACAACGCGATCCTTTAACTGGATTATATAATCGCTTTTCCTTTCATCAAAGCTTATCTGTTTCGCTCGCGGAAGCACAGCAAAATCAAACGCAGCTAGCTGTTTTATATTTAGATATTGATCGTTTTAGTAAAATAAACACAACATTTGGGTATCATGTTGGTGACGAAGCTTTAAAAATGATTGCTGCACGATTACAGAATGAAGCAAATAACAAATATATTATCGCTCGCTATGGTAACGATGGTTTTGTCATCCTAATAACAGACTTAACATCGAAAAGCACCACACTGCAAAACTTGTTAACCCTGTTGAAGGAACCACTCGTTATCGAAAATCAAAAACACTACATTACCGTCAGTATAGGAGTAAGCATATACCCTAAAGATGCAGGCCATCTCGACTCTTTAATGAAATGCGCGAACTTAGCAATGATTCATTGTCGTGAGATGGGGGGCGATAATTATGAATTTTATACTAACGATCTGGACAAAAGGACCAGCTCATCACTCATTTCAGAAGTCGATTTACATATTGCATTAGAAAAAAATCAGTTTGTTGTTTACTACCAGCCAATAGTCGATACAAACACACGAAAGATAGTCGGTGCAGAGGCATTAATACGCTGGCAACATCCCATTCATGGATTATTGTTTCCTGACAAATTTATTTCACTCTGCGAAGAAACTGGTTTAATTGTTCCTATTGGTGAATGGGTTTTACGAACAGTCTGCCATCAACTCAAGCATTGGTCTGACCTTGGTTACACATCTCTATCTCTTGCAGTTAATTTCTCTGCGCGACAGTTTAACCATGAGAGCCTTCTTGATACAGTGAAAGAAATTTTATTAACAACAGAAATTAATCCTGCCTGTTTAAAACTAGAGATTACAGAAAGCATGATCATGCGAGATATCAAAAAGAATATCGCACTACTAAATAGATTGCGAGAGTTGGGATTACAACTTTCGTTAGATGATTTTGGTACAGGCTATTCTTCTTTAAATTATCTACGTCAATTTCCATTTAATATTTTAAAAATCGATAAATCGTTTATTCAGGAAATCACTACCAATCAAAATAGTAAGGAAATTGTAATCACTATCATCTCATTGGCAAAGCATCTCAGTTTAACTATTGTTGCTGAAGGCGTTGAAACAGAAGAACAGTTTTCATTATTAAAAACATTAAATTGTGATCTCATTCAAGGTTATCTTTTTAGTAAGCCAATTCCAGAACAAGCTTTCTCCGATTTGCTTAATAAGTAGGAGCAACACGACGATACCATTTGTGCATTAATTTGTGGCTTAATCCTATTTTGTGTGCTATAGTTGCTCACACTAACTGGTCACAACGCTTTCATACAGGTATAAAATTAATGAGCCACTCAAGAAAAAGCCGCGATATTATACGCAGCAACTGGACTAAGCACTTTGATTTAAATAAAGATTTCAAAGAGATTTATATTCATTACGATAATGTTCGTAAAGTTGAGCGCATTGAAATCCAGTATACAGACGCCCATCATATCAAAATACATATTAAGTTTAGCGATGTTCCTAATGCAGAGACATTTCAACAACAATATAAAAAAGAGCTGTTACAGCATAGGCTACCACTTCCTCAAGACACTATGGGTATTTGTCTTGATATCTCACTGCAACGATCTTTTAAGAGAATCAATGAGATACAGTATTTTTTGAATCTAATACACCAATTTGATCCTTTGCCACTAGCTTGGCTAAATGATCTCCAAAAGCGATTACTGACTGACCCTAGTAAACTCTGTCAAATTGAAAAAAATCCTAAACTCGATGTAACTGATAGCCTCTCCAGACATGGCTCACCGAATCAAAGACCTTATCATCATGATAAAATGATCAGCCAAGCAAAATCGAAAACTCTTAATCCATGTGAATACTTTCTCTCTGCAGACAAAGCAAATCTCTACAGAAGCCCAAATCCAATCAGTTGGCATTCTATTTTTCAATTACGACAAACATACCAAGACAAAAAGTCACAATTAAACAACAGCAGCTCATCATCTATGCTTACTCCATTTCCAACCGATTTAATTCAGATTTTTGAGCTACAACAGCAAAAACTGGATGAGCAAGAAAAAAAAATATCGACTAATAATGAAAAAATTTCTCAGAGTATCATTCGTATTTCTGATTTGGCTACGACCA
This sequence comes from Gammaproteobacteria bacterium, assembly GCA_013288815.1. Lineage (GTDB taxonomy): Bacteria > Pseudomonadota > Gammaproteobacteria > DSM-16500 > DSM-16500 > UBA5158. Next base: position 37,981 of record JABDBD010000013.1, on the reverse strand, counting down.
TTGCTTCAAGACGAGGACATCAAATTCAAGAACTAAAATACACGCCGCTTGAAACAGAAAAGGAACTCACATCAACAGAGAGTCTATCCAATCATCAATTGACGACGCCAGTTGAATTATCCATCCTAGAAACCTATCGTAATGGTCATTTTGAAGGTGCCTTAAATATGGCAATAAAATACGACCAATCCCGCTGGAACAGTTATCCATTGGCTTTAAAATCGATAGCCCTTGAGTGCGAGACGAGAAACGAATTTCATTGTGCTATTACAGTCTATTCAGCTATGAACTACGAATTATGTGAACGCGAAATACCAAAATTTAGAGAACGAATCGCAAAAAAAGTTGAAGATCAAAAAATTCTGTTAACGAGAAAAGTAGAACAAACAGAGATGCAACAAAAAACAATGCGTTCACAAGAGCTGCATATTTCCATGTTAGAGCGAGATGTGCGACTGTTAGAGGCAGCAGAGACAAAATCACTTGAACAAGGCTATGCATGCCCAGTCAATAACTCAGGCATGTTTTCAAGGAGTCAAAAATTTTCACTGCCACCCATTCCTGGCACGAAAGCTATTATCAAAAAATCCCTAACAGGTTAAATTAATAAGAAAGAGGAAACCTTATGATAAGCGGAAATACAATAGTAGACAGAAAGGCATTGCTGACACTGACGAGCTCCGCAGTTCTAAAAGATGCTTTCAACGAACAAACTCTCGCTATTATTATAAGCAGATCTGACGGAAAATCGTGCCCTCTCGCAATACACAGGCTATTAGAAATATGTCCTCGAAAACGTATTTTGAGCCTGGTGTTGAGCGAGCTCTCAGCCGCATTATTAACAAATCTTGTTTCAGCCATTGAAAGTTATTTTAAATTAAAAGACGACACTTTCTTTTTAAAATTAATCGAAATCATAACTCAAGATTGTAATTTAAGCAGCAGCATTAAAGATAAATTTAAAAATAAAACAATACCTCAAGCAAAAGAGACTATTTTAAGCCTTATAAATAAATTACCTACCGAAATTTCTTATGCAAAACAACTCAATATATTTTCCACGGGCCATGTAAATTATCTACTTTGTATCATTCTTGAAAACATATCCTTTATTTATAGCCAGGCTGGAGTAAACCAAAGCCTAAACTTTCTGGGAGAATATAAAAGCGTTTATCACAACTTACTAAATAACGCCATGATGGCTCTTGTTGTTGCCTCTTCAAAAGACTGCGAGATTAAAAGTGTTACCGATCAAGTCAATAAAATAATTTCACACTCACGCACTAAAAGTCTTCCTAGTATTTACTCATTTTTGGACACATCAGGAAGTGTTTGTTTAAATGAACCTAGCTCTCAAGCTGTGCAGCACCTTAACCCTCCGGCTACAAAAGTAGTGTCACCGACTCAACCATTATTTTCACCACCGATATCTACAAACGATGAGATAAAAATTCAAACGACTACTCGACGTCATCGCTTTCTATCCTTAGTGGAGCCTATCACACTATTTCCTAAAGCTGCTGAATCTATTGACGAAGAAAAACAATCTCCAGCAACACATACGGCAATATCATCCCTACCCGTAACAAGCCAGGGAGGTAATAATACTAATGATATTTGGCGAGAATTAAAAATAACTAAGGAATTGACTATTGCAGATCATCCAACTGAAGCATCGTCAACAAATACAAGTGGTGGGCTCGTCATTTCGTATGCGCTCTCAAATAATCAATCACGTATACCACAGCTACCGCTATTTAGGCCTAAACTAGACACTGAAGAGAATATCGACACTAATAAAGCCAGCACCAGAGTGGCTCGTGCTTTTTCTAATGATATGAAATTACCTCTTATTCAAACTAAAAATTTATCAAACACTACAATGCCATAACCAACCAATTATAGCGGAAACACAGCTAGTCCGATAGAAACAGACAAAACTCTAAATGACAATGTTATCACGGCATCGGTGATGGAGATGCCAACTCAGTCTTATTTTGCGAATTATCAACCGCTTGAAGCACTCGAAGAACGATTGGATCTGCGTTGACATTTTTCGGAGAAAGACCCTCTGCAACTTGCACAGCATAAGCTGCTGTGTAAGGACCACAGTTAACATGATCATTGTATGCTTGATGTCCTAACGGCCGCTCCTGAAAGTCGTGCTCGGGAAAATATTTTGCGCATGACCATCGTATACAGTCGTGATAGTTTTGATAACTCGTTGTAGCATGATACGCAAATGATCCTGCTGCAGAACTCGCAATCACAATAGCTGCCATGGTACTGAGCACAGGTTCTATTTGAGCGTCATCATGATTGACTTCATATTCTTTTGTTTTACTCTGCGCACTTTTTTCTGCTTCATCAAATGCTGACATCGCGGTAGGCACAAGTGGCGCAAGAGATCGAGTCGTCAAATTGATTAACGAATTTTTGGAGTCATAGTATTTGATTTCGTTTCCTGTAATCGTCAACAATCTAAAGTGTCGTCTAGTATATTCCGATACGGGCATGATAAGAAGATGACTCGCGTCAAATCCTTTTTGGATTTTGTAGCTTGACAGCGTATCTTCTAGGGATAGCTGATGACTAGCTAACTGAATGATACTTGTATCCTTTACCGTTTTAAATAAAACTATTCTTTTGTCTTTATTCTGAAAGATATCTGCGATCACAGAAGACGTGCCTGAACGATACACGCTTTGTTGATAAACAAATTTTTTATTAAATTGATGATAAATAATTTTATCCAACTCACTAGGCGTATAAGCATTGGAGTGAAATTGAATATCAGTCTCTACTACATCATAAGCGTTAATCTCATCTGCATCGACGATTTCATAGTCACTATCCATTACCTCAGCAGTTGTTGTAGAAGACGATGGCAATGGTTTGAGTTCGGTAGCAGATAATTTTCTAGAAATAAGATTCGTAGAATCATACAACTGAGGGTTATTGTGACTATCCATATACTGATCAACTCAATAAAAAATAAGAGGGAGGGATGTTACTTTAGATTAGTGTTATTTTCAATGTAATTACTCATAGCAATTGTATTGAGACAGCTTCAATCTTGCCGCAAATCAATTTTTATATTTCTCATGCTTTTCAAATAGTTAGATCAATTAATGAACCTGATAGATTAAGAGAGTATTTCTGCTTGTAATGGATTCGCACAGAAGTTTCCCTCGCGAAGGCGGGTCGAAAATGACATGTTTTTCATACTGTATAAACATCCCAGTTTGTTGTATTGTGTACTGCATTTTTTTCAGATTTATAAAGGACGCTTATGTTAAATCGAGCAAAAGTTGTTGATGAAAATTTTATTGAAAAAGTCACACAAAATGACCTACCTCAGGCACGTTCTGCAACAACACTGGAAGAGGCAGGATTAGATAAAAACAACTTACTTGATTTATTTACCTCACAATTGATTTCTAGACATTTAGACCTAGAAGCGCGTCATTTAAAAAATAAAAATTTATCGTATTACACCATTGGCAGCAGCGGTCACGAAGGCAACGCAGCGATAGGCCGAGTGTTACGCTTAACAGACATGGCATTTTTGCATTATCGTAGCGGCGCATTGATGGTTGAGCGTCTCAAAAAATTGCCACAAACAGATCCGATTTATGAATTGATGTTATCATTTATTGCTTCTAGCGAAGATGCAATTTCGGGTGGACGACACAAAGTCTTTGGAAGTTTTCCAGGATTTGTTCCGCCACAAACATCAACGATTGCGAGCCAGGCTCCCAAGGCCGTTGGCGCTGCGTTTTCAATTAACTTAGCAAAAGAATTATCGATACCTAATAAATTACCGCATGATAGTATCATTCTGTGCAGCATGGGTGATGCGTCGTTAAATCATTCTGTCACACAGGGTGCACTGAACGCAGCAGAATGGATACGCACAGGCAATATTCCACTACCCTTGATTTTAGTTTGTGAAGATAATCGTATTGGAATTTCAGTGAGTACACCAGAGCACTGGGTTGAAAATAATATTTCGCTGCGTAAACAATGGCATTATTTATCTGCAGACGGGTTGAATATAGCAGATGTCTATTTACGCGCGAAGCAAGCTGAGCACATCGCAAGAACACTCAAAAAACCCGTCTTTTTGCACATGCGATGCGTACGCTTAATGGGGCATGCAGGTTCGGATATCGAGCAACACTATCGTAGCGAAACGGATATCGCACAGACAGAATTACAAGATCCATTGTTGCATACTGCACGGATTGTAATTGAGAACCAATTATTATCAAATCAAGAAATCATAGACCAATATCGTGATATTGCAGAACAAGTCAGAGCAGCAGCAGAGCGCGCTATCAAACGTCCCAAGTTACAAACCGCAGCAGAAGTGATGGAATCTATATTGCCTCCTGCATTAAACATACCCCTACCCAAACAACCCGATCATACCGCACGCGAAAAAATATTTGGAAAAGAATGGGCTAACCTTTCTCAAAAACGAAATCTTTGCCAAAACATCAATTATGCATTAACCGATTTAATGCTGCGATATCCCAATACCGTTTTATTTGGTGAGGATGTAGCGAAAAAAGGCGGTGTTTATCGTGTCACGGCAGACTTAGTGCAGCGTTTTGGAAAGCGCAGAGTGTTTGATTCATTACTCGATGAAACCACTATTTTAGGTCATGCGATTGGACTTGCGCACAATGGCTTTATTCCTATTCCGGAAATTCAATTTTTAGCTTATTACCATAACGCTGAAGATCAACTGCGTGGTGAAGCTGCAACCTTATCATTTTTTTCGAAAGGTCAATTTACGAATCCGATGGTGTTACGCATCGCAGGATTAGCTTATCAAAAAGGTTTTGGCGGACATTTTCATAATGACAATTCAATCGCTGTGTTACGTGATGTTCCGGGTATTATTATTGCATGTCCTTCGAATGGACGAGATGCTGTTTTACTCTTGCGAAAATGTTTAGAGCTTGCCTATTTAGAACAACGTATTGTTGTGTTTTTAGAGCCTATCGCATTATATATGACGCGCGATTTACATGCGGCTGAGGATCACTTGTGGTTACATGAATATCCCGCACCCAATGAAATGTTACAATTAAACGACATTGGGATTTGGGGAGACAGCAAAACTCTTGCCATTGTAACCTATGGCAATGGATATTATCTATCGCGCCAAGCTGAAAAAATTCTGCGAGATAAGCATAACATCCAAATTAAAATTATCGATTTGCGCTGGCTTGCACCACTGCCCGAACAAGCGCTCATTAATGCTGTTAATGATTGTCAGCACATTTTAATTGTGGATGAGTGTCGAAAAACAGGCTCTCTCAGTGAAGCGTTAATGAGCCTGTTCGTCGAACAACTCTCTCCGCTACCTAAACTGAAGCGCATCACCGCGAAAGATTGCTTTATCCCGCTAGGACAAGCGTGGGAATATGTTTTGCCAAGTTGCGATGAGATCGTTCAAACGGTTGTAGAGATGGTATTGCATTGAAAATCACAAGAATTGGTTTTTGTCATGAAGATGATATTGTGAGTTATCTTTAACTTGTTATACACGACCCATCGGGTCTGGAGGTGTTTATGAAAAAAATGACAACGCTGGCATTCACTTTGTTATGTTGCAGCAGCTTATATGCAGACTGTTCTTTTAAAATTATCAATCATTCAACTGATGATTTTCTTAAATTAAATACAAGAGCTTGGATTGGCGATTTAGTTGTTCCACTTTGTTCGCAAAATCCGAATAAGGATGCTGAAACCCTAGCAAATTGTGCTACCGACCCTACTGAAACCTTATTTATGCATCCACACGCAGAAGATACGTGCAGCCAAGTCAATAACCACCCGATGTTTTTAGACTTTTTTACAACGCAGAGAGTCTGCCAATCAAAAAACCAAGTTACACGTGATAAACAGGTTGTGTTGAGCTATCCGGAAGATTTTAGTTGTTAGGGCTGTTGACAATTGGTTTTCGGCCCCAAAAAGCGAGATCCTTCGCTACACTCAGGATGACAGCAGCTAGCATGTCATTGCGAGCAAAACAAAGGATCTTTCTATCTACAATACAATCTGTGAAACTAGTAAGACTCACTCGCATCACCCGTAGTTGCTTTTGGCTGATCTTTCGTGCCAGCATCGGAGACCGTTGTCGCTTTCACTGCTTTTTTGTGTTTATGTTTATGAACTTTTGGTGCTGGCGCTGGCGCTACGCTCGAAACAGTTTGAGCAGCTGGCATAGCAACAGTCGCTGGTGTTGTGCTACAAGCTGTTAACATAGATAAACCGGTTACCACAAAACCTAACAATATCCCTTTGTATTGAATTTTCATAAGTCCTACTCCAAAAAAAAATAATCAAGATGGAACACTAATATGCAACTATTTGAGCAATTTATCAATACTTAATTTTTGCGCTACACATGCACATATTGCCTGTATTTTGACAGCGTGACGTTATAATCCGGGCTTTAATGTTGCTTCGCAACCTTTTTTTGCTATTCGAGGAGTGCTACGACTAACATACGTCGCTCCATCGATTACATATCACAACCAGGGTAAACCCTAGTCATGTTTAGTAAACACACCTTATCTTTATATTCCTAAAGCGAGCTATCATATATAAGAGAAAACTGAAGATATATGTATTCGCGCATCTCAGTCAAACACTCAATACTAACGTTCACCAATTGTCAACAGACTCTATTATCAGGGAGGATAATTTTCTCTATGAAAAACAGAATTGCATTAGTAACTGGTGGCATGGGTGGAATCGGCACTGCGATCTGTCAACATCTCAGTCAATCTGGCGCCGTAGTGATAGCAAGCTATAATCGCAATGGTGATCATGACGCAGCAAAAACCTGGCAAAATGAACAGCAGCAATTAGGTTATCTTGTTGCAGCAAGTTACGTCGATGTCACCAATTTTGATTCCTGTGAAAAAATGATAAAAGATATTGAATCTGAATTCGGTCATATCGATATTTTAGTTAACAATGCCGGTATCACTCGAGATGTACAATTTCATAAAATGAATTTAACGCAATGGAAAGATGTCTTACAAACAAATCTTGATAGCATCTTCAATGTGACGCGACATATTATTAACGGAATGATTGAGAGAAGATACGGACGCATTGTCAACATCTCTTCTATTAACGGCCAGAAAGGTCAATTCGGACAAGCCAACTATGCTGCGTCTAAAGCGGGAGTTCATGGCTTTACCAAGAGCTTAGCACAAGAAGTTGCTCGCAGAGGTATTACTGTCAACACCATCTCACCAGGATACATCGAAACTCCCATGGTGATGTCTGTTACAAAAGAAATTCGCGATAAAATAATCACACAAATACCTATTGGACGTTTAGGCAAGCCTGAAGAGGTGGCGCGCGCAGTGGGATTTTTAGTCGCAGAAGAAAATGGCTTTATTACTGGATCAAACTTAACGATTAATGGCGGGCAATATTTAACCTAAATTCGGCAGTTGAAATCCCGTAAAACGGCAAAAGGCAAAGAAGGTAACGAGTTTTTTTGATTTTTTTTACGAAACCGTACTCCCCGTACGGTGAGAAAAAAAAATCAAAAAAACTCGTTAGATTCGCAGCATTTTGCCGTTTTACGGGATTTCAACTGCCGAATTTAGGTTTAAACTTAAGTTAATGGAATATGACCCATGGAAGGCAAACCAATTGATTTTATGATTCATCATTTGATTGATGCATGGAATGATACCTCAAAACTTATTTTAAATAATCCAACAAAAGTCTTTAATAATCAAACGCAATATTTTCATGATTATTTAAATATATGGCAAAATTCACCGACTGAGCATCCAAACACCTTTGATAAACGATTTCAACATGCTGACTGGCAAGACAATGTAGTTTTAAATACAATTAAGCAATGCTATTTTTTATTTGCTACACACATTGAAAAATTCATTTCTGATATCGCAGAGCACGATGAAAAACTTGCGAAGAAATTGCATTTTTATACGCAGCAATTTATTGATGCATCAGCCCCGACCAATTTTGTAAACATCAACCCTGATGTTCTATCAAAAACATTTGAAACGAATGGTGCTAATCTTGTTGATGGCTTAAAACAATTTCTAGAAGATATATCGCACGGATCCACTATTAAAATAGCGGATTTTGATGTGTTCAAAGTTGGTGAAAACATTGCTTGCACCCCTGGCAAAGTGATTTATCAAAATGATTTAATGCAACTTATTCAATATTCACCGACTACTCAAAAAATTTATCAGAATCCATTGCTGATCATTCCGCCTTGGATTAACAAGTATTACATTCTCGACTTACAACCTGAAAATTCATTTGTAAAATGGTTAGTTGGGAACGGCGTGACTGTTTTCATGATTTCGTGGGTAAATCCAACAAGCCTTCACAGAGATAAACAATTTGAAAATTATATGGTTGAAGGTCCTCTAACAGCATTCGATATTATAAAAAAATTGATTAACGCAGATACTATCAATGCACTAGGCTATTGTGTGGGCGGCACATTACTTGCTTGTACGTTAGCCTATCTGGCTAAACATAATCTTGCATACGTTGGTAGCGCTACCTTCTTAACAACATTACTGGATTTTTCTGAACCCGGTGAATTAGGCAATTTCATTGATGAAAAACAAATTTCTTTTCTCGAAGATCATATGAAAACAAACGGATATCTTGATGGTAACATCATGGCTGCGGTATTTAATTCCTTGCGTGCAAATGATTTAATTTGGTCTTCATTTATTAACAATTATTTGAAAGGGCAAAAACCGAAAGCATTTGATTTATTACATTGGAATTCTGACGCAACGAACATTCCGGAAAAAGTACATAGTTTTTATTTACGTAATATGTACTTAAACAATCACCTAGTTAAACGCAATCAAATCAGCTTAGGCGACACACCATTAGATCTTGCTAACATTACCATTCCAAGTTACTTTTTAGCAACACATGATGATCATATTGTACCATGGACAACTTGCTACAAGAGCAAACAAAACCTAGGAGGACCAGTGAAGTTCGTGCTAGCAAGCTCTGGTCATGTCGCTGGCGTTATTAATCCACCTCATAAAAATAAATATGGGTACTGGACTAATACTGCGAGAATCAAAAGAGCAGATAATTTTTTAAAAACCGCTAAATTTCATACGGGATCTTGGTGGAATGATTGGGAAAAATGGTTAGTAAAATATTCTGGAGAGCTCTGCTCTGCAGATGCGCTACATTTTGCTAATCAGACAGTTATCGAAGATGCCCCTGGGTCTTATGTGAAGGTGCGTTTATTTAATTCTCGTTAATTTTGTTATCCTGAGATGACAACGTCACCTTCGGCATCACCATCCGCTTGCACGTTATTTTTTGAGTGGGCGCCATTACTTTAGCAAATCCAGTCGCAACATTTTTATTACGCTGATTCGTACAAACACATGTCAAAACAAGAATAGGTTTTCGCACATATTTTTTAACAACTCTCACGCTAACAGTGATTTCATCGCCAATATACACCGGCTTAAGAAACTTAATATTCTGCGCCAAATAAATTGTTCCCGGACCAGGAAATTGTGTTCCTAACACTGTTGATATTAAAGCACCCGTCCACATTCCATGTGCGATAACATCATGAAACATAGATTTTTTTGCATACTCAGCATCAACGTGAGCGGGATTCACATCCCCTGAAACAATGGCAAATAATTCAATATCAAACTTTGTTAATGTTCTCTTCATACATGAATTATCGCCCACTTTAATTTCATCAAATGTTTTATTTGAAATAGAAGTCATTTATTTTTCCAAAACATAAGTACCAGGAGCGTCACATAAAATAGGGTGTTCTTTTTTAGGGTCTCCTAAATTTGGCACGGAGATTTTTTCAGAAGAATGATTAACTAACCACTCCTGCCATGCTGGCCACCATGATCCCTCATATTTGGGCGCTTTATCTAGCCATGCATCTGAGCTCATGTGCTTCTCGCCCAACTGACGAGTTTTTATTTGATAGCTGCGGCCTTTGTGCCCAGGCTCACTAATAATACCTGCGTTATGTCCACCATTTGTTAATAAAAATGTGACTTCAGTATTTGTATATAGCTCTATTTTATGAACTGACCGCCAGGGTGAGACATGATCTTTCAGTGTTGCGACCGCAAAAACAGGTTGTTTTATATCGGTCAGTGCAATTCGTTTCTTGTTAACCTCATAGCGTCCTCGAATAATATCATTATTTAAAAACAAACTATGCAAATATTGCGAATGCATTCTAAATGGTAATCGTGTTGTATCATGATCCCACGCCATTAAGTCATTAATAGGGCGACGTTTCCCCAAAAAATAGTCGTGAATCACACGCGACCAAATTAAATCATTTGATCGCAACATACTAAACGCCCACGCCATTTGATTGCCGTCCAAATAGCCTTTTTCCCACATAATATCTTCAAGATAACTTACTTGGCTTTGATCAATATACAAAGAAAGCTCGCCAGGATCCTGAAAATCAACTTGCGCAGCGAATAAAGTCACTGTTTTTAATCGATCTTCTCCTAATGCAGCCATTGCGGCCGCAGCAATCATTAATAGTGTTCCGCCGAGACAATATCCAGTAGCATGAATTTTTTTGTCTGGAATAATATCTCCAATCACTTTGAGTGAATTCATAATACCTAAATGAATATAGTCTTCTATTCCTAAATTTCTATCGTCACTGCCAGGATTTTTCCAAGAAATCATAAACACTGTGTGACCATGATTGACTAAGTATCTAACTAAGGAATTCCGCTTTGAAAGATCTAAAATATAATATTTCATAATCCATGCTGGAATAAATAAAATAGGCTCAGCGTATACCTCTTTTGTTTTTGGTTCATATTGAATTAACTCGATGAGATGATTACGATAAACAACTTTTCCAGGGGTGATAGCAACATCTTCGCCTACGCGAAACTTTTCTGAGCCTGCCGGTGGAAGTTTAAAGGTACTGCGATAGTAATCTTCGATAAAATTTTTAAAACCATTCACAAAATTTACTCCACCCTGCTCGAAAGTGGTTGATAATATTTCCGGATTGGTGAAAGGATTGTTAGAAGGAGAAAACATATCTAGCATTTGTCGCACAGTAAAATTCAATACATCTTCATGATGCTTCCAAACACCTTTTGTTCCTGTCGTCGCTTCATTACACCACTTCTCACACATCAAAAACACTTGTGAATATACGTTAAACGGAAAGATATCCCAGGCAGTATCTTTAAAACGAGGATCTCGTTGAACGTGCTGAATGCAGACTAATTCATTTGGACAATATGCTAATCCAGTGTTTGCTGCCATTTGCAAAGCAAATCGCGCAGCACTTTCGTTAGCACTTTTAACAAGATTAACTTGTTTTGCAGGTGACAATAAAAAGTGGGACAGCCAATCAAAAGCAGCCATCCCCAATGATGCCGGTGACAACCAGCAAGTAAACCTTCCCAGCCAGGCATGCAGCATAATGTCATACGACTGCCCTTCATAGGCCGAAGAATAAGTTGTTATGCTTTGATTTTCTTCTTTGTTTTTGACAACAAATTTGTTGTCTTTTTGCTTTGATTTCGTTTTCATAATTTTTGCTCTCGCTTAGATGGCGAACATTGCAAAAATTATTACGCTTTACTCGTTTTCATTGACTCAGAAGTTTTCTTTGCTGCTTCACGAGTCGTATACGTAAACTTTTCACCTATTTGAGAAATAGTATCTATCCAAATACTGCTGACTTCTTGAATATATTTAACTCCTTCAAGTGTAGCAGCGCTTGTTAACTCTATCTGCGCACTGATAAATTCTTCAGGTTTTTTTGCCTTTAAGACTTTTTCTAATAAATCCGTATTTTTTGATAATTTACTCACGGCATTCATGTTGAGTTCGGCTAGCTCTATCCATGGTTTTCGTATGGATTCGTAATATTCATTGATCTTTTCATTAAAGTCGGCTGGCATAGTTTATCTCCATATCTACTACATCACATTGATGATAAATTCATTGTAGTGCAGCGCACCATAATCGTCAAGTTGTTGTTGCCCATTATTAGCTAACTATTTGACTTTTTTGTCTTTTTTTTGTGATTTACAGTTGACGTAACAAACGACTGCCAGATCTCAGCATTACGCTTGGCCAAATCTGCAAACATGTCTAAGGTAGGATTTTGCTGAAAATACGTGTAAAAACCTGACTCCTCATTGAGAAGTGTTGAAAAGTTTTTCTCTAAAAATTCACTCACTAATTTCTGGATAGGATTATCATAAACACGAATAAAATTTTCTAAAATTGTCGTTGTAAATATCGGTGATCGCCCACTCTCCCTTTCCATAATAATTTGCAATAATACGTAATTTGTAATGTCTTCTTCCGTATTATTATCGATAATTTTGAATTTAATGTGTTTTATGACTAACTCTTTTATTTCATCAAGTGTAATTGATTTGCTAATTGTCGTGTCATAAAGCCTGCGGTTTGAATATTTTTTAATAATTCTATAGGGTTCCATAATACTCTCATTATCATCAGACATTCGTCATTATATCATTATCCTAGATAATTTAATTTACCTAAGCTCGCTCAAAGCATAGAATCTAGTGTTGATGGATCAAAACTAAGTAGAGAGCACAGGATGAAAAAGGATATCATTCTACGGATAGTGATTTCATGTGTTGTTTTGCTTATTATCTATTGGATTTTTAGTCTCTGGCAAAGTAACCATACTCGACTAACGTTATATGGCAATGTAGATATACGTAATGTTGACCTCAGTTTCCGCGTCAGTGGACGTTTGCTAGATCTAAAAGTCGATGAAGGTGATGACGTTCGTCGAGGCAGCCTCATTGCACAGTTAGACCCAGACCCCTATGTACGTGAAGTCCGCGCAGCAGAGGCTACTGTTAAGCAACAAAAAGCGTCTCTAGATTATGCCGAAACCGTTTATCTGCGCGAAAAAAAATTACGCGGAACGGGTGCCTCCTCAGTCGATAATTATCAAAACGCACTATCTGCATTCAATCAAGCAAAAGCAAATTTGGAAAAAGCCGTCGCAGAACTCTCCCAATCCAATTTACGATTACAAGATACCACACTTTATTCACCTTCTAATGGTTACGTGCTAACACGCGCAGTTGAACCCGGCACCATGTTAGCAGCCAATGCAACAGTCATTACACTTTCTCTTGTTGATCCTGTTTGGGTGCGAGCTTATGTCACTGAAACAGAGCTAAGCAAAGCTAAATCAGGAACAAAAGTTAGCGTCACCGCCGATTCACTCCCGAATCAATCTTACTCAGGAACTATTGGATTTGTCTCTTCTACCGCAGAATTTACACCTAAAACAGTCGAAACAACCGACCTACGTACCGAGCTTGTCTACAGACTGAGGATTATTGTTCAAGATCCACGTCATGAGTTACGTCAAGGAATGCCTGTGACCGTAAAACTATTGAGTTAAGCACATGTCTGCCAACAAAGCGCATGATGTTCAAAATCAAAATGATTTTGCGATCATTGTGGATGGTGTCGTCAAAAAATTTCCTACTAGCGCAGAAGAGACACTTGCACTGTCTCATGTTTCTGCACGCATCAAAAAAGGTTGCATTACAGGATTGGTTGGTCCAGATGGTGCTGGCAAAACAACGTTAATACGTGTTATCGCTGGCTTGCTAACAGCAACAGAAGGACATATTGCTACAGGCGGATTAGATCCCGACAAAGAATTAGATCGTCTACGAGCAATTTTGGGTTATATGCCACAAAAATTTGGCCTATACGAAGATCTCACCGTCATGGAAAATCTTATTCTTTATGCAGACTTACGCGGTGTTTTGCTCGCTGAACGCAAAAAAATTTTTGAGGAACTTCTTGCCTTCACCGATCTTAAATCATTTACGACACGCCCAGCAGGCAAATTGTCTGGTGGAATGAAACAAAAATTAGGACTCGCATGTGCACTACTTGGTGAGCCAGAAATTCTCTTGCTAGACGAACCTAGCGTAGGCGTAGACCCAATTGCACGGCGTGAACTATGGAAAATGGTAAAAGCACTTTTGAAAAAAGGAATTACCGTTATCTGGAGCACATCTTACTTAGATGAAGCAGAGCTATGTGATGAAGTGTTATTAATGCATGCCGGAAAAGTTTTGTATTCGGGGAAGCCCAGTGAGCTGACAGCGAGAGTCAAAGATCGCAGCATTCAAATACGCAATATTCAAGGCAATCATCGCCTTGTATTGCAGCGTGCACTACGCATGAAAGAAGTCATGGATGGCGTGATTCAAGGAAAAAATGTCCGGCTTCTATTGAGAGATAAAAACAAACTTCCTCAACTTGATTTATTGAATGCTGGAGATCAAGCAGAGTTAGTGGAAATACCACCACGCTTTGAAGATGCATTTATTGACATCCTTGGCGGCGGCCCAGGTGGTGACTCAGAGCTAGCAAAAATAATGAATCCGGTCGCGAAGTCATCGATAACATCAGTCATCCAAGCAGAATCACTGACTAAAAAATTTAATTCATTCACAGCGACAGACAAGATAAGCTTTACGGTAAAACGCGGCGAAGTATTCGGATTATTAGGCCCAAATGGCGCAGGAAAATCAACAACATTTAAAATGATGTGCGGCCTGCTCACACCAACTTCTGGCACAGCACATGTGTTAGGTATAGACTTAAAAAAAAGCCCCAGCAAAGCTCACCAGCAAGTCGGGTATATGGCACAAAAATTTTCTCTCTATGGTGATCTGACAGTACAGCAAAACCTTCAGTTTTATGCGGGAATTTATGGTATTTATGGTGAAGATCAAATCAATAAAATTGCGGAAATGGTAAAAACATTTGAACTCACCGCAGAATTACACACAACGACAAACGAATTGTCACTAGGCTTTAAACAACGCCTTTCTCTTGCCTGTGCAATTATGCACGAACCCGCTATTTTATTTTTAGATGAACCCACATCAGGGGTTGATCCCATTACTCGCCGCGAATTTTGGACGCACATTAACGGCTTGGTACAAAAAGGCGTGACGATTATGGTCACGACTCACTTCATGGATGAAGCAGAGTATTGTGATGAAATTGGGTTAGTGTATCGAGGCAAACTGATTGCTTCAGGAACGCCAGACCAATTAAAAGAACTGGTGACAAACGCAGAACATCCTGAACCCACGATGGAAGATACGTTTATTGAATTAATCATTCAGCATGACAAAGACAATGCTAAAAGCTCTCTAACTAACAACTCCTCAGTAAATGGCGTGTCCACTATTAAAGACTCAATATTGACTCGCATGACTTCTCATTCAGATTCACTACGTCGCTGGTTGGCCTTGTCTCGTAAAGAATGTTATCAAATTGTGCGCGATCCAAGTAATATTCTCATTGCGTTCATCTTACCAATCATTATGCTTTTTGTTTATGGTTTTGGAATTAACTTAGACTCCACCAAACTGCGCATGGGGATAGTATTAAAAGACACAAGCAGCGAAGCACGTAGATTTGGAGAAGCTTTTTTTACATCGCCTTACTTACAAATGAGGTCGTTACAAACCACTGCTGAGGCAACAAAACAACTGGATGCAGGAGATATCCGCGGTTTTGTCACCATACAATCTGATTTTTCTACAAAACTTAAATCAGCTCATCCTATTGCGACCATGCAAGTTGTTACTGATGGTGCTGAGACAAATACAGCTAACTTTGTGACTAGCTATGCTCTTGGCGCTCAACAAACCTGGGAACAAATCCGTAGTGCTGAGACTGGAAAGCCTACTCACACAAGTATCGTTATCGAACCGCGCTATTGGTTTAATCCAGCGGCAATTAGCAGAAACTATCTTGTACCAGGATCAATAGCAATTATCATGACCGTGATTGGAGCCTTGTTAACATCCTTAGTGGTTGCGCGCGAATGGGAACGAGGCACAATGGAAGCCTTACTCTCAACGTCAATCACACGATTAGAATTTTTATTTTCTAAATGGGTACCCTACTATCTACTCGGAATTTTATCTATGACAGTGTGTTGGTTAGTTGCAATAACCATATTAGGCACACCATTTCGTGGCTCAATTTTTCTTTTATTAATAGAAACCAGTCTTTTTTTAGGAAGCGCATTAGGGTTAGGGCTATGGCTTTCGACCGCAACACGCAATCAATTTAATGCAGCGCAAGCATCTCTCAACCTTGCATTTTTGCCAGCTGTCATGTTGTCAGGTTTTGTCTATGAAATTAGTAGCATGCCGATTGTGGTGCAAGCATTCACTTATTTAATGCCTGCACGGTATTTTGTATCATCATTACAAACGCTATTTTTAGCAGGAAATGTAGCTGGTTTACTTTTTAAAAATGGTTTGTTTATGTTTGTATTTGCATTGCTTCTCCTGGGATTAACAGCAAAACTAACCCGACGCAGGTTAGACTGAGGATTAAATGTTTAGACGCATTTTGGCTTTGATCCGAAAAGAATTACAAGCACAGCTACGCAACGCTGACAGCCGGCGTTTGCTCATTGTCCCTGTCATACTTCAGTTAGCTTTATTTCCATTTGCAGCTACACTTGAAGTAAAAAATGCAACATTAGCCGTTTACAATCAAGATTCGGGAAAAAATTCTATTGAGCTGATGGAGCGTTTTGCTAAAGCAAAAGCATTTTCAACCTTACTTATTTTACATAACATAAATGAAGTCAGAGACACCATCAATAATCAACACGCATTATTAGTCGTCAGTTTTCCTAGTGATTTTTCTCGAAAGATTTCTTCAAACAAACCCGCAACATTACAAATTATCATTGATGGTAGACGCTCGAATGGCGCACAAATCGCTGCGAGTTATATTCAAAATATTGTTGAAACATATGAAGCTGAACTTCATCCCAATAACATTGGGTCAGTCGCTATTGTTCGTAATTGGTTTAATCCCAATTTAGATTATCAATGGTTTGTTCTCCCCTGCTTGGTTGCTTTAATCACAACAATTGGTTGCTTAGTAGTAACGGCTATGTCAGTCGCAAGAGAGCGAGAACAAGGAACATTTGAGCAATTGCTAGTTTCGCCGCTGACTACCGGCAGCATTATGATAGGCAAAACTATTCCTGCACTCTTGATCGCAACAGTTCAAGCTAGCATTATTTTATTTGCAGCTATCTGGATATACGGTATTCCATTTCAAGGCTCTATATTACTATTGTATGCCTGCCTTTTATGCTACGGCGTTTCTTTGGCGGGTATTGGATTATTAATTTCGTCAATTAGCTCGACACAACAACAAGCTTTTCTCGGTGTTTTTGGTTTTCTCATGCCAGCCATTATGTTATCTGGCTATGTTGCACCTATTGAAAATATTCCAGAGCCTTTACGTAGCCTTACCTGGCTTAACCCAATTCGTCACTTTATTATCATTACGAAAGGCCTGTATTTGAAAGGATATGATTTTACACTTGTCTGGCATGATTTGTGGCCTTTGCTAATCATTGCTTTTATGACAATGACACTAGCTTATTTTATATTTAAAAAACAATCGGGGTCAGCATGAAAAACGTTGCAACCAATAGGATACCTAACAAACTTTGGAAATATCGAGTTGTTGTTTGTTGCTGGAGCATTCTGTTGACAGGGTGCATGGTTGGCCCTAACTATCATACACCAACAGAATCCATGCCATCTCACTTTACCAATTCAAAACCACATTCATCAACAAAACAATTTCATTCAAGCTGGTGGCCCTCATTAAAAGACCCTATGCTCGTAAGCTTAATCAATCAAGCGTTGCATCAAAATTGGGATATTCAGCAAGCCGAAGCAAAAATACGTCAATCACGTGCCGAATTAAATATATCATCAGCGGATTATTTCCCACAGCTTAATGCAAGTGGAAAAATATCCCGCGATCATCTCAGCGCTAACAGTGAATTACTATCGAGCATACCTTTCAAAATACCCTTAAATTACACGGATAATAAATTAGAATTTGATGCATCCTGGGAGTTAGATTTATTTGGTCATACACGTCGATCTGTCGAAGCGTCTAATTCAACATTTCAAAGCACCATTGAAAATACAAATGACACCGCACTGCGAGTGGCTGCTGAAGTTGCTAAAAACTATATTCAATATCGCACTTATCAACAACGTATCATTATTGCAAAACACACTATTGCTTCTTATAAAAAAACAGCAAAACTTATCACTCTGCGAATGCATGCTGGTAATGCTTCTTCTGTTGATGTGGAACGCATTGAAAGTCAAGCACTCTCTGCAGAAGCCTCTCTTCCACCCTTACAAGCCGAAATGCGTGCTACGCTAGCGGCATTAGCAGTGATGATTAATGAATATCCGGAATCGTTGTATACACGATTAAACCAAGTTGCTCGCATCCCTGTAATCAAATCAGCATTATCGATCGGGACACCTTCCGATTTATTACAAAAACGCCCAGACATTCGCGCAGCTGAACGCAACCTGGCTGCAGCAACCGCCAATATCGGCGTTGCAACAGCAAATCAATTTCCTCGGTTTCAATTAGTAGGTGATATTGGATCGGATACCGTGGTTCCTGGGACGTTTGCGCAGGCGGCTAGTCGATATTGGTCATATGGTCCGCAAATTTATCTTCCTATTTTTCAAGCAGGTCGCTTAAGAAATGCTGTCAAAGAAAATAAAGCCATGCGCGATAGTATTTTTGCAGAATATAAAAAATCTGTTTTACAAGCATTGGCAGATGTTGAGTCTGCTCTTATTCGAAATGAAAAAGAAAAATTGCGCGAAAAAAATCTTTTATTATCTTACAAACAAATTCAATCTAGCGTGCGCTTAATTCAACTTCAATATGTTACGGGCAAATCTACTTTAATGGATGTGCTTGATGTGCAAAGGCAAGCAGATGAATTGCATGATCAGTATGTGCAAGCTATGGGTCAGGTTGCGATTAATCAGGTTTCGCTTTATAAAGCATTGGGTGGGGCTGTGATGAGGTAACGCTCTGAGGTATCCCCGCGAAATTTTGTAAGCTAAAATACTAGAGGTATTTGATATTTTAAAAAATTGCGCGCGGTACAAGCCCAAGAATATTGAGCCGCACGTCGTATGCAATCTTCTTTTTTGAGAGACAAGCAAGCCAGCGCAGCTTCTTGCAAATTTTCTGATGCAAAGCCAGATACGCCTTGTTCAAGAATATCGATAGGCCCCACTACTGGATAGGCAGCAATGGGAAGACCACAAGCAAGCGCTTCTAAATTAGTAAGTCCGAACGTATCAAATCGTGACGGAAAAACAAATACATCACCCATACTTAAAATTTCACGCACATTTTCATAAGGTAGAAATACGGCCTTGCCTTGATATTTATTTTGTAAGTATTCTTTATATGGACCGTTACCAATTAAAAATTTTGTGCCTGGCAAATTGAGATTTAAAAAATCTTCTAAATTTTTTTCTTTAGATATTCGAGACAAAGACATAAAGTAAGGACGTTGATAATCAGCGAGTAACGATGGCCGTGGATCATAAAAAAATTTATTTAAATCCACTCCAAGTGAAAATGATGCGATTGGATTTTGAATACCGTTACTTCGCAAAACCTGTTCTACTCGCGGAGTGCAAACATGAATAATGTTGGATGGCTTGTAATACCAACGTAAGTACGACCACACGAGCATTGGCGGCACGTGCGCCCAATGCTGCATCCCAATGTCCCAGTTCGTATGATAGGCACTGGAGTAAGGAATTCCGTGTTTCAAGCAGTAGTGACGAGCAGAAATACCCAGCCCCACTTCAGATTGAATATGGACGGCATCGGGCTTGATAGATTCGAATAGTTGGCCAAAGCGTTTTGAAATAATGCCTGAGAATATAGGAATCAATGTATGTGATAGTGTCGTTTTTTCGATGATAAGCGGAGTTGGATGATTAAAGAAAATTAACTCATGCCCTTCTCTTTCTAAAATATCGGCAATTTGATTATAATAACGCCCTACTCCCATATCACTTGAGCATCTATTTGCAAACGTAACCAACAATATTCGCATGAGAGATATCCATATCGCCTGACATTACTATTCTTCAGTATATCCGAATGAATATCAAGAAGTTACGCTTTTGATTTCAACAAATTGCTGTAATTTGTGCCATAAATCTGATCTTTGAATATTCCTCAAATCATCAGAAGAGATAAGCCAGCTTTTAGATGGAAACTTTACCTAAAGCTGGCTTATCAGCCTCAACCTGCAATAACGGCTGACCTGCAGCCAGCGATAAGCGTGTTATAAAAGACTCATTGCGGAAATCATTGGGTTGATGGGACACATCTTCACTCAAATCCTCCAGCAAACACAAAGCTTCTTTGCCTGCAGCCAACGCCCAGGCTTTGTGAACAGGCTGAAAAACCTTTTTTAAAAAAGGTGTCATTTCATCTGCAAACTCCATTGAGATTTCGATTTGCTTTTTAATTGTCTCACGCACTGCAGAATATTTATTTGTCGGATGTGGGTTTTGATACCAACGATCACCTAACGCTTCTCTGATTTGTTCTTTCTCTGCTACTAAATTTCGTAATCGCAGCCCATCTTCAGTCGCTCTATCACGATGTCTTTTGACATAACGCTGTAACTCACGACCAGATCGTGCCAAACACAAATGAATAGATACACCTAATTGTTCCAGAATATCTTTTTGCTTTTGATCTTCTTGTAAATTTTTATCGACTAATACATGTTCTTTGAAATATTGAAACGCAAGCTCAGCATAACGCACACACTCTTGATAAAAGCTCAATGCTGTAGCAGATTTTTTTATCCATGAATCATTACCCGAAAAATCTGGCAGAGCGGTATGCGCTCTTAAGCTAAAAAATTCAGATAATTCTAAATAGGCTGCTGCAACATAAACCGAATTCTTTTGTTCGATTCCTTTTGCAATACATTTTTCATAAGCCGTTTTCGCTTGTTGAATAAAATTGTGATGAGCCTCTTCAGTCTGCACAAGCAGCGGGGACTTTAAAAAATTTCTCGCCTCAACATACAAAATTTCTGCCTCACTAATCGGTGGCGCAGGCAACGCAGGATCTTTCTTTAACAAGCTCTGAACTTTTTCCCTGTTTTTCGTGCTAGCTTGTTTAAATTTTTCTTTATCTTTTTTTACGGCCTTTTGTCTTTCTGCTTCGATGTTTTTTTGTTTTTCTTCTTCAGCCCGGAAAAGCTCTACATACGCAGCATCCGCTTTTGCTCTATCATCGGGGCTTTCTGGTGTTGGATCAACATACGTAGATTGGGAAATCGCTAATTGTACATAAGCGGACAGTAAAAAATTAGCTTTCATCCCATCTATAATAGACTGCACATACATTCTAAGTTTAATCAACTTATCATAAACACCCGTAAAGTCGGTTTGTTCAGGTGAAGACTTTATGTTTTGGATAGTGAATGGCTCATTATTCATGAGCGCATGAATAAAACTATGAATCATTTGATAAGTATGCACTTCAGAGAAAGAACGATTTCCAAACGCATATAGTTTTGGTAGCAAAATACCTAACGCATCAACTATCTCAAGCGTCATAAGGTATCGATAGTACGTTTTCATGATGATTTTATGATTATCATCCTGCAGCTTAAAAGCTTCACTATCGTACTCAACGTCTGACTCTACAGAACATACAGTAATCAAACCATTAATCACTCTTTCTATTTCATGTGTAATTTGCATTTTATTAGCTTCAGAAGCATCCGCTGATGGATATTCATTTAAGTATTGTGGTAATTCTCGCAATAAATAAAATAAATTCATGTAATAAGAAAATAATTTATTCTCTGCTGCGATTGACAATACATGACAAACAAATTGCAAAGTGTAAAATATATTTTGATTTGAATTTTGAACTTTGCTGTTTTCTCTAAATGTTTTGAGCGTCTTCCGGAAAGTACCCTGTAATTTATTTAATAAAACAAGCGTGTCATCTTTACGTGAAACAATTGCATTTTTAGGCAATTCTACCCAACCATGATGATAAATATTAAACCTTCGGACAGACCAAGAAACATCAGGTAAAAAAAGAGAATAGCTCAAGGTCGCAAGATTAAGGCTTTCATCCGGTAACTTCATTTCATGACAATGTAACTTGATGTCGTTGGAAGGGATTTTGCTCACGCGTTTCATAACAAGTTTATTTCTTAACGCGTCAACAAGATCTCGGCAATAACTCATCTCTCCTGGATGTCGATTCCAAAATGGCGAATCAGAAAGCTCTTGAAGCTTTGACCTAAAAGAAACGTTGAAATTATAAAGTGTATTATCAACATCCTCCTCAGAGATTTTTTGTGAAATAAATTCATGTCCATAAATAGCATCAATAAAGCGAATAACAGCGCAGACAGATTGTAAAATACTTCTTTCATTCTCAAGAAACTGTTGAGAGATAGTGTCTTCTTTTGATTTCAATAAAGGTTGAATTTTCTCTTCACAACCTATTAGCACATCTAACGCTAATGAGCCACCTTTAGAAAACCATTCCAAATAAATGTCTCGCATATCAGAAAATTCTTTTTCTGCAAATACGACTTTTTCAACCATCTTATTTGTATAGCTCACACAGCTTGTGGACCATTCTGCGCACATTATTTTGAATTCGTTGGTTTCTTTCAACCTTGCCTGAATTGTCTCATTCACAAATTTATCTTTTTTCTTTAATAAATTTTCGTCAAATGTTTTTACTGCATCATAATATAGATCACCCTCGCGGCATTGCTCTGCAGGGTTATTTTGAAAAATAGATTTTAAGACTGAAAAAATATCGAAAAATTTCTTTGCAAGATCAGAGTCTTTCTTAAATTTAACGCTAATTAAATTTGGAATTTGCGTTTCATTGTTCTGAAGATAGCATTGGTGATTAAGCATAGCTTTTAAAACTAACTGCATGTCAGGAATCAAATTTTCATCGACTGTGGCAGGTACAATAGCATTTAATTTTTCGTCTAACTCGGATGGTGAATGTCTCGTATTCATACAGATGACCTAAAAGTAATATTTGCGCCAAAAAATATCAGAATTTGATTGCTATGTAAATAGATAGAGCAGATTACAGGAACAATCATGCCATATTTTCACATTGTGATATAATGCCGTCCATTTTGTTCAGGCCAAGCTTAAAGGTGTTAGACATGCATAGATTATCGCTTGATAATATTGAAGAATTTTCAGAAAGTGAGATAGGTACAAAAGCTGCAAAACTCGTTGAGCTTAACTTACTGTGTGAAAGTTTAAACGCAGAAAATTTGGGAATTAATGTACAAGTTCCTGAGTTTTATCCTTTGAAGAATTCGGCTATTGCTGATTATCTTGATGAAACGACCCCTCTCTGGAAAGAGCAATGGACTAACTTTGTTAAGCTTCACATCGCAGCAAAAAATAGTTTAACACTAGAGACAACCGAGTTACTAAGTAAGCTTCGTCAGTTAATTAAAGATGCGTTTTCTCAGACCTTCCGAGAATTTGGTAAGTTGCAAGTGTTTTTAAATACGTTACCTAAAGATTCATTATTAATGATAAGAAGCACTGGCAAAGAAGATAACGTTGATTTCGCAAACCCAGGCGGCAATGAAAGCATTCCAGCTGTCGCTCTCGAAGAAAAAGCCATCACAGAGGCTATTGGTGATGTGGTGGTATCTTATTTCAGTGATAAATCATTAATGCAACGTTTATTAAGTGGTGACGATATTACGCAGCCACCCTTCATGCCCGTGTTAATTCAACGCATGATTAGTGAATCATTTGATTTGAAATCGACTCAGAATAAACAGATTGTCAAATCCGGCGTGATGTACGCGCAAAAAAATGAGATCCGTATTCAGCTAGCACCCGGCCATGGTGAACTAGTCGTCAGCAGTAAAGGAGCGTTCGATAGTTACTTTGTCACAAATGAAAATGTTGTTTATCCTGAAATTTATCGAAAATCACACCGATTAGTACCTAGCCTCGTTTCAGAAAACGGCAAAAAGGTAAGTAAGTTAGTATTACGCGAAAACAAAAAAGTCTTAAGTGGATCACCTTCATTATCATTGAGCGCCGCACTTGCTATTGCCAAGGTTGGTCGATACATTCATCAACATTTTCGCATGCCCATGGATATTGAATTTGTGTATGATGAAAGTAACAATACCTTAAGTTTAGTGCAAGCGAGACCCATTCCTAAAGGTGATACCAAAACAGTGACTCCTTCAGCCATTGCACCTGATAAACTGCTCAGCATCAAAAAACAAGCTGAGATACAAAATGCATTTGTGATTACACCAGCTGGTTATGCAACTCACGTAATTACCCATGAAAATCAAGTCATTATTTCTGACACTATAGAACAAGCATTAACACAGTATCTAAAACCGCAATCAATCTCCCCTATCAAAATAATCATTGTCAAAGAAATTGCACCGACAACTTCACATGCCGCAGCGCAATTTAATACAAAAGCGATTCCTGTATTCGCTGTGAATGATTTGCAATGTATACGAACTTGGTTGAAAAAATCAAACCCCATATTAATTGCAGATACCCAACATAAACTAATAGTCAATGGATCGAATCTAACAACAGTACAAGAGATCGAAAAAGCATTGTACGACCTGCAAATTATAAAACAAGGTATGTTTAAATCATCTTTACCTGCTCAACTCACATTAATGCAGCAGATTAAGCTACCAGAAAACAGAAAGAATCTTTTGAATATTTCTCATCCGCTAACAGTCAACTCAGAGCGCTTGCTAGGAGATCTCATAGTGGATACCCATTCACATGATGAAATCAAGAGTGAAGCAGCTTTGCATGAGTTAATGTCTTCATTATTTACCTTGCTAACTACCAAGCTCACTTTTGAAATTCCAAAAAATAACTTATACACGTTTTTGATAAATGCAATTGAGCAGTTAGAAACGGCTAAGCCTGGCGCATCTGATTTAACTATGCATCGCCAAATGTTGGAGGCGATACTCATCGTATTTTTCAATCTGGCTAAAAACAAAGATAACACAACTTTATCCTTGTTGTTTCGTCAGGCTTTAATTACTAGCGCTGAAATTCTAAAATGCCTACAGCGATTTTCATCAACACAATCTAATTCCGAAGAAGAAGCACAGGAAGAATATTTAAACCTGATTGCAAAATTAGAAGCTTTAATTATAAATCCTGGACAGCCCTTATTATTTTCAGATTCTATTAAACAATTCGCTCAAGAAAAAAAATCATTATTACTAGCAAGCAAAGTGGATGGCTTTTTTGAACTAACGGCCAAGCAAAAAGTGTATTTTGTGCAATTTAAAAAATTTGGCAAATTTGCACTAAATTCAAAAACAGCACAAACCTGGGATCAGTTCGCGGTCAAGTGTTGCAAGTCACCTGATGCAATCGTCAAGCTCGCCAATATGCTTAAATTTGTGATGGATAATCAGATTGCATCCACATGGTTAAATGATGCTGCTATACAGGCCATAGACCCCACCATAGATATTAAATTAACCTTACAAACGTTGCATGTAGATATTCTCAAGGTCAATGCCGAGATAACTGCATTAGATCTTAGCACTACCCGCTCTATCTTAAGTAGATGGGAAAGAAAAATCTCATTATGGAGCGAGCAACGAAAAGTTAACAAATTATGTAACGAATTTAGTAATGAGCTTCTACCACTGATTGATAAATTATCGTTAAAACACAATCTAACGGAACTCACTAAAAAAGTGATATTAAAAACCGTTCAAAACCTAACAGAAATATTCGATCAATCTATTAAATCCATGAAGGGAAGTTTTGATTATCATAAACAAGATCAGCTGCAAGTGTTTATTTTGTTATTATGGCCCTATCATAACCTCATGAATAAGTGGGTTAATGCTGTCCCTGATGCGTATTTTGTAAATTGGTATCAAAGTATTGATGACTACGATGAGTCGAATTTAAAAGACGAAATGCTTGGGTGGATAGCTACAAGATTTAATTCAATGATTTCAAGTAAGAATGAATTACATCTTAATCCATCTGGTAATTTTTCTGTTGCCTCAGCACGTATAGGCAGTACAGCTTCATTTAGACGCCAATTCATCGATAAGGAATTATCGTTAGAAGATTTATTTACGTTGTTTCATCAAAACATTTTGGCTAGTTTAGTTTTGCTGGGCCAAACTCCAAAGTATTATGCTCAACTCCCCGAGACCATTCAACCTTTGCTGAATGTATTAATAACGTTAAGAACTGATCCTGTCTATGATGCCAGACGTGGCAATACTGTTCATCCTGCTCAACAGATTGATTGTCTGAGCATAGATCATCAATATCCATTTGTCATCATTGACTTTAACTTACCTTTAAAAAATCATGCCGCTAAAATTATTGTTGAGCACAATCAATTAACTCAGCTTACAAACTTAACGATACAGTTTTTTGGCACAAATTGGGACTCTAGGCTAAGTATTTTAGCATTATGCGCGATAATTGAGGCCAAATTCAACCAAGTCATTGAAAAGCAAAAAGCAGCTTATAATCCATACACATTATCATTAGAATTTGTTTGGACCTTAACTTCAGAACAAACCCAAAATCCTGCATTTGCTGAACGATTGAAACAAACATTAAAAATATATGCTCACTATACATTCATGAACTTTGTCGATACCGATTCTCTCTGTGAAACTATTTTAGAAAAATATCCAGCTCAGCAATTACTACAGCACTATCAATCTTATCTTGCTGACGTTACTCTTCGTCGCTGGAATACTGCTAACTCTGTAAAAAAATTCGTTTTAGCAAAGGCCATCTCTGAAAAAATCGATTTCAGCCATTTCTTTTCAGAAAAAGAACTTGAAGATCTTGCCACAAATTTATATACGAGCATTTTACAATTCAAATCAATAACCCTGAAGAATTTAAATTTTCTAAAAACAACATGTAAGTTGAATATTTCTTGGAACCGTGAACTAGTAGATAAAGATCGTCGTGAACGCTACACAGTGCTAGAAACTGTGTTAATAAACGGATGCAGTGTTAAATCGCTCGTTGAGTGCATTCAATCAAATAATATTAATTTATCTGAGCACAAAAAATTATTTGAATTGGCTGTGACAACTAATAATTATTTACTTTTAGATGAACTTATTATTAAAAACAAGAATTTCGATATAAACTCACACCCCAATATATTAAGTTTATTACTCACACGCGCAGTCACTACCGCAGCTTGCCAAAATTTTCTAAAAATGGGAGCGAATATCTTGCTTTCAAATCCGTTAACTGCTAAGCTAACAATCTTAGCTGCGTTTGAGTTAACCTTTCAATTGGATATTATTAAAAACCTGTCGATTTCATCATGCACGACTAATGTTATTTTTGTTAAAGGTCTTTTATTTAAAGCAATCGAAAAAAATATTAATCTAACGGATTATTTTGCATTGCCATTGCTTCAAGAAATCCTTTCTATACCGTCTATGCCCAGCAATATTTCATTCGACATCATTAAAACATTAAAAAAACAATATGCTATCACTGTTAATTTTATCGATCTTGTTGATAATCATAAAGGAAACTTGCTTTCATTCTTAGTATTGAAGATAGGAGAAATGTCTCAGGAAACAGTCGAGGATTTTTTAACTGTCATAGAGTTTAATAATCTTGATATGAACAACCATCCTCACCTAGTCCAGCTTGCTATATCTGTTAGTAATTATGAATTGTTGTTCGGACTGATGCAGAAAAATATTTCTTTGACAGTCCAAACAATAGGATTCAATTGTATATTAAACTTATTAGCAGGTATAAAACACCACCCGAATCCTGACAATCTCATAACCTACATTTTGAAATTTAATCCAGCGATTAAAGTAGACAATTACACAAACACCAGCATGCTCAATGAGTTTTTAGATAACCACCATACAAAATTAAGTATGTCCGTGAAGGTCGAGATATTTAAAACGAATCTTGCTCGTAAACGCGCAATGATTGCAATCAAGTTATTAGAGCTTGATCCTGAAATTCTACCCATTGCAGAACAACATTGCTCTCAAGATATTTTACAGCAATTATATAGCGACCCTAGCTTTAAACGTCCGCCCCTCACTCGCTCCGTATTAAAAACGGGGAGTACGTTTCGCTTTTTTGCTGCCACTGAAGTATCTGATGGCTCAGAGCAAGCCAGCACTCATACATATGATAGTAATACTGAGAAAGCTACAAGCGCAGTCTTATAAAATTAATTAATGTCTTCCCCTATAACCATCATGACCACCACCATGATTTCTATAATCACCATGCCTGTGACCGCCATATCCATTCTCATTGGAAAGGATCGCACTAAAAAGTAACGCAGCCGCTATAGGAGCTATGTATTCATCACCTGAGCAATTGTAATAAGTATCATAGTTAGGGTCGTAACAGGTGTCAGCATTAGCAACACCACTCACTAATAAGCTAGCTGAAACGGATATTACACAACATATTTTTGAGAATTTCATATATAAACCTCCGTAATATGTAGCCTATACATTGATTATAACCCGAATATATTAAAAAAGTTCAAGTAAAATGAAGGATGATTGATTAGATTACGAATTTTGGATTATAATCTTTTTTTACAAGTTTAACATCTTTCATATATAGGGAATTATCATGAAAAAATCAATCTCGATGGCACTCGCTTTTATAACAGCAGTAACACTAACTGCGGGCAGCTCTTCCGTCCTTGCAGATGACACATCTACAACAGCCTCTTCGACCACTAGCAGTAGCACTACCACTGACGCAAAGGATTTCCAGGAACACAAGACTAAGATTCTCAAACATATCAGTGACCGACTAACTAAGATTCAGCAAATCCAGGCCTGCGTGCAAGCAGCTAATGATCCTCAGTCAATGAAAGCTTGCAAGCCGCATAGACACAAGCACCATGACCACGATACTAATGGTTAACTAATAAAAAAATCAGCCTTAAAGGCTGATTTTTTTTAAGGAAGGAATACATTCAAGTATTTTTTACTGATTAGACTTGGTTTCAGCAGATACCTTCAACACACCCAGCTCATCGGCACGATAAGAGCATATCCATCTGTCTTGTTGATAGTGTGGACCATATTCAAAACTCAACGAACTTAATGAATGCCTCGCTTTATTGATTGCGCCATCTAATGTTCCCGCTGATACCAAGAAACTCATAGACCAATAATGCTGCGTGCCAAATTTATTTAACGATGTGACAACGGTAACAGGTTCATTTGGCTTTTTCGTTGCACTGTAACTCATTGTTGAGGTTTTTAAGATAGACACATCTGGACAGATTGGTGCAACCGTGTTGCTATAACATAAAGCAGAAATCGGTAAGCTAACTAACACGCTTAAGCATTTTATAGTTAAGTTTTTCATAGTATTTTCTCGGTTAAAATTTAAAAGAACTCAGGGTAATTAGTACGAGTGGCGATGTCAAGTTTCATCTCTTTTGTTAGATTTTGGCTTTAATATAAACAATGTGAAAAGGTGTCAAATCTATCACGGATATCACTTGGCAAATAAATGTGCAAAAAAATGACTGACTTAAAAACAAATACTCTGTGCCATTCTGCTCAGCGGACACAATAATGCTCCCTCCTGAATGAGCTTTGTTTCTAGCGCATGTAAATTGGAAGTAAATGCTTTTTCTTTTTCAAGTAATTTAGGATTGCTAAAGTCATACGTTAAATTAGCCATGCTATTATTAAACTCAGGGAAATAATTAAATTGAACGAAGATTTCAAGGAAATTTTTAAATTTAGCTAAATACATAGGATCAATGATATCGTTTATTGTGCTTTCTGGCGAACAATCTAATACTCGCTTAATCGCAACGGTTGATCCGCAGGATTTCATAGCCTGGTAATAAGTAAAATGATCCGTCGGGTGCGCAATGCATGCTTGCCAAATAAAAGTAGCTAATACATCATAAGGATCAAATTCGTTAACTACCGGAAAATATTTATTGAGTTCAGTGATAAAATCAGCCAATAAGTTTTTTTCTATGTCCTCTTTTATGCTTTCAATAAATTTTCTTATTTCGTGATAGTAAAGCATTAGAATTTTGCAATAAGGAATATCTTCATTAAACGTCGGTGGGCAATGAAATTCTCCGCATTTTTTATAAAAATCCAATACCCTTCTCGAGTTTGAAAAAACAAATGTATCGGCTGTCACTGGAAACGGTTTAATAGGATCTAGTTTTCCCTTCCAGTTATTATGATTGTTTGTTGCTTGTTGTACGCGTAGCGCTTGATTGTTGATAGCTAATGTAAAACGAGTATGAGTTGTAAGAATTTTATGGAGCACACTGCCATTCGGCAACATATTATAACAGATTGCAGAAACCACACAGGGAAAATCAAAGTGTACCCATGAATGTCCGATACCAGGACTAAAGTACGTTAAACATACTGTCGCATGTATTTTTGCAACATGATACAACGGATGTTCTGAGTTTATTTTTTCATTATTTTTCGTAAAGAAAGTTAATTTATTTGTTTCTGTGTCAATATCAATTTTACGTATATCATAATATCCAGCAAAATTACGAAGATATATTAAGTCAGAAATGTCAACCGTATGGGTGCGAGAATTTGTTTTTTTAATATAGAGCGCCATCGGTGTGTGATATAAAATTAACAGAAATTGTTTGTCGTCTGGTATAGAAAGGGTTTCTGATTTAGTGTCGAGATTCAATAGGAAGCTGTAATAACGATCATAGGCTTCTTCTACCTTCGGAATATAGGTAATGGCTCGATACTTAGCGAAGTCATGCTGCAATGCCCAAGGTATGTTAACTACTGACCAAATGTCATTCCATAAAACAATTTCTGCCTTTTGATCTTTGTTACGCTCAGCCAAGCGTTTAGTTTTGGCCATTTTAAAATTATATTTAACAGTTGCTAGTGCTGAAATGATCATAACTATCATTTTTTTTAAGGCACGTCTTCCAAGTTGATTCGTAGGCATTTTTTAATTCTCCACTTTGTAAGGATGATTGCAGAGAAATCGCTGGGTGATTATAGCTTCTTAACGCTAGCTTAAATTTATTAAAATTTGCTTTTCGATTTGCTTAGCAAGTCCACTGTAGAATGATAACCTAAATCAATTAAATTATCTTCCTGATTTTTTGAAATCTTAAGCATTTTATAGCTTGATAGGTTTGGACTAATCAACAAATCAGCTTGCATGCTGCATTGTAATTCTTTTTGATAAGATCCAACTAATAGCGCATTTATAAAGGTATCCAAAAATGAAGGGAACTTATATTCGTGATGCTTCCAGCCTAATTTCACAAGCAAAGCCTGCTTGAAAGTCAATACAGGAGGGAAATTATATGAATGATTCTCTTCTCTTTGCGATGAAACTCTAACCGCCACAATCTTGCTGCTTGTTCCCAAGAAATTTCGCATCACATCAACAGGCAAGTTATTGACTAAACCACCATCAACATGCAATTGACCGTCTAGGACCATCGGTGGAACGATGCCCGGTACAGCAACACTCGCCCTAATCTTTTCCCACAGTAGGCCTTGCGTGTGAATAGATTCATTTTTTAAAGTCAGATTACAGCTCAAACAAAAATAGGGAAGCCATAGATCTTCTATGTGAAGATTATCAAACGCTTTTATTAACGCTTCAGTATTGTTTTTAGAGCTTAATATTGAAATGCTTGGCCACGTAAAATTTTTCAGTTTAAATAATTTTGGATCTGCATTCATGATAAAACGAAATTTTTCTAATGTCGCTTCATAAGTTTCACTCAATGAAAAACACCCAGCGACAATAGATCCAATACTGGTTCCTCCAGTCATATCGATGGGAATATTTGCTTCTTCTAATGCTTTAATGACGCCTAGGTGAGCCCACCCTTTCATTCCACCACCGCCCAAGACAAGCCCTGTTGTTTTTCCTAACATGAATCGTAGCAAACGTTGATAATCATTATCATTGTGGGTGCGGACATGATGATAAAGTGAAAAGCGATGGTAAATCAGCCACGATTCGGTGCTACCAGGTAAAATTTTGCTATCATTATGTTGCAGAACCAAAATATCACGAACATCGTTGAGCTGCTTCCTATTACTTAGAAGTTGCCGAACAAATTCGCTGTAGTTAGGATTTGAATTGCTATCTGAAACAAAATAAATATCATCAGCTTTTTCTATGCATACTTTCAATAATGCTGAATCATAAGACTCAATTAAATATAATATAGTTGAATTTTCTTTTTCAATTTTTTCAATACATTCCAGCACATTAGAAATTTTTTTTTCTTCAACACCTATTTCAAATTCACTATCAACCAATAAAGTAATGTTAACAAAGTTTGAAATATTTTTTTTAATTTTAGCTTTTAAGGAAGATAAAGATACGGAGTCGTTTGTTGGAATAACAACAATATGCTTAGTCTTATTGTTCTGCGCTAGTAATTGAATGGTTCTTTGTGAACGAGAAACAATCGGACCAATAATTTTATAGAGTACAGCGGGGTGTATTTGACATATCTGAGCAAGTGAATTAGCTGGTAATTTAAGGAGAGTTGAGCCAATCGTTGCTTTAACTGTTAAAGTGCGGGGTTGCTGAGAGAGCACACCTAATTCACCCACCGTCTCGCCTTTTTTAATGGTTCCAACAATTTTACTCGTCCCATCTGTCATTTTTAAAATGGCCGATAGGTTCCCATCAACTAGAATATAGAGGCAATCAGAAGAATCATTTTGATTGAAAAGTATAGTGCCACATTTCAACTGGATTGTTTCAAAAAAATGTGAAATTGATAAGCACTCCTCCTCGGTTAATGATGAGAATATTTCGGTGGACTTTATTGTATTTACCAGAAAGTTATCCATTACTCTAATCGCCAAAATATTTTTTTATCGAAGAATATGCATAGTCCACAACAGACCCGTGGGTACTGCTACTAAATGTGCCGCCACCATAATATGTATCATTTTTCCCCTGCAGGCTCTCCAGTTTTTGATATATGCCGTTTTGAATTTCATCTCCATTGAAATAAGGCACATATTCAGGCCAATACATTGCATCCAACCATTTTATGAGTTCGCCATGAAATTGATCGTGAAAACATTTTTCAGCATCTTGTTTTATTGACTGCAAGGTATGTTTTTTATTGACATTGATAACGCCGGTATATAACCATATGCCGTCACCGACTTCTCCTTCTGGATAAAAACACTGTAAGCAGGGCTCGTGATCTTTAACCATATAAGGCTCTAAAAACGCATACAAACCATCATGAGGTAAGTTTTTTCCTAAAAAAGACACCCGCCATCCTGGCGCATAATTTATTTTACTAAATAGTTGTTTTTCCTCTTCAGTAATATCTAAAAATTTTTCTGCCTGGGTAGGCGAACAAGTAATAATAATTTTATCAAAAACAAGTTTTGTATCACCTACATCGACTTCTATTATATTATCTTTCCGAATGACTTTTTTTATATTTACATTAAGTAATACAGTATGCATCTTGGCAACTCGATTCCATAATTCTTGATATCCTTCTCGCATTTGCTTGAGTGTTCCATTCAAATATCTAAGATGGGTAGGCGGCCATTGAAGAAGTTGTAAAAAAAATTTAATTGGCATGAGTGCAGGCATTGTATTCTTGAGAGCAGGATTGCTAAATGTGACTGTAGATCCGAGCATTTTTAATAAATCGCCAATTATTTTAAACTGCCTTTCATCAACCCATTGCTCATATGGTATAGATAATTCTATTAAGTGTTGATTCGATAATTTAAATCCAGGATTTATTAATTGTCGATACTTAAATAAATATCGCATGAATTTAATCAGATCCAAAAAAATGGGCACAGCATTTCGAAAAGGATAGCCAAACTTATATGTTGCGAAATCAATAATAGTCTTGTGTTGTGTAAGACTATATATTTTAATGAACATAGGATCATCGGGATTCTGATTTTTTCCTAAATTATTTTTACCAATATGCAATCTATAGTTTTTCATTAAGCGATATAATATTTTCGAACTGACGGGTTGCAAACTTCCCATCTCATAAATAACTTTGTTATGATCGGGGGTTTCATAACTTAAGCTGAGTGACATGCCTCCAACTCTATTTTCTTTTTCCAAAATAGTCACATTGTTATATCCCTTTTCACGCAACGCTTCCGCTGCTGCTAGCCCACCAGGCCCGGCACCGATAATGCCTATACGCAACCCTTTTGAGTTTGACACCTCAAATCTCCTCAATAAAATCATCCTATCATTCTTTAATTCTAGGATATTTTTCATGAAATGCCACCCTCAAGGTTTCAATCTATGACCTCGAAATTCAATAAATTGATTAAAATCCAGTAGTTAAACTTAAAGTGTATGTCATCGTAACTATTCAGCGGTTGCCACTGTCCAAAATCGTGCCCGTGCCCGTCTTCCTTTGATATAGTTTTGCATCTGTTGGTAATGGATCAAACAAAAACGGGCACGCACACGGGCGCGGACACGGGCACGATTGGGTCAGTGGCAACCGCTGAATAGTTATATGTCATCACGCACACATGCATCCATGCTTGATTACTCCCTCTCTTCCACACTTTTGTGGAGGAGAGAGTTGGGCATTGAGAGGATAATAGATTAATGCAGTACGACACCTGCCGGCCCCGAAAATCCTGCACCAAGAGATGGCACACAACTTGATAACGTACCATCAGCCAGCGCAGCGTTACACACAAATACTGCACTCAGCAGCTGATTGGGGACATACGCAAATGTACCAAGAGTATTAAATCCAAGATTTCCCGTACCCACGAATGCACCATTAGTAATAGAACAGTTGGCTAGCAAGCCTGTTCCGTCTTGGAGAATATTACAAACCGTGACATTCTTACTTCCGGCGTTAGCAATATAGGCATGTAGATTATCCGGGCTTAAGGTGATGCCTTCAGGTGCGTTGAAATTACTTCCTGAAAGATCATTGCATGAATTGACAGTCTGCCCGGAAACATTGCAGACAGAAACAGTGCTCGCAGCCCTATTAGTAACATAAGCAAATGTTCCCGCGGAATTAACTGCCATATCGGATGGCGCACTAAATGTAGGGCTAGCGTTATTTACGCAAGAACTTAATAAGCCCGTTGTTGGATTGACCAAACAAGCCGATACACTATTCAATACATTTGAAGTATAGAAGATGCTTCCATTAGGGCTGAATCCAACTCCATCGGGTTGACCAAACCCAGTTCCACCCGAATCAACACATCCAATGAGCGCTCCTGTCGCGCTATTCACCTGACAAACCGTGATTGTATTACCTATTATATTTGCGCCATAGAAAAAAGTTCCAGCTGGGTTAAAGCCAATTCCTTCTACACCGATAAGCCCAGTTGCAGTGACTGCACACTGTGTTAGAAAACCGGTGGCCGGATTCACATTGCAAAACGAGACTGTATTATTCAATTGATTTGCCACATACGCATGTTGACCTGACGTTGTAACTGATACAGCTAGCGTATTTCCAATGTCTGGCTGCGAACACAGAAAAGAATCCGGACTTGGATCGCTGGAACTATTTGTTTTACAGACAATTGGACCACCCATAATTCCCGTTGATGGAATTTGGCTGCCATTAATAGACAATGTTAGCGTACAGGATTGCTGAGAAGACAATGTAAATGGACTTGCACAGACTCCAGCCCCTGTCGTTATTTGTGTAACGCCCGTGATGGGAACCATCGTTAAAGTGCGAGTGATTTTAGTTTGGTTTGTCACTTGATAACTTACTGTTTCGGTAAAATTACTCGGTAATAATAGACTAGTAATGGAACCGCTAGTCGGAACAATACTAAATTTAGCCTGTGCTGCATGCAGCACAGTTGAACCTAGCAGCAGCATGCCAGTGACAAATACTAATCTGCTATTTTTTTGTTGTTTCATGTCTCATCCTTAAAGCTAAACAATATAAAATAGGGATAACTGTACTTGATTCGCATAAAGATGATTGAGCGTTAATCCCTGGTTTTGTGTTTGGCCAGCTGCGCGTGATAACTGGGTCTTTCCCCAATCAGCAAACTCGTAACCCACAGCGACTTGTAGATTTTCATTGAGTGATTTCTGCAACCCAACACCTAGCGTATAAACAAATGTAGTGGTGGTATTGGAGCCAAAAGGCGGCGCTGCAACTTCTCCGGAAATTTTAGGTTGACTTGTAAAACCATACGCACGATTAAACCCAACACCAATACTTCCACTGACATAAGGCTCAAGAATAAAACTTGATTTACCGATGAGCCTGCCTTTGAGTGCAACGTGTGTGTGAGTGACTTTATAGTTATAACTAAAATTATTAAAATTGGGATCACCATCCTCCCAGATATCGCCTGAAAGTTTTGCGTTTCCTGCTACAGCAACACTGAGCCCTAACTGACTTGTCAGGGACTGTCTGATGAAATGTGCAGCCAATGCTTTCTGCCAACCTATAAAAATCTCGGCGTTTGGAAAGTAAGGTGTATTGTTATCCGCCGTATAGGTTTTTGCGATATCAGATTGCAAATTTAATGTTTGTGCTTGATTACCTGTTACCCAAGTGATGCCGGGACTTAATCCTATAAAAAAGTGATTACCAGAGGACATCTCACTCTCTGCAGCTGCAAACACACTGCTTGAGAGCATGGCGCCAAATAAAATACTCATCATTCTGAACATGCCATTATTCTCCTTCAAATCGTGTACGGTACCGTGACACGAAGTTTACTCCATAGCGTTGCTTGAAAAGTTTATCCCATGGCAATTGCCATGATTTTTATCCAACTACGCTACAGCTATTTTTATATTGAGAAAAGGACCGTTAAAATTAAAAGGTCTCGTTCTGGCATCAGTAGACACAATCGCCATAGTTCCTGTTGCAAACTCAGGCGTAACAACGACAGTACCTGGCTGAACTAAAGTGCTAGGATTAATAGTTGATATTGCATTCGCATAAGAAGCCATGCGATAGCCTGCTTCAATGGTTAAGTCAGGTATTCTTGTTCCTTGATAATTGTAAAATACGCCCAGCTTACCATCTACACCCATCACAACTTGCGTGCTGTTGGGTGAAGTAATTTGTTGATGGCTAGTACCAATTCCAAGTGAAGTCAAACGAGCAGAAGTTGACGTGAAGTTGTCTTGTGCCGTCACAGTACCCGCTGTCAGCAGTCCTACAAACTCACCCATGAATCCAAAACCTGATTTTGTTTTGTAGCGAACACTCATTCCAAGATCGGGGCCCGTACCAAAATATTTTGAAACATTTTGGGTTTGAAATGAAAACGAAGGATCGGGTGGAAGCGGATAGCTGTATGGGGTAGCTGGAGATCCAGCATAATTACTAAAAGTTGTTGTGACCGTTTGATTTAGATTTAAGAAGTCTAAGCCTCCAAAAAATCTAGCTTGCACATGCGAATCAAATTCAACTAATCGTGATGCATTTAATAAAACATTATCGAACTGGAAGTTTACTTTGCTATCAACTCTTTTTATTCCAAAAACCGGAGGGCTCATTTCATAGGGAGGCCCTACAAACTCAACTGTGGTGAGATCCGTGCTGGTATTTGCTTGCTTATAAGATGTGTCAGTTGAATTTAAATGTGTCCAATCCATGGTTGCGCTATACATTGTATGCGGAATAGCGTAGTTAATTCCCATTTCAAAAGCAGGATGATAATCAGGATTAATTTCCTGATAATGCCAGCTTTGATAATAAGGTTGTATGCCTGATACAAACGTCGCGTATTTTAAGTTATTACTATAAGGTTTAATATATAATAATCCAACGTAAAAAGAAGACTTGTTGTTTGAGGGCTCACTTAATAGTTTAGTAGAAAGCTGAGCGTCATAAGCATACCCAGCGCTTGAGCAACACAACAATAAACTTGCCAAATTAACAGTTAAAAAATTTTGCC
>JABDBD010000012.1 GCA_013288815.1 Gammaproteobacteria bacterium | reverse complement strand
AGACGAAATCATTATAATCGCTACAATAGAGCGCATTTAACTTAGATAAAATATCTACACGAATAAAGAGCCCTCTCATGCGCACCAAAAAAACCAAAAAACGCAATAAAACCCACAATATCAACCTAGACATTATTGGTTGGAATACAACCGATGCGGATGAAATAGAGCGCAGACGCTTGCGTGGACAAGTAGAGAAATTTCGAGTTGAAAATACAGACACTGCCTTTACCTATTTTAGCTCGTTTTTAGTGCGCTCCAAACAAGATAAGCAATATCGTGTTGAAATCCGCTCTCTCACCGATCAAATTAACTCATGTGATTGCCCAGACTACACCAGTAATAGATTGGGTACTTGTAAGCACGTGGAACACATCCTGTTTCGTCTCAGAAAAGCTGGCGTTAAATTATTTAAAGCAGCTTCGCAACTAGGAAACGATAGGGTTGAGATTTTTTTAGATCATCGCGATTTTACAATACGAATTAACTGGCCGAAAAAAATTAAACCCGTCGTGCGCCAACTTCTAGATCCATTTTTTTCAGCCGATAATACACTGATTGGTGACTTGCTTTCGACTTATACTGCCCTACATCAAGTCATTTCTGAAAACAAATCACTAAAAAAATATATTCACATTTCGCAACACATTAATCATTTTATTGAATATCAAAAAACACTCTCACAAAAGCAATCAGAAAAAGAAATATTTTTGTGTGATGCAGCACAAGGTAAAAAATCATTAGATATCATGAAGCACCCACTCTACCCATACCAAGAAGAAGGCATGATGCACTTAATGTTTACTGAACGAGCCTTGTTAGCAGATGAGATGGGATTGGGTAAAACGGTGCAAGCAGTCGGAGCATGTGAATTACTGCGACGCCATAAAAACATTTCCCGCGTATTGGTTGTAGCAACCGCGTCGCTTAAAGCAGAATGGGAAGAGCAAATCGCGAAATTCACTAATTTATCGAGCATTATCATTCAAGGATCACGCGCAAATCGACTAAAACAATATCAAAGCTCTGCCTTTTTTTATCTGACCAACTATGAACAAATTGTAATGGATGGACCTGACATCCAGCGTTTACTATCGCCCGATGTCATTATCCTCGATGAAGCCCAACGCATCAAAAACTGGCAAACAAAAGCAGCTAACTCAGTGAAAGAGCTTAAAAGTCGTTACGCATTTGTGTTAACCGGCACACCATTAGAAAATCGAATTGATGATGTATACTCCATCGTGCAATTTTTAGATCCACATATTTTCGGTCCGCTATTTCGATTTAATCGAGATTTCTACGCATTAGATGAAAAAGGCAAACCCAGCGGATACAAAAATTTAGATGAATTGCATCAACGTGTGCGCTCCATTATGTTGCGCAGACGTAAACACGACGTAGAAGGTCAGCTTCCACAACGTACTGTTAATAATTATTTTGTTGGTATGGATGACGAACAACGTAGCCGTTACACCGAATTCCAGGATAAAGTGGCACGCTTATTGGCTCAGGCTCAGCGACGACCATTATATAAAGATGAATTTGAAAAATTGCAACGCTGGCTTTCCTGTATGCGCATGATATGCGATACACCTTATATTCTGGATTCTGAATGTCGTATTTCACCGAAACTACGTGAACTCAAAAAAATTCTTCCCGAGTTACTCGCAGATAAAAACACAAAAATTATTATTTTTTCTGAATGGGAGAGAATGCTACAACTTGTTCGTGAGTGGACGCAGAAAAAACACTGGGATGCGGCTTGGCACACGGGCTCAGTGAAACAGCATAAACGACGAGAAGATATTAATCGTTTTAAACAAGATCCACATTGCCGATTATTTTTATCCACGGATTCTGGAAGTGTTGGATTAAATTTACAAAATGCCAATGTTGTTATTAATCTAGACTTACCTTGGAATCCAGCGAAGCTAGAACAACGTATTGCACGTGCATGGCGCAAACACCAAACTCGCTCGGTGCAAGTTATCAATTTGGTTTGTGAAGATAGCATAGAACATAGAATGCTTGGATTACTTGCTCAAAAACAAACACTGGCTCAAGGTGTTCTAGAAGGAGATGGTAATCTCAAAGAAATGCGGTTACCTTCAGGACGTGCGGCATTTATGGAACGCATGGAAAATCTGATGGGATCATCTGAAAAAGCGGAGTTTACAACTGAAAAAACCAGTGTGTGCACAGAACCAACTAAAGACTATGATGGCTCTGTCGATTTAATACAATCCCATCATAACAAGGAAACAGGCCAACACACTGTACTTGCTATTGTTGAAAAACAGTCTGGCGAAATAGAAAATAAATTACGAGAATCACTTGGCAACACAGCAATAACCTTAGAGACATTAGATCGACAAACATTTGAAATCATTCAGCGATTAGCAGCGGCTGGAATACTTACACTCAACCATCCTACAGAAATTTTGCATACATCCAGCCAATTTTCTGAAATCCAAAAGAAAGCTCAAGAAAAACAAATTCAGCTTGCTAAAAAACATCTAGCACATGCTTCACGCAAACAACGCATGGCGCAAGTATTGATTGCAAGTGATTTTCATGAAGAAGCCGTGCTGCCATTACGTGAAGCCCTAGAATCCACTATTCATTCATTTGTCTCACTAGTAGGAAAATCTGAAAATGAAACGAAAGAAAAAATGTCCTATCATTTTATTCAAGAAAAATTAATTAATAAGCATGGGCTGCCAGATAACACAGCACCTCTCTTTGCAGAACTCAATCATAAAACAGATCCAGTGCATCATTCTCGAGTAAAAAACTTGGTTTCAGATCATCAAGCTATTTTTCTACATGTAGATGAAAAGTTGAGTTCTATGTTGACACCTTATGACATTTAAAAAATTTAATTTCACCTAAACATCGGTAATTTTAGCCTGTCGAAAAACTCTCTTTATCGCTCGATAAACATTATCGAATTCAGGCAGACTTGCCATTTGCGCCGAAAGCCTGGTTTCCCAGGTTTTCTTAAGCCTCACTTCTTTTTTATGAAATTCATCACAAACCTCATCCAACGTTTTCCCCCGATGCGCCAACTTTGCCTTGATTGCCTCCAGACAATCACCGAGGTCCACGGTACTGCTTTTTTCCGTGAGATACCACAGATCGTAGAGATCACGTGGCTCTGTTCTTGCTCGATCAAGAAGTGCTACCGTTTTTTCAGTAACAATTTCGGAAAGAGAATAAACTAAAATTTTTTCTCCCTCTGGAAGATCCATAAATTCTTCACAGCTTTTGAGCACAGCAAGCTCTTCTGGCGCATAAAAAACTCGCTCCTTGATTGTTACATCAACCTTGATTTCTTTGGGAGTTGAGACTACAGGGAGAGGCCCTTCATACAGAAGATAAAATGTATAACAATTTTGATGCGCAATTGAATCAGAACGCGAAAACCGAAAAGTGATATTTGAAGCCCGTTTCACCTCTTCATATACTGACAGAAGCTCTTGTTGTATCTCCGTAAAAGTAAGTGGTTGCAAAAGTGTAAAATCGAGGTCTTCTGAAAAACGATACTCAGAAAAATGACATCGACGCAGTGCCGTTCCACCCTTGAACGCAAGCTTATTTCGAAGAGACGTGCGTGATAATCCCACCAAAAACCATGCAATGCAATAATCCCGTTCCAATATATTCTCTGGTATCCGTCTACCTCCAAGTTCTTTCAGCAAACGGTTAGAAAGTTTAGAAATCTGACTTTGTAAAATCATGCATTATGTTCCTCTAATCGCAAGAAGCTCTTCTTGCAAAATATTTAATTTTAGCCGCCATCTTGCTATATGGTGACCCTCGACAGGAAGCTCAGGGTCAAGCAGTTGATATGTGGAAGTAAGTGTCGTTCGCAAAAACTCCCAGTGAATACGTGAACCAATCTGATAAAGCTCCATCAAATATCCAAGTCTTCGATTCACAGCACCAACATCTAACTTTAATGCGTAATCGATTAGTTTTTGCGGATCGATTAATTCGTGTTTTATTGAAAACGCTTTTGCTACTTCAGAAAATCCTCCGCAATAAGCCGGCTGTTTTAAACCATCTAGCAGTGTGCGCTCCAAATCACTGACACGGACTTTTTCATTTTTATCAATCCATATTTCTGTAATGCCAAAAAAATCCTTTGTTTTGCAACGTACAAATCGAAATTCAGTTCCTTGTATCGTTCGAGAGCGAATCATTCTAGAAGAGCTCACATATACAATAAGTTGCGGTTGCGTTACCATCTGATACAAATCAAATGCCGAACCATAGGAAAGATAATATTCTTCTTTTACGTCTTCATGCCCACCTAGTACCAGTTCACGCGCAACAATATAAGGATTACCTAAATATTCCCGCTCAAAACCCAATTCAAATGGAATGAGACGAAATGTCCCTGACTTCAAGCGGGTGGCCACGCCATGATTAATCAACTGGGAGAGCACCTTAGATGCGGGACCTCGCCCACCTAAGATTTTTTCTGCTTCCGCAAAATGAAAAATTGGGCGATTAATACTATAAAGTGTCGCAACCAAGCGGGCCGCCAATGGGCCTAAAGTCTTTATAATATCATTATTATCTATTTGCATAATATGCCTCTCATAAGCATATAATGCACTTATATTATAATTTTTACAAGATTTAGTTATATTTTAAATGCAATTTAACCCTATTGTAGGTATTTTTTGCATCTAAAATATAACTACAAATCTATAACATTATGGATAGTAAAACATTGCCATGTAGTGTAATATCTGCGCATCATTAATATGTGTCTATGAGTAATGACTCAATTAACTCCAGAACAAATTCAGCAAGTTATTGCGGAACGTGACCAACTGCGAGCCGAAAACGCAGAACTACAAGCATTACTGCAAAAAGATAATTTATTGCAGACTGAAAGCCCTAAGATCATCCCAGCCACCGAACTCATATCACCAACCCCAAAATTCAAACTATCAGTGGATGAGAAAATCACATTGTTTCGCTCATTATTTCGAGGACGAGATGATATTTACGCTCAGCGTTGGGAAGGGAAAAATGGCAAAGTCGGCTACTCACCTGCCTGCATCAACCATTGGATAAAATGCCGGTGCACTACACCTAAAATTCAATGCCGCATCTGCAATAAACGTGAATTATTACCCCTCACCAATCAAGTCATTTACGATCATCTAGTCGGAAAAATTATGGCGGGAGTATATCCTCTTCTAACAGATGAATCCTGCAAGTTCCTCGCTGTTGATTTTGACAAAGCAAGCTGGCATGAGGACACCAGTGCTTTTTTGAAGGTTTGTGCCGGCATGAACATTCCAGCGGCACTGGAACGCTCTCAATCAGGCAATGGGGCGCATATCTGGATATTCTTTGAAACATCCATTCCCGCATCACTTGCTAGAAAATTAGGATGTGGGTTACTCACACTAACCATGCAACAAAGACATCAATTGAGTCTTGAATCCTATGATCGACTATTCCCTAATCAAGACACTATGCCGAAAGGGGGCTTTGGAAATTTAATTGCTTTTCCATTACAGGGAAAGCGGCGCGAGCAAAAGAATAGCGTATTTATCGACGAGCATCTTAACCCTCACCCGGATCAATGGGAATTTCTTTCCTGTTTGCGAAAAATGACTTATCAAGATGTCGATGTGTTGGTTGCTCAACTCACCAAAAATAATCAAATAATTGATATTCACGCAGACAATGATAATGAAAATAATACAGCACCCTGGGAAAAACGCTCCTCTGATGCTTCAGAAAAGTTAATCATCAGAGAACCACTACCAGCCACGATTCAAATAACAATGGCCAATTTAATTTACATTCCAAAAGCAGAGCTACCTTCCATCATGCTGAATCGCTTAAAAAAGCTGGCCGCTTTTCAAAATCCAGAATTCTACCGGACTCAAGCATTACGTCTATCAACATACAATAAACCGCGAGTCATTGGCTGCGGTGAAGATTTTCCAGATCATATTGGATTACCCAGAGGATGCATGCCAGATGCAATTGAATGCCTCAATGAATATCAAATCCAAGCGGAAGTGATAAACAAAACCTTCGCTGGCAATCCAATTAGTGTCACTTTTACTGGCGAACTTAGAAAAGATCAGCTGCTTGCCACAAAAAAACTAACCCAACACAATATCGGCGTCTTAGCAGCAACAACTGCATTCGGAAAAACTGTAGTTGGCACTTGGATGATTGCTAAGCGAAAAGTCAATACACTGATTTTAGTGCACAGACAAGAATTACTAAAACAATGGCAAGAAAAAATTTCTCTATTTCTTGATATCCCAATCAATGAAATTGGCACGATAGGATCAGGCAAACGCAACCCGCAAGGCGTCATTGACGTTGCCATGTTGCAAAGCATAATTCGAAATGATGAAGTCGATGATATTGTGTGTAACTACGGACAAGTGATTATTGATGAGTGCCACCATATTTCTGCGTTTAGTTTTGAAAAAGTCATGAAACAAGTAAAAGCGCACTACGTCTTAGGACTAACAGCCACTCCTTTCCGAAAGGATGGCCA
Organism: Gammaproteobacteria bacterium; assembly: GCA_013288815.1. GTDB lineage: Bacteria > Pseudomonadota > Gammaproteobacteria > DSM-16500 > DSM-16500 > UBA5158. The sequence goes on along the minus strand of JABDBD010000012.1, from coordinate 55,983 downwards.
TCACCCGATTATTTTTATGCAGTGCGGCCCTGTTCGCCATCGTGTCCAGCCAAAAGATTTTTTAAATGATCAGTGCAAATACATCGTTCAAACAAAACAAACAAATTTTATGATACATATCAGCGACAACAAAAGACCACTCAATGATATCTACGCAGCCCTGATTACGAATGAATCTCGTAATCAACAAATTATTGACGACGTTCTGAGTGTCATAAAAGAGGGACGTTCGCCGTTAATACTAACAGAGCGAACAGAACATGTAGATTTATTGGCTGAACAATTTAAACATTGCGTGAAAAATTTAATCGTCCTCAAAGGAACTCTATCTAAACGAGAACGCACAAACGCGATGGAAGAACTGGATGCCACCCCAGAGAGTCAGCAACTACTAATCATCGCAACAGGTCGTTACATTGGCGAAGGATTCGATGATCCGCGACTAGATACATTATTCTTAACTATGCCTATTTCTTGGCATGGGACATTGCAACAATATATAGGCCGACTACATCGATACCACCCAGATAAAAATGAAATCAGAGTGTATGATTACGTTGATGTACAAATGCCTATGCTAATAAAAATGTATCAGAAACGATTTAAAAAATACCGATCTCTTGGTTACGCAATCGCTGATTCAAGCCAGGCGATCAACCCTATAATGCGTTGAATAATTATAAGTAAGGAATAAATGAGCTAATGGTTACAAAAATTACATCAGAAGAGTCTACTCTCAAATTAGCAGTACTGATTGATGCGGATAATGCGCGCGCAGAGATCATTGAAGGTTTGCTAACGGAAATTGCCAGTTATGGTGAAGCCATCGTAAAACGAATTTATGGCGATTTTACTTCTCAATTAAGCGCCCAATGGAAAAAGGTTTTGCACAAACATGCTATAAAGCCAATGCAACAATTTGCATTTACTACGGGAAAAAACGCAACTGATAGTGCATTAATCATTGATGCGATGGATTTGCTATACACTCATCGTTTTGGTGGCTTTTGTATTGTCTCTAGTGACAGTGACTTTACAAGTCTTGCTAATCGTATGAGAGAAGAGGGATTGCAAGTTTTTGGTTTTGGAGAAAAAAAGACTCCGGAAGCATTTCGCAATGCTTGTAATAAGTTTATTTTTACCGAAATTTTGCAGCCAGTAGTTCAACCGGTTCAATTAGTTAATAAGTCGTTAAAACGTGCCATACAACCTATTAAACGAGCGAAAATTACAGAAAACTCGACGCAGGAGTTTCCAAAAGACTTTGTTCTTGAGGCGCTCAATAATTCCTATGATGATACGGGCTGGGCTTATCTAGGAACATTTGGCGGTTATTTAACGAAGTTGAAGCCTGACTTTGATTCGAGACTTTATGGCTTTAAAAAGCTGAGCGATTTAGTCAGAGGAAAGTTGGAAATATTTGAAATCGAAGAAAGAGTGCATCCCGGTACCAATGCTAAGGCGTTGTATCTTCGTAGCAGACAAAAATAGCAATGAGCTATCGACTATGACATTTTTTGCAAATTCCACTTTCAAAATTATTACCATATTCCCAGCAATTGTAACAAACACCTAAATATTTACCAATGTCATCCAAAATCTCGCCGTCATTACAATCATGATAACGACCCACATCTAATTTCACTTAAAGAGTGTAATGTTTTTTCTTTTCCAAAGAGGTTAAATACTTCATATTCATTCAAAAGAAAAAGCATTTTGTTAATCAAATAACTTCCATCATGATTCGACATAAAAACAAACTCTCAATGAAATTGAATTTTTGGATAAATGATTTTTTTCATATTTTCATGTGAATTTCGATAGATTATCACAAGATGATGATTACGAATACGTGCTTCATCTGCATAGCATCCCTTAGGTGGATAAATGTTAGCTTGCAATTTTCTTGGCATCCTAAACACCTGGATAACATTATCTTCAGCATAACAAACATAAATTTTTTTATACGGCTCAATTAATAGTGGGTTATTGTTATAAAAATCAGGCGGCTCATCGAGGTTTAAGCTTTCGAATCTAAATTCATGAGTAGGACAAACTATACTTGTCGCCGGCGCCAAAAAAATAATTGACTGCGAACACCCTGTCTCGCAAGATCCTTTTATATGGACAAGAGTATCTGTTTTCCACACAGGGTAAGCATTAGGCCAGCCCGTTACAATAGTTTTTGTCTGCTTTGTCTTAAAATTAATATAAATGGCTGAGCCACAATCTGAATTAACAATCGCAGCAGTTTTAGAAAAATTATAATCGATTTGACAAATAGATTTTGTACGAATTTTTTCTTGAATATCTGCAAATGAAGCAGCCAAACAACTATTATTTAAACTTAACAAAATGAAAATTGAGTACACCAGGCAAGTCAAAATAATGTTCTTGCCACTTTTTCTTCGGCTTACCGCTGAAGTAGTTGCAAACGCCTGGAATAGGATTTTTGTTTTTTGGCGCATGTTGAACTTCCTTTACGATGATTTTTATTCTTTGCCAAGCACTGTTATCTGCTGGACCATTTTTCCCAGGATGTTTTAATTTTTCATAATTAGGATCTGATGGCATCCAACAAGAAAACTGGGTTCTTCGTAACACGACTTTTTGATATGAATTATTACCGGATTTTATAAACCGATTTTGAACAATCCATGCTATGGCATATCTGCTGGCGTCATTTTGATTCCTCGCCTCACCATAAACAGTTAATGCAAAATAGAGTAAATCGAATGACATTTTTTCTTCGTCAGCAAGCTTGTAAAAAGGACTGTGATAACTAGCACAATATCCTTTTACCTCTTCCATATAAGATTTACCATTTTTATCAATTCTTTTTCTCTTATAAGGAGGAACCCAATATTTTCCTTCAAGGCAACCTTTTCTTTGTTGCATAGATTTCGATGGCATGGTCAATCTCTTTCATTATTCCTGACCATATTATACCCTACTCTTAATGTATTTCCAGGGCACTAATAGTCTACCGAATAAAAAACTTTATTGATTTACTGTAAAACCATCCTTATCATGCACCACATGCTAAAATTTACATTCTCAATATTACATTTTATCCGCATCATTATCATGCTTGCCAAACCAGAAGGCACAAAAGCCTTGATAGCTGAAAACATGATGTTGCGCAAACAACTCATTCAACTATCGCGAAAACACAAACATTCGCCGAAATTATCATTTCTCGATAGATTATTCTTTGCAATTCTCGCACATTTTATTAATCCAACTAGACTGATTAAATCAGCCATTATTATAAAACCCGCAACGATCATCAGATTTCATAAAGCACTTATCAAACGAAAATACCATTTACTATTTTCTGCAAAATCCATGAAAAAATCTGGCCCAAAAGGACCATCGAAAGAACTAATTCAATTGATATTGGAAATGAAAAAACGAAACCCGCGTTTTGGCTGCATGCGGATTGCCATGCAAATCAAAAATGCTTTTGGGATTGAAATCAATAAAGATGTGGTTAGACGCATATTGCAGAAATATTCTAAAAATTCGCCAGGAAATAATAATGGGCCATCATGGTTATCATTTTTGGGTAACTCAAAGGATTCCTTGTGGTCTGTTGATTTTTTTAGGTGCGAATCCATATTGTTAAAATCTTATTGGGTCATGGTGGTAATGGATCAGTTTTCCCGAAAAATAATCGGATTTTCAGTACATCCAGGCGATATGAATGGAAATGCTATTTGTTGCATGTTTAATCGCATTACATCCAAACAACCGTTACCGAAACGCTTATCATCCGATAACGACCCGCTGTTTCAATATCACCGCTGGAGAGCAAATTTACGAATATTAAATATCACAGAAATAAAATCCATTCCATACACCCCACAGTCGCATCCGTTTATTGAGCGCCTCATTAGGAGTATTCGAAATGAGTTACTTGATCAAATATTATTTTGGAATTCATCCAATTTGCAAAAGAAACTTGACGAATACCAGCGTTATTTCAATCAAGACAGGTCACATACATCGTTAAATGCGATGACACCAACACAAAAAAGCACGCAAACAGCCTCACATAACACTTCAGTAGATAGTTATAAGTGGAAATCGCACTGCAAGGGATTATTTCAACTTCCAATTGCGGCTTAAATTAGGAATTCGCCGATTACACCTTGTTTTCCAGCTACTGCATTAATCCATCGCTGTGACCCAGCCAGATAAATCGGCCACTCCTCCCAGCCATAACCAAAAATACCTGGTTTTCCGGACGATGCGCTCGTGGAGAGAATATGAAAATTTTGTTTGAAGTATTGATCGTGAGACAATACTGTCGTTACTTAAGAAGTAAGCAAAAGTGTTATTTCAGCATCGACAAAATAAAAGAACGCAAAAATCCTATAAATTTTTTATGTCGCTTGCCGCAAAAAGGACATATTGAATAACGCGGAGTACCTGATAAAAAAACAATTCTAGGCACCATCTGTTTTTTGCAAAAACTACATTCGACGTATCTATTCATAACATACCTAAAAAATGTTTATGTGCATTTACCTTTTGTTCCATCGGGTAAAATAGCATCGCATATAGAACGAACATCCATTAATTGCTGAGCCGAAATCTTTGCACCATACAAATTTGTATGAGAAAAACTAGCACCGCGAACAACTGCATTGCTAAAATCCGCATTCGTAAAATTTCCATCGAATGATGCATCAATTAAAACGGCATTGATAAACTTCGCTTCCGAGCCATCAGAAATATAAGCTTTCGTACCGACAACATTTGAAAAATCAGCCATGGTGTTATCGCCATGAAATGAAGCATCAGAAATATTTGCACCGACTAAATCTGCATGTCGATGATCACCATATACTGAAGCATTACTTAAATTACAATTGCGACATGCATTGGTCTCTTGAAACTTTTTTAAATCACTTGCATCATAATTTGGCTTCGCATAACCAACAGTTGAAATCATAAAAACCACTGAAAAACAGATTAGCATTAATTTGACGTTCATATTTTCTCCATTGTTAAATTAGTTTGATTTTAATAAATTGAAAAGGTTTGGGGCAGGAAATAAATGATCATGTCACGCAAAACTCACGCAGTGAATTTTTGAACAGGCTTTTGAAGCAGAGATTTGAAATGTAACTTTTTGATTGGTTTAGCTTTATTTGGTGGGCCGTCTGCGATTCGAACGCAGGACCAACAGGTTAAAAGCTAATAACTCCGAAATAACAGCAAAATAACTCATTGATTAATATACGTTATTTTCGGCAGACGATCGTTACAATTGTCTTAAAAAGCACGAGAAAGCATAAGAGAGCACAACTCAGTCGCGCGAAAGTCGCGCGCAAGAAAATAGGCTAATATCCTTCCAAATCTTATCAATTCTTAAATTTTTTTCTGTATGACACATGCAATGCCAAAGCATAATGTTGTATTAGCTTAGTTCGATAAAACCTCCTACAAATCTCATCCATTCCATCACTCATATGATCTCAATGGGCAAGAAAACCACCACCCACCTATGCAAAAGGGCGAAAGATTACATTCTCATGCCAATTAAACGCTTATTTGCTATTCTGTAGATCAATAAATGATAAAAAATATTACACCAATTTTTGCCTCAAGGAACGAATATGGCCGATCGACACATGCGCCAACTTTACCCAATTGTCAGTGAAGCGGACTCTAATTCACTGAGGGTATTCTCAGATAAGCAGCATTGGGGCCAGACCCCTTAAAGTTTTTTATAGGATGCTTCGTGTGCCTGCGGCACACTTTCGATTTGACCCCCGCCCCAGCTCCGTGCACCGTGGACTTTCGGCAGCACTGCGTGACACCAACCCCTGCTAACTAATACCCTATCAGCCTTAATATCTTAATTGGGGCCAAGCCATGCAGCAACATACATTATTAGATGAAGCAAAATCACATTTCGATCACTGGCGAGCAACGCGCATTAAGCGCGGCAAAATTCCTGAATATCTTTGGGATAAAGTTAAACCGCTAATCGATCGTTACCCGTTAACTGCCATTACCAATGTGTTAAGCCTTAATACCAATCAGATTAAAGAAAACCTAAATATTTGCACAAGTATTAATTTTATTGAAGCCAAAACAGAATCGCTAGCACCATTGACTAGCCAATCAATAACTTCGTTATGCACAAGTACACAGATATGTTCAATTGAATTGCATCGCATAAATGGCTGCGTCTTAAAGGTCAGTGCAATTCCTGTTGCATCTTTACCAGCAATTATCACTCAATTTATGGTGTAATGCGATGCTACAAATCACACCACAACATCGATTGTTACTTGCTGTAGAGCCTGTGGATTTTAGAAAAGGCATATGTGGTCTTAAAGCGCAGTGCCAACAAAAACTCTTCTGCGATCCATTCAGTGGAACAATATTCGCATTTACAAATTGTGCGCGTACATCAGTTAAATTATTAGTGTATGACGCGAGTGGATTCTGGATGGCTCAAAAAAGATTTAGTCAAGGAAAGCTAGCTTGGTGGCCAACAAGTAAAACAAGTGCAGTCTCCATTCGTGCGAGTGAATTGCAAATTCTCTTAGCGCAAGGTGATCCCACAAAGGCAGGCATTCCTAAAGATTGGCGATGTGTAGCAAGTCATGCTGCTAATGATGATGCAAGAGTATCTTCGTAACACCACGGCAACCAACGTTCCGGCTCTTTAACAATTTGCTTTTTATGCTCTTGCAAAGCAATCAGGTAATTCAATGGATTGATACCTGATAGGGCGCAAGTATAGATGATGCTAGTTAGCACGCCACCAATCATGGCGCCATATTCAGTTTTATAAAATAACCAGGTGCGCCGTCCGCGAATAGGGATTTTTAATGCGCGCTCCAGGATATTATTATCAAGGGGTGCCCCAGCAATACGTAGGAATTGTGACAACGCGTGCCAATGCTTCAACATATAACGCATGGCGTTGCCAAGTGAATCGTTGGGTTCAACTTGTTTGCTATCTAATTGATGCGCAATATACTCATTCAAATGCTTCATAATCGGAGCGCTGTGTTCTTGGTGATATTCAAGTCGTTGTTGTTTTGTAAACTCGACAGTTTGTTCATCATTTTTGTAAACATCAGCGATAAGCTCAATCACTCGAATGCATTGTTCGGGATAAAATTCTTTAAGATCGTTGAACTTGCGAAATCCGTGGCTTAAACAATTGCAGAGAATAGTCTTAAGTGAAGCAGGAATATTGCGACTCAAAGCATCGCACATTTGTAATACTTCGCAAGCATCTGTATCACGCTTTTTAAGTAGTTTTTCCATGTTTTCGCCCGCGTGCATCGTACCATTATAAAATAGCGCAATATCGCGTTGATTTGTGCGTGAAAGAATGCCTGTTGTAAACATGCCAGTCCGTTCTTTGCTTGGGTGCGTGCGGTTATGGCGAATGACATCGGTAATTTTAACATTGGTGTCGTCATTATGAACGAGCTCACCATTTGCAGCAATATATTCTAAAGTTGGAAATACAAGCAGTGCAGCACCACCCACTTCTTCAATAAGCTGCCATTGTGTTGATGCGGGTAACGGAACTCCTAGCAAAGACTGAAAGTAAGCTTGTCTATTGAATGGTACGGCAACATAATATTTTTGTAGCGCTAATATTGCTTTAAATGCAGCATCATATTTTTCATTTCCAACATGATTTGGAATATCGGCTTTCACTATATAACTACAGGATGCACAGCGTAATTTATCAATCCAATATTTATGTACTGCTGCTAGATTCTGTCCTTTAACACGCACAATTACACCAGGCTCAATACAATATAATTTTCCACCACAGAGTGTAGGACATAAATCTCCCGCTTTATGTTCAGCAGTTAATATCTGATGCTCAATGGTGTTGGTATAAGCTAAATGAGATAAGCGTCCATGCCCTGGTTTAGGTTTGGCGATTTCATTGGTCGTTGTTAGCGCTTCACTTTCAACTGATTCGGCGTTAGAAGATGTTTTTCCAACATCATTTTTTTTAGCGTCATCTGCATTGTTAACACTTGATTGCGCTGAATCCTTCGGTTTTTTTTTATTTTTTCTGCCAAGTCCAAATATGAGTTTGCGTAAATTGGATAATTTAATCTTGTGTTCGAGAAGCGCCTTAGGTAACCAGACAGCTAGTTTAATACAAGAGATCGCAAAATCTTGGGTACTATTTGGAATATTACTGGCTTTAATCGCAGCGATAGCGGCATCAATGTCAGCTTGTGACTTGTCTATCACTTTTGGCAATTCGTTGCCGTGGCTCATGCGGGCTATCCATATAAAATATGGCGGCAAGATTAGCGAATATATCGATATAAATCAATAGAATAAATCAAAAAGTTCTGACTCAAGTGAATTGTATGCACAAAAAGTGCAACATTTGCTCCTGCTAAAAAGTTACAAAGAACTCTAAAATAGAATAGAAAAATCATGTAGTTACAATATGGTATTTTTGCCATGTGTCAATCGCTATACAAAGAATGGTATAATGAACACATATCATATTTAGTGGAGGGGTAACTATATGACAGGCTCCGATAAAAATAGAGACATAGCATCTTCTGATGCTGCTGCGCGAAATTTTCTTAAACAGCATGAGGTACTCTTTCAGGGGGGGGGGCCTCCCTAAATTCCAACGACCTATAGGTTATGTTGAAATACGTTTATTAGAAAAACATCCTGAATTAGGTTTGACTGAGAATGATTTACGAAAATGGCGATCTCCAAAATATAATCCGTATGGCGGGCTGACAGACTTTTTTGAAGAAGAGCATAAGGACGCGCTTATCTTTCTTATGAAAGAGGGAAAACTTACTAAAGAAAATGCTATTAATGAAATAAATGAACTCACTGATTTACAAGCTACTGCTTTAGAATCATGTTATGAGGAAGGGCTAAGAGGTGATCATCTTCGTGCATGGGCTGCTCTTGAATTCCCACATTCATTGTTCTGTGGTGAACATTTAACTGCACTACTTTTTTTAATTAAAGAAAAAATGGTTCAGCCTGACCAGGCTGTTGATGAACTGAAAGGGCTCAATCTGAAAGAGGCTTCTATTTTAGAGAATTTTTATGACCACGGTCTAAGAGGAAAAGATCTTAAAGAAAATAAGCCTTATTTTAGTTATACAGAAGAATATCAATCAATTCTCAAATTTCTTGTCATGGAAGATAAGCTTACTCCACGAGACGCTATTGTAAAATTAAATACATTATCTTCACAAGAAGTTTATGACTCAATAATGATTCGCATGCCTAAGAAGCTTGAGACAGAAGAAGAAACTATACAAAGACGTGTTGCAGAAATTCTTAGGGAAAAGGAGATAACAGCAGGAAAAGTAAAACCTGATTCGTCTTCACAAAGTTCTGCGCAAGATAAAACGAGCGGCTTCCCAAATAAAAGGGGATGAAATATGAAAGGCGCTAGTCACTTCCAAAAGTAAATGCATACATCTCCAATCCTGGCTCGCTAGGAAAAATCGGAAGATACAGTGATGTTGATTCGTGTCCTTTCCGCAGACTTGCGGAAAGGACACCGTGCACCAACATTGAAATTTTTTTCTAAAAAAATAGAAAACATAAATTTTTGGTGTGTTTTTGATTGCCCCTGTCTTCTCAAGTCGATTTTCGCTGTTCCTTCAGCCAATTTTCAAAGCGATCAACCGGCATCGGGCGGGCGATGAAATAGCCCTGCGCGAAATCGCACCCATATTCGCGTAAACACTGCAGCGACGCTGCCGTTTCAACACCCTCCGCAATCACTTCCAGATCCATGATATGACCCAGATCGATGGTTGAGCGTACGATCTTGTCGTCGTCGGCATCATTATCCATGTTCAGCACGAAGGATTTATCTATCTTGATTTCTGCGACTGGTAGGCGTTTTAAGTAAGACAGCGACGAGTAGCCGGTGCCAAAGTCGTCGATCGATAAACGCATGCCGAGCTCGCGCAAGCGTTTCAGCGTATGCAAACATTGCACCGGATCTTCCATCGCGGCGCTTTCAGTAATTTCCAGGCTCAATAAGGTTCGGTCGATACGATATTTGTTCAAGAGCCCATCGACAAATTCGAGGAATCCTGGAGCAGTCAGGTCACGTGCCGATAAATTGACACAAAGCCCGAGTTTTACGTCAGATTGCTGCCAGGCCGCAAGCAGGATGCAGACATGTTCCAGCACCCAGCGGCTGATTTTCCGAATCGCACCGGTTTGCTCCGCGAATGGAATAAAGCTGTCGGGCGGTACGATTCCGCGCTTCGGATGCTGCCAACTCACCAATACTTCGGCGCGCAATACAGTATTTGTCTTAAGGCAAAGCTGCGGTTGGTAGTACAAGACAAATTCATTTTGTTCAACCGCATTTCTCAATTCACTGAATAAGGTCAAATTATCCTTAATGCCCTTCGCATGTATTGGGTCATAAATGACTGGACCGCTATGGGTGAGCTTTGCGGCTTGCATCGCATGGTCCGCACATAATAAAAGTCGGTCGGGTTCAACTCCGTGCTGTGGCGACAGCGCAATGCCGATACTGGCTTCGACGTCTACCGGCTGACCAGCGATATTGATCGGTTCAGACATGGCGACGAGGATTTGTTGAGCGATATCCGTTGCATAATGTGTGCTATCGACCGGCAGCAAGATGCTGAATTCGTCGGCTTGCTGCCGTGCCACCATACCATGGGTGTTTTCAAGTATCGCCTGGATGCGTTTACCGACTTCTTTCAATAAGGCGTCACCTGCTTCATAGCCCAGCGCATCATTGACGTTTTTAAAGCGATTTAAATTCATTGTCATCACGCTGATTTCATGAATCTGCGCTGCGCCGCCGACCAATTTTGCGCTTAATTGCTGATGAAATTTTGTGCGATTCGGCAACCCTGTCAGCGGATCGTAATACGCCAATACACTGATGTGCTTTTCACGCGCATCGATACCCAGGCGCATCCGGTCCAGCGCGAGCAACAAAGTCTTCAATTCACCGTCGCCGGTCTTTGGAATTGTTGAATTCAGCCACCCTTGCGCGATATCGTCGGCAAATTGCACTGCGCTACTCAATGGGCGCACAATCGATCTGGTAATTGCATACGATGATAGCGCCGCAATTACCGTCGCCAATGCGCCAAACGTGATGATCAATTTCTCTGCGATTTCGCCAGCTTCGCCATTGGCTGCAATCTCTGACTCGACGCGCTGATTTTGCGATGTGGCCAATTCTTCTAGTCGCTGTTCGAGTTCGGCAAGTTGCGGTACGGTTTGGTTGACCATCACGTTCTTGGCGCTCATAGGATCAAGTTCAATCTCGTCGTAGGTCGCACCGGCAGCGGCCTCGAAATGTTCGCGAGCTGCTTGTACTTGATCGAAAATGGCCAACTCTTTCGGATTGCTATTTGCATTTCGCAACTCGACTAGCGCTTGCGAAAACTTGCTCTTGTTCTGGTCGATAGCTCGATATACCGGGATTCTGGCGTCGCGTTGATCGAGAAAAAACAACGAATAAAGTGCAGCGACTTGGGAGCTTGCCGCTGATTGGGCAGTTCGAGCCAATGAGGATTTATATAAGCCGTCACTGCGCAACAGTTCAGAGCTTTTCTGTAAGCGATTGATTTGCGCCACACTGAGCAGCACCACTCCGGCAAATAAAAACAACACCGAAGCAAAAGCTACGCCCAGCTTTCTACCGACCGTCCAATTATGCGTAAGCAACTTGACTCCTTCAACTTGAGTTTCATCTTGGATGAATCATGACGCGTTTTGAATCGGTATTCTCCTTAGTTGTACTTAGACATCTTAAATATGCGCAAATGCACTGTGTAGTTAATCGCTAACGAATTAAATTCAATTTCCCCAAACTTTATCTCGGGTGCTATCACGATTACAGCCGGTACGATAAGCATTATATGCAGCAGGATTTTTGTCAGAATAATGTTGATGATACTCTTCTGCTGGATAAAATGGTTTCGCAGGTAAAATCCGTGTTACAACTTCATTAAATCGTTTTGTATTTTCGAGCTGCTCTTTACTATTCATCGCAATAGATTGTTGTTTTTTATCAAGATAGAAAATAACAGGGTGGTATTCACTACCCGTATCACAAAATTGTCCGAATGCATCTGTTGGATCGGTATCATGCCAATAGAAATCAACTAATTTTTCGTAACTAATTTTTGTTGGATTGTATGTAATTTTAATAGCCTCAAGATGCCCCGTCGTTCCAGAAGATACTTGTTCATAAGAAGGATTCGCAACATTCCCACCTGTATAACCCACGGTTGTACTAATGACACCTGGCAAATTTTCGAAATCGTGCTGCATACTCCAAAAACATCCTCCTGCAAAAATGGCTGTTTCAGTTTTAACTGGAGAGGCATAAACACGGCAGGTAAGAATAACACTAATAAACACAATTAAAGTTACGTATCTAGTCAGCTTCATAAAGAACCCTCATGTAGAACAAAAAGTATAAAATTTTATGTCGTATTTGGCATTAACCTGTTTTAGCAACAGATACGCTTGTCTTCAAAATTACGTAACCTTCAAATCTCGTTGATACTCTTAATAGTGGGCGGTGGATAAAGTTTATCAAAACGAACTGAGATATCATTAGATTGCATAATTCTTACATGATTTCGTTTTAATAGCCGAGGTTCATTGACCCCACATGAATGTGCAATGACTTCTACTTCATGCACTAAATTTTTCACATAGTTAGCAACTTTAACCGCCTTGTTTGCAGGATTTAGACCTTTTTGTAAATGTGGATTATGGGTAGCAATTCCTGTTGGGCAAGTATTCATTTGGCATTTAAGTACTTGAATGCATCCCAAAGCAAACATAAATCCACGTGCCGAATTTACAAAATCCGCTCCTACACATAGTGCCCATGCAACATCAGAAGGTGTGACTAATTTTCCTGAAGCGATAAGACGTACACGCTCTTTCAAACCGTATGAAATTAGCAAATCAGCTACAACAGGTAAAGATTCTCTAAGTGGCAAACCTACATTATCTAAAAGTGCCATAGGTGCTGCACCTGTACCGCCATCACCACCATCAACAGAAATAAAATCCGGCGCAGAGCGAAGACCGCGTTTATGAATTTCAATGAACATTTCCTCTAACCAATCATAATCTCCCACAACAAATTTGATACCCACAGGTTTATTTGTGATAGTCCTTATTTTGTCAACAACGTTTAAAATTTCATGAACACTATTGATATCAAGATGTCTATTAGGAGAAATTGAATCTTTGCCTACGGGTATGCCCCGTATCGCTGCAACTTCTGCAGTAATTTTGATACCCGGCAGTATTCCCCCTTTGCCAGGCTTTGCTCCTTGGCTCAATTTTATTTCAATCATTTTGACAAACTCAGAGCTTGCAACTTCTTTTAACTTTTCTTCACTGAGCACGCCAAATTCGTCACGAACTCCATATTTTGCAGTACCTATTTGAAATACAATATCACAGCCTCCAGCTAGATGATGTGGCGATAAGCCACCTTCTCCTGTATTCAACCAACAATCAGCCAATTTGGCACCATTTGATAAAGCAAGAATAGCTGGTTTAGAGATTGATCCAAAGCTCATACCAGAGATATTGAATAACGATTTTGCAGAATAAGGAAATTTACAAAAAGGACCTATAATCATTGGTTTTGTTTGTGCTGCGTCTTCGTCAAGTGTTGGGAAAGGAGTACTGACAAATATTGCTGTGCCAGGTGGGTTAAGATTTTTCGTCGAACCAAATGCCAGTGTGGTATCCATATTATCAGCAGCGTTATACACCCAATTACGATCAGCACGATTAAAGGGCATTTCCTCACGATCCATAGCAAAGAAATAACGACGAGAAAAATCTCCTAACGTTTCGAAAAAAGGACGAAAACGTGCTAAAACAGGATAATTATGACGAATAGCATCTTTTTGCTGAAATTTATCAATTAAGAAAATAATGAAAATTGCTGCTGCCGCAATACCAAGTATAAAAATAAATAATAATGATAAAAAAGAAATCGCCATAACTGGATGTTGCGCCATCATTGTCATCTCAGACATCATAATTTCCTCTATAAATTAATTACATTTGGCGATTAAATGTAATCTATTAAATACCAGGCTTTATTTCTTCGAGGATATGGTGGAAATCACAAAGATAAGCTCGGCGTGGTGGGCTTTTTTTTGGAAGCCACTGGCCAAATTTCGAGATAATCCAATTTGAAAATGAAAATTCCATATTAAATTATTCCCCATCCTTCTTGTTTGCCCTGATTTCCTGGCACAAAATTTCCACCAAAGTAATTATTTCTTCACCGCAACTATTTCGAAATTTATTTGCACATCATCCTTAACGGCTTTTGTATCAGCCCACTCTCCTTGCCCCACACCAAAGGCTGTACGCTTGATCGTTGTATTACCCTTCATGCGTGCTTTGGTTTGCGTATATTCTTCCTGAGTAAATGTCAGTGTAATAGGTAATTTTTTATCACGAATTGTGAGAGTTCCTTTAGCCTGATAAGTCTTATCGCCTGTTTTAACAAATTCACTTGATTCAAAGACAGCTTGAGGAAAGAGTTTTATGTTAAACCACTCTGATTTTTTGAGTGTATCTGACAACTCATTGTAAGCATCTGTTACGGAACCAACATCTACAACAATTTTAACTTTGCTCGTACTAAGTTGATCAGGGTCAAAATTGATTTCGCCGGAAAACGTTTTAAACTTACCCGTTACAGGCGCATCATTTTGTGTGGCAGTAAAGGTAAGAGTACTTCCCTCTGGCACAATTTTCCACGAAGGGGCAGCAGCTAAGCAAATCACAGGTAGTAAAGCTAATAATGCAAATATCGATTTTTTCCAGCACGCTCTAATCATGATAGCATCCTTTGTAAATTATCATTTTTTGTTAATGAAATAATATTGCTATAACCCTTCTTTATCCCAATGTAGCGGATAGTAATAGAGAAGGGTTTTCAGATTTTTCATTCATTATCCTGTCTGTCGAACAGCCTTATTTATTGCTAGCCTTAATCATTGCTGTCCATTCTTCTGGATTAACAAAAACGGTAGTGCGAGGTCCCATACCATCGAGTTGCATTATCGTTTCGCCAGAGGCCCAGACATAATGATGTGCATTCGCTGGAACGATCTGAAAACCACCGGCAGTTAATGCCGTTGATTGTGCTTTATCTACTTTATCTCCCAGACCGACATTCAATGTACCTGAAAGCACAGTGACTTCTTCGTCTGTGGAATGCCAATGCGCAGGAATGACAAAACCGTCAGGTAATTTAAACCGAATGGTGTAAGGTACAGCTTGGCTCAAATCACCACGCAATAATATAATTTGCGCGCCTTTAGGAAATCCAGGAGCGGGGTGAAATTTAACATCAGATGCCTTCATTAAGATAAGACCAGCACTTCCTTGACCGCTATCAGCAGCATATGACACAGGCATCGTAATTAAACTAGTTGCCAAAATAGCAAAAAATACGGTTTTTTTTGATAATTTAAGCATAATCATCTCTCCTTGGATTAAGTCATGCACTATAAATATTTAAATAAAAGTGACATCTTTTGACACTAACTTTTCTTATAAATAAAGTGCCTAGAAATGATATAACTATTTCAGTTTACGAAGCACTTCTAAAACAGACTCCCTAGTTTTATCGACTTCATCACTAATCTTATCAGTTGCTACTTCATCTCTCTTGATTTTGCTCCAATTAATTCCCCAATCATCAGTCAGAGTTTTTACTTTTTCTGGTATGGGCTGTGGTAACAGTTGCCCTAGATCATTGATGAGAGCAATGTATCCCCAACCAAGATAAGGATTTCCCAAATCTTTATCGGGCTGATAATGAGAGTAATTAATAACAATCTGAAGCTCACCAAGATCTTTTAAAACCTCAAATGCTGCTGCACGGATATTTCTATTCTTTTCTGTTTGCTCATTTCGCCATGTATTATATGACAAGGCTATAATAGCGACGGAAAGACTGATGATAGCAACCAGATGATTTAAAATTTGTGTGGAAATAGAAATTTTTTTCATAATCAGGTTACCAACATAAATTTATTTTTTAATACAACATCCGCCTTAAAATATCATCTTTATCTATAAAATGGTGCTTAAGAGCCGCAGCAGCATGGAGAAAAATAGTCGCAATCAATCCATATCCCAACCATTTATGTATTTGTTGAAATAATTGCATGGTATCTGGGTTGGGTGAAATGAGATCGGGAAAAACAAACAATCCGAAAAATGATACTGGCAGTCCGGAGGAAGATGTAATTATCCAACCGGTTATAGGCATCGCAAACATAAATCCATAAAAAGCATAATGTACAGTCCGTGCAGCTAACTTTTCCCACCATGGTAGCGTCAACGATGGTATTAAATTCGAAACCCGCCAAATGCTACGCGCGATAACCAAGAGAAACGCCAACATTCCACACTCTTTATGCCAGCCATAGAATTTGAGTTTCTCAAGACTAATTGGTAGTCTCACCATATATAGACCCAAAATAAGGAGCCCAATTATTAAGATAGCCATAGCCCAGTGAAACAAAATCGCGACTACACCAAAATGAGATTCTGAATTTTTTATTAGCATGGTATTTGTTCATCCTAATTATTTATAAGCTTCTGCCTCGATATTAATTTTTACTTCATCACTCAGTCCTGGTAATAAGGTATTGATTCCAAAATCAGAGCGTTTAATTATTGTGGAAGCGCTAAAACCCACAGACATTTTATTTGAAATTGGGTTTATACCCATATTATTAAGAGTGACATCCAGCATTACCGGCTTTGAAACACCATGTACAGTCAATATCCCAGACACCTGAGCAGTCTTTTTACCTGTAACATTTATTTTATTGCTGACAAATGTTGCAGTTGGAAATTTTGTGGTATCAAAGAAAAGTGAGCCCTTAAGATGTTTATCTAATTCAGGAATCCCTGTCACCATATCATCAATATGGATAACAACATTTACTTTACTATTCTGAAGTTTTGCTTCATCTAAATTTAAGGTGCCTTCAACAAACCACTTGCCGGAAGGATTTGAAAATCCAAAATGATTGATATGCCATAAAACATAACTGTGCATCGGATCGAATGTAAATGCTTCTTCTGCAAAAGTTAGCATTGAAGGAAAAAATAGGAAAACAAATATAATAAGTTTTAGAAAAACCTGTTTCATAACAATCTCCCGAAGTTACAATTATTTTTGTTTATCTTTTTCTCCTGGCATAAGACTACCACCAACAATTTTATTGCAAGCGCCTTTAGGTAAAAAAATAAAAGCATCAGGTTGTTTATCTTTAGTTGCAGATCCAGCACAGGATTGTGTTGCTGTTTGACAATCATTTAATGCTGTTTTAACGATACCATAGCATTTTTCCATTTTTTCAACGGTCGCAGAATTGGCCGTATTTACAAATGCAGTTGCTGAAGTTAACGCCAATAAACTTGTCATTGCTGTTTTAACAATTTTATTAATATCTTTCATAAAAATTCCTTTTTTGCCTTAATTAAAAAGGTGCGCCAATAACTAGCGCACCTCACCATCAAGATCATCTAATCAAGATGTAGAGCCACCTGCGTTAGAGCAATCTTGGGCTGTAGGTTCCATAATAAATCCCTTACCTTTACAAGCATTTTGCCCTTTACAGGAATTGCCCGCGCCCTTGCATGAACCCTGTCCTTTGCAAGCATTCGCACCAAAACATTGTACACCAGCGCTTGCGCCATCTGCGAATGCAGACGTAGCAGGAACTACCGCCAATGTTAGAGCCGCAACAGCAAGTGCCGCACCGATCATCTGTTTATTTCTGCTCATGATTTACTCCTGTTAATTAATGGAAGAGACTTTCTTTACTTTTGACAATCACTTGGCAGAAAGTCCGGAAATAAAATTATCAATTCCACCAATGTGATTTTCAAAAACCTGTCTAGGTGCAGAAGATCGACACAACGTCATCAACCCAAATAAATTACCGACGAGGAAATCTGTCACTGAACCAATGTCTACACCTTGCTTTAGCATTCCCTCATCCCTTGTATAAACCAATAAATTTTGAAAGAGTGCTCGCAAGTCATCGAGAAAATCTTTAATAAAGGCTGCCACGTCTTTATTATGGGCATGAACATCAACAGCAGTTGAAATCAAAAAACAACCTCGCGATTTCAAACCTTTTGATTCATAAAGCTCTAAAAATTGATTGAAAAAATCACGCATTCCTTTAAGGCCATTCGTTTTTGTTTGTAAAGGGACAGTGACAACATCCGTGACATTTTTGCGAAAGCGCTGCAACATCGCCAAAAAAAGCTGATCTTTTCCACCAAAATACTTGTAAATGGCTGCGCGATTAAAACCTGTCACGGTTGTAACGTCATCAATTGATGTGTTGAAATACCCTTTCTCCCAAAAGAGCATCATGGTCTTATCTAGTATCTCTTCAGATAATGATCGTTGAATTAATTGTTCCATATTTCAAATCCATAGTTGATAGAATAAATTTCAAAAAATTAAGAACGCGCATTCTATCATAATCATTCAAAAATTAGCCCCTAGATGTTAGCTGCCTAATTTTGTTGTTTTGAATTATTCTGTAATTGATGCTTAAATAAATACAAATATTTACCATAACCTTCCTTTTGCATGTCCTCCACTGGAATAAAGCGCAGTGCAGCTGAATTCATGCAATATCTCTTATTGGTAGGCGCAGGCCCATCGTCAAATACATGGCCTAAATGAGATTGCGCTTGTTTTGACACAACTTCTGTACGCGCAGGTAATATACTATTATCTGATTTTAAAATGACGTTGTTTTCTTCGAGCGGCTTAGTGAAGCTTGGCCAACCTGTATGTGAATCATATTTATCTAGAGAGCTAAACAAGGGCTCTCCTGAGACCACATCAACATAGATCCCAGGTCTTTCATTCTTCCAATATGCATTATCAAATGGCGGCTCTGTACCTGCCTCCTGAGTTACCTGATATTGCATAGTTGTTAACTGGGCTTTCAAAGTACTATCATCCGGTTTCTGGTAATTACTGCTATTGACTTGAGCATTAGCTAAAGCAAATGCAAATGCCATCACAATAGTCACAATAAAATAAATAATATATTTCATACTAACCTCTGTATTTTCAGTTATCGTCACTCACCGAATGTGAAGGTATATACCTCAAGACCAGGCTCAGAAGTAATGACTTGCAAGACACCATTGTTAGATTGATTGAATGCAATAGTTTCATAAAGCGTATGCTGATTGACTTTGAGACCGCTATTAACTACATCCTTACCTTTATTAACCGAAAGGTTATTACCATCTAATTTTAATTTGACAGTAATTGGCTTGTCGGTTGAATTTCCCATTACGATATACACTTTACGCGCATGAAAATTAATTTTGATCGCAGCATTTTTCTGAGACGAAACAACCTTATCTGGCATAACGACCCAATTACCCTGTAAAGCCCAATCATTTGAAACCAGCTCTTTAGGAAAGGTGTATTGCGCAGGTGCGTTTTTATTCACAGCTTCAGGGCTTGAAAAATTCTTGGCACGTGCATAACCCAAATAGGTTTCAGGAGTTTCATTTCCAGATGACTGGTTTTTACCACTGGTTACCGCGGGTTCTAGCTCTTTCATACCTAATAAGTATCGAATATTATTTTCAGTAGCGTCATAATCTCCCTCGCCAAAATGGGTATAGACAACGTTCCCATTTTTATCAATTAAATAATGCGCTGGCCAATATTGATTATTGAAATTCTGCCATGTCACAAACATGCTATCCAAAGCAACTGGATATTTTATCCCGTCACGCTCTACTGCATTTTTTACATTATTATAATTTTTTTCAAAATCAAATTCGGGTGTGTGAACACCGATGATTATCAATCCTTTATCGTGATATTTCGCATACCAGTCATTTAAATAAGGTAGTGTTCGCATACAGTTGATACAGGAATAAGTCCAGAAATCGATTAATACGACATGGCCTTTTAGTTCGCTCAATTGCAAGGGTTGTGAATTGATCCAGGCATCAATACCACCGATTGCTGGTGCATGATAAGGTTGAGATAAACCACCTTGTAAACTTAATGAGGCGTCATTAGAAACTCCCTCCGCATGTGCTGAGCTAATCCCTACCTCAAGATAAATCATACAGCCAATGCTTATAATGATGATGGCGCCTAATATTTTTCTGAATAATGTGGTGTGCGATTTAATGTAACTCATCCGCGTCATAATGGTTCTCCCAAACAGAGCTATTATTAACATTGGCAACGCTGCGCCTATACCAAAGGCCAGTAATACTAAAAAACTCATCAGATTTGTTTTTTGAATAACTGTTTGAACTATAACAGCGGCTAATATAGGCCCTGCACAAGGAGTCCAGATGATCGCCGTTAATCCACCAAATAATATTCCGCTGATGAAACCACCCTGCGGATTAATCACCCCAGTAAGCGTTGAACCTGTATTTGCAAGTCGTTGTGTTAGTAAACTAAATTTCTCAGTGAGATAGGTTGATAACATAACGATTGCAAGCAAAAGAAGAATGCCATATGAAATATGCCGAATTAAATTTAAATCGATGCCAGTGTAGTAAACGAGCTTTCGTGAAAAAAATGTAAATAGCGCGAAAATAAAAACAAAACCTGTGATGATGCCTATGGGACGTTTTTTGCTGCCAGTAAGAGAACCTGCAAGAATGATAGGTAAGATAGGCAAAATGCAAGGCGATATGATTAGTGCAAATCCCTCTAGAAAACCTAACCCAATGTTCACTACATCCGCTTGCATGAAGTCATCCCTTTCTGCTTGGTAGATATGTCAGTTTTCACACTATACAGCACAGTATCTTTGACTATTTGCACGTTGCAGTGAACAGAACATGTGTTCTTTATAACAGAATAATTGTTCTTAATAGGTAAGTCAATCCATCAACCTGGAAGCTTAGCTGCAAAAATATCCAATCTTTCAATTACCGGGGGTTGTGCGAACAAATCGCCCGCCTTCTGCATCAAAGCATGCGCGAGCCGTCCGGATAGGTGTACCAATCTAGCTGCATCATTCGGAAAAGTATCAAAAATACCAAATGTAGTGGGCCCAAGACGAATCGCATACCATGTGATCGTTTCTGGCTCTTCTAGTACTACTGCCAATCCCGAACTGAGAAAAGTCTCGACCTCTTGCTCTTTGCCTGGCTTTGATTCTAAGCGAACAAAAAGACCTACTGTAACCATACATCACCTCTTCATTAATATTTAATCTCTGAAATTAACCCTGACAGAATCCATCCCTTAAGTAGAGACGCAGCACGCATTGCAATATCCTGTTCAGAACCCTCCTCACACAACAACTCACAAACCTCGCCAAATGAATATCCATTTATTAATGCCCCTATAGCACGCGCTTCATCATCCGCTAATGAGCAATAATAATTGATTAAGTTATTTCGCCAAAAAACCCAGGACACAGGAGATTCACTTTGCTCCAGCTCAGGAACTGCCTGATTTTGTGAAATAGCTTGCCACAAAGGCAAAACATTCCATTTAAACTGCATTAAATGTATAGATGGATGTAAACGTATCTGCATATCAACCCAAGATTCTGGTGGAATATTATAAAGGGTATCAATAGTTATAATATGACTATCCGATGCATCAAATACCAGTGTCATTGTCCATTCTACTTTCGCCAATTCAGACAAATAAGGAAAATTACTATATGTCTCACACTCTTTCAAAAAAGCATCCAAACAATCCCCAAACCAGCGGATAGATCGAAAGTGAGAAGGATATTTTTCCAGATATTGCTGGCCTAACATTTGAAATTGATCATGCCCCAAATAAACCCGTATTACGGGATAGTTCGTTGCGAGCGCCTCTATCAAACGCGATCGATATGCCTCACTATAAATTGATAAACGGACATTTATAGGGGCTGTTGTCGTCTCCACGATATCATTGAAAATATCATATTGAGATGACAACAAATAATCTTGAAATTTATTCTGTAATAAAAAGAGTTGGCTCATAATATCTTTTCATCCAAGACAGAACTAGCAAGTTCACGAGCACGACTCAACTCTTTTAACAAATCTTCTAATGGCGGAATATTATCATCACGTTCAATCATCGTAGACACATCACCACAATGACGCAACGTATCAACATATAATTTCCAAACGGGATCAACTATTTCATGATCATGTGTGTCGATAATATAATTTCCCATGTTACAGTGTCCAGCCAAGTGAAGCTGATAGACTCTATCCTTAGGCATAGCGGAGATATAATCCAAGGGATCAAACCCATGGTTTATTGCGCTTACGTAAACATTATTGACATCTAGTAAAATAAAGCAGTCTGCACGCTCACTTATCTCTCTTATAAACTGCCACTCAGGGATTTCGGATTGTTGATAGGTTAGATAACTAGATACATTTTCGATAAGGATTTGTTGACCTAGAAAATCCTGCACTTGTCGAATTCGATCAACAACGTGGTTAATAGCTTCTTCAGTGTAAGGTAGCGGCAATAAATCATGCATGTTCTTACCGAGCATCCCTGTCCAACACAAATGATCAGATATCCACCGTGGTTTTATTTTATCGGAAAGCAACTTCACTTGTTTCAGGTAATCTTTATCAAGCGGGTCTACGCTGCCAATCGACATGGAAACACCATGCATGACAACAGGATAATTCTCGCGAATTTTTTCAAGAAAATAATGAGGCTTACCACCAGGAACAAGATAATTCTCAGTCAATATCTCAAACCAATCAACCAATGGTTTATCTGAGAGTATTGCTTCATAATGATCAGGTCTTAATCCTAATCCAAAACCTAAATTTGGCCGCTCTAATTTTATATGTGCCATGATATGCTTTTTGTAAAGTTAAAAAATGAGCGCACCAAAATCAGCGCGCCCTATACCTTCACGGAGTATTTTTGAAAACTTTATTATTTAGGTCGGCTCTTCTGTGCTACCACCTAACTTCTCACATTTCTTTTCAGACATTTTAACAACCCCTTGTCCCTTGCAAGTGTTTTGCCCTTTGCAAGCATTTTTAGCTGTTTTGCACGTGCTATGACCTTTGCAAGAGTTAACCCCGTAGCAATTAACTTTATTAACATGCGCATAAGCAGTTGTAGACATTAAAGGTGTAGCAGCAAGCGACAGGGCTGCTGTTGCAAGAGCCAATTTGATTAACTTACGTTTTCTATCCATAACTTGAACTCCATTTCATAGTGCATTACAACATTAATTGACAAGAACTATAAGAATATCACCAGAGCCTAATGATTAGAATGGATATTCTGATATTCAGAATAATCCTTCTGTTATCTTGTGTCAATAGACCCGACTGATCCATAACAACCAGCATCTTAGACTTCCTAGCCGCATCTGAAATCCAGGAGGATCTACAAGTCTCGGCAGTTAGATACCACACCCTCCCAGATCAGGATTTGGCTTATGGGCTGACAAATACTAATGACCACTCCTCTCTTCATCATTCCGTGCTTTTTTAAGAAGATTTTTCAAAACATCCATTTCTTCATCTAACCACCGTATTACGTTATTATTTGTTTCATCATTTTTTATATTTAAAATACACTCCAATTTACGTTTGTAATGCGCGCTATTAGAACCAGACCAGCTTTCAGTATAAAAGCTGGCACTTATTGAGTTACGCACATATTTTCTATTGCCATACTCTTTTAATAATATATATGCGATAGAGTCTCTGAAATTATCAATATCAACAGGCACAAAGTGCGCTATAGTTGGAGCTCTCTTATCTGGATCCTTATCAATCCAATCCGTAATATCTTTAGGAGATATAACATTAAACATGACATCAGTTTTTTTATTTCTCCCTAAGGAAAACCCACCGCGCAACCATTGCATAATGCTCATGCCATTACTTTCGAGAGGAGGTTCAATGCATTTTGAAATTAAATTCCAAGCAATCGTTGGATTTTTTTGTGAAACCTCATCAATAAATTTTAATCCGCCAGGATGAAAACTATCAAAGATAGTGCCCGACTCACCAATGCACTTTATGCAACTCTCAAGAATAAACACTGCTCTTTCTGGCTTTTTTTCTGCAATATACAACGCTAATTCATTCCAATTATATTCAAGCATAGCTTCTCTAATTTTTTGGCTGGATGGTGTGAAAAATATTGGATGCAAGAGTATCCTCTCAAATATAGCGATAAAATCATCATTAATTTCTTGCTTGTCGTGAATCAATGAATAACATAAATCAAGTGCGGCATAGATATTTTGCTTATCATTTGTATTTGCTAAAAGGTCAAGTATTTGCAATAAAATATCACGAGGAATTTGATTTGAAATAGCACCATAAATAAATATTTTAAAATCACTCAGAGGAAACAAGCTTTTTTTTGCATTAATTAAAAGTAATTCAGCCGAATTACGTGTCATACCTGATCGCCAGATAAGGAAATGCAGTTGAGAAGCACCTGATCCCTCTGAAATTTGATTAATCAAAGATTCCCATTTCTGAATATTCGCTTTATACACCTCCGAAAGATAACCCCCTATAAAATAATCAACAGCATTTTCATTCGAAAGCCATGCATTATATATTAACTCCCATAATGAAAAATTCGTGTCTTGTAATGCAATTTTCCTACCAAATTCATATCCATTCGCCGCCAATTTTGTAACAAGCCAATCAATCTCATTTACAAGCAAGCCGGGGTTCTTATTAATTTCTTCAGCTAATTTTTCATGCTGTATAGATGTTTTATCAAACTGCTTACCATCCCTGCTGTATCTATCTTCCAGAAGATTTAAACCAACATATCGTTTTAGTCTTGTTGAGAATGAAGCTTCGCTTAAATGACTATTAAGCTCTTTAATTTTTTTAAGCAAATCATGTTCCATACCATTTGAATCATAATGAATAATCTCTACAATAGTACTTATAACAGCAAGTCTTGCTTCATCCCCTTCCTTAGATAATGAATCAAGTGCATTTATAAATATTGTATCCATACCAGGTAATGCAATAAGAGAACGCATGTGACTCAGAAAAATTTTTGCAATTTTATTTTTTTCAATCTGGGCTGGTAAATCTTGTCGAATACCCCAAAGTGTTTCTAAATAAATACGATATATTTCATATAATTCACCATATGTTTTAGGCATCCATCCTTGGGGAACTGAATGAAGACCAATAGGATTACGAATATCTACTCGGCTAAAACGTGTATCTAAAGCTTTATCGAACGCATCAAGAGCTAAGACACGCGTCTTTTCACTCGCTGAAGCTATGTATTTTTTCAATAAAGACAAACGATCAAGCGGAGCCAAATCAGTAGAGGCTATTTTTCCATAGCCAAGATTAAATAGTTCTACAAAAACCCCTGTTGCGTTGTTGCTCCATTTTTCATTTTCAGCTTCCGCTAATTTCCGCATACACTCAGCAGCTTCTTCAAAAAAATCACTATATAAAGCGATTTTTTGTAATGCATATATGATTTGCCGACGACCCCTTGTAAACTTGATTAAATCATCAAAAGATTTTTCTTCAAGAGCTGCATAAACTGCTCGCACAGCAGCACCAGGGTTATTTTGTGCGAGCACTATAAAAAGATCACCACCACTGCCGTAATTATTGAGATCATAAAAATGGCCTGATGAGCCTAACAATTTTTGCACCACCTCTTCTGCTTGCTTCGATTCTTTGGCATAGATAAACATTTCATTAAACCAACGACGCAGCGACTCTGGTAAATCAGATAACATTTTTTCTACATTAAATAAGTGACTATATCGTCGCCACCAATCACACCAAAGCTTGATGTGCAATAATTTTGGCGTAATATATAATGTGGTGTAACCTTGCAGAATTCTACGCTTTCTAAGTTTTTCAATAATGTTGTCAAACTTATCCCAAGTAAGATTTGTATCCGCAACTTTCATTAAATGATAAATTGCCTTTGCTTCATCTTTAAACTCACCCTCCCATCCAAACTTCTTAAACAAACCTAAAAATGACAGCACCAGTTTTCTATTTCGCTCCTCTTCGCTATCATGACCAGCGCGCCCAATAATATAAACATCCCAAATGTCTTCTAATCCTTTTAATTGTGTTAATGATGTAAGAGTAGGATTATCACGAAGATTTTGACCTACAATATGCGCCACTCGCGGAGATCCACTACAGTATGAAACAATGCTGTCGGCAGCATCGCTTGGCACACCATACGATTGCAATATTTGGGAGATTTGCTCATCATGAAGCTTGGGTGGATCGACATAATTATAATATCGATTATCACTGTCTTGCTCGTCAAATTCATTATGAATTGTAATTAATGTTAACGGACTGTTGGCTTGTTCAAGCTTTTTATGAATTTCGGAGCGATTTATTGGATTACACTCATCAACGATCAAAATTAATGAGGAAGATTTCGCTAATAGAAAGATGTCATGAATCATATTTTCTTGTAACAATTGATCTGCATTTTCCACATAAATTGAGAATGCCGATAGCTCACTTGAATTCATTGCTTCATAAATCAAACGAGTCTTCCCAACTCCTGGCTCCCCAACAACGCGTATATGATTGAATCCATTTTCTTTCAAAAGAGAAGACTGAATTTGAGAAATAATTTCATCATGTTTATCTGTTCTTAAATATTGCTCCCCCACCAAGTGACAACTGTTTATCATGTAGTTAAAATCGTGAAGTAGTTTTGATTTAATTTGTCTTATTGACAAAGCTAAGCTAGGGAAAAGTGAAATTATTTTTATTAATTGATTTGGACGCCATATTTTTATTTTTGCATTTTGATAGCTGGGATCAATTCCAACTAGCTCTGAACGTATACTGTTTACCGTTTCGTTATCAGTACGCTCTGGATTGTCACTACCAAACAACACAGTAACAAAAGTACCACCTTTTTCAAGACAAGCACGAATACGTGGGTTAATATCATCCGAGCTAAATTTTTTCTTTTTTAATGACGAAGGCTTTAGAAGTAGCTCACGAATTTTACGTTTATTACTTTTGGAAAGAGGAAATTCCCCTGTTTTTACTTGATAGCGTGTCAGTTTATCTGGAATTATCCCGCTTGATTTTGAAAAATTAAAATTCTCAGTTGTAATTTCCGCATCTACACCTCCATCGGATGCCGTGATAAGGGATGGCACACTAATATCAACCACATTAATTCCAATTAGTGCTGCTTCTGCATAAAGTAAATTTCGTAACACACGTACTGCATTCGTAGAACTAAGAATTTTTAGATCATCAATTGTTGGTTCGAATATGCTTTCCTGCATGAGTTTTCCTATATCGCCTACTTTTGCTTAAATATCTTCCAATGAAGGCCTCGGTTGAGCATAATTATACTGAATAGCGCCATACTAAGCCATATCTCAACATACTGACAATAAACACAATCAAAACTGAATTAGGCATTAATGGGGGCATTTAGTACGTTTACACCAAAGATTGCTTGATGAAATTAATTGAGTGATTTTTTTTGAGTCAAATATTCAAAATATAGTCAAATTATAATTGCTCTAAAACCCTACATAATGATATATTTATGGCCACCGCAAGAGGATAACCGTGTGACCAAACTCTACACAAAAAGCTGGCAATTCTACAAAGCCCAAAGCGAAGGATTTGTTGAAGACCAAGAATATTACTACGACTTTTGTAAAAATCAGAAGACGCTAGATGTTTTCGCCGGTTACGGCAGGCTAACCAACTTTTTGGCTACGCGAAACATCGATATTGAAATCGTCGAAATAGAAAATGATTTTGCTAAGTTTATTAATATTCAGGCGTCAAAAAAACATATCCAAGATGTTCTCACGTTCACCTCCCCCACCCAATTTGAGCGCATTATTGCTGGCTGGAATTCTTTTTGTCTTTTAACCAAAGACAACGATATCAAAAAGTTTTTTTCAATAGTCGATACTCTTTTAATCCCTGGCGGATACGCATCATTAAATTATTTTGATACGAACTATTGGAAAGACGCTCCATCAGGTGAACTCATCATCGACGACATTAAAATAAATTATGTTCCTAGCTATGACTTATCAAAAGCAAAAGAAGGCCATGGTGTATGGTTTGATGATTATGAATTTACACAGTCTGGAGCATTAGAGAAAAGAAGATTCGAATATCCCGTGCGCGTGTATGAAAACGCAGATGCACTTACTCAATTCATCCAGCACACATCATTAGAGCTTGTCGATGCAGTTGAAAATTTTGGACTGGCCAAAGACGAAATATCAGAACCAGGTTGGATTGATTATGTATTCAAAAAGAAAGAATAATCTCAATCTTAAATGTATTTTTTTGATTTATGCTTTTTTAATTGCGATCGCCTCAACAAATGTTTACGCAGCCCCAGATGGGTCAGTCAATGTTATTACTTGGTGGGGATATTTAGACTCTCCAGGCGTCGCTCAAGAAGTAAAAGATAAATGTAATGTTAATCTATCGCATGACACCTACTACACAAACAACGAATTCCTAAGACGAGTCAGCACGAATAAAACGCGCTATGACATCATTATATTCTCACAAACCATTTATGATTTAGTTAAAGATCAAATTCCAAAGAATAAAGTCAACCTGACAGCAATTTCAGAAAAATTTAACCCGATCATTAGAAATCAATACCAACATGGAAATTTTCCTCATAATGTTATTTATTTCATGCACTCACTTTCAGGATTCTTATGGAATCCAAAAGTAATTGATCTATCAAGTCAGGATAGTGTTGAAGATATTTTCAAAAAAGCTAATAAAAATATTATAGTCATGATTGATGATCCAGTAGAGATATGGAACTTGATTAACAAAACATATGGTTCTAAAAATAATACTGAATTGAAAAATTATAATGATACTCTTCAACTAAATTCCGCCAATTTTAAACGCCTCACCCAGAATGCAACTGTCTATATGGCGAATAATTATAATCAAACCTATGACCAGAAAAATTTTGCATTTGCATTTGGTTGGTCTGGCGATGCTATCGTTTATATGAAACAAGCAAAAAAGCCGTTTAAATTTCTTATACATCCAAAGTTGTCGTATATTTCTAGTGATTTGATGGCTGTTATAAATGATAACCCCCAGACAATTTGCGTTGCCAAAGTGTTAATGAGCAAAAAAGTATTAGATATCGTCGAAAATAATACCTACTATTTTTCACCTTACGGTGATTATCAAGCCGTTAAGTTACCAGCCTATCAGTCAATTTATCAGGAAGTATTTAAGAAGTTACCGACTATACAATGGTTAGAAGCGCCTCTTTCATCAGCTGACTTTGAGAAAATGACTAACGCTTGGAATGACATTCAACTCAATATGCGCAGCACACGCGATGGAAATTAACTCGTTAAATGCAATTAATCGCTCCATCAAGAAAAATATAACACTTTCTCTGTTATCTTTATTGGCACTGTCACTACTAATTTTAAATGTCATTTACTACAGTAATGTGACCGCTGTTAATCAACAGAACAAAATTGAAATCTCGTCTAATTTTGATTTGTTAAAATCCAACATTTCAGAAAAAATAAGTATTATTGCAAGCTCAAGTGCTTTCGTAGACTATCTGCGCTCAGGATCAGTTAGCCAAAAGTCACTCAAATCAGATTTCATTTATGATCTCAAAACATTAAAATTAAAAGACATAAATGGAATGAAAATTGTATCTGCTAGTGGTGATACAATATTTTCAGATGGGGCTTCTTCCTCTTACTATGTTGACTTACCTCTTTGTTATTTCGATAGAGGTCTTGATAGCACGCTTGGTGATTGCTCGCATCATTTAATTTTATATTTTGACATAACCGCACTCATAAAAAGCCTACAAAAAGTAAATGATAACCTTATTCAATGCAAACACTGTACCCCAATAGATTTTTTATCAAGCAAGACATTTGGAAGCTTCAATGTTGCAAATGCTAGCAAAATGCCTCTATTTTTCGATATAAAAAAGCCTCAAAGTTTTAATATAATCACTATAAATCTAATTGTTTTTCTATTCATGGCTATCTTGGCAAGCTGGACGTGGAGAAGAACAAATTTTATATTGGATAAATATATCAGCCATCCTTTAAAGAAAATTGCGAACAAGCTTAAAAATGGCGAAGGATTGGCTCAAAATGGTGAAATTGATGAGCTCGCGTATTTAGTAAATCAGATACAAGACAGAGAAGAAAAATTAAAAATTGCCAAAGAGAATGAAAACTTGGTTGTTATCGGTCAAATGCTATCGCAAGTAGCTCATGACATGCGATCACCACTAGCGGTTATTAATACTATTGTAAAACAAGCGGTTCAAATTCCTAAAAGACAACGCACTTTGATGCGAGGTGCAGACCAACAACTCAGGGGCCTTACTGATAACCTTTTGTCTCAATATCGGGTTAAACCAGTAACTAATCTATTAACCGAAAACACCGCCCATGAGCCACAAAAAATTTCAATCTTATTAAGTTCTATCATTTCTGAAAAGCAAGCGGAATACAATCAGCTACCCGTCGCCATTCATTATAAATCAGATTCAAATTCTGATAATGCAACAACAGATATTTCAATGGTTGATTTTAAACGAGTGATATCAAATATTCTTAATAATGCTATAGAAGCGATTCATGAAACAGGCAATGTCACAGTCACTTTAACTGCATCTTCAAATTCAGCCATCATCAGGATTAATGATAGCGGTGTAGGCATGAAGCCTGAGTTGATTGAAAAAATATTAAATGGGAAATCTGTTTCATATAAGAAAAATGGTGTCGGCATTGGCCTTGCATCATCTTACAATTTCATACAATCCTGGGGCGGAGACTTAGATATAGCTTCTCAGCAAAATGTAGGCACTACAGTTATCATTACTATCCCAACATCCATACACCACGACATTGCTTTGCAAGACGACCCGTGTCATGAATATGCTGATTTAATTTTAATTGATGATAATAAATCAGTGACTGATGCATGGGAGCTTTCTGCCATAAGTAAACGAAGGAAAATTATTACATTTAATAATCTTAATGATGTTGGTCGTGGTATCAAAAAATTTGATCGCACTATACCGATTTATATTGATTCTGATTTAGGTGGTGCAATTAGAGGCGAGCAATATGCAAAAGTGCTATATGAACAAGGATTTTTCAATATTTATCTGACGACAGGATATAAAAATTCGTCTTTTGAGCCTATGTCATGGATTAAAGGAATTATTGGTAAAGAACCAAACATTGGTTAGCTCACAATAATTAGAAAAACTGATTAGACAGTAAAATTTGATACTGATATGATTACTAAATTTTCATAATTATACCGAACAAACAATAGAGACAATATCATGATGTCAGCTGCAGTAATTTCGTTTCAATTACAGACTCCAAAACAGGAACAAAATATTTCAGAAGAAATCAATGAAATGGGAGATAATCTATTCACCTTTCTTGGTCTTGATGACATTTATGAATTAGCCAAGAATGCCAGCTTGGGTGAAATACAATCTAAATTAAAATCTTTTTTAAGCGGCGAAATTTTTGAAAAATTCAAAGAAAAATGGGATGCAAATCCAGGAATTGAATATGTGGATTCTGGAATAGATGCTGAAGAATTTCCCAAAGGGAAAATATGCATCCAAATTAAAAAAGACAAATCAAATATGCCACTAGGTCTTTGCATCAAATATAACCCTAACAGTAAACTTGCAGGTAGAGGGGGATCCTTTAATGTGAACTGTTCAGGTCAAAATATAGATGATGACTTAAAAAAAATTCGAGAAAATGATTTGACTTATCTTAAAAAAAGCTCCCAAAAAGAATTAGATGAAGAAGTAGATGCAGCTTTACGCTCTCTAGAAACTGCAGGAAATGAGGATCGAATAAAAATAATTTCACAGTTTAATCAAAAATGGAAAGACAAACTAGAAATGGAATTAACATTGGATGTTGACAGCGGGAAAGGAGATTTAAAAGTAAAAGATAAATTTGGATTTCTGTCACTCACACGCACTAACAATAGATTTAGGATAGAGAGAACTCTTGGTATCGAATCTGCTTCACCACAACTAACAAGTACGCCAACTTATAAATTAATTCAAGAAGCCTCGACAAATTCGGAAGATAATAGAAATACTTTAGTAGCTAAATCCAGAGAAAATTCATTTACTAAAAATCATGGATATACGCGAAATAATTTGTTTTATTTTGCTATTACAGGCGCTACTGCTATTGCTTTAGGAACATATATTTACAATAAAATTTATAAACCATAATAACTATAAAGCAGCAATAAGCTGGCTTTATGATAAGTTGCGCCGTCTTGATTTCAAGTGTTTTATATACACAGGAAACATAGTACTTAACAGCATTATTGCCCCCCCAAAAACTACTGCTATCGTAATTTTTTCTTCATAAAAAATATACGCAACCAAACATGCAAAAATTGGCTCAAGCGCAAAAATAGATGCTGTCTGTGCGGCGGTAGTATATTGCTGAAATTTAATCTGCCCCAGCAATGGAAGCGTTGTCGCAAATATCCCACAAAAACAAATTGCAAAAATAATACTTGAAGAAAAGAATACCGGTACCGCTGTTGGCTCTGCCAAATACAGTAAAATTGGAATTGGACAAGTGAATGTAAGCTGAAAAAATGTAAGCAATATAGGGTTAATGGGGTTACGCGAAATATGCTGTAAAAAAGTAATGGATAACGAGATAGCAATTGCACCAAGTAATGCTAATACATCACCATGATTAATACTTTCAATATGCGAACCCGTTAAAATATACAATCCTAATAGGAAACACAAAGCCGATATTATCTCTAATAAGGTTAGCTGTGATATACGAAATAAATGGGTAAGAAATGGAACCAAAATAACATTTGAACCCATAATAAATGCGCTTTTAGAAACTGACGTATATTTTAAACTGAGGGTTTCAAACGTATAGATAGCCGTATTCAATAGCCCGAGCACTATCCCAATTTTCACCCAAGGCATTATATCAACTCTAAACTCCTTCATGATGAATGGAAGCATAATCAAAGCTGCAACACCAAAACGCAAGAATACAAATAAATATGGATTAATCGTACCAATCGCACTCTGCGTGACAGGATAAGATGCGCCCCATAGCATTGCGAACAGTAAAAACAATAAATCGGTTCTAACAGAATATTTATGTATCATACTGGCGCACCAACTTTAATATTTGATCCCCATCCCCACTGTATTAGTGATGAATCCTCATTGTTTGGATATACAGCACTGCCAGCAATATGATTTAAGATGGTAGCACTTCGGTAGGCGGCGACAGATAACGTTGTATCAGACACCCCATGCGTATGCTGAGCACCATTTTGAATGTAGATAGAGCAAGAATCCATACCATCCCAAATCAGCTGATAGTTTTCATCAATCATCAAACCGTTATTATCGTACTTTAACATCGATTTTAATTCTGATAATGCGGGTGGAATCTCGCAAGAATAGCCAGTACATAAAACAATTTTATCAACAACAGTATTTCTAGTTTCGCCAGATAGCAAGTCTTGGATTTCAATACTGTATTCAGCATTAACTTTTGTTATAGACACTAACTTATGCGATGGCAGTAAGCAAAAATTTTCTTTGCGTTGTTTTATAAATCGTAACTCATAAAGCTTCTGGTAAAGTTCTTTAGCTGTGCACTCTGATATCCCTTGGTTTGCCAGCATATGCTCTTTTATATAATACTGCTTATTTTTCTGATCAAGACTGTGAAAATATTTTATAAATTTTGGAGTGAAAACTTCATTAGTAAATGAGGTGTCATCCAAGGGAGAGAAATTTGACCGTTTTGAAATCCAAGAAATCTCGCTAGGTAAGTTATTCTCATCTAATAACAAATTCTGGAAAACTTCAGCACCACTTTGACCCCCACCAATAATGGCTACTCTTTTATTCTTAAAATCGCCAACATTATGCATGAATTGAGAGTTATGATAAACGTCTTTGCCAATATGATCTTTGAATAGAGCTGGAATGTAAGGCACTTGACCTGTACCTATCACTAAATTTTTTGTTTGATATGTATCTTTAGGCGTAGATATTGATAGGGCTTTCCCGTCAAATTCTACGTTAAGGACTTCCTCTCCTTTCTTTATATTTTCAAGCTGGTTAAACACCCATTGAAAATATTGATTAAACTCAGCCCTACTCATTGGATTAAAATTTGCAGCGATAAACTGATAAAGGCGTCTATTGGCTGATAGAAAATTTAAAAAGGAATAAGGATTAGTCGGATCAGCGAGCGTGACAAGATCATTTAAAAATGGAACCTGCAATTTAGCATCGGGAAGCAACATCCCAGGATGCCAAACAAATTCATCTCTCTTCTCAATAAAAACAGCACTAATATTTTTTATTTTTGTTGATAATGCTGCAAGGCTTAAGTTTGCAGGCCCTGCACCGATGCCAACAATGTCGTACGATTTCATCTTCATCACCATAAACAATAAAACAATTAATCCGCTTCCTCCTTGAATTAATTTTTAATCCTCTACAACCATTGATTTTCTACAAACTATTAATTGATGCCCACGCAATATCTGGATCACCAAAAAGAAATTTTGAAGGATGGCAATATTGACCCCATTCAATCGCTGGTACTTGCCAATATTCTTTATCGTCAAAAAATGGGATCACCCTTCCCTGTTCTAAATCGGTAATAACTTCAGTAGTAGCACCATCTTCTTTCGCAATTTTTGCTAGTTCTTGTAATTGCTCTTTGCTTCTTACTAGAAAATAGGTTTGTTTACCTTCATTTTTAACTGCAAAGCAGCCCTGTACATCTGTCAGACAAAAAGCCTTTATCTTGTTTTCTACAATAAAATTTTTAAACACAGAAATAAGATGAGGGTTGTTAAGATAATCAAACTCTGGAATACCAGATACAACCCCACTGAGCTCAGTAAAATATTTCCACTCTAACTCAGAGATTGTGTTTTGAAGTATTTTAGGAAAATCGGGATCATCTTTTCTAATGTAGGAATCTACTAGGCCATCACTATAAGCATTTATGCCAATCTTATAATCTTTCTCACCTGTAATTAACGCTTTTTTCATTGGCAAATGCTGAATTTCTTTTAGAAAATCCAATCCGCACATTTCAGGCATGTGATAATCAACAAGCAATACACTAATATCAGGATGATGCTCTGTTACTAACATTTGCTTAAGCTTTTCAATATTAATATTGACGGTACGCTGAGTGCGCGTATTTTCTATTGATGAATCAACAGCAATTAAATCTTTTTTACTGAACATTGGTCGATGTTCATTTAACAAATGATGCAATGCTTTGCGTGGTGAATTGTAGGCCGTAAAGTCTTTGTCGTGCATTTTTAACAGAATGCTTTGAGAAAAAGCTTGGTCATCGTCTAAAACAATTTTTCGCATCGGGTAAAAACAAATTGGAATGGAAGTAGTCATAGTTAATCCTGCGTAACGTTATTATTTGTCATTAATAATTCTTGTATTTGGTTTGCTGCTTTCAGCAGGTTAGCCGTATTCAGCGTCAGTAAAGGCAAAATATCAGCGGGCACCACTTCTTTCATTAAATTAGCCGTGACCGATTTTTGATAACCTTCAATCAATCCAGGTAGAAGATCCTCTAAAACGCTAGCCACTGTTTTAACAGTGCTAAGTTTCGTATTAATGCTATGTAAAAGAACGTCATTCAGTGCGCTTTGATTATTCAGCGGAACGGCACCAAGCAACTGCTCAAGACTGACACCAAAGAAATGCGCTATTGGCTTAAGTGTTAGGATTTGTGGGTTGACTGTTTCCCCCGTCATTAGGCGATATATAACAGGCTGGGTAACACCCGTTTTCCTCGCTAATTCAGCAGAGCTTATCCCTTTCTCCGACATCAAATGTGTCAGAACGGTCGATATATTTTCCATATTAGTAATCACTTAAATATTAACTATGTGTTATTGCATAATATTTATATCTATTTGCATTGTCAAGCTATCGTCTAATAATTTGATGATGTGGCTATTATTAGCACTATTAATGCATATAAAAATCAATTATCGGTTAATTAAACTAATTTTACTTAGCTATTGACTTAAGAAAATCTTATATTTATGCTTTGTTGCATATTTTATATGTTCAATTGCATACAGATAAGAATGTTAGTAATTGCGCTGATTACAAGCAACTAAGTATACCGACCAACAAAAGAAGGGAGAAAGTAATGAGAATATACGGCTCAATACAAACGTGCTTTTGGGAGAATGCCGATGCACAAAAGCTGTCGGATCAAGGGAAATTATTAGCGACCTACCTGTTCACCGGCCCTCACAGCAATATGCTAGGTTGTTTCCGCCTACCTGCTGGATACATTACAGAAGACCTAAACTGGGACATCCAGAAAGTAAAAAGCGCCTTTGATGAATTAGCTGAAGCTAATTTTATTATTCGCGAGGAAGCATCAGGATGGTTACTCATTAGTAATTTCTTGAAATGGAATCCCATTCAAAATCCTAAACAGGCCAAAGGGGTGCAAAAGTTATTTGATGCTGTCCCAATCCGATCAACGATATCGAAACCATTAATATCCTGTTTACTAAACCATGGAAAATATTTTGAAGCTGAGTTTGTTGACCGTCTCTATACGCTAAAACCAAACTCGATAAACCCTATCGATACCCACTCCAAAAATCACATCGCAGATAAGGATCAGAATCAGGAACAGGATACAGATCAGGATCAGAGAATCTTATCTTCCCTACGGGAAGAAGTCGTTAGCAGAACTGATAACGATTTAACTGTGAAAACTGCACCACCCTGCCCACATCAAGAAATCATTAATCTCTACCACCAAATACTTCCTTTGTGCTCGCCTGTAAGAGTCTGGAATACAACCCGCCAAAAATATTTGAAACAGCGATGGTGTGAAAATCCAAAACATCAAACATTGGATTGGTGGAAAAAATATTTTGAATACGTGAAAAAATCGAAATTTTTAAATGGCCTCACAGAAGGTCGAGACGGTAAACCACCTTTTTTAGCAAATCTTGAATGGCTTGTACGCCCTAGTAACTTTGCCAAAGTCATTGAAGGAAATTATCAGGAGCAACGAAAATGAATAGCTTTTATTCGAAAGAAATCTATGCAGAACACGCTGTCATTGGAAGTCTTCTCACTGACAACAGCGCATGGAATGAGATTGGTGATTATCTACATGCAAATGATTTTTCAAGTCTGCTGCATCGTGAAACCTATCGCGCAATACAAAATCTAATGATGAATGGCAAGCAAGCAGATGTGATTTGTACTTCTGAATATTTGTTAAGTGAAAAGATATTGCATGACGATCCATTTGTTCAATTATGCGAAATCATGAACAGCGCATTTACGCCCGTGAACATTAAACATTATGCCGAAATTGTTAAACAAAAAAGTTTAGACAGAAAAATGGTCGTAACAGCACAGAACATTATAACCAGTGTCAAAGAACAAAAAGAAAATCGTTTGGATCATGCTCAACAAAGTATATCTGCACTTTCTCATGAAATACCTTCAAATATCGAAATTGCTACTGATATTTTGAAATCCGTCGTTACGGCAATTAATGAGAGGAATACAAGTCAATCAGATATCACTGGCATGTCTACTGGATATACCACTCTGGATAAGATAACGAATGGATTACACGGTGGTGATTTAATCATTCTAGCTGGACGGCCTGGAATGGGAAAAACGTTACTTGGTATGAATATTGCTGAGCATGTAGCTCTTGTCAAAAAAGAACCGGTTTCTGTTTTTAGTCTTGAAATGAGCAAAGAAAAATTAATGGAAAGATCGCTGGCAAGCGTTGGCAACATCGAAGCCGATCAAATCAAAACAGGAAAGCTGACTGAGGAGAATTTTAAAAAGTTGTCATCGACTGTTGCCCAGTACTATGGCACAAAATTATATATTGATGATCGTTCATTTTTACGAGTAGCGGACATCCGAGCTACATGTCGCCGTCTCAAACATGAACATGGACTATCACTCATCGTAGTTGATTACATCGGTTTAATGTCCTCAGAGGGCGAGAACGAGACCCTGAGGGTTACAAACATATCACGTGGATTAAAACTACTAGCGCGTGATTTTAATGTGCCTGTGATTGCTATCTCCCAATTAAATCGTGCAGTAGAGCAACGAAATAACAAACGTCCGTGTATGGCCGATTTAAGACAAAGCGGTGCTATTGAGCAAGACGCGGACTTAATTTTGTTTATCTACCGACATGATGTTTATGACCCTAATCTCATGAATAAAGGCGTAGCAGAAGTCATCATTGCAAAACACCGCAATGGTGAAGTGGGCACAATCAATCTAAGTTTTAACAGCCGAAATTGTCGGTTTGATAATTATATAGGCTCGCCTAACACCAAATCTCAACCTGAAAAATCATGGTCAGGCCAATCATTAATTTATTAACTAGGAAGGTAGTATTCATGAATAGTTTTAGAATGAAAAAAATGGAACGCGCTCAACAAACCCAAACACGTATTAAGGACATCATAATCAAGCTTGAGTTACAATATGGAAATCTTAAATTAATGGTTGAATCATATAAAAATATTCAACTTATCAAAAGTGAACCGTTTAAACCTCGCGTCATTCAATATACTCGTTTACCCAAAAGCGAAAAATATTATCAATGGGCAATCCAGCATTGCAAATCAGAAATAAAATTATTAGAAAAAGAACTCGAAACACTTATTCAATATGGTGCGATCTATGAAGACTAGCGGATATTATAAAGAAATCACCAACGAAGCTATAAAATACGTGGTTAACCGTTTAGAGGAATGGGCTGAATGGTTCAGTCGTGGTAATTGGCATGGGTTAGGTTATTCGGCTAAAACTATCATTTATCACTTAATGACAGAAGGTGCTATCATCCATAGCACCTCAAATGTCTTACCTGTCCATGAAGCTGCGGAAGAAATCGAAGCGCTTATTTGTGAAATGCAAAAAGAACATGACGATCTAGCTTACGTCGTTCGCATTCATTATCTTGCTGAAGGATCGCAGCGACAAAAATCACAGCTATTTAATATTCATAGAGATCATCTATCTGAGCGTTTGCACTCAGCACACTATTGGTTAGCAGGACGATTAGCAAAAAACACAAAAAAGTTGAGGTATTGACTTTGGCGCGCCAAACATGGTATAAAATCTCTATGCTGTAATTTTTATAAATAAAACCTGCCAAAGCGCAGGTTTTTTTACGAGTAAATTTTACTAAAGCTAAACTTGGAAACAGGTTTGGCTTTTTTTATGCCCTAAATTTTCTTTCATTCGATCAGCTAAAAAAATCAATCTTATAACTTATTCGGAGTGTTTCAATAATGAGGCGCAGACTAATTGCTATTGTTTTACTAAGCGTGCTGTTTAGTAAAACATGCTTAGCAGACAACGAGATAACACAAGTAAGTCGATATCAAACTGTTTCAAATAAACCAAAGTTTTCTCAAACAAATTTGTTATCACAATCGATCCAAGTACGTTTCACGCAGAACATTCAAACAGTCGGTAATGCGATGAATTATCTTTTACGTTTTAGTGGCTACAGTCTCGTACCAGAATCTCAAATGAGCTCCGCGCTAAGAATCACACTTAGCAAACCACTGCCGATCATAGATCGTGAATTAGGGCCCATGTCTTTGAGAGATGGATTAATCACACTATCTGGCCCAGCATTTTATCTAACACAAAACCCTGTAAGTAGAGTTGTAGATTTTGCATTAAAACCTGAGTATCAAAAATTTATTAAAAACAAACAAGTAAGAAGGGGTTAACTATATGAGAGAACTATTTCATTTTTATAAAAATAGACCGGAATGGATGAATGAATTCTACAGCGAATTAAAAATAATTTTGGTCGAAAAAAAATCCTTAATTATTATTCTTTCGAGTTTGATTACTATCTTATTCCTTTCGATTATATTATTTCATAAAAATACAAACGTTACCGATGTAGTTTCTTCACAAAATAAACGCAGCGAAGCCATCCTGCGTGAATTAAATGATATTAACTCAGTATTACATGACGTAGAAAGTAATCCATTTAATACCAAACAACAGCAAGTGGCTCTACAGTCATTAGAGAAAGATATTGCATCTACACAGAAATCGATGATTGATGTCGCCAAATCTAGCGATATTCAAAAAGTTTCAGGTCAACTTGCCTCAGTCAAAGATGATATCGATACTCAAATGAGTGATCTCAAAAAAGCTATCTCAGAAAGCACTGCGGGTAAACAATATTTAGAAGCAAGCGTCTTACCTTTTCATGTTATTTCAGTAGATGTAATCGCTGGACAACCCTACGTTTCTGTTGAATACGCCAGCCATGTTTCTCCATTAGCTGTCGGTGACTCTCTGACCGGATGGCGAGTAACAAG
Source organism: Gammaproteobacteria bacterium (assembly GCA_013288815.1). Lineage (GTDB taxonomy): Bacteria > Pseudomonadota > Gammaproteobacteria > DSM-16500 > DSM-16500 > UBA5158. Next base: position 15,438 of record JABDBD010000012.1, on the reverse strand, counting down.
CGCTGATTATGATTCCGGTGTTGCTGAATTTGCGAATGAAAAAAATCAGTCTGTTAAGGTCAGTTTGCAAGGGGGATAAAAAATGAATTGCAAATTTTCTCTTTTAAGTATGTTGCTAATATCGACCTGTGTTTTCGCTTCAGATGACATAGTGAATACTCAGACTCAAAACACTATCAGCCAAAATACAATGGTAAACACAACTCATATAGGTATAGCTAAAGATTGGAATTTAACGGATACAGAATGGCGTCAGTACATCATGCTAATGGATGGCCCAAGCGCACATTACTATAAAAATTTATCACCGCCCGAAGTTTTAGGGATTAATGCTAGCAATGCCGAAGAGCTGAATCATTATGCTGAAGTAGCCGCTACATTAGAGCATGATAAATTGGAGCGAGAACTACGGTTCAATGCAGCATTTCATGAGGCAGCAACTAAACTCTATTCGACAGAGCCCATTATAAAACCATTTGATTATACGCCTTTTACACCAATTCCTAAAAATTAAACTGACAATGGGTATGCGATGGAAAGGAAGCAGACAACACAACCACAATCCAAGACAAAGCACCCTACACTTCTTGGATCTATATTATTTACTTTATTCAATTTGATCTTGTTAACTATACTTTCTTGGATTCTGCTAGAGACGTGGTTCACTGTTGAAATTATTTTAAAAAATGATGGCATTTACAGTGCTATTCAACAAATTTTAAATAATAATCATATTATTATGAAGCATTACCATTCTCAATACATTGATACCGCACTAAACATATTTAACAGAATGTACAATACGATCCATAGGTTGTGTGGTGGTTATATCGGTGAAAATATCATAAAAGTATTTCTCGATGTGACTGAAATTACATTGACTCGCAGCTGTTTGTTTATCCAATTTATCCCATTTATGATTGTAACTCTTTTTGTCTTGATCATTGATGGTTTAGTTCTTCGAGATAAACGTAAGTTCCAAGGTGCTAGAGAAAGTACATTTCTATTTCATCGATTAAAACCAATGGCAAAACTATCTTTTTTCTCTCTGTATTTCATTTATATGATTATGCCATACAGCGTTACACCTGGAATGTTTTTAATACCTATGGTGATGCTATCTAGTTTATTCACAATGCTTGCTATCAAAAGTTTCAAAAAATATCTATGAGGTTGACATGAAAATCAAAATGACTCTAATAGTCGCCATATTAACTGGCATCTGCTCCTTACAAGCAGTGGCAAGTGATGCAAAAGAAAAAATTTATCTTACTCAAATGATCAATCAATTGAATGCATTAAAACCATTAATTATTGCGGCTAATAAGGAGCAAGAAAATGACTTAAGAGTAAAGTTTCACTATGTATCTTATCGAGATTCAAATGGAAACATACATAACGGCTTATTAGAAGACATTAATGAAATTCAAAACGGTATTCAAGCTAAACTAAACCGCACCATTAATGAGCCACACCATTTTCAGTCTATCAAAGGTGATTATCTTGATTTTAAAAACATAAAATCTAATGCGATAGGAAATATGGAGGTTGTGTATGTTAAACGATAGTGCCCTTCAAGCATTTTCTGCAGCAGCAGGGATTTCAGCAGGACATCTAAGCCTATCTATTCGCACCAGTTTACTCAGTGGTTTCTTTATATGGTCAGCATGGTGTGCTTTAGAATTAATGAAATTTCACAAAAGTAACCACGGTGATAACGTCGCTAGCTTGATCAGCAAATATGTTCAATTATTTTTTCTTGTATCTGTTGTTGTCGCTTTAGTTTTTATACCTTGAGGAATTAACCATGCATCAATTAATTTGTAAAATCAGAAATTGTCTGATTGCGTGCTACACATCTATATTGTGTATGCCTGCTTGGGCTGACCTTCCCAAACCACCTGAGCAATTAAATATTAAGGATGGTAACTATGCGGAAGGTCTTATCTCTTATGGGCTTACAATCATGGGATATGGCTGCTATCTATTAGCTGGCATTGCCTTTCTATTCGTAGGGTATGAAATGATTTCAGCTTATCAAGAAGCCAAAAAACTGGAAAAACTTAGTCACTTTTTTACTTGGTCACTTGTTGGAGTATTTACTCTAGCAATTTGTTTAGGATTGCTTTATGCAGGAAACACATTGATCACTGATGCGCCTAAACCCTAAGGGAATCCCCATGCTAAATCAAATTAATCACAAAATGTCGATTTATAAAGATTGCACGTTAGGTGAAATAATGACGATATCCGCTACTTCTCTTATTGTACTAACCTTAAGTTTTTCACTATTTACAAAAATACTATTAGGTTATGTCTGGCCTGGCTATCTCATAGCTAGTGCATTGTTTTTTTTCGTAACGAAATTAATGCTGTCTAAGCTACAAAAATTAAAGTATGGAAAACCTTATGGTTACTACCAGCATTTACTCATTAAAAAACTATCAGAAACTGATTTGATTAAAAGCCGGTATTTAACTCGTATAGGACGATGGTCAGTTCGGAGATATTTATAATGAGCGAGAAAATATTTAGAGGATGGATTACTTCCGCATGGAAAAAGGAAGACGCAGATAAGCAAGTTATCCAACTGCAAAAAAGGTTCATTAGTGTGTTGTGCATATTGAGCCTTGCATTTTTTATAGGTTGGATTACCTCACCATCACGATTAATGTTGTATCTACCTCCTGATATCCAAAATGGCGCTACACTAAAAGCCGGTAGCATCCCTGAACCTTTAATTTATAGTTTTGCTTATGAAATTTGGCAAGAATTAAATTATTGGCCTGGCGAAAACGGTGATGATTATCAAAAAAACATTCACACGTATTGGTCGTATTTAACGCCAAAATTCAAAGCTGAGCTACTAGAAGACTATGCTGATTTGAAAGCTTCTGGTCAGGTGCAACGTATCCGTTATCTACAAGGATTAAGTGGTGCAGCTTATGAGTCAGTGAATGTAAAGAAATTAGGAAATAACACATGGGAAGTCGATCTTAAGATGCGATTGACTGAATTTAAAAATAATCAAGCAGTGAAAGACGTAGAAATCATTTACCCACTAATTGTTACCCGTATTAATGTATCAACTCAAAATAACCCTTATGGCTTAGCAATTGCTGGTTTTGTGTCAGAACCCCAACGTCAAAAAACTTATATTTAATATCAATCCAGGAGAACATAGACATGAGATATGTGCTCAGTGTCATGCTATTTTTTTGTCTAAGTATAACTGCATATGCCGATTCACTCAGTAGCCTGACCTTAACTGACGCTGAAATGCAAAAGCTTAAAAAGTATTTCCCAGAAGATGATACCAGTCACCTTGCGTGGAAAGGTGATCCAATATCCATAACCCTGCCTGTCAATAAGGAAAAGCGAATCATATTTCCTAACACAGTCAGTGTAGATGCAAAGGGTGCCTTAACTGCAGATCAATTACGAATATTAGATAATGATAAATCTTTGTATTTAACAGCACTTAAATCATTTCCAGTGACCCGAATCTATGTAACTGTAAAAGATAGCGGTGAAGTTGTTCTTATTGATTTAATGACAAATGAAAATTCATCTAATAATACTCAGCAAATTGACATCAAACAAAATGGGAACAATCATATAGAGTCAAACAAAACAATTGTATCTACGGTTAGTGAAGCACCTTCCCAAACACAGGAAAGCAATTCATCTAATGATGATATGAGTTTTTCCGATCTAATTCGTTTTGCATGGCAGCAAGTTTATGCCCCTGAGCGATTAATTCAAAATACTTCAACTTTTTCACGCGCACCGATGCACACTGAAAAATTTGTTTCTGATTTAGTCTATGGAGATAAAGTTATTGCCTATCCAGAAAGCTCATGGGTATCAGGTAATCACTATGTAACAGCCATTTTATTACGAAACAAATATCAACACATAACAAACATCAATATTCATAAAGATCTGTGCGGTGACTGGCAAGCTGGGCTGTTATATCCCACCACTAACCTGAAACCTTATGGTGAAAAACGTGGTGATTCAACAATGTTGTTTTTAGTATCCAATCGACCATTTAGCGAAACAATGGGGGTATGCCATGGCAATGCATAAGACAAATAGCCTACTAAAATATATTGCGGTACCAGTTCTCGTGGTTATTATCATTTGCGTCACGTCATCTTTATTTCACCACCAAACGCCAAAACCTTCTCGTATAATTTTAGCAAAAGAAAAAACGATTAAAGACATAGCCTCCAATGATAGCGCTGCAGAATCCCTTGATACGTTAACTGCAGAGTTATCGAAAACAAAACAAAAAATCCTAGAAGTCTCCAAAGATAATGAAGCATTCAAACAACAAAATGTTCAATTGCTCAATCTAGAGAATTCCAAACATAGCGAGGAAAGCTCTAAGTTAACACAGGAGGTCGAACTGCTTAAAAATCAAATTCAAAGCATAACTCAAAAACCAAGCTCAGGTAATACTGCTAGTGCCTCATCTCAACCTATTACAGTCGTAGATGATTTAACCCAAGCCCCAAAGGATCATCCGATCATGAATTTATTAAATAACCATACAAATGAATTCACTGCATCGGGTCATCTGGAACATAACAAGCCCGAATTAATTCCGTACTATACCATTCCTGCCAATGGAACATCGGTACACGATAAGTTAATGACTGCATTGGTAGGTCGTATTCCAGTGAAAGGTGTTGTCACCGACCCTTATCCTTTCAAGATAGTGATCTCTGACGATAACCTTGCAGCAAATGGCCTACGCATTCCTCATTTGCTGCAAATGATTGTAAGCGGTTATTGTGAGGGTGACTTAAATTTGATAAGTGTCAGAGGGTGGATCACATCACTCACTTTTGTTTTTGATGATGGCACGATTTCTTCTACGACCTCTAATGACAATGATATTGGAAATTATACGAAGTCGAATAGCTTAGGTTATCTTTCCGATAAATATGGAAATCCATTTATTCGCGGCAAGTTGATTACCAATGCTCCTGCCTATTTATCTGGCGGTGTCGCTATTAATGCGGGTGTGGGTGCTGCAAATGCTTACGCACAATCTCAGACAACAAGCTCAAATTCATTGTTAGGCTCAAGCTCTGCAGTAACAGGCTCACAAGGTAAATTTGTTGCAGGACAAGCAATGTCGAGCGCGGCCAATGGCATACAGCAATGGTGGCATGATCGCGAAGAACAATCTTTTGATGCTGTCTATGTTGCACCTGCTGATGATAAAGGAACTTTTTCTGAAATAGCCGTTAACTTCGCCAAAGAAATTCATATTGATTACGACCCCAAAGGGAGGAAATTAAATTATGCGCACGACACTAATGCTCATGTTAGTCATAGCCTCGATTAGCTTATCAGCCTGCAGCAGTATGTCGGGGAATGTGGTACCCGAAAAAGGCCCCTCGATGGAACAAGTTTATGACAGCATGGAAGTCTCTGACTTGAAGCACGAGAAAAAATCACATCAAGTAAACACACGAACCTCAATACCATTGAATATAGCGAGCAATACATTTCATAAAGTACCTAATCCTGAATTGAAAATGTATGTATATCCTCACTTAGCAGGGAAAGATGAAATGCCTGTTCCAGGTTATTACACTGAATTTAATGCTTACACACAAGATCATTACGCATTGCCAAATGAAATATAAGGGATTTCTATGTTAAAAAATAACTGTAAAAAATCGTATATTTCACGAAAAGAAATAGCGGACTCCTATCAATCTCTTCCATCATTTATTGAGAAATTACCTTGGTGTGATTTTAACGAGAAATTCAAATGCTTTATGCTAGAAGACAACGAAAGCTTAGGTGTTTGTTTTAAGATTACTCCCATACCTTGCGAAGCTAGACCAGCAGTAATGTTAGAGGAAATTGCATCAGCAATTGGCGAAGCAATCAAAAATTCAATACCATGCGAAAAAGGCAATCCATGGATTTTGCAAGTTTATGCTAAAAAACAATCTGATTTGTCCCAAGCTTATCAAGAAATTGAAGACAGCTTCCCCGAAAAAAGAAAAGCAACATTAGTAACCCAAGATTTTTTGAAAAACATGAAAGAGCATCTCGAATATGTCAGCCAACCAGATGGGATTTTTCATGATTCGCAAGTGACAAATCTTAATTTCAGGGGTGGCATATTGCATGTACATGCCGTCTTGTACCGACGCAAGAGCACCAAGTCATCCGACAATACCAAACGCCAGTCTAATATTGACGAAATATTACGTGTGGCACGAAAGTTTTGCGATCAATTACGCGCTTGTGGTTTACGTATTAAGCGCATGCAAGGAAAGGAATTTTATGAATGGATGGTTAAATGGTTTAATCCAAAAAATGCATTAGTCGATCAAATTAATTATGTAGGTGAGAATAATAAATCGATAGGTTTTGATTTAGCCGAACAAATGTTTTTTAGTGCGCCTGAATCCTTTAATGAGGGTTGGTTTTTTGATGGTATGCCACATAAAGTTATTACCATACAAAGCATGACCACAACACCGGAGATTGGCCACATCTCTTCTGAGCGTAAACGTAGTACCGATGATAAAGTTTTTAATTTAATTGATCACCTCCCTGAATCGAGTGTATTTGTCATCACTGTTGTTATGCAAGCACCTAGCGAAGTTGATCTACATCTAAAAACAATTCATGGATCTGCTGTAGGTAATCATGCACAAGCTTTAAAAGTCAAAGAGGAAATTTCTATAGCTGAAAAATCCATAGCAGATGGGGACTTATTATTGCCGGTGGTGATGAGCGTCTATCTTTGTGGCGAATCCATAGAAAATTTACAAGCGAAAGAAGCGCATGCGGAAGTGCTATTAAACAGCAATGGCTTTAAAGTAATTACGGATGATGAATTATTTCCTATCGATGCCTATTTACGCTATTTGCCAATGTGCTATGACTTTCATTTTGATAAATTAAATTCGTATCGATCACGCTATTTTTTGTTAACAGATATTGCAAAATTGTTGCCATTTTATGGTCGTAGTCGTGGCACTACTCACCCAGGATTAGTTTGCTTTAATCGCGGTGGTGAGCCTTGGTTTTATGATTTCATGCAAGATAAAACCAAAAATGCCCATTTTTTATTGTTAGGAGAAAGCGGTACAGGTAAATCGAATCTACTGTGCTTTATCATCATGTATCTTTTGGCGCGACACTTTCCAAAGATGTTTATCATTGATGTCGGTGGGTCTTTTGATTTGTTAGGGGAGTACTGCAAGTCATTAGGATTAAAGGTCAATAAAATTAAAATTGACCCTAAGAATCCTGTGTCTCTAAATCCTTTTGCAGATGGACTACGTGTCATAGATCAGCTTGAAGCCATTCAAACTCAAAAACGAGAACAGTATTTGCAAGAAACCTGCGAGAAATTGGTTAGCTCCTCTTCTGAAGATGAAGATAGAGATATTCTCGGTGATATGGTGCTATCTGCACTGATCATGATTACAGGTGGTGAGAAACGCGAGGAAGAGGCTATCAGACGCAGCGATCGCATGCTGATTATGGATGCCATTATTGATGCGGCTTACTTTGTTCGTGATCAAGAACGCAATCAAATGGTAGCTGAGGATATTGTGGATGCCTTTGAACGATTGACAATGACACTCGATCAACAACGTGATTCAGAAAAAATTCGTCGCTCTCGTGAAATGGCAGATAGTATGCGCTACTTCACCAAAGACCCCATGGCAAGCCAGTTTTTTAATAGCCGTGGTAATCCTTGGATAGAGGCTGATCTTACGATTGTTGATTTTGGTTTATTTGCTAGAGAAGGCTATGAAGCGCATCGCTCTATTGCATTTTCTGGTTGCCTAAACCATATCCAAACTTTGGCAGAAGCAAACCAAAATAGTGACCGAGCCATTTACACCATCATCGATGAAAACCATATTTTTACGTCTATTCCTCTACTTGCCAATATACAAACGCGCGTGGCAAAAACTGGGCGAAAATTAGGTTTGTGGCTAGGTGTAGCAACACAAAATATGAAGGATTTTCCAGATGGTGCGCGGCGAATGCTAGCGCAGTTAGAACATTGGATTTGTTTACATGTCCCTCCGACTGAGATTGATGAAATAGAAAGTTTCAAGGTGCTAAGTCTAGAGCAACGTTTTCTACTTCTATCAACACGCAAGGAACCAGGTAAATATAGTGAGGGTGTCATATTCAGCACGCTACTCAATGCGCTATTTCGCAATACACCACCCAGAATTTATCTTTGCCTTGCCGCGACAGAACAAGATGAAAAAAATCATCGGCTACGTTTAATGCAGAAACATCAGTGTTCTGAAATTGATGCTGTAAAAATGATTGCACGCGACATGATGAAACACAAACATAGGAGTTATCACGATGATTAAAAGACTGTTGCTTAGCTTGAGCTTGATTATCTCAATATCAGCTCAAGCAAGTAGCGAGTCAATCCACTCTGGAACGATTATCAGCGACACCATGACTGCATTGCCAAACTGTTTACACTATCAAATTCCAATTCATTATTGTATGTGGATATCTGAATGGGGCGAAGTCAACACGACACCCGTGCTCAGCCATTATTTACCTGATCTCGTCGTTAGTGTGTTCACCAAACCTTATGACAATCCGTGGCTTGAGATCAATAAAATTGTAGATAGCATAGGTCAACCAATCCAGAAAGAAATTATTCAAGGTTTCACGGGTTTCGATGTGGGTAGCGGCAGTCATAGCTTGCTTGATAGCCATGAACAAGCAGTAGTTTTTAAAGAAGCAGATGTGATTGGCAACCCAGCTTTGATGATGATTCCGCAACATGGATTATTACCAACCACATCAACATCCTGGAAACCTTATTTTCAATCAATGACAGATAGTGTGCTGTGGCGTGGACTGCCACCAGCCGCATTGCCAGAGGAAGGCATGGCGCTAGGTTTAAATATAGTGCATCACGTAGGTACTGGGTTAATGAACTGGGGTGGTGTTTATCCTCATGAAGGTAAAGTCATTGGGGAAAATGATGCACAAGCATCGGCTGTCATCGCAGAACGCGCTGCAGACTTAGTTACGCGCCATAGTGAGTATGGACATATATATCAAAATCTTTCTACTGCTTGCGGACAACATTGTTCTGCTTCACCTATTCAAGAAAACAGCAAAGAAACTTATTTTCAAATGATTTATCCGATTACACAAAACGATTGTCATATCTTAGGTAGCAACGATTCGTATAGCTCACACATGCTGAATCCAGAAGGTGCATATGTCTGGGTGGTATGGCGTCATTATGAAGGATGTGCAGACGGAGATGGACAATATCTGGGGAGAGTTTAAATGAAAAAATTATTATTTGTTTTACTGATAGCATCAAGTGTTACAGCATATGCTTCCAATATTATTCCAATCGGACATGGCAATAATCGGCTTTATTATAAAATTGGTGGCGGAAATGATTTCGCGATGCCACCTGTTTCGAGCACACACACTACAGTTTTAAATGCCAATACCAATTTGGGTATAGGGTATAGCTGTGGCGCTTTTAATCCAGCACTATCAATTGCAAATAGCATTAATGATCTCAAAGAAAGCGCTGACAACTTAGAACAAAATATTATAGCCAGTGCAACAGGTAGTTTAATTCAATTACCGATGTACTTGTTAGCCCAAGCAAATCCAACCGCCTATAATTTATTGAATAACACTTTATTATCCGCACATAAGCAATTAGATATTTCCACAAAATCTTGTGAAGCTGTCAAAGACCAAATTGCTAAAGGTCAAAACCCCTATCAAGATTGGGGTACCATTTCTGTAAATGATCAATGGAAAAAACACTTAACATTAGTGTCATCTGGAAATGAAGATATTAATCATTCTAAAAAAGATATTGATAACCATAGCGGCGATAACGGCGTTCCTTGGGTGCAAGGTAAAACGGATACTGACGCAAGTGTGCATGCTGGTGGTAAATCACAACCTCCAATTTATGTGATTGCTGATACCGTTAAATCTGGTTACAACGCTTTATTGAATCGAGATTTAAATAGTGATGCGGATGCACCTGATGATGCATCGAATAGCACACTAAAACAATTTTTTCCAAATCCTAAAACGGCTAGCGAGTGGGTAACGAATGTGCTAGGTGATCAAGTCATTACAACTTGTAATGATGATAGCTGTAAAAAACAACAAGGTAGTTTAGTCGGGCATGGTTTGTTGCCATGGGTAACTTCATGTCAAGCAAATAAAAACGATTGTAGCGACACGATTCGAGATGATCTTGGAAATCTCGTCACAGGCAATACTGCGATTAATAAAGATACTCTCACAAAAGTATCTGCTGACGGAATTGCGGTTAGCCCAGATGTAATCGCATCTATTCGCGGAATGGATATCACACAGCAAAAAATTATCATTAACAAATTGGCACAAGAAGTAGCTGTTCAGCGTGTGATAGATAAAGCATTTATTGCCAAAAATATCTTATCGACAGGCTCACAAGTACCCATAATCGCGTCTAATCATCCTGCACAAGTAATTATTGGCCGAGCGATTAGCAATTTAGATAATGATATTCGCTCTCTTGCATTTGAAAGTCAGGTACGAAGACAAACCATGTCGGATACGCTTTCAGAAACGCTTAAATTTGGTAATCAACAGCAACAAGATGCAATGCGTATAGCACCAGCTTCATCTTCAGCACCGCTAATGGAAAATGGGGCAATTTCTACACAAGGCTCATCTCACTAATATGTTAAATTGAGCCTATGTGCTAGTATTTGCTTTTAATGAGAGTAATTGTCAATGAAAAAAATAACTACCAAAGGTCTTCAATGGCTTGATAGTCTGCCGCCACTACCGAGTAAAATGGAGTCTTGCAAAACAGACCTAATTAAATTGGTAGACAGTTTATCGTCGAAGCATGACATGTTCTCATGGTTAAGTGTCATTCAAGCCTTAATTGCGTCCAGCATAAAGACCTTTGGAGTAGGCGCAATAATTGTTGATCCGAATGACGAGATTATTGTAGAGGGTCACAATCAAGTTTTTAATCCTTATTTTCGCAGTGACCTACATGCAGAAATGACCGTTTTAAATGCTTTGGAAAATTTGCGCAAAAGTGATGAACCCCCAATTAATTACACACTGTATACTTCTTTAGAACCTTGCATGATGTGTCTTGGGCGCACAATATTTTCACGTATTGGACATTTATATTTTGTCGCCAAAGATCTTCATGGAGGAGTAATCAATAATTCTCATATTCCTTTTACGTTAGCAAATTTAATGGAGCAACAAGTAATTCAAGAAGCCGTATGTCATGTAACCTTAAAAGAGATTAGTTCTAAAATAGTCGCTTTTACAGTTCAACAACTGATTGATAAGCTTGGCGGCACAATCGACGTAATGAAAAATCGTTGATTCGCACTTTAATCATAGTGCTCAATATCTATAATCGCAGTATTTTTATTTAAAACTTGAATCTATCTCATAATAAGTTGTGGTTTTATTAGTAGCCTTCCTCAGTGAAGGCTTTTTTTTGTCTGGAGAATTTTAAATGAGCATCGGTGTGCAATCTTTTCCAGAACTTTATACGATGTTAATGGGGTGGGATTTGTATGACAAACTATGGAGCCTCTTAACGCAAACTGGCGTTGCCTTTCTCCCTTTTATTGGCATGATTTTACGTAATGTAACGCAATCATATATTGCACATCGCGACACAGGCAAAATTTCTTTGCGCACTATGGAAGTTAATCTCATCGTGACGCTGTTACTCATTTTACTTGCAGTCTCACCCTGCGTTCCACTAAATGCACATGCAATATCGTATTCTCCTGTTTGTGGATCTGATCAAGGCCAAACATATCATCCTGGTGATACAGGAACAACTTACGACAAAGCATTTTCAGTACCCGAAGATAATGTGACGGTTCCAATCTGGTGGTATGCAGTCATTTCTGTTTCAGAAGGAATGACTAATGCGGCAAACACGATGATAGGCTGTGTCCCCAACTTAAGAAAGATGGTAACACAAGTCGATATGGCACAAATTTCTGATCCTGAAGTCAAGCAGGAAATACAGGATTTTGAAACAATGTGTTATATGCCAGCACGCACTCAGTTCAACCAAGATAAGCAAGCTAATAATTCAGTGAATCTTGATCGAGTTGAGACGAATGTTAAAGAATATGGCGCTGAAGATACTGAATGGCTAGGTTCACACGGCTTCAGTGACACGTATTATAAAACATTAAAATCTGCTCGTCCTATACCAGGATTTCCTTATGAAGCAAGCCAAGATATTAATGCAGACGTTAATCAAAAAAATCCACCGGCATACGGAACACCATCCTGCGATGAATGGTGGAACGACAGTCAATACGGATTGAAAAATCGTTTATATCAAGTGCTACCTAAATCATTTTCTGATGAATTTAAAAATTATTTAAATGATGTAAAAACACATGATGATGTTGTGAAACGAATTGTTACTAACAACGCAAATGGATTTGATAATGCTAATACAACAATTGGAGATAGCGGTTATTCACATATCGTTTCTGCACTTGGCATTTGGTTTCATCAAATGGAAGAATATCCAAAGCTATATGCAGCAAGTCAGGCAGCTCCTATTATGCAAGCATTGTTGCTATTAATGATCTATGTCTTTCTCCCATTTGCACTGGTTTTTAGTAGCTATCGAGCCAGCACTTTTGTGACGGGCGCTATGCTTATTTTCTCAGTCATTTTCTGGGGATTCATTTGGCATCTAGTCAGCTGGACTGATAATGCATTAATGCAAGCACTGTATTCTGGTTGGTTTGCCAAGCAAAGTGCGGGGGCAACATTGACTGATATGATTATTGCATCACTCGTCATTTTTTCCCCACTATTTTGGTTTATTTTTATGGGAGCAATGGGCGTGGCTATCGGTGATATTGTCAGTGGGTTCTCAATGGGAATTAATAAGATGGGTGAACGTGCAGCAAATAAGGGTTCAGAAGCTGTTAAAAGCGCTGCAACCACAGCAGGTAAAGCAGCTTTACTATGAAGTAAACATATCAGAATGGCTCGTGATGCGTGATGGATTTTGCATATTCATCATAATCGTCTTGCCATTTTCTAAAATTATTTTTTCTTTTACTTCCTGCATCACCCAAAAAAACAGCCAAAGCAATTTTATAAGAAAACTTGAGTGTTTTAACTCCGGTTTTCAACCCTATTTTCCCGATCTTTAGTAGTAACGTTTTTTTCATAATCTAATCTTTAATGAGGTGGCTCATGGTGGTCAGTAAAATATCTAGTCGATTCTTGGCTGGAACACGAAGCTTATTACGATTAACAGTACCACTGTTAATCATAGGAATCTCATGTGCATTAGTGAATATATATTATCCAGCATTATTAGATTCTATCACAAAGTCGATAAGCCATCACCAAAGTGCCTATTTCATATTTCGATGGGGAATACTTTTTTCCTTGATCTTAATTTGGCCATATTTTGCTCTTACATTGGGGCGGTGTTTTGGAGCATCACCAGAGCAAATTTCACAATGGCGTAAAGAAACATGGCGAGTTGGCACATGGTTAATCATTGTTGAATTACTAGTATGTGAAAACTTAATTGTAAAGGCTATTCACTTGCTAGGAGGACCGTAACATGAGCATGCAAACACCCTTAGAGGGATTACTGAGACCGCCAGTAGAATGGATTAGCACCATGGCAGCCTTTGTAGCAGCACTGTTATTTGTGACCTTTCCTGCCCTATTTATGCTTTCAGATAATTTATCGTATGGGTTGGCCTGTACATTGTTCCTATTTGGCTGTTATAGATTCAAACAGGGATTCCGCGTTTGGCATTACCAACGTAATTTAAAGCGCATGCCAACGTATACAATGACTTCAGCAGAATTACCTGTCCTTGATGATAAATTATTTTTAGGAAAAGGTTTTCTATGGACAGCACAACATACACAGCGACTACGTGATCTTGATTTAGATTATAATTTACATTTTAAATATCCATCATCTTTAAAAAGCTGGACAAAAGAAAAAGAATCTCTGTGGAAAAATAAGCCGTATTTAAACCATCTCGCAAAACTATTTAAAAAAGATCATTGGCTCAATCCATTTCGCCCCTATCCTAAAATCGGCGGTGAACCTTGTATTCACGGTGTTTCCGATACCGAACAAGATATTGAAATTGATCTAATTGAGCGTGCAAGTCATTTATTGGTATTGGGACTACCAGGTGTCGGAAAAACTCGTTTTGCTGAATTGGTCATTAGCCAAGATATTCGACGTGGAGATGTCGTTATTGTACTTGATCCAAAAGGTGATGCTGATTTATTACGTCGAATTTATATTGAGGCTAAACTTGCTGGACGAGAAAATGATTTACTAATTTTTAATTTAGGCTTTCCTAACCAATCATGTCGTTATAATCCAATCGGTAGTTTTACTCGCGTGACCGAAGTGGCAAATCGTATATCAAATCAATTACCGAGTTCGGGGGAAGCCGCTGCATTTAAAGAATTTGGCTGGCAGTTTATCAATTCGATTGCCATGGCATTAGTTGCTATGGGAGAAAAACCAGATTACCAAAAAGTAAAATTTTACATTACGAAAATGGATTTATTACTTGAGCGCTACCTAGAATACTGGTTGCCACAAGTTGATCCAAAATTTGAATCATGGATTCTAGACTACAATAAAAAAAATACGTGTGATACGCCTGATAAACGACTTGTTGGACTGGTGGCGTATGTCAAACAACAAGATTTAATTAAAAATCCTATTTTTGACGATCTACACAATGCATGCCGGTACGACAGCGAATATTTCAGCAAAATTACAGCGGCTCTTGGCCCACTTTTGAAAAAGCTAACAACGGGAAAATCGGCTGAACTCTTATCACCGGATTACAGCGACATCAATGATGAACGCCCTATCTTAGATTGGTTACAAGTCATCCGAAATAATCAAATTGTTTATGTCGGTCTTGATACATTAACAGACCCTGTTGTTGCTGCAGCGGTAGGTAACGCTATGTTTTCTGATCTCGTATCAATTGCGGGCAGGCTATATAAACATGGCATAGAGAGTGGATATTACAATACAGGAGAGGAGCAACCATTACCCCGCATTTGCTTACATTCAGATGAATTTAATGAAATTATTGGTGATGAGTTTATCCCTCTTTTAAATAAGTCACGCGGCGCGGGTTTTACTGTAACAGCCTATACACAAACTTGGTCAGATGTTGAAGCACGATTAAAATCAGCAGCCAAGGCAGGACAAGTAGCAGGAAATATCGGAACAGTAGTTATGTTCCGTTGCAAGGAAGCTGCAACTGTAGAAATGTTTTTAGGCCAGTTGCCCACGGTTCCAATTTTACGTGTAGTACCAGCATCTAGTAGTAGCGATACATCACA
>JABDBD010000011.1 GCA_013288815.1 Gammaproteobacteria bacterium | reverse complement strand
CCTACGGGATCAGACAAGCCTTTTTCTAGTCTGACATTGATGTAACCTAGTCCTGTGGGATACCAGGTAGTATTCCAATCCCCATATTCATAAAATACTATGCCTCCTCTCCAATCATTATAGTCGCTCACATTACCGTGTGTTTGGATAGTGTGGCTATGGCTCTGGAATCCACCACCTGAGCCTTCGGTTCCACTAGTCCCAGTTTGTTTATTAACAGGAGAAGATTGCGTCAGTATGTCACTTTTGCTCTTAAGATTTAATATCCGAAGATTCCATGCACAACTACCCCCCCCACAGTTTCCAGTTTGAGCTTGACCTATCCCAGTACATGATACTTCTACGTAGTATGAGCCAGGGCAAACGGTTCCTGGACTACCTGTGCTATCTACTGTTATGGGGGGGGTTATCGTCCAAACATAACCATTACCACTATTATCTAAATCAACGCCGCCACCAAAAACATAGGCAAAATTATAACCAGACGTTCCAATGCCAAGCTTAGAGCATGTAGCGACAGCAGGTGCTAAAGATGCATTGCTAACAGGGAATGGAGGGGCCGCAATACTCGTACTTCCAAATATTAGGATGCTAATGCTAATAATAAATCTTAAGATCTGGGCATTTCTACAACGCGATTTTAAGCCTATGAATCGCCTAATTTTTACAAAATTTAATGCCCATAGACGTGTAAAAACAGCTTTTTGCCCCATTAAAGAATCCTCTTTTCATAATAAGTATCTGCTCAAATTATAGATCATTTTTTGCAAAATGGTATGAGTTAGTCAGGAGATTTTACGGATTAGACAGTAACGTGATTCCATAACCTCCATTTACTCCCCAGAGTGCTTTATTACCATTATCTGTCCACGCGCGAGGTAACCAAATGACGGATCCAGCGCTCAGATAGGAGCCACCGTACATCCAAAACGTATATGTGCCGGTGGCGAAGTCATGGTACAGAGGAAGAGGGTTTTCACCCGTGTAAAAAATACGAATATCTTGAGACTTTCCACTAAGATCGTTAGATGTTGCCCAAGCATCCAGCCATAAATTAATAGGGAGTTCATCAGACGGAGTCCCAGTGTTGGCATAATAAACGATATTTGCTGTGTAAAAATAATAACCTGAATAAGGTACGGTTATATTTTCAAGACCGCTTGTATTGTCAGTCAATTGGCATGGACTAGCTTGGCTTGCATTTTTTGACCCAGTTGGGTAGCAACCTTTAAAAGCACCAGTAACAGAAAACGTAGGTGAACCAAACGTCGAAGTAGGATTGCTTATTCCAGAACTATCCGTGGCAAAAACTTTCATCGAACATGTTATCAAGCATAAACATATCAAACCTACCCATTTCGCACGGCTCTTCAACTCTTTCAAAAAAAGCTGAATATTATCAATGCGAAGTTTCATAAGGTTATGCTCCATATGCCATCATACTTAAGTATAGGAGCCTCTTGAAGAAAGTGCAAATTAGTTAGTTGTAACTGTTTTTTAAAGGTATGCGAATTCTTTAATTGTACAAGTCAATTTCTTTCTCCATTGGAATTTATACTAGTGTTACGCAACCGCCCAACAAGGAATAAATATTATTCTATTTTCTTTATCGATCGCAAATTCCCCTCGATAAATATAATAACCCCAGAGTGCTTTAGGCTCGTTTTGTAAAAATGTTTTTAAGCTGCGGATTTTTTTATTTTCAATGTTGCTGTTATAAGTAATTTCAAAAGGAAAAACATAGGGTTTTTTTACGATGACAAAATCAACTTCAATGCCAGAGGAGGTGCGCCAATAGTTTATATGTTGACGCAAAGGTGAGCGTTCATTCCAGGCATTCAATTCATTTAAAAACCAATTTTCTAAACGATGTCCTATCATGCCCGATTTTTGTAATAGGTTGAGATCGGTTATGCCGGTGAGTAAGCTGATGAGGCCATTGTTTAACAGGTAACCTTTGGGAGATTTCACCAAACGTTTTAATGCGTTCCCGATGTAAGGATAAATATCAGTAAAAAGTAATGTAGCTTCCAGATAACCGCGATATTTTTTTAACGTGTCACGCGTGCAGCCTAACGCCATGGTGACGCGTTGATCGTCACGCACAGAGCCTGTTTGTTCCGCGATAATATCTAGCATATTTCGATAGAGATTCAAATCGGTAATGGTTTCAATGGAGCGTACATCTTTTTCTAAATAGGTTTGCAAGTAGTTATTCAAGTAAATTATTTTTTCTTGTGCTGTCGGGATAGTCAGTAATTCAGGAAAGCCGCCCCAGACAAGTAACTGTGCTAACTCTTGTTCGAGGCTAGGTTTAAATGGGAGTAGATGCTGTATTCGATCAGATAATAAAGTTGTATTTTCGACGTCAGTTAATGCGTCTAGGATAGAGTCCGTTGGTACGGTTTTTTCGCGGAATAATGTTGTCTCGCGTAAAGTAAATTCTTGTAAGTGATGTAATTCAATTCTGCCGGCAAGTGATTCAGCGCTAAATTGATGGAGACTTAAAACAGCCGAGCCTGTGATGATAAATTTTATCTTATTTTGATCTTTGTATTGATCATAGATAATTTTTATTTGATCGAATATTTCTGGACTTTTTTGTGCTTCGTCAATCACTACCCAAATTTTAGCGCCCATACCGATATATTGTTTAGCGGATTCACTGATCATAGCGTTTAATTGTAGTTCGTTGACGCGCTTTCTTTGCTCCATCCTATCCATATTTAAAAATACCCACAGGCGATTAGTATGATGTGCTGCATAATTTTCTATGAAATAGGTTTTACCTACACGGCGTGGGCCAAGAATGACGCTAATAAATTGATTTTCAATGGATTTTTCGATGACAAGATGGTTGATGCGTTGTTTATACATGCATAATTGCCTTTTGCGAGGTGATTTTACATGGTAATTTTACTTGTTGATAGGTTGTATTGCAAATTATATTGCATAATATAACCTAAGCATCGAATAAATACGATTGAACAATGGTTGATCTTCGTCTAATATAATATGAGACTTTAAATTGGACGAGAGCATGTATCATCAGCGTACATTAGAAAATTTTTTCGTAGATGCGTCGCAACAATTTCCTATTATTTTAGTAACCGGTCCTCGTCAAGTAGGTAAAACGACATTTCTACGACATCTAAGTGAAGGAGCGAAGCGTACTTATGTGACATTAGATGATCCTAACTTAGCGGCCTTAGCTAAAGAAGAACCCAAACTTTTTCTAGAGCGTTTTAAACCACCGGTGTTAATTGATGAGATTCAATATGCGCCAGAATTACTTCCATTTATTAAGATGCATGTTGATGAGTCTCATCGCAAAGGTGAATTTTGGCTAACGGGATCACAACAGTTTCAATTAATGAAAGGAGTAGCAGAATCTCTTGCTGGTCGTGTTGCGGTGATTAATCTATTGGGGTTATCACTTGCAGAACAGCAAAATTATGCGGCAGAAGCGTTGCCATTCTTGCCATTACCTGATTTATTACAAATAAGATCGAAAAGCTCACATCGTTTGAATCTATTAGAGCTTTATCAAAAAATATGGTTAGGTTCATTTCCTTCAGTTGCGCTCAATCCACAAATGGATAGAAATTTATTTTATAGTTCGTATGTGCAAACTTATATTCAGCGAGATATACGCGATCTTGCTAAAGTGGGAGATGAAATTGCTTTTTTGAAATTTCTTCGCGCAGCTGCCGCTCGAACAGGTCAACTCTTAAATCTAACTGAACTAACAAGAGATTGTGGGATTAGTGTACCTACCGCCAAGCATTGGCTGTCTATTTTACAAGCCTCAGGCATTGTTTACTTACTTGAACCTTATTTTACAAATGTCACTAAACGACTGATCAAAACGCCAAAGCTTTATTTTCTAGACACGGGATTGTGTTGTTATCTGACAGAGTGGTCCAGTCCTGAGACATTAGAGGCCGGCGCAATGAGCGGCGCTATTTTAGAGACATTTATGTTAATCGAAATCATTAAATCGTTTTGGCACAATGGCAGGCAGGCACCACTTTATTACTACCGCGACAAAGATAAAAAAGAAATTGATGTATTAATTTTTCAAGACCAAACTATTTATCCTTTAGAAATTAAGAAAACTGCTAACATACAGAAAACCCTTGTTAAGCATTTTTCATTACTTAAAAATTTAAATTTAACGATAGGCCCAGGTGGATTAATTTGTTTAGCAGACTCTCTTCTCCCTATTATCCCTGGAGTTAATGCGATACCTGCTTTTATGGTGTGATGTTGGCTAAATTGTAGCTTTCTCTTTTCTACTCACAAATAATTTTTTCTGACGCCACCTAATGATTCTCATTTATCGCAGAATGCTCTATCCTATCGAGTTCAGTTAGCCGAAGACAAACACATCAGTAGGGAGCTTTATCATTGAGCGCAACGCTTTGGGAAAAATGTCTAGATTGTCTGCAGGATGAATTTCCTTCACAGCAATTCAATACGTGGATCAGACCATTACAAGCTGAATATTCAGAAGATAAATTAATTTTGCTTGCGCCTAATCGATTCGTGCTGGATTGGATTTTTGAGCGTTTTTTAGATCGAATTAAAGAATTAGTTAAACAGTTTAGCGACTCAGATCCTACCCCAACGGTTTTATTGGAAATTGGTAGTGCTAAAGCAGATGTGATTCGGGCGGAACCTACGTATAAAGCGCCACAAGCTCAGCAACAGCATAGACCTGCTGTTAGTAAATCGAAACCGGCAAATGAATTGCCCAATCACCGTAGTAATATCAATCTCAATTACACGTTCGATAATTTTGTCGAAGGAAAATCTAACCAATTAGCGAAAGCTGCGTCTTTACAAGTCGCTGAAAACCCAGCGGTTGCTTATAATCCTCTGTATTTATATGGGGGTGTGGGTTTAGGAAAAACACATTTATTGCATGCGATTGGCAATCAAATTATGTGTAATAATCCCAATGCAAAAGTTTTATATTTGCACTCTGAACGTTTTGTTGCTGACATGGTAAAAGCATTACAAACCAATGCGATGAATGAGTTTAAGCGTTACTATCGTACTGTCGATGCACTGTTAATTGACGATATCCAATTTTTTGCTGGGAAAGATCGCTCTCAAGAAGAATTTTTTCACACGTTTAATGCATTATTAGAAAGCCAACAACAAGTTATTCTAACGTGTGACCGCTATCCAAAAGAAATTAATGGTGTAGAAGAACGCCTCAAGTCACGGTTTGGTTGGGGATTAACCGTGTCAGTCGAGCCTCCCGAACTCGAAACACGTGTGGCTATTTTGATGAGTAAAGCAGAACAAGCCCAAATTAATTTGCCATATGAAGTCGCTTTTTTTGTCGCAAAACGCATACGCTCAAATGTTCGTGAACTTGAAGGCGCCTTGAAGCGTATCATTGCAAACGCACATTTCACGGGCAAGGCGATTACCTTGGATTTTGTAAAAGATGCATTGCGTGATTTATTGGCCTTACAAGATAAATTAATTACGATTGAGAATATTCAAAAAACAGTTGCTGAATATTATAAAGTGAAAATGGCTGACTTATTATCGAAGCGTCGCAGCCGCTCAGTTGCTAGACCCCGACAAATGGCGATGGCATTAGCAAAAGAACTGACGAATCATAGCCTGCCAGAAATTGGCGATGCATTTGGTGGACGAGATCATACGACGGTTCTGCATGCATGTCGTAAAATTGTTGAATTAAAGCAATCTACACAGGATGTTGAAGAAGATTATACGAATTTATTGAGAATTTTGACGACTTGATGTTGTACTTCTTCCCCCTTTGACAAAGGGGGATTCAGGGGGATTTACAATAAAAATCCCTCCTAGCCTCCCTTTTGCAAAGGGAGGGACGACTACTCAGAATAGTTTAGATAGAGGAAAATCTACCATGAAATTTACCGTACAACGCGAAACATTGGTGAAGCCCTTACAGCTAATAGGCGGCGTAGTCGAAAAGCGCCAAACTTTGCCAATATTATCGAATGTGTTATTAACGGTGGATCAAACAAGTTTGTCGATGACGGCAACCGATCTTGAGATTGAATTAATTGGTGTGGTCCCTCTTGAGGGAGTGGAAGAAGTTGGGAAGACAACGGTTTCCGCTAGAAAACTTCTCGATATTTGTCGAGCATTGCCAGAAGACGCTATTTTAAAAATGACGCTAGATGGCGAGCAAGTTGTATTACGTTCTGGTAGTAGTCGTTTCATATTGACCACGCTCCCAGCGCAAGAATTTCCGAATGCAGACAATGGTCCTTTTGCAACAGAGTTCGAAATGAGTCAATCTAAGCTGCGCAGACTCATTAATAAAACGCATTTTGCGATGGGCCAACAAGATGTGCGGCACTATTTAAATGGGACTTTGTTCGATATTCATCAAGGAATTGTCAGATGTGTTGCAACGGATGGACATCGTTTGGCATTTAGTTCGACTGCCGAAGAAAATGTAAATGACATGCAAGCAAAAGTGATTTTGCCACGCAAGAGTATTTTAGAATTGATTCGGTTGCTGGATCCGAATAGCGATGATGTCATAAAAGTATGTATTGGTGATACGCATTTCAGAATTATTACTCCACATTTTACGTTTACGTCTAAATTAATTAATGCTCAATATCCCGATTATAACAAACTGATTCCACGCAGCGTGGAAAACACAGCGATGGCAAGTCGAGAAGCCTTAAAACAAGCGCTTGTGAGAGCATCTATTTTATCGAATGAAAAGTTTCGTGGGATACGTGTTTTGTTAGATGCAGGCGAACTTCGCATTATCGCTAATAATCCCGAACAAGAAGAAGCAGAAGAAAAAATTCCGCTAGAGTATCAAGGCAATGGTCTTGAAATTGGTTTTAATGCCGCATATTTGTTAGATGTCGTTTCTTCTATTGGCTCAGAGCATATTCGTTGGTCTTTCAATGATCCTAACAGTGGGGTATTGATGGAACCTTCTGATGTGAGTGATTCGCTTTATGTTGTCATGCCTATGCGGCTTTAATCGGCTACATCAACAGGCGATTTCTACGGATGACTAACAACTTACAGACTCTCTATTGCATCAGCATTTCATTCGTGTCTTTGTTTCTAGTTGGTTTTCCGGTGAGCGCTTTTTTATTCAATCCTAAAAATCAAGAACTATCGGAAACGACGTGGCTAGTCGCTCCTTTTGTAGGGCTGGCTGTTATTATTTTAGTTTTACAAAATTTCAGTTATTTGGGACTTCCGCTCGAAAAAACGTATTACCTCGTATGGGTTTTAGCATTTTTATTCTGGGGTCTAACACTAAAAAGTTTTTCGATAAAAGTGATTATTAAATCTGTGCCTGTGATTGTTCTGAGTGCAGCGCTTCTGGTTTATTTATTTCATAGTATAGGATTAATCAGAACAGGTGCACACGATTACGTTGGCCGTGCTTGGCCGGATCAACTAAATTATGTTTTTTTGTCACAGTTTTTGATGCACTTCCCTTTGCATCATGAATCACTTAACCCATTTATTCACCAACCTTCTCTTTTAAAAGGCGCTTATTTTGCTGCAACAGATCGCGTTGGTGAAGCAATCTACCAAGGTTTTATTGCGTGTAGTACGTTTGTCGATGCAAAAACGACGTTTGAGCCGACCATACTGCTCTCGCCTTTTTTGATTGTGCTAGCTATTTATTTAACCGCAAAACGTATTTTTTTAAAAACGAACGTTGCATTATGTGTCGCTGCGGTATCTGGGTTGCTCCCCAGTCTTGCAATGATTCATTTAGAAAATTTTTATTCTCAAGCATTGGCAACACCGCTTTTATTAATCTGGCCTTTTATCATTGCTAATATGCTAGATCATCCGCAATGGAAAAAAATCTGTCTTGCTGCGTTGATTCTGGCAGCTGTAACGAGTATTTATACGGAATATTATCTAGTATTCATTGGATTGCTTGTTGTTTCTGTTTTTTTTCCGCTAAAAAGTGCTAAGCATTTTTTAACACGATGCATTTATATGAGTAGCATTGTGATAGTCGCTATTTTATTTAATCCAGAATATTTTTCTGTTTTTATGAAGATTATCCATAAATCTGTTTCGATAAGCGTGCTCGATAGAATTTATCCCTGGGTGAATTCTTTATCGGGTCTTGCAAGGTTATGGCTAGGTGACTGGGTGATGCAACTCTCTGCTGCGTCAGCGGAAGTTGTGAATGTGCTAACTTGCTTTTTTGTAGCGATAGCATTGATAGGGTTGGCTTATGAAACCTATAAACAAAAAAATAATTTTTTATTTTCGCTGTGCTGTCTAACACTATTACCGTTTACTATCTATTTTGCTGGGCATCATCAATATCATTATCAGTATTATAAATTACTGCTTTCTATCAGTCCTCTTTTTCCATTGGGAATTGCTTTGGCTTTTCAACATTTAAAAAAATTGCGATATTTTCAGTATGTAATACTAGTTCCTTTGGTTGTATTTGGATATCTCTGTTGTGGTGGTGCGACACTCAGTATGGTGATGAATAGCACGGATATTAACAAATCATTTATGCTAGAACGCGGTGGAAATTTTAAATTGTTATCGGCCGACACGCGAGAGATTGAAAAAAAATTAAATAATATGTCTGGAAAAAATATTTTAATTTATTGGAATGATGAATTTTTCGAAGGTAATTTTATCAATGGTTGGTTAAGTTATTTTTCTAGAAACAATTATCTTTGGTTAGCTAATCCAATTCAAGGTGACCATGCTTCTCCTCTTAACGAATTAACAACTGCGGATTTACCTGAGCACTTTCTTTTAATCGCGCCGACTTCGTTAGAAAACTTTATACTTGGAAAATCCATTACAAAAAATCTGCAAAACAATACGTATGGAATATGGGAAATTGCGGGAAAACAATGGGCGCTTTTTTATTATAGCGGCGACTTTATTAAATTGGAAAATATATCTAACCGACCTTTTTTTTCCAATGATAATCATGTTCAATTTCATTTAATCGCTGGAAAAAAGGGTTTTCTGACGTTGAAATTAAATGCTTACACGCAGACTGAAAATCCATTTATTCAACTAAGAGTGACAACCGACAAGAATTTTTCGAAAATTTTTGCAATTCATATTCCTCGTGAAAAAATAATTCTCACTATCCCAGTGAATATTGGCCCAAATGTCATTAAAATTGAGTCAATAAACTCTTCTATAGATGAACCAATGCTACAGCTGCAAAATGTGGTTTTTTAAAAATACTGTAAAAAATATGACCTACAAATTAAGATTAAGATAAAATAAGATCACATGGCGCTTACCCAGCTCAATATAGATCATTTTAGAAATCTGATAGCCGTTAAGTTGGAGCCAATTCCAACGGGCTTTAATTTTATATATGGGCATAATGGCAGCGGGAAAACCAGTTTATTAGAAGCAATCTACTACCTCAGCTTGGGTCGTTCCTTCCGCAGTCCAGTTTTGAGTCGAGTTATTCATACAGCCGCGGATAAATTTTGTATTTTTGCTAAAGTGTTGGCAACCAGTGATCAGCTGGTGTCTGTCGGTATTGAGCGCTACTTAGTTGGGGATAATAAAATTCGCATAGCGGGCAAGCATATTAATTCTACTGCAGAATTAGCTGATTTAACGCCGGTACAGCTGATTAATTCCTATTGCTATAATTTGTTGGATGCTGGCCCTGCTTATCGCCGAAAATATTTAGATTGGGGCTCTTTCTATCACAACAATACTTTTTTTGCAGCGTGGCGTGATTTTACTCAGGCATTGAAACAGCGTAATGCCAATTTGCGACAAGGCCAACGATCTAAACAAGAGTTAGAAAGCTGGACTCAGGCGCTCGCTAGCAAAGCCCTGAAGTTAGATCAGTTACGTAAAGAGTATGTGAATCAACTACTTCCCTTTTTAAGAGAAACATTATTAGAGCTGATTTCTCTTCCTGATTTAAAAATCCATTATTATCCAGGATGGGATGATGCTCAGGCTTATCTCGATATATTGACTCAAATGTATGATAAAGACGTGCAAATAGGACATACTCAGGCGGGCCCACATAGAGCTGATTTAAAGATAACTATCAATAAGATCGCAGCTAAAGATATTTTATCAAGAGGCCAGCAAAAACTCTTCGTTTGTGCTATGATACTCGCTCAAGGGGCATTGTTACAGGGTTGTGCGAACAAGAAGCCAATTTATTTAATTGATGATTTGCCAGCAGAGCTAGATGTAATGAGTAGATCGAAACTAATTGCCTTACTTTCCAAGCAGGAAACACAAATTTTCGTTACCGCTGTTGAGCGCGAGGCGCTTGGCAGTACTTTTTCAATGTTACCTCGTAAAATGTTTCACGTGGAACATGGTAATTTAACCGACGTAACATAGATATTAAATGTGGAGTGCTCTAGTGTGACTACAGCTACCAGTTATGATTCATCAAATATTAAGGTATTGAAGGGGTTAGATGCTGTCCGTAAACGTCCAGGGATGTATATTGGTGATACGGATGACGGCACAGGTTTGCATCATATGGTGTTTGAATTGGTTGATAATTCAATCGATGAAGCCTTAGCGGGGTACTGTGATACCGTGCATGTGACGATACATATGGATGAAACCGTGACTGTGAAAGATAACGGAAGAGGCATTCCTGTTGATATTCACCCAGAAGAAGGGCGGGCTGCTGCTGAAGTTATCATGACAGTTCTTCATTCAGGTGGTAAATTCGACAATGATTCTTATAAGATTTCAGGCGGATTGCATGGTGTAGGTGTTTCCGTCGTAAATGCCCTCTCAGAAGACCTGTTTTTGACAATTAGACTGAATGGTAAAGTGCATCAACAACACTATGTCCATGGTGAACCTCAAGCTCCATTAGCAATAACCGGTGACACCACTGAACGAGGGACAGAGGTTCGCTTTAAAGCGAGCGCTGAAACATTCACGAATATACATTTCCATTATGATATTTTGGCGAAACGGCTCCGAGAATTATCTTTTTTGAACCCAGGCATTAGTATTCATTTAAAAGACGAACGTTCCGGAAAAAGTGAGATATTTCAATATCATGGCGGAATCAAAGTCTTTGTTGAAGAACTAAATAAAAATAAAACGCCCATTAATCAAAAAGTATTTTACTTTTGTGCGGAAAAAGATCGCATTACGGTTGAAGTAGCGTTGCAGTGGAATGATACATTTATCGAAAAAATATTTTGTTATACCAATAATATTCCTCAAAAAGACGGCGGTACCCACTTAGCGGGATTCCGTGGAGGATTAACACGGGTTTTAAATAATTATATCGAAAAAGAAGGCTATTCAAAAAAAGCGAAAGTCACAACGACCGGAGATGATTTCCGCGAAGGATTAACCGCAATTTTGTCAGTTAAAATGCCTGACCCTAAATTCTCCTCTCAAACCAAGGACAAATTGGTTTCATCAGAAATTAAATCCATCGTCGAGTCGACAATGGGTGAAAAATTTCAAGAATACTTACTCGAATGCCCACAAGATTCAAAAGCGATCGTTGCTAAAGTGATTGATGCAGCGCGTGCACGTGAAGCAGCACGCAAAGCGAGAGAAATGACTAGGCGCAAAAGTGCGCTGGATATAGCAGGACTGCCTGGAAAACTGGCAGATTGTCAGGAAGAAGACCCCGCTAAGTCAGAATTGTTTTTAGTGGAAGGTGATTCTGCAGGTGGATCTGCAAAACAAGCTCGAGATCGCAAAGGTCAAGCTATTTTGCCATTGAAAGGTAAAATCCTAAACGTAGAAAAAGCCAGATTTGACAAGATGTTATCTTCTGTCGAGGTTGCAACACTTATCACAGCATTAGGCTGTGGAATTGGTCGTGAAGAATATAATCCTGATAAACTGCGCTATCACAGTATTATTATCATGACTGACGCGGACGTCGATGGTTCTCACATTCGGACATTGCTATTAACATTTTTTTATCGCCAAATGCCTGAATTAATTGAAAGAGGCCATGTCTATATTGCACAACCCCCTCTTTATAAGATTAAAAAAGGCAAGCAAGAGCAATACATCAAAGATGATGAAGCCCTAGAAGCATCCCTAGCACGCTCAGCATTAGATAATGCATCATTATATGTAGGTGTGGGCGCACCTCCTATTTCAGGAATACCACTGGAAAAGCTGGTGATCGAATACCAAGCTGTTATGACTATTATTCATCGATTATCTAGGCGTTATCCAACTGCTTTTCTAACTACCTTAATTAACATGCCTTTGATTGAAGAAAATCAATTAAAACAGAAAGAATCTGCGCAGAAGTTAATCGATCAGATTCAAGAAAACCTAAACAAAGAACAGCTTGTGTCAACGCAGTATTCTGTTGACTTGGCTGAAGATAGTGAAAATCAAATGTGGGTTCCATCAGTAACAGTTATCTATCATGGCGTTCCACATAACTATATAATAAATAAAGACTTATTTGCATCTTCAGAATATCGCAAGATGTTA
The DNA here is from genome assembly GCA_013288815.1 of Gammaproteobacteria bacterium. Taxonomy (GTDB): domain Bacteria; phylum Pseudomonadota; class Gammaproteobacteria; order DSM-16500; family DSM-16500; genus UBA5158. The sequence continues at coordinate 50,762 of JABDBD010000011.1, read as the reverse complement.
GCGCTGGGTATCAAGTTAAAGGATTTGTTGCAAAGTGGAGCTTATATTCAGCGTGGTGAAAAGCAACTTACACTCACGTCTTTTGCCCAAGCGATTGATTGGCTAATGTCAGAAGCCAAAAAAGGACAGTCTATTCAACGATATAAAGGTTTGGGGGAAATGAACCCAGATCAATTATGGGAAACGACTATGGATCCTGCTACTCGTCGCCTATTACAAGTAACGATAGAAGATGCTGTTGCAGCTGATAAAATATTTACTACATTGATGGGCGATCAAGTGGAACCCAGACGAGAGTTTATTGAAACGCATGCTTTAGAAGTCATTAACCTTGATATTTAAGGGATTTTGATAACCTTAAATCTTATGTATAAATCCCTCCTGGCATCCTCAAAAGCACGGACGAATGCGTCCGTGATGGTATACCCTTACAAAGGGAGGGACGATACAAGTTAACGCCTACGCTATCCTTCTCCTTATTTGTGTTATCTCCAATTTTTACAGGACTTGATATTAGTAAAAACTTAGTACATTCTTAATATGATGCTATACTGGTTAAAGGATGTATAACTTTTGACATGTTATTGCGCTTGCTCATTCTGTAAGCTTTGAGAGGCTAAAATGGCTGAAACAAGTTCTCTTATCAGAAATAATGAAGAAGAAGACAGCGAAAAACTTGCGCTTTTGGAGCAATATGCGACTGCTACTAACACAAAGGTGCTAAGTAGTCAGAATGATTTAGATAACAAAGATAGAATCATGGATGAAATGCTCAATTGGTGTGCTGAGCAAAAAAATATAGCCGTATTAAAAAGCGGTGTCATACTTTCTTCTGAGCCTTCTTCTCGGACTGTTCAAAATTGTAAATCATTATTACTCAGTAAAGGTATTCACCCAGGCCAGGTTTATGCAGCTAACCAAGCACTCGTCAGTATAATGTTGGCGGCAGGCGCTGAGGATGAAAGTGTAAAAAAACAAAAAGGTGAAGCATCCACTACGTTCAGTGATCAACAAAAACATCTTCGTGATTTGGTTCAAGAGGCCGTTTTGCAAGGCGTCAGTGATATACATATACAAGTCAGACAGACTTACTCTAAAATTCGAATGCGCCAACACGGCGAATTGCATATCTATGCAGAGTGGTCTGAAAAACTCGGTAGAGAAATTGCATCGGTTGCTTTTAACAAAGAAACAGACCACGCAACATCGCACTTTAATCCTTCTGTTCCGCAAGATGCTTCTATGCCATTAAAAATTCATGGCAAAGATATTCGTCTTCGTCTTGCCAGTGTGCCTGCGCATGGCGGATTTGACATGGTTATGCGTATTCTAGCAACAGGAGAAGAACATACAAAAACGCTAGAAGATCTTGGTTATACAGCAAAGCAAGTTGATATTATTAAGATGGCGTTGAAGTTACCGTTCGGCGCTATTATTGTAGCAGGCCCAACAGGTTCTGGTAAAACAACGACTCTTGCTGCTTGCATGGAAATGGTTGAGGATACTCAAAAGTTATATTCCATTGAAGACCCCGTCGAAAAAGTTGTTGAAATGGCGACACAAGTCCCAGTTAACACGGAAAAAGCAGATAGAAGCTTTGCAAGCATGGGTAAAGCTGCTTTACGTATGGACCCAGACGTTATCATCTTGGGAGAAATGCGAGATGAGGATACGGCAAACGTGATGGTTCGTGCGTCGATTACCGGTCACTTAGTGTTAACAACGTTACACACCAACCGAGCAACAGCAATTATTACCCGCTTAGTCGATATGGGCATATCACCCGTATTACTAAGTGATAGCAGTGTTTTACGCTGTCTGATTTGTCAACGCTTAGTTCCGATGGTTTGCAAAGGTTGTTCTATCCCATTAAATACTTCTGTGAAACATCAACCGTATATGGCAGATTGGGAAGCAGTATTAGGGCCCGAAATCATGAAGACTGCTAAAGCACGCGGACCCGGCTGCACGCAATGCAATCGCTCCGGCGTTGGTGGGCGCTCTGTTGTTGCTGAAGTGATTTGGGTGGATGAAATAGGAAGACAATTTATTCAAAAATGTGACACGACTGGTTGGGAAAAATATTTAAAGTCGAATGGGTGGGGAGATTTTACCGCGCGAGCTATACAGCTTATTCAGTCAGGGACAGTTGATCCGCTGGATGCTGAAAAAGTGGTTGGACCCATTAACACAGCGACTCATGCTACGACTTATACGTATCTCTAAGACAGAAAGATTTGGAAAGGTAGTGTATGGATATATCTACGAATGCAGATACAGTAAACAATTTAATGAAACGTTTTCAAAAAATTCAATTTGGAACGAAGTCCCAACTTGCGTTTCTGGAAGATTTTTCTCTACTAGTGAATGATGGCATACCCCCCAACCGCGCAATTGACATGATGACCCAAGTTGCAACGGGATTAACAAAATCTGTTGCAGCCTCTATTGCCCAAAAGATTGCAGAAGGCCAACCACTCGCCGAAGGTATGCGTGAATGGTTTTCACCAAATGTGATTGAAATTATTCGTGTCGGTGAAGAGGGCGGTGCGTTAGCAGAAACGATTAAGTCAGCAATTAATACTATGAGTCAACGCTCAGGAACCATGAGCGCATTCATCGGTGCAATTGCATATCCACTGCTCGTTATTATTATGGCTTGTGCGATTATTATTTATTTGAATACGTCTGTGTTCGTACAGTTCAAGGCGATCAAATCAATTGACCAATGGCCTCAAGCAGGACGAGATTTAGTAGATATCGCAAACATCATTCAAAATTGGTGGTGGGCAGTGATTTTGGCTGTTGTTGTCGTCATTGTTGTTATACGCCGAACCATGGACAACTACGTGGGTGACTTGCGCCCTATGCTAGATAAAGTTCCTCCTTTTTCTTTATACAGACAAATTACAGCAGCTCGTATGTTGGAAACATTAGGTTTGCTCGTTTCAAATGGTGTTGTTTTTAAAAATGCGATTAAGGTCATGCAATATCAAGCGAATCCTTATCTGGGTTCGCATCTTGTCATGATGGAACATTTACTGAGTATGGGTAAAGGAAATGTCGCAGATGTGTTGTCGACAGGGTTGGTGAATGAACAAGATGTCTTACGATTACGCATCATGGCAGAGGTAAAAGGATTTGAACATGGGTTAGTGCGCATGGGTTTGCATGGTGCGGAGCAAACGACGAAAACATTACATACTATCGGGAAAATTTTTGGCGGAATGCTGTTGGCAGTGGGTGGTGTGTTAATTATTGTTATTATCCGGGGAATTTTCTTAACCGGTATGTCGATGGGTTCATAACTTGAAGAATTTTAAACGCAGCATGAGAGTGAATCGTTCCAAGCTACCAAAGGGTATGACCTTACTTGAAATTATGTTAGTCACGACGATTGGTGCTGCGTTACTTGTTGGTAGTTTTAAGATGTATCAATCGATGGAAATAGAAAACAATCTCGAGCAAGTTCAATATAATGTTGATGTCCTATTTCAGTCTTTAGCAGGTTATTATCACGCAAACTGTTATGGACAAGGAGATATCACGAGTACTGGTGCACCAACATCGCCAGGCACTCTAAATCCAAAAGTAAGTCCTGCACCTGTATCACCTAAACCTATCGATATCATAGGAGATTTAGTGAACCCTGGGTATTTGGCAAAGTGGCCTTTGGTCAATGTTCCTTTGTTAGATAATACGAATGTAGCCGAAACCTATGTTGTTCAGTTTAATGAGGCACCTCCTATTACACCAATACAAGTTAATGCTTGTGTCATCTTGGACCCTTCGAAACCTTGTGTTTCTCAATTGAGTACAGTAGCTGCATTAAATAATTTACCCAGTGCAGCACCTAACATTAGTCAGACTATAGTGTGGAAAGCACAGGTAGCAGTTAAATTAGCGGATCCGGATGCAGCAGCTGCATTTGCAGGCAGACTATCAGCTGACTGTACGTCAGATTTATCGGGAAGCACAGTGAGCCCTTGTTCAGCTGGAACACCTGGCCCCTATTTAGTGTGGGAGAGATTACCTTCTTTTGCTTCTCCTGAAACACGGTCAAGTTTTTGGATTTCAATGCCCTTATTAAAGCAATTTAATTTACAATATACTCATGATCAAATGTATGAATTACAAAATTCAAATGCGGGTACACAAAATTATTTATGTGGTGGATGACTATGAATAATCTTCAGGGAAAAAATAAAGGTTTTACACTGGTCGAAATGATGTTGGTGTTAGTCATCATCAGTGCCATCATGGTGACGTTAATTGGTTATGGTACTCAAAAAACAGCTCAACTTCGTCGAGATAAAACGGCTAGTCAAATGCAACAAGTACTTAATGCGGCGATGGCGTATTATGTGTCGAATGGATACTGGCCACATAATACAGCTCATACAAATTATTTTGTATCTTCATCTGATTTAGTGTCAAAAGGGTATCTTCCTGCGACTTTTGCGGCGGATCCTTATGTCGGTGCAGTTAGCGTACTGGGGGATAACCAGTATTATATTAATGATAATACGGCACCATCCGGTACGTTTACTGGTACGTTTACCGTATTTGCGCCCATGCCTTCTCAGACGGAGGCAACACTAGTTTCTGGCATGGTTCCAGGCGGATATGTGGCAGCATCTGGAGCCTCTTATGCTGCGGCTGCGATGATAAATGTCCCCGGACAAAATTTAAATAACGCACGTTCAATTAACTATGCAGGCGTATATTCAAGTGGTGCTTGTGTGCCTGCTCCCGTTTGTCCCGGCACCATGCTTCCACAAATTTTGGTTGCACCTGCTTCCGTGAGTGGTGTTTACGATCCTCCAGGTACGCCAATTACTAATGCGGATTACACCGGTGGGACTCCAAGTTGTACGGCAGATAGTAACCCATCAAGTTGTACAAATGTGGTTGTTACACCCGTTACCAGCTTCACTGCTTTTGCGCAAGGTAATGGGAGTGATCCCATTCCTGTGAATTGCGATGGTTCGGCAGGCACAGCTTGTAATGCAGCAGCTTCTGACCCAACAGGTACCAATTATTGGAGAGCTTGCCTGAGCGTAGTAACAAGTAAAGGCGCTGTTGTGCCAAGTTCATCTGAATCTTATCCTAATAATCACGGATTGCTTTCTGGAAATATCATTGCATTTACACGATGTGTTCCTGCAACAAAGGTAGGTGGAGTACCAACCATCACAGAATCTCCTGTAGGAACACCTATAGGTGTATGGTCAAAGTAAAAGTAAAATAAAAAGGATCACTAACCTCTTACACATTTAAAATAAATCGCTTATACTTAAAACGAAATTTTATGGATAAGTTGCTCAGTTAGGCATATGGTTAATGGAGTAATATAATGAAGTGCCTCGTCGCTCGGGTAAGTGCAATGTTAATCATGGTTCCTGCAATTGCAGTTGCAGGCTGGCAAGTAGCAAGCCCTACTGCTTCTGTTCCCAGCGAACCTTTCTTTCAAGCGGGTGCTCCACAGAATTCTTCTTTTTCTCCTACGTACAGCAATGCGAGTTTTCCCGATCAGTTTGCTAGTTTAGGCAGACCTGCTGCTGTGTATGCAATTAGTGTGAGTGGTTCGTTGAAAGAAAATCTTGAACGGATTATGGATAGGTATCATTGGAAAATTATTTGGAAAGTTGCATACGATTATAATTTTGATGGTCGTGTGACAGGTACGAGCTTGCCTAACGTTATCGAAAAATTGCTTGGCCCTTTTCCATTGCAAGCTACTCTGTATATGTCTAATCGAACGATGATTGTCACCCCGAGGAAGATCTGATGGTTTATAAGAGAATTTTATTGTTGATATTGAGTGGGCTAGTCATACTAACTGGTTGTCAAACTCCGCCACTGTATCATCAAACGGAGGGCAATATAGCAGATGTCATCGAAAGAGGACGAGATACTGTGGAGAGGATTGATGCGGCAAACAAGCCTGTCCCCCCGCTATTGGTTAATCAAGGACTATATGTTGACAGAACACCGATAAGCTTAGCCCGTGATCCCAGCTGGATGAGAAGTCCGATTATTATTCGAGGAGATGCATTGCCATTTTCTTACTATAGCCGGACGATATTAAGTAATGGTTCTAGTAAACCTATTCTAACCCATTATCAAGTAGGACTTGACCAAGGGGTCAAAATTTCAATTAATTATCGAGGAACAGTCAAGGGTGCTTTGGCATTATTAGCTGCAAAAAGTGGTTATGTGTACAGCGTAAACGGACATGACGTCTATTGGCAAGCATTTATTACCCGAACATTTGATATTGCCTTTATGCCAGGTGCCGCTGATTATTCGTTAGGCGATACAGCTGGCGGAACTTCAAGTGGTGGCGGCGGTAGCGGTGCTAGCGGAGCTGCATCAGGCGGAAGTGCTGGAGGTTTTGGTGGGCTGGGTTCAACAAGTACATTAAAAGGCGCAATTTCTGTTTGGAAAGATTTAGAAGCGACAATTAGGCCATTACTTTCACCCCTCGGAAAAGTGATTGTTTCTCAATCCACGACGACCATTACGGTAACAGACAGACCGACCAATGTTGCTTTGGTTGCTAAGTATATTCAAAAACTCAATAACGCCCTTTCACGCCAAGTGCTGGTTAAAATCCAAGTATTTGAAGTTGACTTAAGCAGTGACTTTAATTATGGGATTGATTGGCAGGTGATAAAGAGAGGTTTCTTGGGAAGCAACTTTGTTCTTAATGCAAATTATGGAACACCAGTTAGTATAACACCAGCGTCAAAAACAACTGCTCTTGCAGCTTTTCCATTTGTTTCTGCACCAGGAAATATACCCCAAGCGGGTATTGTGCAGGGGAACCAAAACAATCCACTAGGCGTCAATGTGCTAGTGAGTGCTTTGGAAGAACAAGGTAAAGTTTCCGTCGTTTCTGAGCCCAGGGTTGTTTGCTTAAACAACCAAGTTTCTGTTATTAGCTTGGTTAACAAACAGGGTTATGCTGCTAGCGTTTCCTCTACAGCATTAGCAGGAACAACAGGCGGTGGTGGAGCAGGAAGTGCATCTATTACATCATCCATTACCCCAGGCAATTTAGTTACGGGTTTGATCTTGTATGTGTTACCTAAAATTATGGGCGATAAAGTATACATTCAAGTGAATGCAGACTTATCAACAAAAATATCGCTTGATACATTTACCTCAGGACCTGCTGGAACTAGCCAAGCATCTATACAAACACCTAACATTGCAGAAAAACAAATAAACCAACGTAGTGTGATTGGCTCAGGTGATACGTTGATACTATCTGGATTTAGACAAGTCACCAATCAATCAGGTGCTATGCAGCTATTTGGGGCACAAGCGCTCGGAGGAAAAGCTGCCACACAAGTCAATACAGATACAATCATTTTAATTACACCAATTATCTTACACGGAACTGTATAGCATGCCTTTTATTACTCGAGAGGATGGCATACGTTTTATTATACCTTCTTATCGGGATACGATAATTGCAAAAAAAGCTAGTCTTTTGAAAAAGGAAATACTTCTTCTTAGTGCAAGCTATGGAGAATATATTACCCTTCAAAAAAAGAACGTAGATCAGTATGAAGTAGCCTTCTCACCAGAGTCAGGTTATCTCTTAGGCGAATGTGTTTGGAATAATTTCAAACGCCCGCTGGATTTAATTTATTGCGAAGCGATACCCAATTCAACAGAGGCAATATTAGTTATCGTAAAAGCGGGTAGCGTTTATTTAGACGGTAGCTTTCCTCTTGATAGCATTCCAGAAGAATTAGTTATCTTTAAAACGCAGCAAAATAATTTTCAAATTTATGTGTATGGCGATGTGCCTATTGCTAAAACAGAAGATGAGGGTAAATTTGCATTTGAATCTTCTTCTGTTAAATCGTTTACGGTATTGGATGCTCCGGTTTTTCCAACTCTGCCAACAATAAAAGCGTTCCAGCTGCAATTAGTCGACCCCCTTTTAAAGTCACAAGGCATTGGAGTCTTGCCAATAAAGCAAGTCATGATAGCCTTGATAACGCTTGGCATCATGTGGATGGGGTGGACTTATCTAACGCAAAAACCTGAGGTTGTCGAAACGTTAGTTAGCAATGAAAACCCTTACCAACAATTTGAGGATCAGTTGACTTCTCCTTCTCCACAGCAAGAGATCGATGATGTCTTAAATAAGCTAAAACAAGTCCAAACAATTCCAGGATGGGAACCTATCAGTCTTGAATATACACTCAACTCAAATAATAATGGAAAATTGCGAATAAAAGTCACATCGTTTGGTGTCAAGGTTGAAACGTTAATTGACTGGGCATATAAGTACAATGCGAATACAGAAATTAGTACAGATGGAATCTATCTTAATTTCGACTCTGTTCTACAAAAGAGAGTTCCACCAACAAAAGTAGATATGACAAGAAGCATTGTCGCGCAGATACTCGACAGGTTGGCTAATGTTATCCCAGATAATAATGTTGTTCTAGGATCGACAGCTCCCAAAAAGAATTATTCTGAAACTACAATTACATATAATATTCCCTCAACTTCACCCTCAGTTGTTTCTTCGATAGGAAGTCAATTTTATGACTTACCTGTCGTCTTAACAAATATGTCTCTGAAAGTAGCTGATGGAAATTTGCAAGGTTCACTTACTCTTAAAGCGTTAGGGAATTAATCATGGCAGATCAAAAAATGCGTCCAGCGGGCGGCGATACAAAACAAAAAATCACGATAGCTGTTATTGTGGTGGTTGTTTTAATAGTCATTTGGCAAGTTGTAGGAATTCTTGGTGGCTCAAGTAAACAAGCTGCAGTTGCCCCAGCAGCTAAACCGATGTCGGCAACGTCACCTAATTCAGCGAGCCCTCAAAGTGGCTCACCTAACATGGCTATGAATCCTATGATGTCGCCAAATAATATGCCTGTACCTGCGGCGCCACAAGCTCCTCAAAATAGCCAATCATCTGCTCCAGCAGTTCAAGTAAACCCAGCTTTACTAAAGTTACAACAAGAAACAGAAGCTAAATACATTGAAGCAGTCAATGAATTACAAATATTAAAGATTCGACGTGAAATTGCCGAAACCAAACAAGCTATTTCTAAATCTACTTTAGACACAATGACCTCAGAACACAAAATGTCTGACCTCTTGGTTAAGCCGCCCGCTCCAGGAAGAGAGGATTATGCTAATTCTCTGGGAGGGCCGAATGCTGGGCCGAATGGAATGATGGTAGCGACAACCACAACGACTACAACAACAGAGCCTGCATATGTGTTGCTTTCTGTATCAAAACAAAGCCAGCGGTGGAGTGCTGTTCTGGGAAATGCAGGAAAACTATATAGTGTGACTATCGGAGATACGATACCAACGGATGGATCCGTTGTTGTATCCATTGACACAGATGGCGTTGTGTTAGAGAAAGATGGAAAGAAAAGGAGAATTGCAATTAGCTCTACTATCTAACTGTACTAAAACTACCTTTAAACACATATTCAGCTGGGCCTGTCATCATGACGGGCTCATTTACTCCAGGCCATTCAATTTCTAATCTTCCAAATGGCAGCTCAACTTGTACGACATGACTTAGCAAATGACTCTTAATGCCAGCGACAGCCGCTGCACAAGCGTTACTTCCACAGGCATAGGTTTCACCGCTTCCACGTTCAAAAGTGCGCAGCATAATATGGGCTGGGTTAATAACTTGCATAAAACCTACATTTATACCATGTGGAAATGCGGCATCATTTCCAATTTGTGTCCCTAGCTCTTTTACTGGAAAATCCTTTAATGAAGCGACCTGTAAAATAGTATGTGGATTACCTAACGATAAAATGTCAAGCTGCTTAACACGACTTTGAATTTTGTTTGATAGCAACGTTAACTTTTCTGGAATCATGGGAATGTTGGCAGGTTCAAAACAGGGGATGCCCATAGTGACTTGTACTAGATGATTGTTTTGAATCTTGACTTGAAAAATACCTGCATTCGTCTCGATAGAAAAAGTATTTTGCGGAGTTATTCCCTGATCATGAATAAAACGAGCAACACAACGTAAGCCATTCCCGCATTGTTTTGCTTCACTGCCATCCGCGTTGAAAATTTGGCAGGCAAAATCAGCTTTAGTAGATTTTTTAATGAAAAGCAGTTGGTCAAAGCCTATGCCTAAATGTCTATGTGCAAGGTGAGTAATGCTTTTTTTATCTAAAAAAAAATCTTCTGTTAGTTCATTAATAATGACGAAGTCATTTCCCAAACCTTGCATTTTATAAAATGGAATGTCTTTCATTTTGGGCTCGTGTTATTAGAAGTTGGTTGAGAATGAGCGGGTAGATATAAAGGACCTGTTTGCCCACATCCTGTTATGCATAAATAGACAATGCATAAAACAAAAGAAAATTTATTCAAACATCACTCCTTATTTTTTTATAATAGGATATTAACGCTTGAGTTGATGAATCATAATTCATGTGAGAAGGATTGTTTTCTATGTCGCTTAAGATGCTAGGCATGAGTTCCTTTCCTAATTCAACACCCCATTGATCAAATGAGTTAATATTCCAAATAGCACCCTGAACAAAAATTTTATGTTCATAGAGTGAAAGTAGTACCCCTAAATTATAAGGTGATATTTTTTTGATAAATAATATATTGCTTGGTTGGTTTCCGGGAATGGTTTTGTGAGCGGATAAATGTTCTGCTTCTTGCTGAGTGTAACCTTCGTCAATCAATTCTGCCAAAATGTGCTTAGATGATTTGCCTTGCATTAATGCTTGAGCTTGGCTTAGACCGCTCGAGACCAAGATATCTTGGTGTTTTCTTAAAGAATGTTGAGTGGCACCGGTTAATATAAAATCGACAGGTGTAAAATGCGAGCCTTGATGTAATGATTGATAGAATGCATGTTGTCCATTACAACCTTGGTCTCCCCAGATAATGGGGCCTGTTTTATAGAGACAGGATTTTCCTTGTCTTGAAATGGTTTTCCCGTTGCTTTCCATGTCAGCTTGCTGGATATACATAGGGACATAATGTAAAAGATGTGAGTAAGGCAAAATAGCATGGTTATTGGCATCAAAAAAATTGATATACCACAGACTAATTAATGCCATGATGATTGGAATATTATGTCTAGGTTGAGCTTGTTGAAAATGTCTATCCATTGCATAGGCACCTTCCAGAAAATGGCGAAAATTCTTCATTCCTATGAGTAAAATCAGTGGCAATCCAATCGCAGACCAAATCGAGTACCTTCCGCCAACCCAATCCCACAAGGGAAATATATGATTTTCTGGGATACCAAAAGCCATTGCTTTTGATGCGGCGGCTGTCACAGCAACAAAATGTTTTTCCCACCCATGTTCACCGACTTTGGTTTTAAACCACTGTTTAATGGTGTTTGCATTGGTTAATGTTTCAAGGGTGGTAAACGATTTTGATGAAATAATAAATAAAGATGTTTCTGGATTGATTGATGAAAGCACGTCGTTAACATGAGCAGAGTCAACGTTTGAAATAAAATGACAGCGAAGTGTTGGTATCGCAAACTCTTTTAATGCATGAGTCGTAGTTAATGGCCCTAAATGGGATCCGCCAATTCCAATATTGATAATGTCTGTAAAAGGTTTGTTCGTGCAGCCTTTTAGTGTGTGATGACGAATTTTTTCGCTGAAATCTTGCATTTTTTCCAGGGAATGCTGAACTAATGCTGAAATGTTTTTGCCATTGGCAAGCACCTGAGCATGTGGGTTTCTCAGCGCTGTATGCAACGCTGGGCGCTTTTCGGTTAAATTAATATTCTCCCCAGAAAATAAGCTATGGATGTAGGAAGGTAGATTAATAGCTTTTGTTAAATTCAGTAATAACTTCAGTGTTTCTTCGGTGATGCGATTTTTTGAAAAATCAAATAAGACATCTTCAAATTGAATAGAGAATTCAGAAAATCGGTTCGGATTTTCCGCAAACAGATCTTGCATGCGGGTATTTTCAATTTTTTTTTTGTGATCCTGTAGGGCTTGCCATTCAGGTAAATTTACAAGATTAATCATGAGGAATCGCGCATTTATTTTGGGATTGCTAGCATAACTGATTTTGTGAGATTCGTACATTATCACTTCTCAAAAACACCCTCACCCACAAGGGCAGAGGTAATAAAGCAATGTATAATCACATAGTTACGCATGGTCGCAAAAGTAAATATCTGACCTATACTTTTATTATAGTCTGAGCGGAGCAGTATGAATGCGCATTTTTCCTATTACGGAAACAAGTAAAGCATTATATGAAGCTGAAATTGAAGCTATAGAAAAGGAACTGCTTGAAATTAAAAAAGTGATTTCTGAAGAAAAGTTGGCAGAAGAAAAGCTTGAAAATCTGACTGCAAATGAAAGATTAATCCGAGAGCGACATATCCAGCTGACTCACCAGCAGCAAGATTTAAAGCTAGAATTACAGCTTTATGATGAAAGCCTAAAAAAAACAACTCAAGCAACAATCCAAAAAGGAGTCAATGTTGGTGTGGGAACAGTATGGACATCGATATTGACGACAGGCATCAATCTTAAAACAGGAATCGATGCGGCAGTCTATGCAGGAAGAGCGGTAGCCAATGGTTTAGTGGTAGCATCTAAGATATTAGGTGCAGTGCTGTTCCCGGTGCATTTTGCCATTGAGAGTGTGCGTAGTGTATGGGAGCTTTATCGTTTAGGCCGCGAGAGAATGATTGGGCGTGACACACATATTAACGCAACGATCGTGAATTTTGGTGCAATTGGTATGGCCATAATGGTGACTGCTTTTGGCATTACCAATCCATTTGTGTTACCGATTATTTTTATGGCTGTCATGGGTGCCGGTATTTACAAAACAATTTCTGTTTCTCGTCAGTTAACCGCAGCCATGAAAGAAGAAAGCAAAGTAATAAGGGATTTGGATAAGCAAATTAAGGATCTTAAGGACACACAGGATCCACTTAACCAAGCAAAATTAAACACATTAACCAAACAAAAAGAACGACATGAAAATCAGCTGGCGCAGCTAACAGAACAACGTTTTCAAGCGCGGCGCGAGCTTGTGTTTACCGCGATCTCGACTGCAGCTGTTATCATGCTCATCGTGGGAGTCCTAGTCCCGCCTGTTGCGTTCGCTGGATTATTTTTATTTGCTTCAGCGGCGATAGTCAATGTGGTGGATGCCAACACGAATTTCAGAGCATCGCGTGCTATTGCAAGGGCATATAACAAAGTAGCCGATGGCCTATCATCAATTAAAAGAGGAATCTCTAATTTATTTGCTTCGATAAAGAATAAACTATCTCGTTCCAAAAGCTCTTCCCCAGATAAAGATGTTGCTAGCAAGAAAGAACAAGACTTTTCCCCATTATCAGAGAGGTCAGGCCAAGTGTCAGAGCATGAGCCATCTATTAATAGTTCTACTGTGAGGACGTATTTAACTGTAGGATTGCCTGGTTCATCTCAGAGTCATCAACAACAACTAAGCCAGCCATTGCTTTCTGATGAGGAAAGGCAATCTTCTTTTTGTTCTCCACTACTTGAGGAGAAGAAGGAAGGGAAAGCGGTTCCCAGTGCGCCCACGAATACAGTTTCTACAAATACAAGAAAACGATCTTCCTCGGTATAAAAAAAATGACTTGCGTGTAAATGAACGGATTGCAGCCAACTAGTGATTGAGGTTAATATGCTAGTGCAGTAACCCACTTAAAAACTAAGCAAAACAGCGAGTAATTATGGATGAATTATTTAATCGCCTTGAGAGCCAGATCAAAGTGCTTGTTCAGCAGCATGAAACGTTAAAACAAGCTAATATCAAACTTAAACAAAGTAAATCACTGTTAATTTCAGAGAAAGAGCAACTGCTTACTAAGCACAAAGTTGCTATCTCACATATCGAAAATATGGTTTTACGTCTAAAGACAATAGAGAAACAAATATGACTATACAAGTGATGGGTACAACGGTTGAAGTATTAGGGAAAAGCTACAAAATTAAATGTCCAGAGCATGAAGCAGAAGCGTTACAAAAAGCAGCCGAATATCTTGAAGAAAAAATGCGGGAAATTCGAGATGTTAATCACATATTAAGTATTGATCGAATTGCTGTGATAGCTGCATTAAATATGACGCATCAGCTCTTAACCGTGGAACATGAAAAACATGTTTATACACAAATGGTGAATGCAAAGCTGGAGAATCTGCAAAATAAACTGGATGAATGTTTAAATAAAAAAATGGAGTTATTGTCTGAATAAAGTTGACTTTAAATCAGACCTCAGAAAAAAAATGCGATCACGGCGCAGCAAGTTGGATATAGATGCTCGCCATGCTGCTGCTCTCGCTGTTGCTGAGATCTTTAGAAAAAGTTCATTATGCAAGAATGCTCTTCATATCGCATGTTATTTTGCTAGTGGATATGAGTTAGATATGCAGCCATTGATTCATACAATCTGGCAAGAGAAGAAACATTGTTATTTACCTATTTTGTGCTCTAAGAAAGAAGCTGCCCTAAGCTTTGTTCTGTATCAAGAAAGAGATGAGTTAAAATTAAATAAATTTAATATTTTTGAGCCTCATTCAAGCGAAAGCAACGTGTTTCCTCTGGAGAAGTTAGATATCGTTTTTCTTCCTTTATTGGCCTATGATCTGCAAGGTCATCGATTAGGCAGTGGTGGTGGATATTACGATAGAACTTTTTATTCTATAAAACAAACCTCAAAGAAGCCTCTTCTAATCGGCTTAAGCTTTAGCCAACAACAAGTTGAAACACTACCGCATGATGATTGGGATGTGCTTTTGGATGGTGTGTTGACGCAAGATGGCTTGCATGTGTTTATTCAGCAATCACTATGATTTGATTTAATAGCTCACAAGCAGCTGTAAAAACTTCTTTTGGGGCTCGTTTCCAAGGATGAATCTTTGCGTCACGCTGGCGCCAATCAAATGATTTTGGTTGGTGTGCCAATATATAGCTCGCAACACCTTTCTGACCCTGAAATTTAACTGCGAATGGATTAGTGCTATTGTACTCAGCCGTCGTCATTGGTAAGCCAATAACAATACCGGTGCGATCATTAAATTTTTTCGGTGATAAAACCAACATCGGGTGCATGTCGCGCATTTCTCGGCCACTTTGTGGGTTGTAATTAATCCAAATAATTTCACCACGGTCTGGTACCCAAGCTCCTCTCGGCATTAAAACTCCTCCAAGCCAACAGGCTTTGATGCCATGACTTCACCGCCATGTTTTTGAGGATCAAAAAGTGCTAGCCTTTCATCCAGAGTCAGTTTTCGCTCGCCTGTTGCTCTAACAACAATCCCACCTTCGTGTACTGCAAGCTCAACGGGTGTACCTAGATGAAAATGAGCACTACGAGCGATTGCTGATGGGATGCGCACAGCGAGGCTATTCCCCCATTTTTGTACAGTTAAAGCTGCTGTCTTAGTTGTCATCGTGCACCTCACGGAATGTGTATACAAGTATACACGACAAATTGGGATGTATCAACGTGTGTATACGATTAAGCAATCTAAACATGTGGTTATAAGCACGCAATTTTATCGATGGAAAGCAACAAAACACATATTTGATATTAAAGAAATAAGCTTCAAGTGTTGTTTACATTGCTGTGATAAACTCGTATTTGTACCTTTTGCAATGTTACCATTCCACCGGTTAATCCTGATTCTACTATTGGCATGAAAGCGTCGATTTTCTCACAGGTATCCACTACCTCTACGATGATAGGCAGGTCTGTCGATAGTTGCAGTATTTTTGCAGTATGTAATTGACTTCTTTCGCCAAAACTTTCGATGCCTCGGATAGCTGTTGCACCGGCAAGTTTTTCTTCTTTCGCACGGCGTATTAACCATTCATACAACGGCATCCCTTCTTTTTTGTCAGATTCACCAACAAAAATACGTAATAAATATCCTTCGCTGCTTGTATTCATCAAATTGCGCGGGAAACCTCAGCATTCATGCCGGGGATGGATAGCGCGGCGCGCGAAGCGTGCCCCAAATTCCCACTTACCTCTTTTTGTTGCGCTACAATTGAATAACCATATCCATCAGCTCGCTGCATCATTTTGCAGTGACGATGTGATACACCTTGGATAACATTTTTTGTCGATTGAATATTAAAATAACCAGATGAACGTATTGCCACTCTCCCAACATGTACGCCACTTTTAACCCCTTTTGGTATATCAGCAATAACCATGTCTCCTGTTTGAAATCCATTAACAGATTTTTTACGCAGCAAATATCCGCGAGGGAAACCCCGCGCTGTTAAGCGAGTTCGCTTAATTTCGCCGCTCTCTGAATCAATTTTCTCACACTCCCGCGCGAGCATTAACCCTGTTGTTTTACTCCTGGGATCAATGCCTAAACGTAAATCCTGTGTTTCACCGCCCACTCGATCTTTCAAACGAATGGTAAATGGATACACTCGAATGACAACTGCACGCCCACGTTGTAGCAATAGCCGCGCACGCTTTTCAGAACATGGCATTAATGGGTTTTTCTTTTTGTCTAACACAAAAACAGACATAACCATTTTCCTAAAAAATACCCTTACGGGTCTTGTGACGCACACCTTGCGGTGTATCTCCCCTCGGGAATGTTGTAAACCGGCCTTCAGTATGTCTACCTAGTCACAGACCGTTTCGTAGTTACCCGAACCTTGTCTGCATCTGCAACTTCCAGAGCAGCGAACTGAGGAAGCATTCGCTGGTGGGTCTTGTACCTGTTTACAACTTAGCGGGTTGGTTACCGCTTTCCCTGGTCAACCTCAAGCTTGTTTGGCTTATGCTTTACAAGCTCCGTCCTTTAGGGCGGGGTGATTGACTCCTCTCAAAGTAGCCTAGTTGAAATATAGCCTAATATAACAGCGCTCAATCCTAGGAAAATTTGCAAAAATATATTTAATCCAGCTAACCATAATTGCCCACTACGCGCTAATCCAAATGTATCATACCCAAACGAAGAAAATGTGGTGAAGCCACCTAAGATACCAATGAAAATAAATATTCTCAGGTCTGCAGTAAACATTCCTCTATTGTCAGCTAGACCGTTTAGAAATCCAATGATTAAACAGCCCAGCACATTAACAACTAACGTTCCATAAGGAAAAGAGGTAGAGGGCAAATAATGATAAACCAAATTATTCAGGAGGAACCGAAACACTGTTCCAATAAAGCCACCCAATCCTGCAAGTAAAACATTTTCCATTGTATTTAAGCCGTAGTGAGATTATCCAAATGAATCATTCGTTTTAAAAAAGGGACCAGTGATAAACTTATCATAGCAATGATTAAGGAGATGAATCCATAAATACTAAAGGCATGGCTATAAATTGAGAGTGAGGCTGTGTTGGTTATGTGCTCAGGCACTGCGGCAATGTTTGCTAATGTGCCCCCTATAGCAAATGCTGCAGCGAGTGAAAAAAACCAAACGCCCATCATCATGCCTACTAAGTGTTTAGGACAGAGTACCGTTATCATTGCCAATCCAATGGGTGAAATTAATAATTCACCGATTGTTTGTAATAAATAGCTAATGACTAGCCACCAAGATGACGTTAAGCCGTTCTCCCCAAAAAATTTTGTTCCGAATGCTAAAAATAAAAATCCAGCACTCATAAACAAAACACCTAGTGTGAATTTCATTTGTATGGATGGATTCAGATTTCTATCATCTAGTTTTACCCATAGACGACTCAAGAAAGGACTGAGAACAATAATAAAAAAAGGATTAAAAAACTGCGTTGCCTCAGCGTCTAATGGTATGCCTAGAATGCTTCTATTCATGTTTCTATCTGCAAATAACATTAATGAGGTAAAGGTTTGATTGTAAAGCGACCAAAAACCAATTGAGATGATAATGAGAATTAAGCTAGCAAACATACGTTTACGAGCCAGCATGGGTTCTTTAAAAAGCATGAAAATGACGGTGAAAACAATAATTACAGCAGCAATTTCAATTAAATAATTTGTTTCATTAGGGTGTCTTAATGCAAGGTTACATAGCAAAAAAGAAATAAAGATACCGACAAAAAGTAATAGATAGAATGAAAGGCCTAATGGTTTTGCAAGTGATGAAGCAGGATAAAGCCCTTTATTACCTAATTGTTTTTTTCCGAATATGAAGGTAACTTGGCCGATCACCATTCCCAGGGCAGCTAATAAGAACCCAGCATGCCAACCAAAGGAAGCAACAATAGCGCCAGCAATTAATGGTGGAATTAACGAACCAATATTAATTCCCATATAAAATAGGGTAAATCCACCATCTCTGCGTGGGTCATTTTGTGTATATAGCTCACCAACTATGCTGGATACGTTCGGTTTGAAGAATCCATTCGCACAAATTAATAAACTCATTCCTAAGAAAAATGAATTTTCACCTGGAAGAGCTGTCACTAGGTAAGAAACGCATAGCATGATACCGCCTAACATGATTGCTCGTTGGAAGCCAAGATAGCGATCTGCTATATATCCGCCAATAATCGGGGTTAAATAAAGGAGTGAGCTAAATGCAGCATATAAGATGTTGGCTTGGTAATCTGGCATCAGCAATGCTTTAGTCATATAAAGAATAATAATGGTTTGTAAGGTATAAAAACCAAAGCGTTCCCACATTTCAGTGAAGAATAAAAGATATAATCCCTTAGGATGTTTATCAAACTGGGCTGCTTTTTCAGGATGCATATTAGAATATCCTAATCGTTGTTAAAAAGTGATTTGTGCAATAATGTCATTTACAAATCGTGTATGAAATCTGTAGTTACATTTCTCTCGTACACGTTGCTAAGTCAATAATCATGCAACTTCTGGTGTTTGGATAAGTTCAGTTAATCCACGTAGCGAGATGAAAAACATTACATAATCGATACTGGTGCTGCTATGCAATATTTCCAGCATTTTTTCCCAACGTTCTATAGCATGCTGATGATGAACTATCCATTCTTCAATCGCCTGATGCGGGTCGGTTGATTTTTTGTTATGTTTCATGATGGCTGTGGTAAGAAGCTTTTGCAGTATATCGAGCTCATCACGCAAGGTTAATCTTGCCAGTGTATCCCAAAAACCCTCACGAGCATCATTTGCAATTTGATCACGGAACCAGAGTAAATTAAAAAACTCTCCTACTGCGAAATAAAGCTCAGCCGTTTTACTTAGATCGAAATGATGTGTAGTGGCGACCTCAATGACATTTAATGCAGTATACATTGCACGGGCTGAAGCAATACGTTTCGAAATCTCTTCAGAAATACCTATTTGCGTAAATTGTTCTGTCAGGTTTTGTAAATAATTTTTTGTAGAGCCACCCATTAATTTTGGAATTAAGTCTTCTAACAGTCGCACGCTCTTTGAGAAATGTTCAATGATGGCCAACATGTTGCTATCGCTAAGATGTTTGTGGCGCAAGAACCAGCGAGTTGATAAATAAATTAAACGACGAATATGGCTCATTAATTCATATTGAGTTCCCATCGGAATTTTATAATCAAGAGAAACAATTAATTTTTGTAATTCAAAAGTACCAAAAACATTTACAGAGACAACGTAAGCCCGAATAATTTCAGCGGCAGTTGCTCCTGTTTCTGTGTGCAAGCTATAAACAAATAAAATACCCACATCATTCACAACTTGATTGCTCAATTGGGTGGCGACAATTTCTCTATGCAGGCTGTGGTGCTGCATTTCTTTTAAATAATGTTTCTGTAATGTTGCAGGGAAAGCAGTTTTTAAAATTTCTCTCAGAAATTTATCTTCAGGGATATCTGATTTAAGAATTTCTGCTTTAATAAAAATTTTGGAATAAGCTAAAAGAACAGCTAACTCTGGACGAGTTAGGCCGAGTCCCGCAGCTTTTCGTTCAATGAGTTTTTTATCGTCCGGCAAGAATTCAACTGTGCGATCTAGATGACCAGCAGTCTCTAGTTCCTTGATGTAACTTTGATGAAGACTGATAAATTGAGCTGAGTAGAAATTTACAAAACTCAACACCAATGCTTGTTGGTAGTTATCATTTAAGACTAAGTCACCTACCTCTTTTGTCATTTTTGCTAATAAAGTATTACGTTCTTCTTCGGTAAGATTGCCTTTGGCCACTTCTTGGTTTAGTAAAATTTTGATATTTACTTCATGATCAGAACAATCTACCCCAGCGGAGTTATCAATAAAATCAGCATTAATTAAGCCATTTTTTTCCAGCGCAAATTCGATACGACCTAGTTGAGTGAAGCCCAAGTTACCGCCTTCGCCGACAACTTTACAACGAAGTTCACCACCATTTATGCGGCAAAACTCGTTTGTTTTGTCACCGACTTGTGCGTGACTTTCTGTTGATGCTTTAACATAAGTGCCAATTCCACCATTGAAAAGTAGATCGACGGGTGCTTTCAAAATAGCTCGTACTAGCTCATTAGGAACCAGCGATGTTTCTGTTATGCCTAATGCTTGTTGTACCTCAGGAGAAATAGAAATAGCTTTGCTAGTTCGTTTAAAGACGCCGCCGCCTTGAGAAATTAACTTAGGATTATAATCTTGCCAAGAAGAAGTGGGTAAATTAAATAATCTGACACGCTCTTCATAGGAAAGCGTGGCGTCTGGATTCGGATCTAAAAAAATATCTCGGTGATCAAAAGCAGCTAAGAGTTTCATGTTGGAGGAATAAATAGCGCCGTTTCCAAAGACATCACCGCTCATATCACCAATGCCGACTGCGGTAAATTCAGTATTTTCAATGTTAATATCGAGTTCACGAAAGTGACGCTTAATGGATTCCCAAGCCCCTCGCGCCGTAATGCCCATTTTTTTGTGGTCATAACCTGCGGAGCCGCCAGAAGCGAATGCATCGCCTAACCAGAAATTATATTCTTTTGAAATGCTGTTCGCGGTATCCGAAAAGGTTGCTGTTCCTTTGTCTGCTGCCACTACTAAATAAGTGTCATCTTCGTCATAACATTTGACATCGGGTGGTGATATGACTTTTCCATTTTTTAAATTATCGGTTAAGTCTAATAACCCACGGATAAAAGATTTGTAACAAGTCACAACTTCTTTTTGGATAATCTCACGAGTGGCTTGAGGAGGTAGCGCTTTTAAAACAAACCCGCCTTTTGCTCCTGAAGGCACTATTACAGCATTCTTAACTTTTTGAGCTTTCATTAAACCTAAGACTTCTGTGCGAAAGTCTTCGCGTCGATCTGACCATCGAATACCGCCTCTTGCAACTTTTGAATTTCGTAAATGAACACCTTCGAATCGCGGAGAATAAATAAAAATTTCAAATAACGGGACTGGTAATGGTAATTCAGGTATATCTTTTGAGCTTAGTTTAAAAGAAACATAATCTTTCGGATTGCCGTCGGCTTGAGTTTGAAAGAAGTTAGTTCTTAATGTCGCTTTAATTAACTGTAGAATACGTCTGAGAATACGATCTTCATCTAAGCTCGCGACGCCTTCTAATAATTTATAAAGGGTTGTTTCAATTTCTTCAGGTGTTGATTTTGTTTTTTTAGGATCAAGTTTTGCTTTAAAATACGCTACCAGATTTTTAGCAATTTCAGAGTTATTAACAAGCGCTTGTTCAATATACGTTTGGCTATAAAGAAATCCTGCTTGCTTTAAATATTTTGCATACGATCGCAAAATAGTAATTTCTCTCCAGCCTAATTGTGCACCCAAAATAAGTTTGTTAAATCCATCGTTTTCGCAAAGACCTAACCAAGTTGATATAAATGCATCTTTGAAATTGTCTTTTATGTTTTCAATAACAATGGGGGTGGATTTTGAATAGGTGACAACAAAATCGCTAATCCAAATGACCGCATCTTGTGTATTTATTTTGTAGGGGCGCTCATTGATGGTTCGTAAATCCATGTTTTCAAGCATGGGTAGTACATCGGAAAGAGGGATGGCTTCTACGTATTGAAAAAGCCTCAAATGAAGTTCGTTATTCGCCCCAAGATAAAGACTTAGATGAATCGTTTTCTTGGGTGAAAGTCTTTCCATTTGCCTGATATCGCTTTTGGCAATATCTGTTGTGGTATCTTCTTGGTAGCTTGTTGGAAATGCTTCGTTATATTTTTTGTTTAATGCTAACCTTTTATCACCGGAAATGTCTTGAGTTAACTTTTTTTGTAGCTCTTCATTCCATGCGCGAGTCATTGTTATATCCTTATGATATAGGTGTTGCCAAAATTTAATCTTTACTGAAATAGGGGTGGGGTGTCAACCCATTAACGGCTTGAACCTTATCCACATTTTCTGTGGATAAGTTTGTGGTTAACTATCAGGAAAGCTGGGTGCAAAAGATGATAAGTTGGCAATTTCATTTTTAAAATGGCTCGTTTTATAAAAAAGTCATTTTAATTCAGTATGTTGCATGCATGGTCAGCATGTTTCGATTATTTTAAGCCACCTCTTATAAATCAGTAGATTATTTTTGACCTGTGCAAAACTATTCTTTGCTATCAGAAAATGATCCCTTTACAGAGGCCTGTTCAGTTTGGATTCATGATATAATGCACCCACGATATTTGATTATGAGAGAATGTATGCCTTATCGATTTTTTAAGTGCGGTAAACAAAAAATACAAGACGAGCTTGCCGAGAACAATCCTTTTAAAAATGCTCAAATCGAGACACACGGGAATTTTTATAGAATTGATTTATCGCCTTTTCAGCATCCCAGTCGAATTCTTGCATTAGATGTTGATGATATGCTCTTGAGCTTGAGCAAGACCAAAGAAACCAACAAGACTTGGATAAACAATTGCGCTGAAATCAAAGAGCTTCTTAGACTTGCTAAACAAAATAATGTGATGGTTGTGATTCTCACGGCACGATATTTGACACAAGAGAGAGTTGGTCTCATCTCGATATCCAATTTATTATCAGAGTTAGGGGAAAACCATTTCAGCGGTATTTTTTTTACTAACTATGGGCCTAAAGCGCCCGTGCTGGAACACTTATACTCGACTCATTTTGGGAACGGTTGGTTTCAGTGTAAACAATCCAAGCATAAACTTTGTCTAGTCGATGATAATAAAAATTTTCTTGTGTCATGTGGTACGGCCGGTTTTGACACCATACTCTTCGATGCTGAGAAAAAATATTTGCAGCATATGAATGATTTTATACGAGGAGCTAGGCCTATAGAGGTGCCTCAATATCCTGAAGAGAGAGATAGAGAGGCTGAAGAGTATTATTCAAGTTTATTTTATGATTAAGCTGGAAACGGACACTTTAGATGGTGCGCCAGCTTTTTCATAAACAAGTTTAGGAACTAAATATCCCGAAAGATGTTGCTCTATTTCTGCATAGAGTGTTTTAGCAGTCTGAACATTTAAATCAAAATGAGCTGCGCCGTCCACTTTATCCAACAGATGTAAATAGTAAGGCTGAATGCCAGCATCAAATAACGTCTCGCTCAGTTCAATCAATGTGTTTGCGGAATCATTGACACCCTTCAATAAAACGGTTTGATTTAGCAAGACAACGCCTGCATTTCTCAACGATTGCATAGCATCTCTAACGGATTGATTAATTTCTTGAGGATGATTGCAATGCACGACTAAAACAGGTTTTTGCTGTAGTTGCATAGTCCATTTCAAAAAGTCAGGCGTAATGCGTTCGGGTAGAACGATAGGTATTCGACTATGTATGCGTAAACGTTTTATATGTGAAATTTGATTTAATTTCTCACTAAAAAGAGTCAGGGTTCTATCATTAGCAATTAGCGGATCCCCGCCGCTTAAGATCACCTCTTGTATGCTGCTATCTTTCGCAATGTAGTGTAGTGCCTTATCCCAACCAAGGGTTCCTGGATTATTTTCAGAATAAGGAAAGTATCGTCTAAAACAATATCGGCAATTGATGGCGCAAGTGCCAACAAAAGTCACTAGGACACGGCCATGATATTTATGAAATAATCCGGAAACAGGATTAAAAGCGGCTTCGTGTAAAGGATCTGTTACATAATCTGGATGCGAAAAGCTTTCAGCTTCAATAGGCAATACTTGCAACAACAATGGGTCATGCCTATCTCCGGGCTTCATGCGTGCCACAAAGCTATGCGGGACCTTCAGCGGGAATAATGCAGCCGATGTCTTTGCAGCTTCTAGCAAGTTATTGTCAAGCTTGAGAATTGTTAATAATTCTTCAGGTTTCGTGATGGCTTGACGGAGAGCATTCTCCCAGCGATTTGTCTGAATCATAATTTCATCTTTGGTATATTTAAATAAACGATTATCATAGCCCCAGTCGACAAAGGAGAGAGAAATGGCAGTTTATACCACAAATGAGATCAGAGGTGGAATGAAAGTAATGATTGATAACGATCCTTGCGTCATTCTGGAAAATGAAATGGTTAAGCCGGGAAAAGGCCAAGCCTTTAATCGGATCAAATACCGCAACTTGAAAACGGGACGTGTGGTTGAGCGCACGTATAAATCAGGAGACAGTATTCCAACGGCGGACGTAGTCGATGTTGAGGCTCAATTCCTCTATAACGATGGAACAGATTCACATTTTATGACCAATGAAACCTTTGAGCAATATGTCATAGGAGATGCGGGATTAGGTGAGGCAAAGCAATGGCTTAAAGAGCAAAGCGAGTGTGTTTTAACGTTATTTAATGGCGTACCTCTAGCTGTACTAGCCCCCAACTTTGTCACGCTTAAAATTGTTGAAACCGATCCAGGCGTACGTGGTGATACATCAGGCGGTGGTGGAAAACCTGCAAAGCTAGAGACGGGTGCCGTGGTTCGTGTGCCTTTATTTGTACAGGAAGGTGAGATTATCAAGGTCGATACGCGCACTGGTACATACGTTTCTCGCGCAAAAGAATGATGTGGCAACCAACAGCAAATTGGGATGCACTGAAACAACGGGCAGTTTTGATCGCAAAAATCAGACATTTTTTTGCTGAACGTAATATCGTTGAGGTCGAAACACCCGTTCTGTCGCATGCAACCGTTACAGATCCTTTTGTAGTGGGTATCCCAGCTATTTTTAAAGCAATGGGCGGTTCTGACGAAAAAATAATGTATTTGCAAACGTCTCCTGAGTATGCGATGAAGCGATTGTTGGCTCATGGAAGCGGCCCCATCTATCAGATGAGTAAAGCGTTTCGACAAGGTGAAATCAGCAAAATTCATAATCCTGAATTTACGATGCTAGAGTGGTATAGACCGGGGTTTGATCATCATATGTTGATGGATGAGATGGATCTGTTATTGCAATGTATATTACAAACAAAACCAGCAGAGCGAATGACTTACGAAAATATTTTTCGAGACTATTTAAATCTTGATCCTCACCATGCAACGATTAAGGATTTAAAAAGATGCGCACATGAAAAAGATATTCATCTGAATGAGGAGTTGACCTCACGAGATGCTTGGCTAGATGTTTTGTGGACGCATTATATTGAACCGAGAGTAGCGATAGAGCGTCCACTTTTTTTGTATGATTTTCCCGCTTCGCAAGCATCACTTGCCAAAGTGAGAGCCGAAGATCCACCTGTTGCTTCGCGTTTTGAAGTGTATTTTAAGGGGGTGGAGTTGGCGAATGGATTCCATGAGCTGCAAAATTCAATAGAGCAAGCTGAGCGCTTTGCTAAAGATTTAGCGTATCGACAACAGCATCATCTCCCCGCTATACAAATGGATCAACGATTACTAGCTGCATTAAATCAGGGATTACCAGATTGTGCGGGGGTCGCATTAGGAGTTGATCGATTAATCATGCTGGCTTTAGATAGTAAGCAGATTTCAGATGTGGTGAGTTTTACGTTTGCGAATGCGTAGATTTTTCTAGATTTTTTTGGTATCCACAGACTTTTTAGGATTATTTATTCGGAGAAAAGGATTTTGATAAAGTCATACTCTTGCTCATAGAAATCTCAGAATCCTTATCTTTTGGTTCATCTTTAACAAGGGAACTATTAACACTGTTTTTTGATTCTTCCAATACGTCAGCATAGCTGGGTGGACTAGAAATAGGGCAACCTCCCGGCGGATGTAGATTAGTGAAGGCCCCTATTATTTGAGCTGAAGAGCTACTACTCTCGTTACGTATTACCACCGGCTGCTGAATTTCTAATACCTGAAATAATTTAATTAGTTCCGCATTTTTGAGTAATCTAATTCGCGTAGCTTGCTCAATTACCAACGGGTCACTCGTTAATATTGCTTTAAGTTTTTCAATAATAGAATTTAAATATTTATCGTTATAATTGATGGGAGTGTAAAAATTATTTTTCAAATTAAATAATTGCCCCAGGCTGGAGTCAGTATCTAAGCATTGCCACAATCTTGATTGCATAGTCTTAAGATCAGGTATAGAAAATATCAATGACAATAACTCATTTTTATTCGTAGAAGTGTTTATCTTGAAAGTAGAAATAGTTTCTGGAGGTAGAGGTTTTATTTGTGCTTCTGCACGTATACTAAGTTCAATAAATAAAGAAGGTAATAATTTTAATTCCCAGTTGTCTGTCGAAAAACCCGTAGAAAAAGCGAACGCACTTTTCCAACATTTTTGTTTAAGGCAAACTTGATATGCTGTTTTATTTTTATCATCTAAAGCAAAGCTATTTTGATTGCCTGAAAGAAAATAAGCTATGAGATTATAATTCGAATGATATGCCGCCCAATGCAGCACAGTAAACTTATTTGATTCATCAATTGCATTACCAGCTACTCCAATATTTATTAAATCCATAGCTGTTTTAGTTTGATTCGCTTTTGCAGCTTTTAATAGAGCAATGTCAAACCTTGAATCTCCTTCATCTGGATTATCTGGTTCGCATGCAAGAGCTGAAACAGATTCCCAATGATTCATATTTGCGGCCACTTCAGCGGCTGTTAAACCGTTATTATTGAGAGATGAACGCTTAGGGGCAGTGCTGCTTTGATAAGTAAAAACCTCACCTGTCATAGCTTTTGTTTGATAACGGAATATCTCATCAATTAATGTAAAATAGTTTTTAGCAGCAGCTAAATGTAAAGCGGTATCACCTGTAGAAGGGTCTGCAAGATTTGCTGGTGCGCCTGCTCGTATAAGATTTAGGCTCAAGTCTATATTACCAGCAGCTATGCTCTTCAGTAATGCCATGGCATTATTAGATTCATCTTTATTTAATCTAGGGTCCATTGTTTAATCCTTTCGTATATTTTTAATAATGCGCAGACAGTTGAAAATTGCTTTTTAATTTGTTTGCTGTGAATGTCGGCATTGATTCATTTACTCTGTTATGGTGTTATGCCTTGTTGTTGCATAGGTGCTAGTGGACAAGATGAATTACTTGCGTTGTCAGCAACAGGGTAAGGAAATACTGAAAAACGAGGAAGCTTGCTTTTTGATGTTAATACAGTGTGTCCTTCAGAAAGTTTACAATGCTTAATACGTTTTTTTACGGTCTCTAAGGCTTCATTCGTACACTTAGTAAATACGTTAAACGATATCAAAAAACGTAGTGCCCATGATAATTCCTTGTGAATGACTTTCAAGTTGTCATTTAATGTAATTAAGTGTTTTTTTAGTAATTCAGCAAGTTTTAGATTCGTTTCGTTAATGACTAATGGAACCCAGCTCAAATCGATTTTAGCTAATTCTGTTTTCAAAAAGTTAATGTTAAAACGGATATTGTTAAGATTTAATAGTTCGTGAAGGTTGGGTAATAAGGACAGATATATCTTAGCCGCATCACAATCAGGATGCTCAGATACAAATAATTGTAATTCACTGGTAAGCGATTGAATTAATTCAGGTAAGGGTTGCATAAAATGTTCCCAGTTAAGTTGCAAATAGTATGTCAGAAATAGATTAAGTGAGCATTAAGTAAATAAAAAAACACAAAAAGATCGGTGATTGCTCAGGACGGGCGTGTGTAACCCCACACACCGCCTGCGTTCACGCCTGCGTGAATGCCTGTCCAGGTAGGTGCCGCCCCTGTCATAAATCCTCTGCAAACCGGAACGGTCGATACGTTAGCTGTACTGACAATTCCAGCGGCAGTAAGAGCACCAACTATTACAAAAGATTTTATGAGGATTATTTTGCTTTGCGCATAACAACTTTGTAGATCCAAATACAAAGCACTGCCGTTACAAAAATTCCTAACGGACCTGCTAGATATTGATATTGTTCAGGCATAATTCTAAGCGCATCAGAGCTTTGGCGAATAGCAAATGGGATAGCTAACACAACACCCATGATCGAAGCACCGGCAACGATGCCACATGCTAATAACAAGCCTCTGCGTTTATGGGTTGCAATTTTTGTCTCACTGCCTTTCTGATGGATGTCATAACGTTTGTTTAATTGATGCTGAATAAAGTACGCTAAAAATCCGCCAATAATAACAGGGACAGAACAATCTAGTGGAAGATAAATACCAACGCCTACCGCTAAGACAGGTAGTCGCGTTCCAAAGCGTTTCAATGTTTCATCGATAACGATACCGATGACAGCAACAATGGAACCGACAAGAATCATCGACCATTCTAAATTATGCGCATAGATGCCTTGTGCAACAGCAGCCATTAATCCTGCTTGAGGAGCTGCTAACATTTGAGATTTATCCATTCCGATTCGCGGAAAGACGCCTCCAATGCCATAAGCGTTATAGAGTAATTCTAATATCGGTGGGATAACAAATGCCGAAACAACTACGCCAAACATTAGCATGGCTTGTTGCTTCCAGGGGGTTGCGCCGACAATTTGTCCGACTTTTAGATCTTGCATAGTGTCATTTGAAATCGCTAATGCTGCAGCAATGATAACGGTGCTGCCAATTGCTATAATGGTTCCTAATACTTCATTTCCCTGTATGCCACCAGCGAATCCAAAAAAACTTAACAAGGCCACACAGAGAATCAGCAAAGAAGACACGAGCAATCCCGAAACAGGATTATTTGTCGAGCCAATCAATCCAGCAAAATAAGACGAGATCGAACAAAAAACAAAACCGCCAACTAAGACGTATAGAGCGCAAAATGCAGCTAACAATGTTTTGAACGTGTGAGAAATTCCCGGAGTATTCGGCATGAGGGAATTTAAAATTAACAGAAAAATAGGAATAAACAACAGCCCAATTCCCCAGAAAACGTAATTGACTGGAATGTCATGCTCAGTTCGTGCTTGTATTATTTTTCCTGTAATTTTGGCTTCTCGAAGAGATCTTATTGAAGCTGCTAAGCTAGAAATGATCGGTTTTACCAGTGTCACCAGTGTCCATAAGCCACCAACCAACATGGTGCCTACGCCTAAATAACGAATATGCTGATGCCAAGCAATGCTGGCAATTTCGTTCGCTGAGCTGACATCAGGCATCCCATATATCCAGGTGATAACAGGTACACCTGCCAACCAACCAATGACAATGCCGACAAATAAACTAATCGCAACATTGATTCCGACGATATAACCTGCGGCGATGAGTGCGGGAGATAATCCGAGTCCAAATCCAAAAATAGTATGAGAGCTCTTGACCCAAAATTGAAAACTATCAGCGAGTACTTGAAATCCAGTTTGGCAAAGAGAGATGATCGCACCGACGGCACCACCTACTGTTAAGGCTTTAACGTCGGTCTTTTCTTTGTTTTCGCTGGCCTTGAGAATATTGCTGATGGCAAGTCCTTCTGGGTAGCGTAATGTCTTATCTAATAATAGTGCTCGACGAAGAGGGATAGTAAATAAGACTCCTAACGTCCCACCTAATAACGCAATAATCACGGTTTGCCAGTAATAAAAACCATTCCATGCATGCAGAATGATGAGAGAAGGTAATATGAATGCTATCCCTGCGGTTAATGCTTCGCCTACCGAAGCCATGGTTTGAACCATGGTATTTTCAAGCACATTGGGATTGCGAAAGAAGCGCAATATGCTCATTGAAATAATGGCAGCTGGGATAGAGGCAGAAATCGTCTGGCCGACTTTTAAGCCTAAATAGGCATTAGCAGCAGCTAATATGATAGTCAAAAAAGTGCCTAATACTATGACTCTAAAGGTTATTTCAGGCAACTGTTTGTGCGCTGGAACAATGGGCGACTCTGACACGAGTGACGTTTTCTCTCTTTCTGCTAACATGAATGATACCCCGCGCTTAATTTTATTTATTTTCAAAGACTTATACATGTCGAAATAAATTTGCAACTTCTTAGGATACCACATTTTGAGAATAGGTCAAAAAAGAGGCGTAAAGGAACAGGCGCTCGAATTTTATTTGTTTTTAAACCAAGCACTTAGATGCTCTTCCAATTCTCGAATACCTGTACTTTTTAGTGCAGAAAAGAGTTGGCAGGTCATGGTTGTTTCAAATTTTGTGATGAACTGAGTGACTTGAAGTAATGTCTTTTTCTTTGCGCCAAAGGCTAGTTTGTCAGACTTGTTTAATAAAATATGAACCATCAACTGCGATTGGTCAGCCCAGTGTAATAAATTTAAATCGAATTCTGTTAATGGGTGTCGTATATCCATTACCAAAATTAACCCTTTTAAACACTCGCGTTCCAATAAAAAATTACCCAATGTTTTTTGCCACTGTTGTTTGACTTTATCAGGTACTTTCGCATATCCATAACCAGGTAAATCGATGAGACGTCGATGTTCATCTAAAACAAATACGTTGATAAGCTGAGTTCGGCCGGGAGTTTTGCTCACGCGCGCCAATTTTTTATTGTGTGTTAATTGGTTGAGGACACTGGATTTACCAGCATTCGACCGTCCAACAAATGCTACCTCGATTCCCTCATCGGGAGGGAGTTGAGAAAGCTGTGCAGCACTCAATAAAAATACAGCTTTTTTGTAATCTATCTTAACTTCATTGATTTTATTCATGGATTAAAACTTCTTGTGAATTTACAATAGCCGGCTATGACAAATTCTATAATACTCGAATCACTCAATGACGCCCAGCGCGAAGCGGTTGCTGCTCCTTTATGCCATCAATTAATTTTGGCGGGCGCAGGAAGCGGCAAAACACGTGTACTTGTACATCGAATTGCTTGGTTAATACAAGTAGAAGGTTTATCGCCGTACAATATTTTAGCGGTTACCTTTACGAATAAGGCAGCTGCTGAGATGCGCGGACGCATCGAAACCTTGTTAGGGGTTTCATCAAAATCCATGTGGATTGGTACGTTTCATAGCTTGGCGCATCGTTTATTGCGTTTGCATTGGAACGAAGCTGGATTACCAGAAGGTTTTCAAATTTTAGACTCAGATGATCAATATCGTTTAGTTCGCAGAGTGCTTGCCAGTTTAGATTTAAGTGAAGACCGTTGGCCCGTGAAACAAGCGCAATGGTTTATTAATAATAAAAAAGATGAAGGCTTAGAATCACATCATCTTCCCGATTATGGTGATATCACCACGCGCACATTAATTAAAATATATCGAGCATATGAAGAAGCATGCCAGCGCGCAGGGTTGATTGACTTTGCTGACTTATTATTGAAAGCTCATAAGTTATTAGCAAATAATTCTGAATTATTAACGTATTATCAAGATCGATTTCGCTGTGTATTAGTCGATGAGTTTCAAGATACGAATGCTGTTCAATATGCATGGATACGACTGTTAGCCGGCAAAAATAATTACGTCATGATTGTGGGCGATGATGATCAATCTATTTATGGTTGGCGCGGTGCTCAAGCTGCAAATCTGCAGCGGTTCTGTAAAGATTTTCCCGCAGCCATAACAACCCGGTTAGAGCAAAACTATCGATCTACCGGAACTATTTTAAAAGCTGCCAACGCTCTAATTGAACATAATGAAGGTCGATTAGGAAAAAATCTATGGACTAGCGGAAAAGACGGCGAATTAATTACAGTTTATGCTGGATTTAATGATTTAGATGAGGCGCGTTTTTTAGCAAATCGTATTCGGGATTGGCAACGACAAGGGCATCCACTGCGTGATGTTGCGCTGCTGTATCGATCCAATGCCCAGTCACGCGTAATAGAAGAAGCGTTAATCCAATTTGGTATTCCTTATCGTATTTATGGCGGCTTACGATTTTTTGAACGGGCAGAAATTAAAGATGCGCTGGGATATTTACGTTTAATAGTCAATCGGCATGATGATACTGCTTTTGAGCGAGTAGTGAATACGCCTACGCGTGGAATAGGTGATCGTACACTGGTTGCATTGCGTGAATATGCGCAGCAACATGCCGTTTCATTGTGGCGGGCTAGTGAATTGTTGTTAGAGCAAACTGTTTTTGCAGCGCGTGCTGCGAATGCATTGCAGAGCTTTGTTAAATTGATTAATACTCTGGCGGAGGATTCGGAAAATCTTCCTTTGTATGAACAAGCCGAACATGTCATTCATAATAGTGGTTTGATCGAGCATTTTCGCAAAGAGAAAGGCGAAAAAGGACTGGCTCGTTTGGAAAACTTAGAAGAATTGGTTAATGCTGCGCGGCAATTTGATTTGACGGCTGCAACTGAAAATATGCAACCACTTCCCGCATTTTTAGCAAATTCTGCATTAGAAGCCGGCGATGGACAAGCGGATACTTTTGAAGACTGTGTTCAGTTGATGACGTTGCATTCTGCGAAAGGATTGGAATTTCCAGTGGTGTTTTTGTGCGGATGCGAAGAAGGTTTGTTTCCACATTATATGTCGTTAGAGGATCCCACGAAATTAGAAGAAGAGCGACGATTGTGTTACGTAGGTATGACGCGCGCCATGGAAAAATTGTATATGACTTATGCGGAATCAAGGCGATTACATGGCAAGGAAGTTTATCATCGACCTTCGCGTTTTTTAAAAAATATCCCCGCTGAATTTTTAGATCAAGTACGATTAAAAGCTAAAGTATCTCATTCTCAGCCAACAACGAGTTTTAAAAATCAAGACGTGCCTGACGGATTGCGCATGGGACAAACGGTAACCCATCATCAGTTTGGCCAGGGAACTGTTTTGCAATACGAGGGGCGTGGTGAACATGCGCGAATACAAGTGCGGTTTGAGAGGGTGGGTACAAAGTGGCTGATTGCGAGTTTTGTTACGCCAGAGTAAGTGTGTGGTTAAGATGAAGATGTTGATTGTCTACATGCAAAATTCATACTCCCTGAACCTTTTAAACAAAAGTTTTAGTATCAAGGAGGTGACGATAAACGTTTTATTCTACAGTCACTGATTTAGCGAGATTCCTAGGCTGATCAACATCAGTCCCTTTGAGTATGGCGACATGATAAGCTAATAACTGTAGAGGTACAGTATAAATAATAGGTGCTAGAACAGGAGCGATAGACGGCATTTCAATGACGTGAGTTGTGGGTGATGATTCATCGAGTAAATTGGCGTCGTCAGTAAAAATAAATAACTCTCCGCCGCGCGCGCGAACTTCATGTAAGTTCGATTTAATTTTGTCAATCAAGTCATCTTTGGGAGCGATGGCAATCACTGGCATGTTTTTATCAACTAATGCTAATGGCCCATGTTTTAGCTCACCTGCAGGATATCCTTCTGCGTGTATATACGAAATTTCTTTTAATTTTAACGCGCCTTCAAGAGCGATAGGATACAGCGAGCCTCGCCCTAAAAATAAAGCATGCTTTTTTTCCGCAAAATGATTGGCGAGATTCGCAATTAACGAATTTAATTTTAAAGTTGATTCAATTATTTTGGGGAGTTGATGGAGCTCAGAAATAAAGAATTTTTCTGTCTCGGCTGATAAGTGATGATGCCGTCCGAGAGAAATCATGAGCATGAATAATGAGACAAGTTGTGTTGTAAATGCTTTTGTAGATGCAACGCCAATTTCAATACCGGCACGAGTCATAAAATTCAAATCGGCTTCACGAACGAGTGAGCTTTCAGGAACATTGCAAATGGCTAATGAGCTCATATATCCCATTTTTTTCGCGAGTCGTAAAGCAGCTAGTGTATCGGCTGTTTCACCCGATTGAGATAAACAAACAAAAAGAGAATGGGGTTGCATGACTGGGCTGCGATAACGAAATTCACTTGCAACCTCAACAGTGGCTGGAATGCCCGCCAATCCTTCGATCCAGTAACGTGCTACTTGTGCTGCATGGTAGCTGGTACCGCAAGCAACGAGTTGTATATGTTTTACTTTAGAAAAGATATCCTGTGTGTTTAAGCCAAATGCGGTCTGCAATAAACTAGACTTTCCGATTCTATTTTCTAGGCAAGATGCAATCGCTTGAGGTTGTTCGTCAATTTCTTTGCTCATGAAGTGCCGATGCTCGCCGCGCTCGACGACATCGCAATTAACTTCTAATGTATGTAATTGACGTTCAATTAAATTGCCATCAGCATAAATTTTCACTGCGTCTAGTGTAACATGGGCAATGTCATTATCTTCTAAGTAATAAAATTGGTTTGAAACAGGAAATAAAGCAATAGGATCAGAAGCAATAAAGTTTTCTTTTATCCCACGCCCTACAACCAAAGGACTTCCTTGTCTAACAGCAATGAGCTCGTTTGGGGTGTGGCGTGAAATAATTCCTAATGCATAAGCACCTTCTAGTTCAGCGACAGTTGCTCTTGTTGCAGCAAGTAAATTAGGGTTTTTTTGATAGTGCGAATGAAAGAGGTGAACAACGGTTTCCGTATCTGTTTCAGAGCTAAATGTGTATCCTTCAGCAATTAATTTTTGTCGCAATATATCATGATTTTCAATGATGCCATTGTGAACTAAAGCAAATTCGTTGGAGGACATAAGAGGATGTGCGTTACATTCTGCGGGGATGCCATGTGTTGCCCAGCGTGTATGAGCAATACCTGTGTTTCCGTGTAAAGCAGATTGTGTCAGTGCTTTTTCGAGTTCTTTTACTTTTCCTTTTGCTCGCACTCTTTTTAAATCGGATTGATTATCAACGATTGCAATTCCTGCTGAATCATAGCCGCGGTATTCCAAGCGTTTCAGGCCATCAATGAGTATTCTTTCGACGTTGCGTTCTGCAACAGCGCCTACAATTCCACACATAGTTAATCTTCCTTTTTCGTTGGTCTTTGCCAGTTATCAATACTTCGTTGAGTGGCGCGACAGATGGTGAGCTGATAAGGTGGGGCATTGCGCGTAATCGTTGAGCCAGCACCTATCGTTGCGCCTTCACCAATGGTGACGGGCGCAACAAGTTGAGAGTTAGATCCAATAAAGACATTATCTTCAATAATCGTACGATGCTTGTTAACGCCATCGTAATTACATGTGATCGTGCCTGCGCCGACATTTACTTTTTTTCCAATGTCGGTATCGCCTATATAACTGAGATGATTTATTTTGCTGCCTGCGCCTATCATGCTATTTTTTATTTCAACAAAATTACCGACATGAGAATGTAAATCCAATGTTGTTCCAGGACGTATGCGAGCAAATGGCCCAATGATGCAGCCCGCTGCAATCTCAGCGCCATCTATTACGCAATTTGCTTTAATCTCAACATGGTCACCGAGAATAACATTTTTTAGTATGGAGTTTGGACCAATTGAGCAGTGCTTGCCAATTTTTACATGGCCTTCAAAGATAACATTCACGTCAATTGTTGTGTCGTTTCCGACGCTGACTTCTCCGCGAATATCAATTCGATGTGGGTCGATAATGGTAACGCCGTCACGCATTAATTTTTCAGCATGCTGGTACTGAAAATAACGTTCTAAAACGGACAGTTGGACTTTGTCATTCACGCCCAAAATTTCTTCGTGAGTCCTCACCAGCATGCTTTGAATAGGCATATTGTTTTGAGCAGCATGACCGATGATATCTGTTAAATAATATTCTTTTTGGGCATTGTTATTTTGCAACAAGGGTAAGGATTTTTTGACATAAGCCGCAGGAAGTAAATAAATGCCAGAATTGATTTCGTTCAAATAGCGTTGATGTTCGTCAGCATCTTTTTCTTCAATTACGCCAATGATGTCATTTTGCTTGTTTCGTAAAATACGACCTAAACCATGAGGATTCGGCAAATGCGCTGTGAGAATGCCAATCGAATTCGCATCTGTGGTTGCGATAAATTTTTTGAGCGTGGCGATACTAATAAGTGGGACGTCACCATATAGTACGAGAATACGATGATCATCGGGAATAAAAGGCATTGCTTGTAGTAAAGCATGGCCTGTACCGAGTTGCTCTGATTGGGGTACCCAGGTCACATTTAAATGCGCTAGCGCATGTTGAACTTTTTCACCTGCATGACCATAAATAACTAATGGTGTGAGGTGCGAGTCTAATCCGTGTGTCGTAGTGACGACGTGCTCAAGCAATGGTTTGCCGGCTAGGCAATGCAACACCTTGGGGAGCTCGGAACGCATGCGCTTACCTTGGCCGGCAGCAAGAATAACGACGCTAAGTGCCATGAATGAATCCGTATACATAATAAAAGATTAGCGGATTATACCTATTACATTTCAAGATGCGAAGGTTAACCCGAATATTTCATCATGAAATATTCGGGTTAACGTTCTGTTTTTATCCTAAACTTAGCAGTTTCATGGGCGCAGAAAGGGTATTTGATTGTCTGATGTTGTTTGTATGACGGGTTTTTTGTTGTTATTCCAAAAAGGGAAACAACAGCAGAGTTTCTCAAAGAACGTTTTTTTCGGAGCTAACAGTGTTGTTACAGGTGTAATTCTATCAGTAATGTTTTTTTCGGGTGGCTCTATTGCTATTAGATAAGGCTGGGTCGAATTATCTTTGTTAGCATGAGTTTTAGGTTTTTTTGGGGATTTCTTTTTGCCTTGATTAATGACGAGGGCTTCGGGGTTAGGAGCGTTTGCTGGCGTAGGAATAACTTCCTGGGCTGATGGCAAATCAGAAAGATAAGTATATCCTCCGATGGATTGCGCACGTTGTCTAAACAATTCTTTTTTAGGCATGATGATCTCCGAAAGCTAAAAGTAAGCACATTTTAGCATAAA
Source organism: Gammaproteobacteria bacterium (assembly GCA_013288815.1). Classification (GTDB taxonomy): domain Bacteria; phylum Pseudomonadota; class Gammaproteobacteria; order DSM-16500; family DSM-16500; genus UBA5158. Next base: position 13,847 of record JABDBD010000011.1, on the reverse strand, counting down.
GAAATCAATATTTAAACAGTTATGACAGGTTTATGACAGATTTTTCTGGCTTGGTTGCTTTTTCAAATTGGTCTAAGTGACTTAAACAAGCCTCAAGTGTTTGTGTCGCATTCGATTGAAACCATGTTTTATGCCACCAACTTGAAAAAATTCCAAAGCCTGCGTGACGATTTTCCTGATAAGAATGATGAACAAACCCGTGTTTAATCGAGAATTGGTTGTTGTAATCGAGGGCATCCACCAGTTTCAATCGGATGTCAGTTTGCATGGATTTAAAAGTTTCTTCATTGACCTCTTTTTTGGATAAGGAGCCTAATAATTCGTTTAGATAGCTTCTGACGTTTTTCATATTGTTTTGTCTCTCTGTTAATAGGGCAGGGTTGTGCCAGTCAGACCAGTACCCTTTGCCTATATAAGCGGTTAGCTTTCCAGCGAGAGTCGATAATAATGCCGCCATTTGCCGTCTTAGCTCAAGGTTCGATCCTGTCATGATGCTCTCCTTTTTAAAATGGGTATAGAAGAGTTTATGCATGATTTATTAAGGGTAGATTAAGTGAAATAATCCTGATTTTTATGGTCACACTATCGTCAATTTTTGTATAATTGCCTTGAGTTTTGCATGTTGCATAATCCCTGTATCAATGCATAAAAATGCAGAGTTTTCATACTTATCAGAAATGGCATTAATCATTAATGACATTTCATTAATGGGTTTAACCTGGCCGCTTTCGTCAAGTACATAAATGGGATCATCTTCGATGCTGTAAGATTGATGCGGATTTTTAATAATGGCTATTTGCCAATCTTGAATAGATTTGTTTTGGTTTTTAAATTCAGTCAGTATTTGTTCTGCTAGTTGAGTATCGAGATTCTCCAGGCGTATCACTTTAGGAGTTTGTCGATGCTGAATTCGTTGCGCAAGTAGTGCTGCGGGATGATTGATGTTCATGTCGGAAAGTTCTTTCATCACAGCAAAAATATCATAATCAAGAAGTTCTCGGTAATTTTTATAATTTTCAGATAAGAATTGTTGCTTGTGTCTCTCAGCATTTTTCGTATCTTTAATGATTTCATTAAATGCATTTGCTTGCAGTAAAAATTTACCTAAGCGAGTGTTTTTAATAGATTCGTAAGTCGAGAAATCTGCGATGCTTTCGGCGAGATTAACTAATAATTGAATCAGAAAAAATTCAAGCGCTAATTTTTTTTGATAATGATAAATATTGCGAGTCATTAAGCGTCTCGCCATTAGATAATGTTCGACAACACCTACCCCTTTGTGTGTAATGCCCAAGCGCTCACCTTGAGGGGAATTGACGATAATCATGCAATTGATCATCCAACGAAAATCGTATTGCCCATAGGTTACGCCACAAAAATGACTATCTCGTAATAAATAATCCAATCGATCAGAATCCAATTGTGAAGAAACAATATCAGCTAACCGTTTTTCGACTGAAGATTTATGCATAATCATGTCTGCAATTTGTCTGAATTTTTCTTCGTTCAGTGGAAAGCGCGGGTTGCGTCGATTGTAAATTGCAAAAAATTCAGGTGTAGAATAATCAGCGAGGAAAAGTGGTGTCCATGCCTCATGTCGAATCATCTTATTATGAAAAATATCTTCGAATGTATGCGAAAAAGGCCCGTGACCAATGTCATGCAACAAGCAGGCAATGATGACCAATTGACGTTCTTCATCAGGCAATCCAACTTTACGAGAAATTTGACTAGCGACATAGCTGCAGCCTAGACAGTGATTAAAACGTGTATGCACTGCGCCAGGAAAAATATAATCACCCATGCCCAATTGTTTGATATGACGTAGGCGCTGAAAATTAGGGCTATCGATAAACGGTTTGATCCAGTTGTCTTCTTCCGTTGTGAATTGCATAGTTCCATGGACGGGATCTTTAATCACATGAAAAATATTTTGAGTTATCATAATGGCGTCTGCTGGGGGTGAGTTGAGTTCGATTTTAAACCTTACTCAAGCCAAGATCTATAAAATAATGCAAAATTGGGGTTCAAGTGTTTCATCGTCCTCTTCTTCTTGCTTTTTGGTTTCCTGCCTTTCTGTTTTTGGAAACGTAAAAAATTGATAAGAGTTCAGCGTGGGATGTATGGGCTCATTTTTTTTGGCAAGTGCTTCTGAGTGAGCGTGGAGGTTTTTGATGATAGTTGTCAGATGTGCAATCTCGACGAATGAAAAATTATGTAGATTGTGTTGTAAAAGATCTTGTAGTTGTTGATGGTGCAAAGCTAATTGATCCCAGACAGAATTGCTAATAAGGCTAATATTTTTGATTTTGATCAAGAGTAAAAGACAAGAAAGCCAAGATTTTTGCCTAGACGCCAGGCCCAAAGGAGAAACTTTTTTATTTGAAAAGTGCAAGGGGTTCGCATGGCTATCTAGCAATAATTTGATGCTGGAAAATTTATCTTTTCTAATTGCTGAATATAGAGATGTCTCGCCAGCATTGTTTTGAATATCAATTTTAAATTTTGGATGGGATAGCAACAGCGTAATGATATGATCGTGACCATGTTGCGCAGTATCATGCAATAATGTATTTCCATTCTGATCGGCTATTTGTGGATTTTCATGATATTTTAAGAGAATTTTCGTAATTTCATAATAACCCTGTTCGCAGGCTATGGACAATGCGTTAAGGATTCTTGGATTTTCTCGATCTGTTTTTGCGATTTTTTCAACAAGAATATTTACCATCTCAACATCATTGTTTTTAGATGCTAAAAAAAGTGAATCTGTGCCAGACGCGTCTTCGCGGAAAATTTTTGAGGTGGAATTTGTTAATAGTTGAACGATGGCTTTTTTATCGATTGCGTATTGATTTGTATTTTTGGAATTTGGACTATCCATAATATTAAAAAGAAGCGGAAATTTGTGGAGAGGAGTGGGTTTGGATTGAATAAAAAGTCGATTAATGATTTCATTTTGCAGTGAGCTTATATTATTTTTTATTATTACTGCTTTTCCAGAGAGATAGTTGGCATCGTATAGGTGATATTCGTTATTGCGACAAAAGATGCCGATGGTATGGTCTTGGTCAGATATGCAGATCATTTTTTCCGGCAGCACTGTTAGCTCAAGAATTTGTGTAAGATCTCGATAATTGAAGACGGCTGAAAAAGACATTTTTTTAGGAAATTCCAACAACTTATCAACATCGAATTGATTGATATCTGATAAGTATTCAGTAGAATTTTGTAGCCATTCGATATGCGATAAAAATCTTTCTATGCATGTTTCTAAAAAAGTAAAATCAGACTCATTACATAAAATAAATTCTTTTATAAATTCATAAAAATTATTTTCATCATGTTCAGACATCCTTTGCAGCCAAAGTAATGTTAACCCATGGCAGTAACCCTCTTCCGAAATTGATTTTCTGTTTTTTGATTTCAGATAGACATTCAATTTTTTGATGAGCGCATTCTGATTGAAAGATGGCATAGGCAACTCCTGTAACCCTAGTGGCTTTCTAAGCTATCGAGCTTAGGCCACAATGCTTAACGCAATCTTAAGCCTTGAGTGAAAATCGTTTTAAAGGTTGATAGTGAGAACTATGCAGATTGGGGACGCTTTGAAAAAGAATGACTTCATTGACGACGATTTCTTCGCTGAAAGGGTGATAGTGAGAAGTGAAAACAGCATGGTGTTTAAATTTACCCAATGTTACATGGGGATGAAATGCGCGCTGCTCTGTTGGGTAGCCAGTAGCTTGAATGGCAACTTTTAACTGCGTCACTAATTGGAGTAATTGTTCTGTTAACGATACTTTTAAAGAAATAAATTTAGGGTGCTTGGTGGAGGGAAAAAGTTCGACAGGCCCTATCAGCAAATTAAAAATGGATATCTCATTTAGAGCATGACTTATCTGCTCGCATAAGTGGCTGATGTCGTTGCTAGCAACAGTGCCTAGAAATTGTAGTGTGATGTGTGACTTTTTTGGGTCCATCCAGTGAATAGCTTCCGTATTTTGATAAATATCGCTAAGATCTGCTATTGTTTGGCCAATATGATTTTTTGTGGCTACTGAGAAGTCAATTGCAAAAAACAGTCTAAGGTGTGTTGCTGCGATACTCATCATAATTCCTTTCAAGAGTCTCTGGTGATTGATGCGCCAATTGATTAAGATGTAACTTTTGTTTGCCGCCCTCAAGGATTTTTATTATGGTAAAAAAACGTGGACTTGGTAAGTCTTTAGATGCATTACTCGTTGGATCCTATTCGGCAACGGCTGAATCATCTTCAGAAACATCGACAGAAAGTTTAACAAAATTGTCTGTTGATAAAGTTCAGCGGGGTAAGTATCAACCGCGTCGAGGGATGAATTCTGAAGCATTAGAGGAATTAGCAAGTTCTATTCGTGCCCAAGGTATTATCCAACCGATTGTCGTGCGTAAGGTTGACAGTGATCGTTACGAAATTATTGCCGGAGAGCGACGCTGGCGTGCGGCCCAACTGGCTGGATTAACTGAAATTCCCGTGATTATTCGCGATATTCCTGACGAAGCAGCGGTCGCAATTGCTCTTATCGAAAATATTCAGCGCGAAAGTTTAAATCCTATTGAGGAATCGATGGCATTACAACGGTTGTTAGCTGAATTTTCAATGACGCATCAACAAGTTGCTGATGCAGTCGGTAAATCAAGGGCAACGGTAACTAATTTGCTGCGCTTATTGGCACTGAACGACGAAGTAAAAGCAATGTTGGAGCAGGGCGATATCGAAATGGGGCATGCTCGGGCATTATTAACACTGACAGAGAGCTTGCAGATCGAGGCGGCTGGTATGATCATCGCAAAAGGATTATCGGTGCGTGAAACAGAAGAATTGGTGCGTCGTTTACAATTACCCGCAAGCTTGACCCAGGCTGTTCCGAGGCCGGTTGACCCCGATATTAAACGACTACAACAAGAAATCACGCATCGTATTCGCCTTCCTGTTTCGATTCATTGTAATGCAAAGGGAAAAGGAAAGGTCGTGATCCAGTACGGTAATATTACGGAATTGGACAAGTTATTAGAATATTTTCAGGCAGACTAATGCGTTAGGTGAGACCTAAAAATGACAGAAATTCATCACTTATGTGAATTTTATGTTAATTTTAAATGCAACTTAGTTCTATATACCTGTGTAATCAAATTATTAGTTCATAAAAATTCAGACTCAGATTGCAGTACTATCAAAAAGTCTTTATACTCCGCCCCAGTCTCCGAATAGGTAAAGATGCGGAGTGACATGTTAACTACCCAGGATTCAACTAAAAACAGCGCCATCAAGATGGTTTTATGGCAAATTTGCTTATGTATTGTTTATGCCGGAGTGTTGTGTTTAGCGGCAGGAATGCAAAGCGGATGGTCAGCTTTGTTGGGTGGTATGTCATATTGTCTGCCGAATTTTTTATTTGTGCGTAGAGTCTTTGCCCAGACTACCGCCAGAGCAGCCACGCAATTTGTTATTCGTTTTATGGTTGGCGAAGTTGCCAAGCTGTTTTCGAGCGCTGTGATATTTGTTCTCGTTATTAAGTATTTCGCAGTGAAAACAATTCCTGCGCTGAGTGGCTACATAGTCGTTATTATCGGATTTTGGTTTATTTCAATGTTGTTTATGTTGCGCGAAGGAAAAGTGAGTCAATGAGTACACAAGCAATGACAACAGCTGAATATGTTCAGCACCACTTGAATCATTTGACGTTAGGTTTAAAAACGTTTTCGTTTGGAAGCAATGGCTTTTGGACGATGAATCTAGATACTGTGTTGATTTCATTATTCATGGGGCTTTTAATTGTCGCTTTAATGCGTTTGGTTGCTGTGCGTGCCACAGCAGGTGTCCCAGGGAAGTTGCAGAATTTTGTTGAGATAGTCATAGCTTTTGTACAAAAATCCGTAACAGATACGTTTCATGGCAACAGTAAACTGATCGCACCATTGGCGCTGACAATTTTTGCTTGGGTGTTCATGATGAATGTCATGGACTTATTGCCCATCGACGTATTGCCAAGAACACTGGAATTAGTCGGCTTCGAGCATTTTAAGAGTGTGCCTACAGCGGATCCTAACATGGCATTTGCGATGTCGCTTTCAGTCTTTGGGCTAATCATTTTTTATAATTGCAGAATGAAAGGTTGGTCTTTAGTAAAAGAAATTTGTACTCAACCATTTGGCATTTATTTATTGCCTATTAATGTGTTTTTTCGATTGATAGAAGAGTTTGTTAAGCCATTGTCATTAGCGTTGCGGCTTTTTGGGAATATGTTTGCGGGTGAGCTCATATTTATTTTGATTGCATTGTTGCCATGGTGGTCACAGTGGTTGCCTGGCGGTGTTTGGTCGATTTTCCATATTTTAATTATTACACTGCAAGCGTTTATTTTTATGATATTGACGATTGTCTATTTAAGTATGGCGCACGATTCGCATTAATCGTGTTTTGATTGTTAGTTATTTATCTGGAGGCGTAAGATGGAAATTGCAAGTTTAGTCGCACAAGTGCAAGGTTTCTCAGCTGTTGCAGCAGGGCTGTTGATTGGTTTGGCGGCACTAGGTACGGCTATCGGGTTCGGTGTTCTCGGTGGTAAGTTTCTCGAAGGTGTGGCACGTCAACCTGAATTAACTGCCATGTTGATGATGCGCATGTTTTTAGTGGCTGCGTTGGTCGATGCGTTTGCGGCTATTTCTATTGCAATGGGTTTATATTTATTCTTCGCAAACAATCCATTCTTGGGCGCAGTGATGAATGCTGCAAAACCAGCGGTTGGTGCGTAAGTTAGCACATAATTAAGTAAAGCGAGAGGGTTTAGGATGGAGATTAATGCAACCTTATTTGGCCAGCTAATCACCTTTTGGCTTTTGGTATGGTTCACGATGAAGTATGTGTGGCCGCCTATTACCAAAGCCATGAATGAGCGTGAAAAGAAAATTGCAGCTGGATTAGAAGCTTCAGAGCGCAGCAAGCGAGAGCTCGAGCTTGCTGAACATAAAGCATTAGATATTATCAAAGAAGCTAAACAAAATGCTGTCATGATTGTAGATCAAGCACATAAACGTTCTGTACAACTTGTTGACGAAGCAAAAGAGATCGCTCGCGAAGAAAGTAAACGTATTCTAGAGCAGGCAAATGAAGAATTTGCCCGAGAAGTTAGTCAAACGAAAGAAGAGCTTAGAAAACGATTAGCAGGATTGGCGATAGCCGGTGCAGAAAAAGTGATACAGCGAAACTTAGATGCGAATACACAAGCAACATTATTAAGCGAATTTGCAGCAGAGTTATGAGAGCTATTTGCAGGCACGCTTGACGTATTAGAAAAATGGATTCTTGTTCTCACTAGCATGACATTATTTTAGAAGAATAAACGGACAAAAACATGAGTACAATTGCAAGACCTTATGCGGTAGCAGCTTATGAATTTGCCTCAACAGCAAATGATCTTTCGGCATGGGAAAACATGTTGGAAGTAGCGGCTTACATCGCAGAAGATTCATCAGTTAAGCAATTATTACGAAATCCTTCGATAACGGTGGAGAAAGTAAAAGAGTTATTTTGTGGAATTTTAAAACCTTTACTAAACGAAGAAAGAAAAAATTTTATTTGGTTGTTATCGGTCAATATGCGCTTAGGTGCATTGCCAGAAATCGCAAAACTATTCAAAGATTCACTTGCTGCAGAACAAAAAACAATTTCTGCGGCAGTCTTCTCAGCGGTTCCTCTGAATGAAGACTATCAACAAAAACTTTCAAAAGCGCTGGCTGTACGTTTCAAACGTCAAGTCGAATTATGTTATGAAGTGGATCCTTCTCTTTTGGGCGGCGTTATCATACGTGCCGGGGATAAGGTCATTGATGGTTCCGTGCGCGGCAGATTATCTCGATTACTAGACTCTTTTTAAGGTAAAGAACTATGCAACATATGCAACTTAATCCATCAGAAATCAGTGAGCTCATTAAGCAACGTATTGAGAAATTTAATATCACTGCGGAGGCGCGTACTGAAGGTACCATCGTCAGTTTAAAAGATGGCATTGTTCGTGTGCATGGCCTAGATGATGTTATGCAGGGTGAAATGTTAGATTTCGGTAATAATACCTACGGAATGGCATTAAACTTAGAGCGTGACTCGGTTGGTGCTGTTGTTTTAGGTAGAACTGACCTGTTGGCAGAAGGACAAACTGTAAAATGTACGGGACGCATTTTAGAAGTACCTGTAGGTGAGGCGTTATTAGGACGAGTTGTCGATGCATTGGGAAATCCTATTGATGGCAAAGGTCCAATTGAAACGGAATTTAGTTCTCCCGTTGAAAAAGTTGCGCCGGGTGTCATCTACAGACAACCTGTTACGCAACCATTACAAACCGGATTAAAATCGATTGATGCTATGGTTCCAATTGGTCGCGGACAGCGAGAATTAATTATTGGTGACAGACAAACCGGAAAAACAGCAATAGCGATTGATACAATCATTAATCAACGCGGTACTGGCGTGAAATGTATTTATGTGGCTATCGGTCAAAAAGCATCATCCGTTGCTGCTGTAGTGCGTAAATTGGAAGATCATAAAGCATTAGCACATACCATTGTTGTGGTAGCTTCCGCAGCAGAAGCGGCAGCACTGCAATTTGTTGCGCCCTATGCAGGTTGTGCGATGGGAGAATATTTCCGTGATAAAGGCGAAGATGCTCTTATTGTGTATGATGATCTGACAAAACAAGCTTGGGCTTATCGTCAAATATCATTGTTATTGCGCAGACCCCCAGGTCGTGAAGCATATCCAGGTGATATTTTTTATTTACATTCTCGTCTGCTAGAGCGTGCAGCACGCGTTAATGCTCTTTATGTAGAACAAATGACGAAAGGAAAAGTGAAGGGTAAAACCGGTTCATTAACGGCATTGCCTGTAATTGAAACACAAGCTGGAGACGTATCTGCATTCGTATCAACTAACGTGATTTCGATTACTGATGGACAAATCTTTTTAGAAAGCAATTTATTTAATTCTGGGGTACGCCCAGCAATTAATGCCGGATTATCCGTGTCACGTGTAGGTGGTGCAGCGCAAACAAAATCCATTAAGAAGCTGGGCGGTGGTGTGCGCTTAGCACTAGCGCAATATCGTGAACTTGCTGCGTTTTCACAATTTGCATCCGATTTAGATGAGACCACACGTAAACAATTAGAACGTGGTCAACGTATCATGGAAATCATGAAGCAAAAGCAATATTCACCTATGTCTGTAGGTGAAATGTCTCTGGTTTTATTTACAGTAGACCAAGGATTTTTAGACGATGTTGCATTAACAAAAATTGCCAGCTTTGAACACTCTTTACTAGGGTATGTACGAAGTCATCACGGTGATTTTTTAACTAAGCTTAACTCCGGTGATTATAACGATGAAGCTGCCAAAACGTTAAGAGGTATTCTTGAATCCTTTAAAAAAACACAAAGCTGGTAAAAGGTAAGCGTAGATGGCCATAGCAAAAGAAGTTCGTACGAAAATTCAAAGTATTAAGAATACGCAAAAAATTACGCGTGCGATGGAAATGGTTGCGGCCAGTAAAATGCGTAAAGCACAAGAACGTATGCAGCGCGCTAAACCTTATGCCAAGAAAATTTTGCAAGTCATTAGTCATTTAGCAAAAGCCCATTCAGAATGCCATCATCCGTATTTAGTTTCTCGTCCAATCCAGCGGGTGGGATATATTGTTGTGACGACAGATAGAGGTTTGTGTGGTGGATTAAATACGAATTTGCTAAAAACTGTCATTAATAACATGAAAGAATGGAAAAATAAAAATGCTGAAATTTCCATCTGTTTAGTGGGTGGTAAAGGCGGTGCTTTTTTCAAAAGAATAGGTGGTAAAGTATTGGGTCACGTAGAGCATTTGGGTGATGCTCCACAAGTGACAGATTTTATCGGTGTCGTTAAAATAATGTTAGATGCTTATTTAGAAAATCGTATTGATACATTATTTTTATGCTCTAACGAATTTATTAATACGATGAGCCAGCAGCCTACTATTCAACAAATGTTACCTGTCGTCCCTTCTGAAGATGTTAAATTACAACATCATTGGGACTATCTTTACGAACCTGACAATGCCAGAGTTTTGCTAGATCAATTACTGACTCGCTATATTGAAGCACAAGTGTATCGGGGTGTTATTGAAAATATTGCCAGCGAACAAGCAGCTAGAATGGTTGCAATGAAGAGTGCAACGGATAATGCAGCCGAATTAATATCGGATCTGCAATTGATTTATAACAAAGCCAGACAATCAGCAATTACTCAAGAATTAACAGAGATTGTTGCTGGTGCGGCGGTGGTATAGGCAACTCATCCCTCTGTATAAAGGAGTATTGTTCGTAAATTAGTTTTTTACTTCTCCCCTTGTGGGAGAAGGTGCCCGGAGGGCGGATGAGGGGTGCTTGGCATAGAAAACCCCCTCACCCGCCGCTACGCGTCGACCTCTCCCACAAGGGGAGAGGTCAGAGCGATTTATACAACAGCGCGATCGGGGATAAATTTCTCCTAACCTTAGAGATGGATTATTTAAAAGAAAGAATTTAATTTTTAACAGAGGTAAGAACGAATGAGTGTTGGACGAGTAGCGGAAATTATTGGTGCAGTCGTTGACGTTGAGTTTCCTCGTGATGCTGTGCCTAAAATTTATGATGCATTAAAAGTTGATAATGAGAATTTAATTTTAGAAGTTCAACAGCAATTAGGTGATGGAATCGTTCGTGCGATTGCAATGGGAACGACAGACGGATTGAGCAGGGGATTAACGGTTTCAAACACAGGCGAGCCTATTTCGGTTCCAGTCGGTAAAGAGACGCTTGGCCGAATTATGGATGTATTAGGTAATCCAATCGATGAGGCTGGCCCAATTAGTTCCGAACTACGGTTACCCATTCATCGTGCTGCACCTTCTTTTGCTGAGCAAGCTGCTTCTGAAGAATTATTAGAAACAGGAATTAAGGTAATCGATTTAGTTTGTCCTTTCGCCAAAGGTGGAAAAGTCGGCTTGTTTGGCGGTGCTGGCGTAGGCAAGACTGTCAACATGATGGAATTAATTCGTAATATTGCGTTAGAGCACAGTGGTTACTCCGTATTTGCAGGTGTGGGCGAACGTACTCGTGAAGGGAATGACTTTTATTTAGAAATGAAAGAATCCAAAGTATTGGATAAGGTATCTCTCGTTTATGGCCAGATGAATGAACCGCCAGGCAATCGTTTACGTGTTGCATTAACAGGATTGACTATTGCAGAAAGCTTTCGTGATGAAGGTCGTGATGTGTTGCTCTTTATTGACAATATTTATCGTTATACTCTGGCGGGTGTTGAGGTGTCGGCATTATTGGGTCGTATCCCATCTGCTGTAGGTTATCAGCCAACGCTGGCGGAAGAAATGGGAACATTGCAAGAACGCATTACATCTACCAAGAAAGGATCGATTACATCGGTTCAAGCGGTTTATGTACCTGCGGATGACTTAACGGATCCTTCTCCTGCAACGACTTTTGCTCACTTAGATGCAACAGTGGTATTGTCACGACAAATTGCTGAGTTAGGAATTTATCCTGCGATTGATCCGCTTGATTCAACAAGTCGTCAATTAGATCCTTTAATCGTAGGGCAAGAACATTATGATACTGCGTTAGCGGTTCAAAAAACGTTACAACGTTACAAGGAATTAAAAGATATTATCGCCATTTTAGGTATGGATGAATTATCTGAAGAAGATAGATTAACTGTAACGAGAGCGCGTAAAATTCAGCGTTTCTTATCGCAGCCATTCTTTGTTGCGGAAATCTTTACAGGAACTCCAGGTAGATATGTTCCAATAAAAGAAACGATTCGTGGCTTCAGAGGCATTGTTGAGGGTGAATATGATCACTTACCTGAGCAAGCATTCTATATGGTAGGCTCTATCGAAGAAGCTGTGGAAAAAGCCAAAACACTTTAAACTAAAATTATAATGAACTAACTATGATGACTCCTACGATGCGTCTTGATATTGTGAGTGCCGAAAAAGAAATATTTTCTGGCGAAGTTGAAGCGGTTGCTGTAGCGGGTGTTTTGGGAGAATTAGGCATTTATCCTGGACATGCACCTTTATTAACTGCGCTCAAGCCTGGAAATATTAAAGCGATTCTCGCGGATAAGCATGAGGAAGTTTTTTACGTTTCAAGCGGTATGTTAGAAGTTCAACCTTTTATTGTGACTGTACTTGCCGATACTGCATTGCGGGCAGCTGATATTGATGAAGCTGCTGCTCTTGAAGCAAAAGAAACGGCAGAGAAAAAATTAGCAATTCAACAAGATCAAATGGATTTTGCAAAAGCGACGGCTGAGCTTGCAGAAGCCATTGCTCAAATCCGGGCGATACAGAAAATGAAAGAGCGCTTAAAAAAGTAAGGAACGTACCCGTTCCTAAGATCCATTGAACATTATAGATAACAAAGGGAGTTGTTATGACCATGGTCTCTTCCAAGGTTCATCATACAGGCTTTGATCGTCTGTGTCGTTATGCGGAAATTCTTCGTTTCGGTGATGTTCATATTAAGTTTGATCATCACACAGGTCTGCGAGCCATTGTTGCCATTCATAATTTAAAACGTGGACCAGCGATTGGTGGATGCCGACTTGCTCCCTATGCAACAACAGATGATGCATTGGAAGATGCGTTGCGTTTAGCGCGAATGATGAGTTTCAAAGCCGCCATCAATAATCTTCCTCATGGCGGAGCAAAATCTGTCATCATGATGCCAAAAGTGATTCATGATCGCGAAGCTTTTTTTGAAACGTTCGGAAGTTTTGTGAATGAATTAGGTGGTCGATATATAACTGCAGTAGACAGCGGAACGGGTGCTGTCGATATGGATGTGATTGCCCGTAAAACTAAATTTGTAACCTGTACAACGCTATCCGGTAATGCAGGTGATCCTTCTCCTCTCACGGCGCTCGGTGTAAGACGTGCAATCGAAGCTGCGGTCAAATTTAAATTAGGTCGCGACACAGTAGACGGTGTTCATGTCGCCATTCAGGGCGCTGGACACGTTGGTTATTACCTTGCGCAAGAATTAAAAAAATTGGGCGCGCGATTAACAGTGTGTGATGTGAATCCGAAATCGCTACAACGTTGTGTTGATGAATTTGATGCATCAACGTGTGCTCCTGATGAGATTTATGACATTAAGGCTGATGTTTTTGCTCCGTGTGCATTAGGTTCCGTTTTAAATTTGGCGAATATAAAAAGACTGAATGTTAAAATTGTGGCGGGTTCTGCAAATAATCAACTCGCTCATCATAAACATGGCATGGCATTACACGAGCGCGGCATTCTTTACGCGCCAGATTTTTTAATTAATGCGGGCGGATTGATTCACGTAGCGGTTATTTATGATCACGCTGACATGGATACAGCTCAGAAACAAATTAGCGATATCTATTACACAGTCACGGATATTTTTGAAAGAGCAAAACGAGAAAATCTTCCTACGAATGAAATAGCAGAATCGATTGCTTTATCGAGATTAATCAAAGCGCCACAATTTGATTGTGAGAGCCAATAAAGCACAGTTGCTATTCATGAGACAGCCTGCTATACTACAAATGTAGCAAATTAGAACTTTTGTAGGTGAGAATTATGGGTGTCCCAATCCGAATTGATGAAATGATTTATAACGAAGCCAAGAAGGTAGCTAGCGCTGAACGTCGTTCAATTCCAAGCCAAATAGAATTTTGGGCGATGATAGGAAAATGTGCTTTAGATAATCCAGATCTTCCTATTGAATTTGTGAAAGACCTCTTAATTTCAAAG
>JABDBD010000010.1 GCA_013288815.1 Gammaproteobacteria bacterium | reverse complement strand
ATTTTATGTATACTTCTGCGCAATAGCTACATTATTTGAACGAGAACTTATCCCATGCAACGAAATGATTCTGTTAGCAAACCCTCTGCTATTATTGGTGCTGGCCCTGTGGGATCTATGTTAGCACTGATGCTTGCCACACTTTTCCCAACCAAAGAAAGTCATCTCTTTGATAAAAGACGTGCGAGCATTCGTGGGCATGGCCTGGATATACATTCAAGCACTATTGAGGATATGATAAAATTGCTCGTGCAAGTTAAGGGGGAGACTCAAGCACTACTCCATAACAGTGCCGTACAATTACATGCTAATCAGCGAGCCTATTTCAACAATATCCTTGAACGTATCGATAGCACGGCTGCCTATTTACGTACAGAAATTAGCGGTAAATTCATTCGGACGTATCAGATTAGCGACATGTTGCAGCAGCTCTGCAAAGAGTTAAGTCCGGATAAGGTACACTTCCATTTAGATACTGAAATCAGCAAAGAAGATTTGTTTGCTTTCTCACATCCAGAAAATGCTAGTTCAAGTTCAAGTTCAAGTTCAAGTTCAAGTTCAAGTTCAAGTTCAAGTTCAAGTTCAAGTTCAAGTTCAAGTTCAAGTTCAAGCCCAGCTGTCATGGGTGAAAAGCACCAGCTTTTGAATGACGCTGACTGGATTTTCGGTGCTGATGGCTCGCATAGTGGTGTGCGTGAGGTGATCTTTGGAGAGGCTGGTGATGAGCTACGTAAAGATGTGCTGACTTATCTGCTAGAAATAAAATTAGAAATGAATAACAAAGCAGAAGTCAGTAAGTTTTTTGACAAATTAAATCGATCTATCATACCAACGCTTAAAACAGGACATTTGCATATTTGGAATCAGAGCATGGATGGTACGGCTACTCTGCATATATTTATTGATAAAGAAATGTATGACACTCTGCATGTCAAAGATAGCGACGGAAAATATTTGGGTGAATTCGCTAATCCTTATCGCAGATTAGTAGATTTGCCCGGCACACTAAAAACAGACATAGAAAAAATTATTGTCGACATTATCGACGCAAATAAAATGGATGCCAGCACTGTTAAGATCACTGTGATACCTATGCATGTATATAAAGCACGACAGTTGGTAAAAATGCTGTTTAACAAACGTATAGCATTAGTAGGTGATTCAGCTATCGGTTTAGTGCTTGCGCGTGGTGTCAATAATGGCTTTTATGCCGCGGCAGAATATGTCACGACAATGTACCGCGAAGCTTTGCTACAAATTCTTCACCCAAGGTATCACAGTGATCTTAACAGTGCTGGCATCCATTTTATTTGCGTCAAATTCTTCACCCAAGTGAAGTGGCTGATTTTGCTGTGTACCAGAGCTTCTGGGAGGATCAGCATGGAAAACTTGAAGAGCTAACGAGATGGCTTGATCTCAATATTCCCGTATTAAATAATGATGCGAGAGCTCGCGCTCACAGACAAATAAGTATACTAGATGAATACGAGAAATATTATCAGCGTATTCTAGCGAAAACCTCACTAACAAAAGACCAGCATGCAGCATACGTAAAAAAACAGGCTAGTGACTTTTATAATTTCATAAAAATGACAGTAAACACTGTTAGCGTAACCAATGCCGCTGAAATCAAAAAATTGATTGGAGCCTTATTTGCAAATTTACAGGATCAAGATTATTTGGCTGCACGACAAAGCACAGATTTGCATCGTTGTCAGGATCGTTTGATTGCCCGGGCAAATGAAAAAATCGCGGATGCTAAATTTGAAGTTAAACTCATTCATGCCGTTGCAAAAGTGTATGAAAGCAGCTCTTCTATTTCATCGTCATCCAGCATGGATGATGAAGATGCTCTGAGCGAGCCAGTAGCAGTTGATGTGAGAGCAGCCTTGCAAACATTGTTACAAACCATCAAGGCATTTGATTTAGAGCAGCATCCAGAGGTGGCGCATTTTGTATTTAGAGTAGATCGAATGTACTTAGAGCTGGAGCGCCAGGCAAATAAGGCGAGAAACATTTATTTAATAGAAAATCGCAAGAAACTCATAGAGCTCATCGATACAACAATTGATTATCTTGCTAAGCTGCAACAGGTCGGCACTTCGGCTTCGAAAAAATTCGCACAACAAGCGGAAAGATTTATCAATAGTCATTTGCTTCAAGAGATTATCCGTTCTGGAAATTATCAATTTAATGAGGCAAGAGGCATTCCGGCTCTCGGCCTTGAGGAAATCATGCAGCGTGTTAGCAATAGTTTATCCGTGCTGATTGCCAATGAAGAAAAACGTTCTGGTTTCCTATATAGATGGTTTGGTGATGACACTCTTAAAATTCGCGCGAAAAGATATTTGTTGTTACTAAGTAAATGTGCTGGTCAGAATGCGGAGGCCCTTAAGTTATCGGTATTGTTGGCATTATTTAAAAATGCAAACTCAAATCAATTACGTTTTTCTGTATTGAAAGACTTGTTAGGTCTAGATCCCGAGGAAAATAAAATAGTTACCGAGTTGGATGTGTTGGTGATGCGTGAGATCTTAGAAAAGATGCTTACTGACAAGATACAAACACAGCAGATCAGTCTATTAGATAGTTATGCCGATAGAATTTTGCAAGCGATAGATCGACCTAATGGCGATCCACTCCCACACTTTGACAGCTTGCAGTGTATGCTTAATCAGCTCAATGCATTACGAAAATCTACGCCAGAATATATGATTTCGCAGGCTATTAAAGGTCTTGCCGTTCATAAAGAAAATGTAGCCAATGGTGCATATGATAGTCTCTCTAGTAGTTCCAGTAGTTTTGGCGGCTTTAGTAGTAGCTCATCTTCACTAAGCTCTAGTTTATTTAAGCCTGCACCAAAAGCAGTCCTTGTGCATGAAACAATATTACATGACCCAAATGCCAATCCTTTAATTAGGCTATCCATTGTTTATGCTCTGCTAACAAGTCGTAAAGATCAAAATCTGAGTGGTGTTCTCACCGGCGTTCTCTCACCTGAGAGCACTCATAATTTGCTACGCTCTACCCAGATTGCGGAGCATATTGAGAATGTACTGAAAAAATATATACCAGCAGAGAAACTAGGAGAGCTCCCTGCTCTTATGCATAAACTAATTATGGGCATTAACAGTGGCTCAAAACTTGAGAAAGAGCTGGTAAGACTAACAGATATGTTTGCATTACAGGCAAGCATTGAAGAAGAGAAAGTTTGTGGATTGTCAGCTTAGGCTTTATTTTAAACAAGTTTGCTGATATAATGTACGTTTTTTGATTATAAGGTGCTGTATTATGCAAATTCGAGGCGTTTTTCCTAATTGTCCAATTGGCGATGGTATTGAAGTAATAGACTTCATTCAAACTTCCATTAATAAATTTATTTTATTAAGCAATGGAAGAGTTTTGGTTTCTGGTAAGAACGATCATGGTCAGTTGGGTTTAGGTCATACCGAAATTTGCATTAATTTAACCTTGCTAGAAGGCATTTTTGATAATTATAAAATTATCGATATGACTACCAATGGCAATTCTACTTTATTTTTAACTGATCGTGGCCAAGTGATCGCCTGTGGTGTCAATAATCTTTTTCAATTAGGAATCGGTGATACACCTCATCAGGCAAAAGATGTTGTTATGCCTACGTTATTAGCTGGACTTCTCCAAAATACATTTATTACAAAAATAATTTTAAATCAAGTTCAGGGCAGCGATAGACCTCATACTACCTTTTTAAGTCGAAGCGGTGAAACATTTCGATGTGGTTATAACGATCACGCGCGCTTTGGTGAAAAACATTTTTCATTGAGTCGTGACCCTTCATTATTAGATCACAACATAGTGACTGCGGATAACAGGAGCTTGCTTGCGTTTGCATCGGATCAGGGGAAAGTATTTATCAGTAAGAATAAATTGTGTGCGTCTAGCCTACGCAAACAAGTAGCTGAAATCATGCATGAAAACATTAATAAGCTTCAATCCCATTTTAAATTTATTTATTGCATGACAGCGTCGGGGAAAATTCTTGGTGGTACTTTTAATGATAAAGCTCAGTCTACAATGAAAGAAATTATTTTTCCTGAAGAAATTATCGATTTTGTTTTAGATGAAAACCAAGTTATTTTTTTAGGAAAAAGTGGTAAGGTTTATGCGAATAAAACCGATGATTATACAAACCAACCCGCACAAATCCAAGGCGCTGTCAGCAATGAAAAAATTTGCCAAGTTATTATCATTCCGAAAATGCGAGGATTGCAGGATGAGCAAAGCGTTATTTGTTTGATTTCGCAATCAGGACATGTTTTCCAATGCAATCTCAGTAAAGATTCTACTATTCATCATGAACCTCAGTTAGTTGATAATGAAGCTACATTAATCAGTCAACGTGGACAGAGGATGACTAAATCTCAAGACTTCGAGCTTGCTTGTATGCGCGCATTAGCGGTTGTAAAAAAACATCCGCTACGTCGGTTCCAAAAAGAAATTTTATCAAATGACCGCCCTCAAGAAATAACAGAATCAGGCTTGAAGCTTTCTTCGGGAGGACAATTTAGTTTGTTTCCTCCTAGCAGCGCTAATTACCAATTGCCTGCTGAAAAAACAGCGATGCAGCAAACAGCAGACGACTTAGAAAAAACATTATTAGAACTATTTCAATTAGCGTCAGAGAACTCCGAAAATAAAATATTGTTAGAGAATTTAAAAACACTCAGTGTGCGCATTAAAAAAACGGCTTATTCAGGTGACGAATCTTCTAAATCGCTTAGCGCGGATGAGTATATTTTTGTTTTTTCTCCGCCAAAGTTAGTCCTTGGCCATGATAGTATTGTGGATAAAAAAATTCTACAGGTAGATGCGCTATGGAAAAGTTTACAAAGTTTACTTCGCGCTGCAACTGATATTGCACGCGCTCGTCGTATACAGGCATTAATTATTCTGCACGAATTAAAACTATTTTCTCCAGAACAGATTAGTCTATTAAACTCTGTGCCATTAAATAATATTTCTCAAATTAAAACCGCATTATCAATTCTTGTTACGAAAGGTAAGCAAACACATCCTAATACCCTGGAAGTTTTAAGCATGATTTCTCTTAGCTCACAAGAGTTAGCATGCTTATTCGATCACCCAGACATTGCTGCGGAGTTGGCAAATGCATTTGTGTGGATGAAGAAAAATAAAATAGAAATTTTACCTAATATGCCAATTCTCGTTTCAAATCCGCATTGCATTAAAAAATTAACACAAATTAGCTGGACACGTTTTGTCAATGCAGGAGACAAAGATGAGCATGGGCGTTCGATACCTCGCTTGATAACTACAGAAGACGAAAACTTAGTACTACAAATTTTTAATTCTGTGATGAGTGATCAACCTGATTTAGAGGTTGCAGATATGAAGATAGCTGAAACCAATTTTGATGGTGTTAACAGTATTACTATTAACATCGAAGATCTTCAATATGCGTTGTCTTTACATAATCGTTTAGAAGCAGTTTATCATGAGGTAGATCCCCAGTATCATAGCCACGACATAAAACGACTAACTGGCTATGTTCAATCCTCCACAGAACAAGTCGTGATTCAATCTGTCGAAGATATCAGAGAACTTGCCCGGTTAAGTAAACGTGTTTCTGATCCGGAGCCACGTCCAACCAAACAAGAACAAGTAAATGCTATCGCAAAAGCAGCAGAATCGTATCATCTTATGATTAAATTATTTGGTGAGGAAAGAGCTGAATTTTTAAAAAAATTAGATTTTTTCAATTTTCAGAAGGATATTATTGCGGCTGTTTTTTTAGTGAAACCAGCAAATTTATCTGCATTGTCTGCTGTTTTCAGAACACTCCTAAGATCAGGCAATTTTTATGGCGATGTACAACGTCTATTACCGATTATTGAAACAGGTAATATTGAAAAATTAACTCAAGTGGCAGTTGGGCTTGTCGAACTTGGTGAGAAGAAAATTGCAAGTGAAACAAATATACAGAAACTTTTTGATGACCCAGCAATATCAGCCTATTTGCATGGTGTGCACGTTTATGATGGCGCTGATAAAAGTAAATTAATGCAACAAATCTTTAACACCATCGTTTCATTTAGAAATGGAAATTCACAAACTAATGAAGCCCAGCTTGCCCGACTAACTCCGTAGAAAATAGGTTTATTTCTTTTAAAACATAAAATGAGGCAAATAATGAAAACATTATACAAAGTACAAACGCAACAAGACGTGCGCTATTATGAGAACCGCTCTGATGCTTATCGCTATGCAGCAGACATCGATGCTGAAGCTACTCCAGTGCAAGCAGTACCATTTAATAATTCTTATGTATTGGTTGATGGAAAGAGTTGCCACACATTTAACATACCTACTTATTCGCAATCGCAATATACCTACTCCTCCTCATCTTCGAACGTTGAATCTTTAAAGTTTTGTGTCACTCCAAATAGCGGGCACTATGGTGGCGGACTGTACTATAATTTTTATGATCTACGAAACCAACCGAATGGCTGCATCCTTGTTTCTACAGAGTCACAGACTGATGGCGATAATGAGTATTCTGGCGGCACAGAAACGATATATGTTTCTCCTGCTGATCATGACATTGAACGTCAAGCCTACAAATCGGGTATTTCTCACTCGAACCCAGAAACACTAAAACAACTTGTGATGCAAGAAAACGAAAAGCTTGCTCAGTATGTTTATAGAAATGGTAATGAGATTGCTTTTATTGATTCAACTAAGACAACTGTCGTGAACCCAATTCCTCATCAAGCACCACAGCCTGCTGCAACAAGTGCAAGTATGAAGATGTTTAGTTGATAATCGTGGATGGTTTATGCCTAAAAATACCGAAGACCAAAAAAAATCAGTAGTAGATTCTCAAAAAAAAGAAGCAATGTTCACTTTTTTCAGCCGCTTGCCAGATGATAGCATTCAAGAGGAAGTTTTAGGCGATTTGTCATTAACAGAAATGTCTAGGGTTGCTATGACTTCTCGTGGAATGAACGAATTAGCTCTTAAAAGCAGCTCTGATTACAAGGCTATCTTGGAAGGACAAAGAAAAGTTGAAGCGCACTTTAAGGGATGTGAGTGCGATTTTATTGTTATTCCTGCTTTGCCTGAAGAGATGAGCTTAAAAGATTATTTGCTGAATGTACCATCTTTCACAGCAAACGCAGCTTTTGCTTTAGTAACTGGGCAACACTTAGTGCTACGCACGGAAGTGCCAACAGAACTTGACGTGCAAAACATGAAGAGTCAAGAAGTGTTAGTTTACTTTGAGGAGGAGAAATTTAAGTACATCGTTAAAAATGGAGCAGAGAGAATACGCGGCGAAGTAGAACTTCAATTGGAAGACCCTATCGTTGAAGATAATGGTCAAGTGAGTGGCTATATCATTCATAGGCAGGGCATTAGAAAAAAATATTATGATGAATTGAAAGAAGGCATCGAAAAATTGAGAGCAAGAGAAAATTTTATTCCTTCTGCAGAAGCGATTGAAGCTTTTTTTAAGATGCCGGAAGAGCGTAAGCATATCATTGTTGGAGCTACTCTTTTTTATGTTGATAAATTAAATCATTCTATTTCTGATGATTTAAGCTTTCCTAATTTATTAGAAAAGATGATTCAAAAATTTGGCTCTATCGCTCCTAATATACCCGTTCAAATAAGCGAGCAGGAGTTGGTGGAAATAAGAGCTTCTGCTAGTCGTTCTTGGATACATGACCACCTTAAAATCAAAAAGGCTTTTTTGTGCCCGTCTGTTTTAATGAGCATAGGGAAAGAAATTTTAACCATAGAACAAGCATTAAAGCTTTATCATCTTTGTCTGTTGCGCGCGGGAACATCTAAAGAAGCTTTTTATGCTTTAGAAAATGGTTTATTGACTGTTTCTGATCTTATAACACCACCTGTTCCACCGCCACCACCAGAGGGTATGGTTTATCTTCAACCTGAACTTCTGGCAATGACTTATCTAACGGGTCATAGAGCTGTCATTGAAACTCTTCTGAGTCCTTTAGGTTTACGTGCCTTGGAAAGAAAACTTATTACAGTTTCTTCAGCGCTTGAGTTTGTAAACGATACGCGAGGGCACGATAGTTATGATACTGGTTCTTCTTTTAGAGTTCTTTTGAGTAATGAAACTGTGATGCATGCGCTTGAGCAAGGATGGCTAACATTAAAGTCAGCAGCACGTTTATCGTCTACTATCTTAGGAGCTCTTTTAACATTGAAAGGGCTGGAGCTTCTCCAGTTGATTCATGAAGGAGAGGAGCAATTGAACCCGCAAATTCGGCTGAGTGAAGTTATTGAATTTCGTTGGAGCTATCAGTTAGGTGGGTTGTTGAAAAATCCTCATTTTATTCCAGCCCTTCGAGAAAGAAAAATTAGATTTCCTCAGTTAACTGAAATTGACGATGAGAAATCAAGGGATCTAATATTATCTCCAGCAGGGTTAAAAGCCCTGGAAAAAGGCTATTTCACTACGAGTCATGTGGATAACTTACGTGACGCTGCTTGGCTAACTCTCTTGCTCTCTTCAAGTGGTATGAAAGCCTTTGGGGAAGGATTTATCAACATGGAAAGTCTGCTCGGCATGATTAGAGATTCCAGGCATATAGAAAGAGAGGCTGATTTATATAGAAATCTTAGTTTTTTATTGAGTGATGAAGGATTTTTTCTTCTTAATGATAGGTACACCAGTTTAGAAGTCGCTGCTGAAATAAATGGGTTATATCATTTTGTGACTCCGGCTTTGCATGCTTTAAGCATAACGTTGCAACAAGCTTCATATGAGGAACACAGGTCTCTTCTAAACAAGTATACAAATTTAGAGATGAGCGCGGCAAGAAAGGTAAATCATTGTATGAAACCTTCTCTTGCTGCTTTAAAAGAAATTTTAAAAGAAAAATGGATAACAATGGAAGATATGCATCATATTTCGGTTGATGACGATAGTATTGTCACAGATCTTCTTTCTGCAGAAGGGATAAGAAAGCTACGTGAGGATAAAACGTTTGTTCAATCTATCATTACTCGT
Source organism: Gammaproteobacteria bacterium (assembly GCA_013288815.1). Taxonomy (GTDB): domain Bacteria; phylum Pseudomonadota; class Gammaproteobacteria; order DSM-16500; family DSM-16500; genus UBA5158. Next base: position 54,997 of record JABDBD010000010.1, on the reverse strand, counting down.
CAAAATGCAATTTCAACAAAAAGTATTCCATTGTTGGAAGAGATCAGCGATCGGAATGCCTATTATCTTCAACAGCTCAGGAATATACAAACAGGAATGGACGGTGAATATGGAACAGCGCAAAATGAAGTGTCTTATTTAATATTTAGCCTGAATAAGGTTTCCGAAATGATTGATTCACATCGTTTGGACCATAGTTACTTGGTTAAAAAAATGAGTATGACGCATCAAATTCAACCTGCGTTTGATAGAATAAAGAAGAGTATAAGTGATTGCTTTGTTCAGAATGCTATTCGTTTAAACCGCTTTCCTTCATCTGTTGCTTTAAATGCGCTGATCAGTGAGTTTGATCAAGATCCCGTTGCGAGGGATTCTATCCCACAAATTTACAGATTAGAGCAAGAATTGCGAGAGTTAAGAACGCGAGAGCACCAAGCTTTAAATCTTGACTCAGAGGAAAGATACGATCGTGGGTTCTTTAATCGCTAATAATTTTTCTGGAGAATGACAAAATGCCAAGCTTTATTCTTAGATTACTCTCTAATCAATGAAAAATTAAATAAATACTGTGATAGGATCAATGAACTTAGTAGAGAATCGCCTCTTTCTGCAAAAAATGGATTTTATTTGGAAATTATATCTGCTTACGGTGAGACAGGCTTTACGAAGAGCACGCTTGAAAAAAATAGATATATGTTGTTTGGCACAAAATCAGATCGCGAAGTAAATTTTGCATATACCCAAAAAGAAGGGCGAGCAGAGGTAACATCAGATTGGCAAGATGATGGCGAATTAGTTGGGTCGATATCCATTAAACCTTGATTTGGAGAACTTGTTGTATGGCCTGTTATGGCCTGAGTCAACACCGGGTTAAACACGTTCCATAAGATCACTTAGCGTAGCCTGATTAGCAATCAACTCCTCAGAATACATAGTAGGCTTTAGCCCACTGGCTGTAATCATACCGATAAAAAGTTGTTTATCTATATTACTTTGTTTTTTGAATGTCTCCATTTTATTTAATAGGTTCTTTGCATATTGCTTATCTATTTCAAATGGGCTATCGGAATATTTAATTTCACAAATCGTAACTATTCCATCATCTCGATCAAAAAGTAAATCAATCTGTGCGCCTGTCTGTTTGCTATTTTTTAAAGGAGAGTAACGCCACGTACCAAAATTTGCTGTGACAGGAATATGAAGAGCGACGCGAATGTTTTCTATGTGTTTATAACAAACTGCTTCAAAAGCATATCCCGACCAACTTTTCCATGCGGGTGATTTTGACCGGCCTTCCCAGTATCCTCGCGGTTTGCTTTGATGGTGTATGCTGTCGGCGACAGGTTCTATCCAATTTAAATAGAATAAAGTATATTCATCAATGATGCGATAATAGTGGCCCCTTTTCAAATGTCTATATGGTTTGAACTTTATGATAAAGCCGGCTTCTTCTAACTCTGTAAGGCGTTGATTGAATCGACCACCCGATGCCAATTTAACTTGTTTAAGTAATTCGCCTCTTTCTATGCCATATCTTTGTTTTGCGATTACTCGAATTAGCTCATTATATATTTCAGCCTCATTAAATAACGAGGGAATTAAATTATTAAATTCTTTAAATAGTATTCCATTTTTAGTAAAACATAATTGATCGACTACTTGCGAAGCTGAAAGTCCTTTTTCCACTTGATTTAGGTAGTGGGGAACGCCGCCTGTTATCATGTACAAAGAAAGAATTTGTTTGTCGCTTAGGCTAATTCCACAGTACTTTAAAAAAATTTTTGTTTCATATAAAGAAAATGGATCTAAACGTATCTGTGCAGTAATTCGGTTATGCAATCCGCCGGTATTATTTACAATATTATTGATAATCCAGGAGGCAGCAGATCCGCAAACAATTAATCTAATGCGTTTATTGTCACTCCATTTTGTATTCCAAAAATAATCTAGTGCTTGTAAGAACCGAGACCTTTTAGTGGCTAACCAAGGAATTTCATCGAAGAATAATATGACTTTATCTTTATTACTGTATTTTTCTATGGAATGAGTCAAAACCTCAAATGCTTGCATCCAACTTTCTGGCTCTTTAAGAGCCGTTCCTGATTCATAGAATGTTTTCTCAACAGCGCGCGTAAATTCATAGAGCTGGTCTTTCAATGACCCATCTTTAACACCTGTAATTTGAAAATAATAACAAGATTTGTTTTGGAAAAATCTTTTTATCAGATAGGTTTTTCCAATACGCCTGCGGCCATAAATAGCTAGGAACTCAGCGTTCCTCGAGTCAAAAATTTTCTGAAGAACTTTTTGTTCCCCAATTCTCCCGATAATTTTATCTTCCAAGATGTTAGCTCCGAACGAATTATCATATTTATGTGGCCACTTATAAGATTATTATAACCGGCCATATAAATCAACTTTATTTATTATGCGGCCATTTATAATATTATTATAACCGGCCATATAAAATCACATTTGAATGAAAAATTAGTGCAATTAATTATCTAATATGATATACTGGCAATATTTTTAAACATCAAAATTACCGAGGGATATATGGCATCATCCATGCGCACAGCCGTATCAGAAGTTACACAAAATCTACGAGCAAAAGAACAGACTGCAAAAATTATCTTTATGGATGTTGAGTACGTTGTTTATTGTACATCGCTCAATGACAGGCAACATCAACAGCGAAGCAGAAATGATGTAGATACCATCCACTCCCACCCAACACTCACTGAAAAAATATCTGAGCAAGATCTTAAGACCTTAGATAAATATGATTTGTCGTGTGTGTTAGGTTTTGATGTGCAGGCCGTTCAACATTTAATTTCTGTTTGTGAATCACAAGGCGCACGGATTGTTTTGGGTAGTCAGTGGGGGCATGTCAATACATTAGAAAAACAAAAAGCACTGTATGCTGTTCCTGGATTTTCGCAATATATTGTTGATAATGTTAAAGACATAGATTCTTTAACTATTGCAGCATGGTTGATAAAAAACTCTGCTTCTGTCAATTCTTTTGTTGTTTTGCATGGAAGAAATCCACGTTTTGTTTCCGATCTCGGCTCTAGAGTTGTATCTTGCAGCAATTTATTTTCGGAACAGAACTTACAACAAGCCATTCAGCAATTAAACACACCGATTGATTTTACACAATCCATTGAAAAAATGGAGTTAGATAGTATTGAGCGGAATTCTAGTCAACGAACAGAATTTGTTTTAGACGCAGCTAAAATACTTAATTCACAAATAGGTTTTGGATGGGATACCAACACATTTCTAACCAAATTATTTTTAGCATTAGAACAAAATAATCACCTAACAAAATTATCATTCCATGGAGTTGAAAAAAACGCATTAGCTCTAGATGGAAATAATGTCAAAATAGACTTGTTAAAAAGAATTAATCAACTTTTACAAATCGGAAAAATGCACTTAGAAAAGCTCGATTTAGCGGAAAATAATTTAACGAATATTAATGAATTAATAGAAATACTGGATGGAAAAAATTGTCATATTCCTTATCTTTGTTTTAGTCATAATTATTTGAACGTCGAAGGGCAAGCTGCCATAGCGAATTGGCTCGTACATTATCCTAAGCCATTGACTATAGAAATACATAGCAATTCAAATTATTTAACAACCCATTTACTCAGCGCTGTTGTAGCCAACAGCAATATCAGATTGGTTACCGCAGAACATTCATTTGATAAAAGCAAACCTGAGCTCAAGTTGATGCCGCCATCTTTTTCTGATTTTGAAAATACGAGATCCAATAAATTATTTTTGTATCGCAATCATGTGTTCCCATTGAGTTATTGTGTTGACGGACAGTGGCGCGCAGTTCAAGGTGGGTCTGAAAATCCATTGACTGATGCACACGTAGAGATCCTGAGTAACCTGTTTAATAACCCTAATTTATTAGAACAAAATCTGATGTCCGGTAGATTCGGCTTAAACGAAGAGCAAGTCAAAGCTTGTGAGGCGCTCATTAAACTTGTTTCCAGTAGAAGACATATTAAAGGGATAACACCGCAGGTTCAAAATGAAATTCCTGCTGGAAGATTAGTTCTTTTGCCAGAGCGACAACAAGAAAATCAATGTATTTTGATGTGATGCATGAGGCGAGACATTTTGATGAATATTTCTGTGTTACTCCATGGCTGTTATCCTAAGGTGAAGAAACTGTCTGTCGCTGGTTTTCTGTGTATTTATCAATAGGTGCAGAGCCAGCAAAAAAACCTAACTGGGAACACGAAGAGGTAACGTCTTCTTTTTTTTCTTCCTCTGCTTCTTTATTAATGACTACAGCAGGATGTAATTTTCCCTTTTGGATTAAACTTTCGATACATGTGGCACAATCTTTAAATTTTATCTTGATAATCACTAATAAATCTTTTTGATAAACATCATCTAATTTCTGAATCTCTTTGGCTGCTGAGTTAAGGTGATTTTGACTCATCTGTATGAGACTTGAGATGTAAGCATATGCTGCCCACTGTTGTTGCTCTTTTAAAAGCTCTAATGTCTTAGCATCATACTGAGCCCCAGCTAACACCAATGTTTTCAGGCCTATTAGATTGTTTGCCAGCGCAGCCGCATTCAATGCTCGCCTTAATTGTTCTGTTCTACCCTGTTGTGATTCAGATGTTCTATCATTATCTATTTTTAACAATAATTTTAATGAGTTATTCAAATGAAATTTAGCAGCGACTTCCAGACATTTACCACGTTGAGGATTGTATACATACTCTAAAATTTTTATAAAAAAATCATCCTCTTTAAAGTGTGCAGCAAAATGAATATCTTTATCGGAAAGCCTATAATAACTTAACGAACCCATTGCTATGGCTTCCTCTTTGGATATTTTGCCTTCATTCCACATATCATAAGCCGTTGAAATCACGCCGTATGATGGCCATCCACTATTCAATAGTAGCTTAACGATTTCATTTTCATTTTTTCTGATTGCAGACAATAAAAAATTATTTTTCTCTCTAACCACTGGATGTCGATACCACTCAATAGTGACAGACGGCATCTTAGTTTGGCCGTAACACGGATTAAAGGTGTCTTTAACTCGATAGTTCAATACAGCCTCTATAGTGGGTAGATGAGAACGTTGTAGAGCATTACGTAACATAATGGCCAAACAATCCAAGTTTAGCTGTGATATAACTTTTACTCTCTCATCGTCTCGACGCTCTTCATAGCCTCGAACAGTAGTAGGTGTCTCGATTCGTTCAATTTCATATTTATTACGCAATTCATTTAAAATGCTAAAAAAATCTAAGTGACATAATTCAGCTGCTCTTATTTGGTCTGATTCAAGCTCTGCTTTAGTCCTTTTTTTAATTAAGCGTGTTATTATTTTTTTAACAACATCCGCAGCTTTAGATCCCTCAACTATCGGCAACTCTAACGCATGATGCATAGCAGATTTTTCATTTTTCTTTGCCGTAAAAGATTTTTCTTTTTTGTCTGCCGTAAAAATAGATGAAAACAGAGACGAGAAAGAATTAACAGGAGCTGGAGCAGGAGCAGGATCGGTTAGCTTAGCTTGCAGCCAGATAACTGCATACAAATTGAGATGGAGAACAGCTAACGATATTAAACTTTCTTTGTTCTGATTATCCTTATGTTGCGCGTTTTTTAGATAAGCCTCTTCTAATTTTTCATAAACTACAGCTTGAAATGAGGGATCATCTTGATAACCAGGCTGGTGTAACCCTGTTTCAATAATGACGTCCTCTAACGTGCGATGAGAAGTGCGAGAAACTGACATTTTATTCTTCCTTGCTAGTCAAAGTTGGGCACATTTTAGATTATAAGAAACATTTTGCAAGTTGAACATTTGCGGTGCGGCCTCAAATTCATTAAACTATCGTCTATACCCATTACACCTCAAGATGCGAACTTTAACAATACAGATTGCAAGCAGTTGAAACGTTTTGATTGAGAAAAACCGCAGCAATACTTGTTGTATTGTGAGGTTTTTCGATTGAAAAACGTTTCAAATGCGCCGCAAGATGTATTGTTAAAGTTCGCATCTTGAGGTGTAATGGGTATATTCTAAGATTTTCTAATAAGCTAAATAAGGACATTTATGAGCTTTAGATTTTTAGGTAAAAAGAAGGATGATGATTCCTACCAACCTCTAGTCGGCGACCCTCACTCTGATCACCCTGCAGCAAAAGATAACAAGATAGACCCAGCCCCTATCACAAATAAGCAATTTTTAGCATTAAAAGAGCAAGCAAATCGAGAAGCACAACCACAACCAGTACAACCTCACTATTTAGCAGGGCAACCTTTTTTTCTCGTTGGTGAACCCATTTGTATTCGACGTGGCGCAATAAAAACTCTTTTTCAAAAAAATTTTCTAAAATTACTTCGCAAGGACGCAGATATTCCTGATAAAGAAATTATAAAATCATTCCCCCAAGCAGGCAAAGTCCGCTTATTTGTTGATGAAGCTGACGCTCTACATTATTTACATAAAAAAGCCACAGGCAAAAGTTTTTATACCGATTCCTCGTTTGCTCAACCTGCTATTTTTTCAGTACGCTGCTCGTTAGTCGCTAGCGATAAATTAGAGGGAGAGTACTGTCATCGAGACGGTATCAATAAAAATGGGCATTCATTTCATTTAGGAAAACATATCCGCTTTTACCAAGTCGAATTGCACCGTGTAACAGCTGTCAGCGGAACCCTCAAAGTCAGGGTTGAAGATGACCAGTCTTATGACTTTCCATCCGTTGACATGCGTTTTCAACCGTCGCACCGAGAGCAAAGTAGCTGTTCTATCATGTAGTCTATTACTTTATTCCAAGGACAAATAAATCCACGGTATTGGAGGAACAGATCATGTCGAGCTCTAGGGAAAAACAACCTCACATCGAAGATGAGTTTGAACCAGGCAGCATAATATCGGGTGGAATGAATCGATTTTTTCAACCAAAGCCAGCAGAAATAGCCTGCGTCGTTAATTTACCCGTTGCAGTTATCATTCTTCCAGAACATTTCAATTCAATCACTGCCTTACCTTCAAAAAATTATGTTGGCTCGCTGATTGGCCGTACGCAACGCAAAAAAAATTTTCAGTACACAGCAAATAAAAAATGCCTGATTTACTGTGGTGATGATGGCGTTTACGATCAAATTTTTTATGAAAATATCTCTATCAATCAAATTACCTATCAGCTATGGAGTATCCCCACTGACAATACGTATCATGTCAGTGAAAATGCCGGAAAAAATAAAAATTTTTATTTGCTCTTTGGTAGTGATGAAGAGGTCAAACGATTAAATAAAGAAGTCCTGGCATTAAACAAAAACGCAAAAACCTATTCAATTTCATATGCCTCTCATCATAACAAACTCTATTCTATTTTACGCGCGTATCAGCCAGAATCGTTACCGTCTGTTATCTTAGAAAATAATAATGTACTCAGTAAACATCCAGTAAACATTCCCTCAATCGGCAACCATCTCCTTCTCACCATTCACAAACTCATTATCCGTGACCAATTAGACCATGAGAAAAAAATGGCGAGCAGAGAATCTCGATGTGGATGTTCCATCATGTGAGTTAAAAAATTCTATTATTTAGTCATTAGGTTACATTAGACCTGACGTAATTCTTAGTCATTCTTAACATCCAAGGCTCGTTTATGTGCTATATTTACACTAAACAACCCTTGCGAGAACTATTCTCATGCTATCAAGAGATGCTATAAAAGGTATCGCGACCGAAATAGATAAACGCGCAAATGAAAGTCGAGAGGAACGACTGGAATCCATGGCTGAGCAACAAGACCAGCAGGCAGTCGTTTCTCTTTCTTGGGCGAGTGGTGGTTATGCTCATGAGAGCTCAATGATCAATGCCCGCGACCTACCCATCGTCAATATCATGATTAATCGTGTTAAATCAAAATACGCGCGTGCGTTTCAAGAAGCGGGAGGCACGCAAGCTATCTTGCAAACCTTACAGACCTATCTCACTCACTTGATTGAAGAAGAAAAAATTACTAGATGAATCCATTATTGAAAATTTTATCTTTACCTTATTTGACATTCGCAGAGAACATAACAGTGATTATCCTGCTCGTGAAAGAGACCGTGAACATGATTATCCATCTTGTCCAGGCGGCGTTTTTGGGAGAATGATTTTTAGGTTATGTCCTTTGCAAGCTGTCACAACGTTAAACTCTGTGGTTTCTGTTGAAGACATTGAAAATGCTGCAAAACAAGATGCGCTTAGTTTTGTAGAAAAAGTTAATTGTGCGACTATTCCACAAGAAGTTGAAAACTTTATTATTCAAGAATTAGAATCAGCATCAAACGATGTTAAAAAGTCTGTGTATAGCTGTTTTACTACCTTTATGAATGGCGGCATACAGGAAAGCGACGAAGAAGAAAAAAATAATGACCCATCTGTACAAGCCAAACAAAAATATGAACAAGACCAAGCTGTTTATCAGCAATTTTTAAATTCACTCAATCCCGCCAAGTTAATCACATTTCTTGAAGCCCAAATCAAAGGGCTCACATTGCATAGTAACGATGACAACCTCATAAACCAAGCGTCTATATTGCAAATATTTGAGAAAATTAAATCTGATATGGAGGCCAAAACACTATTCCAGAAAAATTATGTCGATGTCTACGCAAATCCAGAGGATAGAAATTTTATTGTTCGTCTGCGAAAAGAAGGCGCCAAAATATTACAATCCGAAGGCTTGACAGAGATGGTTGAGAAAAATGAAGAACTTCTTTCTCTCAAGCAGCAAGTACGAGAATTGGCCTATTCTTATGTCGCAATCAAAGAAATGACAAACTTACATAGAACCATTGAAAATGACGTGATATACATTGGTTCTCCATCATGCTGGGCAGAAAATTTTGTCAACGTTGCACACTCCTACTTGTCGGCTGAAAGAGAGCGAGAACTCACCCTGTTGAAAGCACAAATGGATAGGTGTTATTCTGCAGATCTTAAAAATAACATTGCAACAGAAGTTGTTAAACAACTCTTCTCAGGAATCAACTCTTTTAAAGTAAGATCATTGCAAGAAATAAAATCCATTATTGATTTATTAACACCTTGTTTTGAAGACTTACCTTCTCGAATTTGTTCAGACCCTGCCAAGGTAGCCCATCAATTAATTCATATAGCTTTTAAGCGCACGCTTTCCGATGAGAAAATAGCTATATTTAATTGGTTCAAAGAACATATAAACAATAAAAACCCTAGTGGTGTTTTGTTTTTATCTGTATTGCGTGAAATCGAGATACAAGAGCTTAACGAGCAACTTAGTTTTGGTATTGAGTGGATAGATAGAAAAGAAGCCATTCGATTTTTACAAAAACAATTTTCAGCGGATGGTTTGAATCTTGGTTTTCATGCGCTAGTTGATTTAAACGATATGACCCAAATAGGTGACGCATTATTAGGTCAGGCAAAAGAAGAAGTGTTTGCAGCAGCTGGACAAGACTTGGTTTTAGCGACGGCAGCTGGTGCAACACCTGCGCAAACAATTGCAGAGCATTATAAAACATGGATGCAAACCGCAGTCAAATTGGCGGGGATATCTGACGAACCCAACAAAGGCATTATCACTGATTTACAAAACCCAGCCATCAAAAAATTAATGCATCTGGTCGTATTAACACTGTGTCGAAATTTAGCGTTAACATCTATTCGACAAGAAGATAAAAAATCGCTTGAAGCATTATGTTTATTATACCTCACAAAAGAGAATCAATCTTCTGCACAGGGTGGTGGTCCTATGTTTGATCTCGTTCAAAATGACAAACTCAGCACTCGCTTGCATTATCTCGCCGTACATTTAGCTTGTCTTACCACGACGTTAAAGCCGATCTCAGCGCTGTTTAACACAGGTCATGTTCGTATTATGGATAGAGCCAGTGCAACAGCTATTTTAAATACACCGGCATTCGGTCGTTAGCGCCGAGATTGTTTAGGGAATCACAACCTGTTAATCAGAATTCTGCTGATGAGAATAAACAATCGAGACCACCCGTTTAGAAGGCTCTTGATAACGCTTCTTTTTCCTCACTCATATCTGTCATCTCTATCGCTGTATAACCCGATGGATATTCATGAGCCTCATCTGCATCCAATGACGACACTGACTGTTCTGAAAATAATCCTAAACGAGATGCAGAAGGACTGTGTGGTAAGCTGAATGAAGGGAGATCTTCTTGCGCTAATAAAATGTCAGCAAGCTCTTTTTCATATTTAGTTTTCAGTTCTTTTGCAATGGGCAGCACAGAGCCGGCTGGTGAGCCTAGAGTCATTCCTTGAAAGGAAGCAGGATTTTCAGCAAACATGGCTCTTGCAAGTTGTGCTATTGTTTCTGAAAAACGATCTAATCTAAATTTTTCTTTTCTGTTATCAATATTACATAAACGCACTATTAACGAAATCAAATTTGGAAAAAACAATGCTCCATTAAACACCTCACCAACTACAAATCCGAAGACCGTAGCGCAAAATCCATTAACGGTGGCAATCTCATGGCATGCCTCTTTACACGATTCCGGGACATCATCATCACAGCTATTTAAATAATGATGAACATAATACCTCTCGCACTTAATCCCTTCCAATTTTTGAAGCTTCTGAAAGTAGTCATCGAACCAATCTTTTGATGCAAAGAATATGCCAAGCATGATAGGTATCAAACATATCTGAAGTAAATCGAGTCTATTTAGCAATTGAAAAAATGCAATCGCAGCCATTTCTTTTTCTATTTCATCCATAAAGTGATTCACCGTATGCAGCTTTCGTTGCAATGGATCAACTTTTCGTTGATTTTTTCCCTTAGGATCTATCATGAGTCGATGAAAATAGCGCGAAGTACGATTTACTTCTTGTTGCTCATCACGCGATAAATTGATAAAAACACATTGCCATAAAACATCCGGTAACTTTCGATCGCCAGAATCAACCCGTTTAATGTTTGATTGAAGGTCGATATTAAATCTCGTGAAGCTTTCCACCAATAATGAATATATCGGTATCGATAATTCGGCCGGTTTTATACGAGCAAACATAGGTTCTTGCGATGTCAGCAAGGGAAGAAGAGCCACTTCTTGGCTGTGAGAATAGACACACTGCAAAATCTGATTCGATTTGATAGTGCTATCTTGAGGAAGCCTCTCAAATAATTGCCGTTCTTTTTGTGTAGGCAGGATATCCCTATTCGTGTTACGACTCACAACTTGATATAACAATGACTCTGCGATCATTGGCATTGCTAATACATTTTGGAAAACAGTTTCATCTTGCACAACGCTCAATGCAAAATCATATAGATTGATATCTGCTACAACAATCAGAAAAGACGCTAGATCATGATTATGCTGCGATAAAGCGTACTTCAATAGTTCATCTGTTTTAGCTTCTGGCATTTTCAATAATGAGTCTAAGGTCACATAATCTTTCTGATAAAAAGCATGGGAAATTTTTTCAGTCAAGGTACTGTCATCAGGGGCGGGAGTTCTCTCTGAATGCCTCCATGTTGCATGGATATTTTTAGCTATTTCCATTAACTTTTGAGCTGCGGTAACTTTATTCATCTTTAAACATAAATTGAGTAAACTAAAAATCTCAACTTGAAAATAATTTTGCAAAGGCATGTTATCATTTTTTTCTTCAGCATCTAGCCTAACGTCTATCATGGAATCCACTTGCTTTTCCATTTGAGGCTGCAGCAACTCAATCAATGGCACTCCATCTATTTTTGTGTTGCGTATGGCCCAAAATAACAATCCACGCATGATAGCCGGGTTAACATTAAAAATAATATGTTGTAATCCTGCGCTAGCCTGTGATGCCCCACACGCCAACAACACCTGTATGATTATTTCATGGTTATTTTCATACGCTAAAAACAACGGTGTTTCTGTGTTTCCTAGCGCTTGATTTACACTCACATTTCTCACTAAAAGCGCTAGGACTATCTCTTGCAACCCTTCGCCTGCGGCAAGTTGTAATAAATTGAGGTCGTTTTGCGTCACATTAACGTCAGCGCCATTTTCAATCGCGGTAAGGGCTTCTTTTGATTTATGTTCTTTTAGTGCATGATGTAAGGGCATAGTATATGATGTCAGCATGGGATTAATTTGCGTCATGTTAGCATGTTTCGATCAAATAATCAACATTCTTAGCCCTTAGAGTCCGCATTCCAACCCATTGACTTAACTATACTTTCGAACAAAAATACAGGAGAAAACTTATGCAAACTGTCAGCAAAAACTTGATCAAACGTTACTATGGTAGTTTTAACCAACAAGACATGGATGCTTTTTTCAGTTTGCTTGATAACGATGTCATACATGACATTAATCACGGTCATCGCGAAGTGGGCAAAGATATTTTTTTACAATTTATGCAACGCATGAATCGTTGTTACAAAGAAACCGCGCGCGATCTTGTTATCATGGTCAACGAAGAGGGCACACGTGCAGCAGCTGAGTTTATCATTGAGGGGACTTATCTCGCCACTGACAGTGGCTTACCGGAAGCAACTGGGCAGCGATATACGATACCGTGCGGTGCTTTTTTTAGTATTCGCGATGGAAAAATTACTCGTGTGACTAACTACTATAATCTCAATGATTGGTTGAAACAAATTACATGATAGTCCGACCTTATACTGAAAAAGATTTCGAGCAATTACTGGATATTCAACGCGAATGTTTTCCGCCGCCTTTTCCACCTGAACAATGGTGGAACACAAAACAGTTGTCTAACCACATTCGCATTTTTCCTCAAGGTGCATTATGTGTTGAATTGGATGAACAATTACTCGGATCATCGACAGCTTTAATTGTGAATTGGCATCCGGGTGATCCATCTCATAGTTGGGAAGAAGTCACCGATGGCGGTTATATTCGAACACATAACCCACATGGCAATACGCTGTATGGTTTCGATGTGGCTGTGCGTCCTGCATGGCGAAAACAAGGTGTTGCTACGCTCATGTATCAAGCACGTTATGCATTAGTGAAAGTGCTGAAATTGGATAGATTCATGGCGGGGTGGGCGCATGCCGGGATACTATCATTATCGTGATTTGTTCTCTCCTGAGGAATATGTCAATCAAGTCGTTCAGAATACGATTACAGATCCTGTCTTGACGCCGCAACTACGCGCTGGATTATTGCCCGTGCAACTTGTTCATGATTATATTACTGACGAAGAATCTAATAACTGTGCCTTATTGCTCGAATGGCCAAATCCCGACAAGAGTACGTCATGATAAAAATTGCTGCTTGCCAATATCAAATTGAAACACTTGCAGACTGGAAACAGTATACCGTTAAAATTGAAGGGTTAGCGCAACAAGCAAAACAACAGCAAGCGCAATTACTTATTCTTCCAGAATACGCTGGCGTTGAAGCGGCGTGCCAAGCATACGCCACCGACAATGAATTATATGCTGCGCTGCAACCTGTTCTTCCTCAGTATATTGCTTTTTATCAACAGATAGCGCGTGACTATCAACTCTACATTCAAGCAGGTACGATCATTGAAGAGACTGCACCTAAACAATATATCAATCGTGCTTATTTTTTTGGGCCGACGGGCACGTATGGTTATCAAGACAAGTTGCAGTTAATTGAATTTGAGAAAAAACAAAAAATTATTCAGCGCGGTCAGCAGCAAACTGTTTTTAAAACATCGCTGGGGATGATAGGCATCGCAGTTTGTTATGACAGCGAATTTCCAGAAATTGTGAGAGGATTAGTGAAGGCGGGCGCCGAACTGATTTTAGTTCCCAGTTACACTGTGTCATTAGCTGGATATAATCGTGTATTCCTCTCCTGTCGCGCACGCGCAATTGAAAACCAATGCTTTGTTGCGGTGTCTTTTGTCGTTGGCCCTGTCACACTCAGTGATACGCCAGAACATCCGACAGGACAAGCTGCTATTTTAGGGCCTGTTGATGTTGGCTTTCCTGATGATGGGATTCTTGCTCAGGGGAAAAAAGATGAAATATCGTTGGTGACGGCTGATATTTCTTTTCAGAAATTAACGTCGGTGCGTAGGCATGGGCAGGTTAGGAATTTTGAGGATATGACGGGAGAATACCCCTCACCCGCCGTCTGCGACGTCGACCTCTCCCACAAGGGGAGAGGTAAATGAAGCTCGTTCACCTCCCCCCTTGTGGGAGAGGTCGACGCGTAGCGGCGGGTGAGGGGGTCTAGACCTCTAACGCCCGATAAATACTTTCCAACACACTACGAAGACTAAACAACACCTCATTATTCCAAAATCGTATAATCCGAAAACCTTCTTCTTCAAGCGCTCGTGTCCGAATAGCATCATACTCTTGTTGCTCTGCATGCTGAGAACCATCTAATTCAATAATTAGATTTTTTTCAAGACAAACAAAATCGACTATATAACCTCGCAAAATATGTTGTCGTCTAAATTTAAATTTTTTCATGTGCCGATTTCTTATGTTATACCAAAGAACATTTTCAGGATTGGTTTGTGTAAGACGTAATGATTTTTTAAATTGTTTTAGCATGTGTGCATGTCTCGTTTTTTTAAAACCCCTCACCCGCCGCTACGCGTCGACCTCTCCCACAAGGAGGTAAAAAGAACTCGTTCACCTCTCCCCTTGTGGGAGAGGTCGACGCGTAGCGGCGGGTGAGGGGAAAAGGACTTTGACTTGACAAATAATTGCATATAATTACTACCAATGTATAATTAGCGGCTCTAATTATTAAAAAAGCGAGGATTACCAAGATGTTTAGAAAGTATTTAGAAATGAGCGCCAAAGGTGCTGTCATGGGCGGCGGTTTGGGTGCTTTCGTTGGTACCGCTGCTTCACCAACTGTAGCCTGGCATGTAGCAAGGTTAGATTGTAACCTTGATAAAACACTTCCTGGTAAATTTGCTATAGGTGTCATAGCTGCTGGCGGAGCAGGTCTTGCGCTTACTGTAGGCGGTGCGCTCCTAGGTGCAGCTCCTGTTACTTGTCCAGCTGCTTTATTCTATGATTTTGCACATAAAAAATATACGACTCATCAGAAAAATAAATCCGAAAAATCTCAGCCGTCGTTAAAACCACGCTGACATTGACATATCCTCTTTGCCTGTTTGAGTAGCAAAGAGGATATCAAATCCAAAAAGCTGTTTTCACCATCACTTTTGATGTCAAGCTCATCAGCTTTTTGATGAAAACAGGAAGAACAGAAGCCCCTGATTGAATAGCATCTTCGCGATGCTTTGCTTCGTCTTCATGCATTTGGTGCAGTATTTTGAGGCTTTTTTTGTCATTTTCGGGTAGTAACGTAAAATGATTTTCTAAATGTTTAACGACTTGGTTTTCCGTTTCGGCAACAAAACCCAGGCTCCAGCGATCACCCATCAAACCCGCGGCTAATCCAATTGCAAACGATCCTGCATACCACATGGGATTTAAATAACTGGTATGACTGCCTAATTCGATTAAGCGTGTCTGACACCACGCTAAATGATCACCTTCTTCTTTTGCTGCTTGTTGCATGTGTTGACGTATGCTTTCATTACGCGAAAAAAAACTTTGGCTATGATACAGCGCTTGTGCACACACTTCGCCAGCATGATTAATTCGCATCAAACTAGCCGATGTATTGCGTTGCTCTGCAGTAAGATCAACCTCGGAGATTTCACGTGCGGGATATTCACGCATAGCCGTTTGTGTAGCACCGCACATTGTCCGCAGTGCTTCATCGACATTCATGCATAATTTATCAAGCAAAGAGTAGCATCGTAGGTTTGACATAATCCTCCATCTTAAGCAGGGATTTCTTTTAATAACTCTTGCAACTCACCACTTTCATACATTTCTGTCATGATATCACTGCCGCCAATAAAATTCCCTTTGATATACAGCTGCGGGATGGTAGGCCAGTTGGAAAATTCTTTGATGCCTTGGCGAATTTCAGGTTCTTCTAATACGTTGACCGTGATAAATTTCGCATTGCAGGCTTTTAATAAGCTGACCGCTTTGGACGAAAATCCACATTGTGGAAATTGCGCGTTACCTTTCATATATAACACGACGTCGTTTGTTTCGATTTGGTTTTTGATAATCTCTTGTGTGTTCATCATCGTTTCCTCTTTAATTTAAGCTTACTCTCTACAACATCCCCAACTGCAACTTCGCCACATCGCTCATCATGTCGCGTTGCCATGGCGGATCGAATACCAACTCGACTTTGACATCGGTCACGCCACTAATCGAACGAAGCTTTTGTTCGATATCAGCCACTAACACAGGGCCCATACCACATCCGGCAGCGGTTAATGTCATCTTGATATTCACTTCATTATCTTCTGCGGCGCGTTCAATAACTTCGCACTCATACACTAATCCTAAATCCACCACATTAACGGGAATTTCAGGGTCATAACATGTTTTTAATAATTCCCAAACTTTATCTTTGATAGTCCCGTCCATTGCATTAACATCAGGTTCTTCTAAAATAACCATCCCTAATGCATCACCATCTTTTCCTGCTACGCGCGCTAAATTTCCATTCACATAAACAGTATAGGAATTTCCTAACGCTTGCGTGATCATGACCAGCGTGCCTTTTTGGATGCTGATCTTCACACCCGACGGTATTAATAAGGCATCGCAATCGCGCGAAATTTCTAAAGTATCTTGTTTAAACATATCATTTACTCAATCGTAAAACTTTCACCACAGCCACATCGGCCTTTTTCTTTTGGATTCACAAATACTAAGCGTTTTTGTTTTAAACCAGGGGCATTGTCAGCCACGTAATCAACTAGTATATCCTGTAAAAATTCTAATGAAGCTGGATCCACATAGACTTGCAAATTTTTTTGTGCGACAAAATGAATATCATCTTTTTTTTCAGATTCAATAATATCTGGCACATAAGCAAACCCAGAGCATCCTGTTTTTTTAATGGATAATCGAAATCCGACGCCTTTCGCATTTTGTTGTAACATTTTTTGAATATGATCAACAGCAGCATCTGTAAATGTAATTGGATTCATATGTATCTCCTATGCTATTCAGTGCTCACAGATTGAGGATCATCTTGTAACGCGGCTTTGAATGTATGCCAGGGCAGTGTTGCACATTTTACACGAACAGGAAATTCAACCACGCCAGCAAAAACAGCTAATTTTCCGAGTCGTTCTTCCAAAGATGCATCATGACCTTTCGTCACGAGTTGAATAAAATCATTAAAAACAGCATCGGCTTCTGCCTGTGTTTTGCCTTGCAACACTTCTGTCATTAAGGATGCTGAAGCCACTGATATCGCACACCCACAACCTTCGAATTTTACCTTGTCGATAACATGATTATGTTCTTGCAAATACACTGTTAATCGATCACCACATAAAGGATTAAACCCTTCTTTGGTATGATTCGCATCGGATAACACACCAAAATTGCGTGGCCGTTTGCTGTGATCCACAATCATTTCTTGATAAAGTTCTCGTAAAGCTGACATTAGGCAAATACCTTTTTCACTTCGTTTAAACCTATGACCAACGCATCAATATCCGCTTCTGTATTATATAACCCAAATGATGCACGCACCGTTGCAGGAAGCTGAAAGCGTTGCATCACTGGCATCGCGCAATGATGTCCAGCACGTACAGCAATCCCTTTGTCATCCAAGATAGTCCCGATGTCATGCGGATGTATTCCGTCTAAAACAAACGAAACGACACCTACTTTATTTTTTGCGCTACCAATTATTTTTAAGCCATTAATGGTTTTTAATTTTTCCGTTGCATAGTGTAATAATATCTGCTCATGCGCAGCAATATTTTCCATACCCACTTTGTTTAAAAAAGCAATTGCGGCGCCAAAACCAATCACACCAGCAATGTTAGGCGTCCCCGCTTCGAATTTAAAGGGTAATTTATTATAGGTTGTTTTTTCAAACGTAACACTTTCAATCATGTCCCCGCCGGTTTGATACGGAGGCATTTTCTCTAACCATTTTGTTTTTGCATACAACACACCAACGCCGGTGGGGCCATACGCTTTATGACTGGAAAACACGTAAAAATCACAGTCTAGATCCCGAACATTGACAGGCATGTGTGGAAACGCTTGCGCACCATCAAGTAACACTGGAACACCCTGCTCATGAGCAATGCGTATCATTTCTTTCACGGGATTGATGGTCCCCAATGCATTTGACGCATGCGTAACAGCAACAAATTGGGTGCGCGGTGAAAATAATTTTTGATAGCTTTCTAAATCAATCTCGCCGGAATCTGACATCGGAATAATCTTTAAAACCGCACCCATTTCTTCACAAATCATTTGCCACGGAACAATATTGGAATGATGTTCCATGGCGCTAATAATAATTTCACCTTTTGACTTAAAGACTGACCGGCCATAACTTTGCGCCACCAGATTAATCGCTTCCGTCGCACCACGCACAAAAATAATTTCATGAGCATGTTCAGCATAAATAAATTGTTGTATGGCGACACGTGAATCTTCGTATTGACGCGTTGCACGTTCACTTAACTCATAAACGCCTCGATGAATATTTGCATTATCGTGCGAATAATAGTGTGTAATGCTATCAATGACACACTGCGGTTTTTGACTCGTTGCACTGTTATCTAAATAAATTAAAGGTTTTCCGCGCATGGTTTGTTGTAGCAATGGAAATTCATTACGCAAGGCAACGATATCCACTTTATTTATTTTTTGGCTTATCAAATCAGTCATCAGAGAACATCTCATTCAATAAATGATTCATGTGTGCTAAAATAGCGGGATTTTTAATAGAGTTTAAAACATCAGCAGCAAAAGCACGTGTTAGCATTTGAAGTGCGATTTTTTTTTCGATACCTCGTGAGCGCAGAAAAAATAAGGCTTCCGCATCCAACTGCCCCACCGTATCGCCGTGTGAGCACTTCACATCATCAGCATAGATTTCAAATTCGGGTTTGGTATCCACCTCTGCATCTGGCGATAACATCAGATTATAATTAGCTTGTCGAGAGACGGTTTTTTGTGCGTTCGTATATACATAAATTTTACCATTGAATACAGCGCGTGATTTTTTTTCGAGAACACCCTTATACACCATCTTGCTCGTCCCTAATGGAGCAATATGATTAACTTGCGCATGATTATCAATATGTTGATTGTTTTCCGATAAATAATAAAAGCCATTAATGCTGCTCTCAGTATGATGTTCGTTTAAATTGACCCAAACATCTTCTCGTCCCAACTGAGCACCTAGCGCAAGTGAATAGGTTTCAACGAGGCTATCATGTTTTTGATTCACAAAAATTTCTGCAATGTGAGTCGCATCTAACGATTCTTTTTGAATTTTATGATAATAAATTCGAGAATTTGGCTGCGCATAAATATCCGTCACGACATTCGTAAAATAGTCGCGCCCACCCAACTCGCAATGTTCTTCTAAAATGGTAGCTTGTGCATTTTCATCCGCAACAATAATGTTACGTGAAGCAGTCAGGATGTTTTTTTCTGTATTTGCAAATAAGATATGAATTGGAACATTCATCGTAGTGTGTTTCGGAATATACAAAAATATTCCATCGGTCATCAATGCCGCATTCAAAGTGGCAAAGGGAAAGCGATTCGTATCAACGTTTTCAAAAATAAATTTTTTAATTTTTTCGGCATGATTTTTAAAAGCAGTCTTCAAATCGCAACAAATAACATCTTCTGGCAGCAAGCTGACATCGGAAAGTTTTTCAGAAAACAAACCGTTTACAAACACTAATCTAACAGATGCGCTATTCTGTATGTGTTTTGCTTGTATCGTCTGAACTACATCCATTGTGATGGATGGTTTTACAAACGTTCGATTACTTAAAAATCTAAGATCGGTATATTTCCACAATTCTTCGCGTTTAGTCGGTAGCCCCCGCGCTAAAAAAAGATCGCGTTGTTTTTTTTGAAAATCACGTACTTCTGGACATTGATCAAAAAAATCCCGTGAATGGATAAAACTTTCATTAAGCCAATGTGGCGTTTCTAATGCAGCATTCATGAAGAAGACCCTTCTATCCAACCATACCCTTTGGCCTCTAACTCTAATGCCAGTGATTTATCGCCCGATTTAATAATTTGCCCGTTTGCCATCACATGCACAACATCGGGAACAATATAGTCTAACAAGCGCTGGTAGTGTGTCACCAAAATAATACTGCGCTCCGCATTGCGTAATGAATTTACGCCTTTAGCAACCATTTGCAGCGCATCAATATCTAATCCAGAATCGGTTTCATCTAAAATAGCTAATTTCGGTTCTAGCATTAACATTTGTAATATTTCATTCCGCTTTTTTTCACCGCCAGAAAAACCTTCATTGACTGCACGATTTAAAAATGTTTCATCTAAACCAACTTCCTTAATTTTGCTGCGTATGGTCTTTAAAAAATCCATGGCATCGAGTGGTTCTAAATGTCGATGTTTGCGTAAACCATTTAATGCAGCCTTTAAAAAATACATATTGTTGACACCAGGAATTTCAACAGGATATTGAAATGCCAAAAACAAACCGAGTGCAGCGCGTTCTTCTGGTGTTATCGCAAGTAAATCGACCCCTTCGAAGTGGACATTTCCTTCGGTAATATCATATCCGTCACGACCCGCTAATACATTCGCCAGCGTACTTTTGCCTGAACCATTTGGACCCATGATGGCATGGACTTCACCTGGCTTTACAATTAAATTGATGCCGCGCAAAATCGCTTTTGTTTTTTGATCATCTTGGATGCTTGCGTGTAGGTTTTCGATTGATAGCATGTTTATACCTGTTTTATTTTAAAAAATGTTTTTGTGTTTCTTAGGCAATTACCTCTCCCCTTGTGGGAGAGGTCGCCGCCACTGGCGGCGGGTGAGGGGTTTCTATGTCCAAGAGCACCCCTCATCCGCCCTCCGGGCAGACACGTAAACACTCTTAGAAACCCACAAGGGGAGAAGGAATAAAATTACCCCACACTCCCTTCCAAACTTACCTCTAATAACTTCTGCGCCTCAACAGCAAATTCCATAGGCAATTCACGAAATACTTGTTTACAAAACCCATTCACAATCATAGAAACCGCATCCTCAGCACTCAAGCCTCGCTGGCGGCAATAAAACAATTGGTCTTCACCAATTTTTGACGTTGATGCTTCATGCTCAACTTGTGCCGTTGAGTTTTTCACTTCTATATAAGGAAACGTGTGCGCACCACAAGTAGAACTTAGCAGCAACGAATCACACTGTGTGTAATTGCGAGCATTCACCGCTGTCGGTGCAACACGCACTAAACCACGATAACTATTTTGTCCAAACCCTGCTGAAATTCCTTTTGAAATAATCGTACTACTCGTATTTTTTCCGATATGTATCATCTTGGTGCCAGTATCGGCTTGTTGATAATTATTCGTTAAGGCAACTGAATAAAATTCACCGATTGAATGATCACCTTGCAAAATAACGCTAGGATATTTCCATGTAATCGCTGAACCTGTTTCGATTTGTGTCCAAGATATTTTTGAATGAGCGCCACGACACGCACCACGCTTAGTCACAAAATTAAAAATACCGCCACGACCTTCTTCATCTCCTGGATACCAATTTTGTACGGTAGAATATTTTATTTGTGCGTTATCCAACGCAATGAGTTCGACAACAGCAGCATGCAATTGATTTTCATCACGCATAGGTGCTGTGCAACCTTCTAAATAACTAACGTAACTTCCTTCTTCAGCAATAATTAAGGTTCGCTCAAATTGCCCTGTGTTGGCAGCATTAATCCGAAAATATGTTGATAATTCCATAGGACAACGCACGCCTTTTGGAATATATACAAATGATCCATCACTAAAAACGGCTGAGTTTAATGTTGCAAAAAAATTATCGCGATAGGGTACGACTGTTCCCAAATATTTTTCAACTAAGTCAGGATATTTCTGGACGGCTTCTGAAAACGAACAAAATATCACGCCAACTTCGGCCAGTTTAGCTTTGAATGTTGTTGCAACAGAAACACTATCAAATACCGCGTCAACAGCAACGCCCGCTAATTTTCCTTGTTCATGCAACGGAATCCCGAGTTTTTTATAGGTTTCTAATAATTTGGGATCGACTTCATCTAAACTTTTTGGGCCATCGGTTTTTGACTTAGGTGCGGAATAATAAATAATACTTTGGTAATCAATCTCTGAATAATGTAAATGTGCCCATTCAGGCGGAGTCATCGTTAGCCAATGTCTATAAGCTTTTAATCGCCAATTTAACATAAACTCTGGCTCATTTTTTCGGCGTGAAATTTCACGAACAATGTCTTCCGATAATCCAGGTGGTAATGCATCGGATTCAATAGCTGTCACAAAACCATACTCATAGTTTTTATTGACGACTTGTTTTAAAAATTGATTTGCCATATTAAAAACCTTTTACAATAGGTATGCCTTTTAAAGACAGGGACGCTTGCTTTAGGGGTTGCATCATGCTTTTCAACGTAACACCCGCCAACGTTGTTAAAATAATATTATTAATTTTTTTCCAGTTTTCTTTTAATGTGCAGAGAGAATCCAGCGCGCAAGCATTATCCACACTGCAGCATTCTGTCATCGCTAAATTTCCTTCGAGTGCAGACACAATCTGGGCTAATGTAATCTCATGAGCCTCTCGTGATAACTGGTATCCACCTCCCGTCCCGCGAAATGAAATAACCAATTGTGCCTCGAGTAATATCTTTAAAATCTTACTGACGGTTGGCAGTGATAAATGTATAGCTCTGGATATTTGTGCCGCACTGAATACATTTTTGGCATCCAACGCCAAATAACTCATGATAACGGTTGCATAATCCGTTAATTTACTTATCCGAAGCATGTTTTTTTACCAAAATTCTATCAATGGGGCATACAGTACCATATTCGTGCTGATTATATCAATATGAATACGATTTTTATGACTTTTTTGCGAGGGAAGCATGAGCATCGAGTTTTCACTAGTTGAATGTTAAGATACCCCCCTCTTAAAAAGGAGCAAGACCATGGAGTATAACAAACTAGGTAAAGCAGGGATCAAACTCAGCGAGCTTTCATTCGGCTCATGGATTACATTCGCTCAGCAGTTAGGTGTAAAAGAAGTCAAAGAATTTATGCACACAGCATTCGATCATGGCATTAATTTTTTTGATAATGCAGAAGGATATGCTCACGGTGAATCTGAAGTCATGATGGGGAAAGTACTAAAAGATTTTCGCCGTGAAGATTTAGTCATTTCTACCAAAATATTCTGGGGCGGTCATGGGCCCAATGATACTGGGCTATCACGTAAGCATCTGATTGAAGGCACAAAAAATTCGCTTAAACGGTTACAACTGGATTATGTCGATTTATTGTTTTGCCACCGGCCCGATCCCAATACCCCTATCGAAGAAACTGTATTAGCGATGGATTATCTTGTTCGAAAAGGCTATGCATTTTATTGGGGAACATCGGAGTGGAGCGCTGATGAAATTGAAGAAGCGTTTCGTATAGCCGAACAACTCAACTGCATGAAGCCCTCGATGGAACAACCGCGCTATAATCTTTTTTTTCGCGATCATCTCGAAAAAGATTATTTATCTCTATTTGAAAAATATCACATAGGAACAACTGTTTGGAGCCCTTTAGCCTCGGGTATTTTGTCAGGCAAATATGATCATGGCATCCCTCAAGACAGTCGTCTTGCAAAAGAATCTTGGTTGGTTCCCGATAATTTTCAACAACAAGTTGAAAAAGTTAAAAAACTTGCGACAATAGCGCAAGATTTGCAATGTAGTACAGCTCAATTGTCTTTAGCCTGGTGCCTCGTGAATCCCAATGTTAGCTCGGTCATCACTGGCGCTACGAAAATGGAACAATTGATCGATAATCTCGGTGCAATTGACGTAAAACCAAAGCTCACACCTGAAATACTTTCTTTAATTGATAAAATTTGCAGTGAATAAAAATGACATCCAACATACAAAGCGGTATTTCGTTACAAGGGTTATCATTGAGTGTTTTTTTAGGATGGCCCAAAAAAGAAAGACTGCACAAACAAAAAATTATGTTGGATATCTATATCACGTTTAAAAATCCTCCCCTCGCTTGCGTATCCGATGAACTGGAAGATACTTATTGTTATGACACGTTAGTCAAACAAATAAAAAAAGACATTCTCCCAAAAAAATTTCGGTTATTAGAACATTTAGGTCATCAAATTTATCAGGTGGTGAAATCAGCCATCTCTGCCGAAGCGAAAATATCCGTGAAAGTTTTCAAAAAACCTAAAATTCCCAGCCTAAAACAAGGTGTCAGTTTTTATTATAGCGATGCGCTATGATCATACTGGGATTAGGAACAAACGTTGGTGATCGATTGAGTTATTTGCGACAAGCTTTGCAGCTTATCAAAAAAATCCCGACTATTTCAGTAAAACAAGTTTCACCGATTTATCAATCAGACGCTTTGTTATTGGAGAATGCACCCGCTTCATGGGACATGCCTTATTTGAATTTAGCGCTGCGTTGTGAAACCCAACTGAATCCTCACGAATTGCTGCAACATACAAAAAAAATTGAAAAAATCTTAGGTCATGATGCAGAAAGAGAGTGGGCACCGCGACAAATTGATATCGATATTTTAGCATGGGATGATCTCATTCTGTATGACGATAAACTGCATATACCTCATGAGCATTTACACGAGCGTCCCTTTGCACTTTGGCCGTTAGTCGATGTTGCACCGTTCTGGAAATATCCGTTAGCTGGAAAATACCACGGAAAAACAGCTGTTGAAATCGCTTCAGCTTGGACATCTCGATTGACTGGCGATGCGCCATTGCATACGCGTCAAATTCAGCAACGCATAGACACGCCTGAATTAATGGGTATTTTAAATGTGACGCCGGATTCATTTTCGGATGGCGGCGCTTTTTCGGTGCCCGAAAAAGCGATTCTGCATGCCCGTGAGTTAGTTATTGCAGGTGCTGACATTATTGATGTTGGTGCGGAGGCAACTGGGCCAGGCGCACTATCTCTTACCCATGAAACTGAATGGCAGCGTTTGCAGAATGTGTTAGAAGAATTATTGCATGTACGATCAACTATGGTTATTCCTCCTAAAATCAGTGTTGACACTCGATATGCAAAAACCGCAGAAAAGGCTTTGTCCTTGGGTGTTGATTTTATTAATGATCAATCTACACTTACCGATCCTGACATGGCATCTGTTTTAACGGGTAGTCAATGTCCTGTGGTCATCATGCATCAATTAGGCATTCCAGCCGATCCTCAAAAAGTACTTCCGCTATCTGAAAATTGTGTCACTCTCGTTTATCAGTGGGCAGAACAAAAAATCGCTGCGCTCGAAAAAATAGGCATTTCGAAAAATCGTATTATTGTTGACGTTGGCATTGGTTTTGGAAAAACAGCTGAGCAATCTCTTGAGCTCATTAAACGGATTGATACGTTTACATCGTTAGGTGTTAAGCTCATGGTTGGACATTCGCGGAAATCATTTTTAACTGTATTTACCGATAAAGCAGCTGCGTTGCGAGATATTGAAACGCTGGCGGTTTCACTTTTTTTAACAAATCAGTCTGTGGATTATTTACGCGTTCATCATGTCGATATCTATGCTCGGGCGATGAAAATTACGAAGGCATTATCCTAGCAATTGATTCGAATGACACCTACACGTTGGCCGCCTATCATTTGCTTCTCTTCAAATCTTACTCGCGGCATTTCAAGAATTTGGCTAATGACAGGCGCCAAATTTTGGGGTTTTTGTGTTGGCAGTTTATATCTGCTAAAAACCCGGCTTAATCCATTTTTTACTTCCTGATCTAAGTTATTTTCTTTTTCTTTTAAATCGTAAAGAGTCAGTAATGCTTTGCTTATTTCATTAGAATCACGACTACTCATTAGCGTTTGGCTGGCTTGGTCTTTATCTTACATTAAGATCATTTGATCACCTATTTTACCATAAAAAGCTATTTCTGTGTAAAAATAAATCTATTATTTTGCTCTACATTAATCAATGACTTAAAAATTTCTTAATCTTTATTTGACTATACTTGAGTCAGGTGATGCGAAGTTGATCTTAATAATTACTTAAGTTTTCGTTAAGCTTAAAATGGCATGATCGGGTAAAAGTGTATGTTTGAGAGTCAGAACTGAGCAGGTGTTGTGATGGTGACGCTATATCAATTAACAACGATTAAAGATCTCGAATCCGAGCAATCCGGGTTACACACTTCGATTACTATTGACCCTGTATTTGCGACTGCTATAGAAGCTGAAATGGCTTCATTTTTTGAAAATGCAAGTGACGAATTAGAATATTTTCAGAATCCATATGATGAAATTGTTTATGAAAAAGCAGGGGCGAACACGGTGGCCCTTAAAAAACTGATTGATGCGCTTTGTCGTAGCAATAAAATCATCACACTCGAAAACATTTCAGAAATGCTTACAAATCACATCAAAAAAATAATTTGTTCAAATTCACCTGACTGTATGCTACAGAAGGTGAATATCAATAATACGCTGGGTGAAGCAACATCAACAACTTGCTGGGAACCTAGATACAACAATCTTTTAATACTCACTGAAGATGCAGAACTTGTTGCAATAGCTGATAATATTACTCAGGATAAAAACACCCTCACGGAAAATGAGATGAATACTCGTGTCGATACAGAAGAGAATAGTACTCACAGTGATGCCGATGACGGGTTTTCAGATGAAGAGTTTGAAGAAGTGCTTGATGACGATGGCAACTTAGTAAAGTCGCTTATCTTGTCGCCGCCACATACTTCATTAGCAAACACTCTAAATCTTGACTTTAAAATTCCCGAGGCTATGGCTTCGTCAATCACTACGACAGAATCACCAAAGTCAACGAATACAGACACTCTTACAGATGAATCGCCATTGTCACCCGTATCGCCGACATCACCCACATCGCCAACTTCTAGTTTGGGTTCGAGCTCTACATTTTTTGGGTCCAAGTCACTTAGTTTGAGCGCGGTAATGCGATTACAAGGTAGTGAAGCTTTCCACAAAGAATATCTAGCAAAAAGCGCGGACTCTGCAAAGTTTGCTGCTGCGTTGCGATCTCCTGAGATAGATGAGCAGCGTCGTCGTCAAGGTTTCGCACAACCTTTAAGTGATACTTTTTTTAAACCCGCAAGAAAAGACCGAGCTCTAAGAAATCAAGTTGTTTACGTGGCTGAAAAACGCCGCGACAACATGAAATGATCCAAACACTATCACTCTGTCACCCGGTTGAGATAACATGAGGGCAGAGTGATACGCTTCTTTCAAATCTTGATAGCGCAACACAGCAATATTCTCAGCTGCAAAACAAGCCAGTAATTTTGCTAGCGGTGCAGCACGCTCCTCACTCAATTGAGCAATATGCCATTCATCTATTTGATCTTTGATTACGTGTATCGTTCCCCTGATGTCTTTATCCGCTAACATTGAAAATATCGCACGTGTTTTTCCCTGACAAGGCATCGTTTTTAATTTTTCTGCTAACCACTCTGCGCCCGCTGGATTATGAGACACGTCAAAAATTCGTGTCACAGGCCCCTCGACGACTTGGATTCGACCGGGTAATTTAATACTATGCAATGCGCTATCAATCGCTTCGCGTTTTATAGGCAATAACGGCTGCATTAATTCGATAGCCATTAACACGTTCGCCATATTGGCTAAAGCTAACGATGGCAAGGGTAATTTTTTATAAACAGTCTTTGCAGATTGCCACTGCCAGGAAGTTTCCTCGGACTCAAAATGAAAATCTTTGCCATGCTGACAAATCAAAACATTTAACGTTTTGGCATAATCTAATAACGATTGAGGCGGTGACTCATCGCCATAAACGGCCGGTATTTTTTCCCGAAAAATACCGGCTTTTTCACGAGCAATTAATTCACGTGTGTTGCCTAGCCATTCGGTATGATCGATAGCGATGCTCGTCACTATCGCTACATCGGCATCCATGATATTCACAGCATCTAATCGGCCTCCGAGTCCCACTTCTAACAGATACACATCTAATTCGGCACTTTTAAAAATAGATAATGCCGCCAAGGTATTAAATTCAAAAGGTGTTAATGATGTATTCCCTCTAACTGTCTCTATCTGGGCAAACGCCTGGCAAATCCTTTCATCGTTGGCTTCTTTACCTTGTAGACGAATCATTTCATTGAATCGAAATAGGTAAGGCGATGTGAAAGCACCCACTTTGTAACCCGCTGCCAAATAAATAGCTTCGAGTCCAGCCACTGTAGACCCCTTACCATTCGTACCAGCAACGATAACAACCTTAGCATTAGGATTGAGGACGTTCAAACGACTAGCGACCTCTCTGGGCCTCTCAAGCCCTAAATCAATTTCTGTTTGATGAAGTGATTTGATATACGTTAACCATTCTTGAAGTGTTCTATCTTGCATATCCTCTCCTCTGAAAGCTGTTCATAAGCCCTATTTTGATGACTAGTATTGCTGTGTGTAACCCGGATACCCGATATTCTATACAAAAATATCCTCTGTTATTGAAGATATAAACAGAGTTATTCACAGTTTCACCCCCGCTTCAAACATGGCATAACAATTTGATTTATTGATTTTTTTTAGCACTTTCCACAGAAAAAGCATTGCTTATCTATAAGCTCTACAAGATAAGGAATATATAAATAAGATATGATAGTGAAAAAAAGAAAATGGGTATCGATCATCTCGAATCAACATGCTTAACCTATCTTTGATCTATAAACGATCATTTTTTTTTTCTTCTCATGATAATTCAACTGATTTTTTTAATTTATTAGTTTGGATAACGCTTTTTTATCAAAAAGTTTAACTTTTAAACAAATTTAAATAATTATGAGTTTGTTATCCTGTGAGTATTACCCTTTTTATGTCTGTTACTTACTGTGTACAAGTAAGGCATCATCAATTTCATACAAAGTTATCCTCGTTTTGAAAGACTATACACAGAGTTATACACAGTTTTATACCAATCTTATATATTGTTTAACTGATTGTTTTTATGATTTTTTTCAGAACAATAAACAGAAAAGTCATTGTATATATATAAGCTCTACAAGATAAGGAAATATATATACTTACTTAAATAAACGTATGCAATCTGAATGAAAACATATAGTCATAAAAGTTTGACAAAAATCTAAATGCTACCTATGATTGGATCCCTGTCATAAAAAAGTCATTATCAAGTAGGTCTACAATGAAAAGAACATTCCAACCCAGCGTGATTAAACGCAAAAGAACTCATGGTTTTCGTGCCCGTATGGCAACCAAAAACGGTCGTGCTGTATTGAGCAGACGTCGTGCTAAAGGTCGTGCAAGATTAGCTGTATAAATAAAGTTATTTTGAAAAATTATTTAAGCTTTCCAAGATCTCACCGATTAGTTAGCAAATCGGAATATAAATCATTATTTGATGAATCCAATAAGGTCAGTCAACGATACTTATTGGCTTTGTATAAACGAAATGAAAAATCCCACGCTAGAGTGGGTATTATCGTAGGGAAACGTGTTGCAAACCATGCAGTCGTACGAAATCAAATTAAACGGATTGTTCGTGAAAGTTTTCGTGCTAATCAAATACAGTTTCCAGGTTATGACATTGTTGTGATTGCACGTCAACAGTGTGACAGTTTAGACAAAACCCAATTGCGAGAAGGTATAGAAAAATTGTGGCAAAAATTAGCTATTCAATTTCAAAAAGTGTAAGTTTTGCTATTAAAGCTTACCAATTCTGTATTCGTCCTCTTCTTGGCAATTGTTGTCGTTTTTACCCTTCTTGTTCTTCATACGCGATCGAAGCCATTCAAAAACATGGTTGTTTACGAGGAAGCTGTTTGACGACAAGAAGAATTTTACGTTGCCATCCTTTTCATCCAGGTGGTTTTGACCCAGTACCGGAAAAAACTCAACATGCAAGCTAACATACTTGATTACTTACGTTATGGTCTTTATGCAATTTTAGTCATTCTTGGAATGATGCTTTTCCAAGCCTGGGATGCAGAGCATTTTAAAATGACCTCAAATGCTCAGTCGAATTCAGTTTCTGTTAACAATAGTTATGTGCCTGTTATTTCACAATCCAATCAAAGTACTTTGCAACCAGCAGCTGCTGATAAAAATTCAACACCAGTTGTTGTTCCAAGTTCTCAAATTGTTCATGTAACAACTGATGTATTTACCGTGGATATCGATACGTTAGGCGGTAATATTACGCAAGTTAAATTACTTAACTATCCGCAACAATTGCATAGCACAGAGCCGGTTGTTTTATTAAATAATAATCCGGATACACAATATCTTGCACAAAGTGGATTATTGAGTTCAACAGGACCTGATACGTCTAAAGGCCAAGTGTTATATACAATAGATCGCACACAGTATTCATTGGAAAATAATCAAAATGAAATGCAAGTAAATCTGAACTGGCAAAATGACAAAGGCATTAAAGTTACTAAAACCTATACTTTCACACGGAATAATTATGAAATTGGAATGTTCTACCAAATCAATAATCAATCTGCTGAACCGTGGGAAGGAAATCTTTATTTACAGTTAATGAGAAAAAATACACCGCCTAGCAAATCTGGATTAATTAATTTAGCCACCTATTTTGGCGCAGCGGTTTCAAGTCCTGATAAACCTTTTCAAAAAATTAATTTCAAAGATATGCAAGAAAAGCCACTAGATGAAACAATTGCTGGCGGCTGGGCTGCTATGATTCAACATTATTTTGTTTCTGCATGGGTGCCGTCAAAAAATAGCACGTCGCAGTATTTTTCACGCGTGACCAACGACGGTTTATATACCGTAGGCATGATTGGTCCTAAATTGGTGACTAAGCCAGGAGAAAGTTTGACGACGACTGCAAAATTTTATGCTGGACCTTCTATTGCTAAACGATTAGAAAATGTTGATCCTACATTATCGTTAACCATTGATTATGGTTGGTTTTGGTTTATTGCAATCGCCATTTTTTGGATGATGCAACACATCTATAACATTGTTGGAAATTGGGGATGGTCTATTGTCCTCGTGACATTAGTGATTAAATTACTGTTTTATCATCTCTCTGCAAAAAGTTATCGTTCAATGAGTATGCTGAAAAAATTACAGCCGCGTATTAATACACTCAAAGAACGTTTTGGTGATGATAAACAGAAATTCACACAAGCAACTTTAGAGCTTTACAAAAAAGAAAAAGTAAATCCTATGAGTGGTTGTTTACCGATTTTAATTCAAATCCCGGTATTTATCGGTCTTTATTGGGTATTGATTGAAAGTGTTGAGTTGCGTCAAGCACCGTTTATGTTTTGGATACAGGATTTAACCTTAAAAG
Organism: Gammaproteobacteria bacterium; assembly: GCA_013288815.1. GTDB lineage: Bacteria > Pseudomonadota > Gammaproteobacteria > DSM-16500 > DSM-16500 > UBA5158. The sequence goes on along the minus strand of JABDBD010000010.1, from coordinate 23,544 downwards.
ATCCTTATTATGTATTGCCGATTATGATGGGAATATCAATGTTTTTACAGCAACGATTGAATCCACCACCACCGGATCCTATGCAGGCTAAGGTCATGATGATGATGCCTATTATTTTCACGGCATTATTCCTTAACTTTCCTGCTGGTTTGATGTTGTATTGGTTTGTGAATAACACACTTTCATTCTTACAGCAGTGGTACATCATGCGCGGTATTAACGGGAATGAAAAAACTCCAAAGCACAATCGATAAATCCATTGATACTATTGTTGCTCCTGCTACGCCTCCTGGGCGTGGCGGAGTAGCAATCATTCGCGTATCAGGACCGCTTGTTAAAACCATCGCGAACTCTGTTTTAAAAAAAATTCCGCAGCCTCGGTATGCAAGTTATCATTCTTTTGTTGATGAAAATGATGTAACGATTGATGAAGGCATCGCTTTATTTTTTCCAAATCCGCACTCATTTACAGGTGAGGATGTTTTAGAATTACAAGGCCATGGAGGTCCTGCAGTTATCCAGTTATTGATTCAACGCATTGTGAATTTAGGTGCTCGTTTAGCAAAACCGGGTGAGTTTTCTGAGCGAGCTTATCTCAATGACAAACTCGATTTAATTCAAGCAGAAGCCATCGCGGATTTAATTAATGCAACGTCTACTCAAGCTGCACGCAGTGCGATTCGTTCCTTACAAGGTGAATTTTCAAAAAAGATTTATGTTCTTGTCGAGAAGATTACGCATTTACGCATGTATGTTGAAGCAGCCATTGATTTCGCCGAAGAAGAAATTGATTTCTTGGCAGATAATCAAGTCGCAACCAATCTAAATACGCTTATTCAGGATTTAAAAACCATCCAAGCATCTGCGACCCAAGGAAGTTTACTTCGTGAAGGTATTACAGTCGTCATTGCAGGTGAGCCCAATGTCGGTAAATCGAGTTTGTTGAATTGCTTAAGTGAAAAAGATAGCGCAATCGTAACTAATATTCCAGGAACGACTCGCGATGTTTTGCGAGAAGAAATTTTATTGGATGGTATGCCATTACATATTATTGATACGGCAGGATTGCGAGATAGTAACGACATCGTTGAACAAGAGGGAATTCGTCGTGCGCGTTATGAAATTTCTCAAGCGGATATTGTTTTATCGGTGATTGATGCAACGACTTCTTCTGAAGCAATTGAACATTCAGCAGCTGTTGTTATCCGTAATAAAATTGATTTACTAAATGAATCGCCTTCTATCCACAGTGAAAACAATAAAACGATTATTTCATTATCGGCTAAACAAAATATAGGAATCGATTTGTTAAAAAACTATATAAAAAATGAAGTAGGTTTCGCAAGTAATACTGAGAATACATTTTCAGCACGCCGTCGACATTTAGATGCGTTAGCAAGAGCTTTTCATTTTTTACAAAACGGCCAACTGCAATTACAAAATTATCGTGCAGGCGAATTATTAGCAGAAGATTTGCGACAAGCACAACTTGCATTATCTGAAATTACAGGTGAATTTAGTTCGGATGATTTGCTAGGGAAAATTTTTTCGAGTTTTTGTGTGGGGAAATGACAAAGTGGTCACGTCCGACTAAAAACCATTGTTGTCTCTGTTTTTTGTATGATGTGGCCTTTCATTGCATCGATTAATTCCTTCGCAGTATTGGGTGTAGGTATCGTTAATACTGAATCTAATCCATATAACGTAAAAATATAATGATGTAACATGCCTTTGGGTGGGCAAGGACCATCATAATTTGCATGGCCAAAACTATTGTTAATGGATATTGTCCCAGTTGGCAGAGGAGATATTCCTTCAGCGAATTCGGAAATAGTACTGGGAATGTTGTATAAAACCCAGTGGTAGAAAGTTCCACTGGGAGCATCGGGATCAGATACAACTAATGCAAAGGATTTGATATTGTTGGCTTGAGATTTCCATGCCAATTGAGGAGATACATTTTTTCCATCGCATGTGTATAACACGGGAACCATTCCTCCGGTACTGGTTGCTGTACTTGTTAGGCTAAGGGTGTTTTCAGCGAAAGCAAGATGGATTGAGCACAAAAATAAAACAACGCTAATAAAATATTTTTGCATGCGCCCTCCGGGCAGACACGAAAATGCCCTTACAAACCCACAAGGGGAGAAGGGAAAAACTGATTTGGCAACAATGTAGTTTTTAACAGCTCTTAACAATGATGACATTTTTTTCAAAACACCTGCAACAAAAGCCAAATTTCTTCTGGCTTTTTATTGATCTATTCTGATAAAATAGCCAGAAATTTTCTTTTATTATCGCGAAGATATCTTATGACTCATGATTCAATACATATTTTTGATGTAATCGTCGTCGGTGGTGGTCATGCTGGAACAGAAGCAGCATTAGCCGCGGCACGTATGGGCGCAAAAACATTATTACTGACCCACAATATTGAAACATTAGGACAAATGTCCTGTAACCCAGCGATTGGGGGTATAGGTAAGGGTCACTTAGTCAAAGAAATTGATGCATTGGGCGGAGCAATGGCAAATGCTATTGATCAAGCAGGCATACAATTTCGAATTTTAAATTCCAGCAAAGGACCTGCAGTCCGTGCGACACGCGCTCAGGCAGATAGAGTTTTATATAAACAAGCTATTCGTTTTAAGCTAGAAAATCAGCTTAATTTGTCACTCTTTCAACAAGCTGTTGATGATATTTTGATTGAAGCTGAAAAAGTAGTCGGTGTGAAAACCCAAATGGGTTTGATTTTCAAAGCAAAAACAGTGGTGTTAACTGCCGGTACTTTTTTGGCAGGAAAAATTCACATCGGTCTTAATCATTACGAAGGTGGTAGAGCCGGCGATCCCCCTGCGAGCTCCCTGGCGCAGCGTTTGCGCGAGCTGCCTATGCGAGTGGGCCGTCTGAAAACAGGGACACCTCCACGCTTGGATGGACGCACAATTAACTTTGATGTGATGGAAAGACAAGAAGGTGATACACCTACTCCAGTGTTTTCCTTTTTAGGCAATGTTAATCAACATCCTCAACAAATTCCTTGTTTTATTACGCATACCAATGAAAAAACACATGAGATTATTCGTAACGGCTTATCGGAATCACCGATGTATACGGGAGTGATTGAAGGTATAGGGCCGCGTTATTGTCCTTCCATTGAAGATAAAATCGTACGATTTGCGAACAAAAGCTCGCATCAAATTTTTGTTGAACCAGAAGGCTTAACGACTCACGAAGTCTATCCCAATGGGATTTCAACGAGCCTGCCGTTTGCTGTGCAGCTCGATCTGGTGAGATCTATGCGAGGGTTTGAACAAGCACATATTATGCGTCCGGGGTATGCGATTGAGTATGATTTTTTTGATCCTCGTGATTTAAAACCCTCACTGGAAACAAAATATATTTCTGGATTATTTTTTGCGGGCCAAATTAATGGCACAACGGGTTATGAAGAAGCTGCGGCACAAGGTTTAATTGCTGGCATGAACGCTGCTTTATTTATACAAGAAAAAACAGCCTGGACACCTCGTCGTGACGAAGCTTATATGGGTGTTTTGATTGATGATTTAATTACTCGCGGAACATCAGAGCCTTATCGTATGTTTACAAGTCGTGCGGAATATCGTTTATTGTTGCGTGAAGATAATGCTGATTTACGTCTAACAGCAAAAGGGTACGAACTCGGTTTAGTCAATCAGGAACGTTGGTTTCAATTTTCAGCTAAGCGAGAAGCGATTGACAAAGAACAGCAACGATTACGTACAACATGGGTGAGACCCTCTACTCCTTTGGGTATGGCTGTGGAAACGTTAATACAACAAACCTTGCCACGTGAATATAATTTAGAGGAATTATTACGAAGACCGACTGTTAATTATCAGCAATTAATGAGTGTTGCGGAAATTGCTCCCGGATTATTAGATCCTCTAGCTGCAGAACAAGTCGAAATTCAAGCGAAATATGCGGGATATATTGCGCGGCAGGGAGAAGAAATTGCCAGACAACTTCGCAATGAAGAGTTAACAATCCCATTACATTTTAATTATGATTATGTGGTGGGTTTATCGACTGAAGTTAAACAAAAATTGAAGGATGTTAAGCCCACGACGTTAGGGATTGCTTCTCGAATTCCGGGGGTGACGCCCGCGGCCATTTCATTGCTGCTGGTTGCACTTAAAAAACCAAAGGGTGATGTTAAGCGTGTTGATTTATGCGAAGCGGTTGATTTGACGATTGATCCATTGACTGAGTCATTATGAAAACGTTACAGACAGCACTTAGCCGAAATCACTATGATTTTCCTGCGGAAGTGATAGAAAAATTTAGTCAGTACCTAGGATTACTACAACGCTGGAATGACGTTTTTAATTTGACCGCAATACGTGATCCAGACGAAATGGTATGGCTACATATTTTAGATAGCTTATCCATTAATCCCTTTCTTCACGCAGCACGAATTATTGATGTAGGGACCGGCGCAGGGTTGCCGGGCATTCCACTTGCTATTGTGAATCCTGAAAAAAAGTTTGTATTATTGGACAGTAACGGCAAAAAAACTCGTTTTTTAACCCAGGCTAAAATGGAGCTTAGTTTAAAAAATATTGAAGTTATTCAATCTCGATGTGAAATATTTAAGCCAGAGTTAAAATTTGATAGCATCGTTTCTCGCGCTTTTAGCTCAATTGCGGTAATGTTAGAAAGCACTCAGCATTTGTTAAATGCAAGAGGCCAATTTGTTGCGATGAAGGGAATGTATCCCGAGCCAGAACTTCAAGAAATACCGAAAAATTACCTATGGAAAGTGCATCCATTGACGATAAAGGGACTTGCTGCACAGCGGCATGTAGTTTGCATTGAGAGAAAAGATGAGGATGTATAAGTGGGAAAAATTATTGCGATAGTTAATCAAAAAGGCGGCGTAGGCAAAACCACAACGAGTATTAACTTAGCAGCTTCGTTTGCAGCAATGAAACGAAAAGTGTTGTTAATCGATTTAGATCCACAAGGTAATGCCACCGTCGGTAGCGGTATTAGCAAAGATAATCTTTCCGCAACCATGAAAGATATTTTGTTAAATGAAGCCAGATTGGAAGATGCTGTCGCTACCACAGAAGCGGGATATGACTTATTAGGCACGGATCATGAATTGATTGTTGCTGAAGTTCAGTTAATGCAAATGGCACAGCGGGAATTACGGCTAAAAGAATTGCTGATCCCTGTGTCTGAAAAATATGATTATATTTTAATTGATTGCCCGCCTTCCTTGAATATTTTAACAGTGAACTCGTTGGTTGCTGCTAATTCGGTTTTGATTCCGATTCAATGCGAATACTTTGCCTTGGAAGGATTGAAAGGTTTGTTAAGTACGATTCAACAAATACAAACAACGATTAACCCGCAACTTTATATCGAAGGCCTATTGCGCACAATGTATGACGGACGCAATCGTTTAGCATTAGATGTTTCTGCGCAGTTATTACAGCACTTCCCCGATCGAGTTTATCGAACGGTGATTCCTCGCAATGTTCGATTAGCCGAAGCTCCGAGTCACGGCCAGCCAGTGATTTTATATGATGGGAAATCACAAGGATCAATGGCGTATCTGACATTGGCAGGGGAAATGTTACGAAGAGTGGAAGAAAAACAAAAAAAAGATAAGGTTGAAAAAATAAAATAATTCAAGACGAATAAGATGCGATATTTAGGATTATCAATTGCGACGAAATTCTGGGTAGTTACCGCTGTCTTTTTATGGGCTTCTGCTTTTGTTGGTATTCGCATGGGATTACAAGGATATAGTCCGGGTGGTCTCGCATTATTACGTTTTATCATTGCATCCATTTGCATGGTCGTTGTTTTTTTTCGTCTCGAAAAACGTAGCGTTATTTCATCCAAAGATTTTTTCTTAATGCTCTTCATCGGTGCGACTACCATGGGAGGTTATCATGTTGCACTTAACTATGGTGAAATGACTGTCCCTTCCGGCATTGCCAGTTTTATCATTAGCCAATCACCTGTCATGAGTGTGGTTTTTGCGATGGTATTTTTAAGGGAACGGTTAAATGGGTTTGTTGTTGTGGGGATGACCATCAGTTTCCTGGGGATGATTTTTATTTTGTTTGGCCAAGAGAACAATTTTAACTTAAGTGTCGGAGTTTTATTTGTCTGTTTTTCAGCGGCTACGGGCAGTGTTTTTTCAGTCTTACAAAAACCTTTTTTAAAAAAATATCATGCTGCTGAAGTGACCTCGTTTATGATTTGGGGTGGTACGTTAGCCTTTTTATTCTATACGCCGGATGTTTGTCATGAGATTTTTTCAGCGTCAGCGCTTGCAACGTGTTCAGTGATTTATTTAGGTATATTTCCTGCCGCAGTTGCGTATCTTGCTTGGAGTTACGTGTTATCAGCCATGCCAGCGTCACGTGCAGTGAATTTTTTATATTTTATGCCGTTAATTGCGACCCTATTAGGGTGGATAGTGCTAAATGAAATTCCTCCGCTAGCGTCGCTGGCAGGCGGAATAATTGGTTTGCTGGGGGTGTGGATAGTGAATTATGGGTATTCTAGAAAACCAACGGCAGACTTCATAGAAGTTGAGGTAGTGGAATAATCATGACTGATTCTCCCAAAAAAGAAACAACTCATTTCGGTTTTAAAGAAATTCCAACACACCAAAAATCAGAGCGTGTTGCAGAAGTTTTTGCATCGGTCGCTAATAAGTATGATTTGATGAATGATTTGATGTCATTCGGATTGCATCGATTATGGAAGCGATTTACCTTAGAACAAGCAAATGTGCGATCAGGACAGTGTGTGTTAGATATTGCAGGCGGTACCGGCGATTTGGCAGGTGAGTTTGCAAAAAAAATAGGACAACAAGGCCGCGTGGTACTGGCAGATATTAATGACAAAATGCTTGCGCAAGGTCGTGATCGTTTAATCAATCAAGGTATCATTTCTCATATTTATTTCGTGCAAGCTGATGCAGAACACTTACCTTTTCCAAGCAATTACTTCGATTGCATCACAATTGCCTTTGGGTTACGAAATGTCACGGATAAAGAGGCTGCATTACGCTCTATGTATCGTGTATTAAAACCCGGCGGCAAATTGTTGATATTAGAATTTTCAAAACCTGTTATACCGGTGCTGGCATCTCTGTATGATAAATATTCTTTTAATGTGATTCCAAAATTAGGTGAATGGATTTGTGATGATAAAGCAAGTTATCAATATCTGGTTGAGTCTATACGTATGCATCCTGATCAATCCACTCTAAAAACGATGTTAGAAAATGCGGAATTTGAAGATGTTGTTTATCATAACTTAACGGGTGGCATTGTAGCGTTACATAAAGGATTTAAATACTAATGAAAAATTTTTTTGTGACCCAACTCCAAAAAGCACTCAATCATTATTTATCGTTAGATCCAGAATCGGCTCATAAATTACAAGGGTTAAATCATAAAGTTGTTACCATAGAATTATCCGGAATAAATATTTCTTTTCAACTTTATTTTATAGAAAATCAAATATCGATTAAGCACGAGAATTTTTTGCAAGCGAATACCATCATTAAAGGAACGCCGCTGCGCCTTTTACAGATGAGCTTATCAAAAAATCGCAAACAATTTTTTGCAGACGATGTGGCCATAGAAGGCGATTTAGAATTGGGCCAGCAAGTGATTGACTTGTTTGATCAGTTGGAAATTGATTGGGAAGAGTATTTATCTCAATGGGTGGGCGATGTGCCAGCCCATCAAATCGGAAGATTGGCGCGAGGAATAAAACAATGGACTGAGAAAACTCGACAAATTTTCTGTGAAAATATGAATGAATATATACACGAAGAAATAGAGTTTTTTCCACCAAAAGAAGCGTTAAACGATTTTTTTGAGGACATTGATATATTGCGCATGGACGCTGATCGCATCGAAGCCCGTATGCAGATATTGGAAAAATCAATGAAGAGTAAACGAGGGTTGTCATGAGATATGTCGCTCGCTTCTTTCGAATTTTAAAAATTAATTTTATTTTTGTTCGATATAATTTGGATGAAATTATTTTAACGTCATGGTTTTCGCCGTTTCGTTTTTTTAGTTATTTTAATCCGTGGTATTGGTTTTACAAAAACAAGCTGACACGTGGCGAACGCGTTCGTAGAGCCATCGAAGACTTAGGCCCTATCTTTATTAAAGCAGGACAAGTGTTGTCAACCCGACGTGACTTGCTTCCTGATGATATCGCAGAAGAGTTAGCAAAATTACAAGATAAGGTGCCGCCTTTTTCAGGTGAAGTCGCGAAAAAAACCATTGAATCAGCTTTAGGAAAAAACATTACAGAGATATTTAGTGAGTTTGATACGTGTGAACTTGCTTCTGCTTCCATCGCACAAGTTCATCCTGTTAGGTTATTAGATGGCCGATTGGCTGTTGTTAAAGTGCTACGTCCCAATATTAAAAAAATTATCGAACGAGATTTAGATTTATTGTTTACGTTGGCTAGTATTGCGAATCGTTATTGGGCTGAAAGCCGACGATTTAAACCCCATGAGATTGTCGACGAGATCGCACATACGTTGCATGATGAGTTGGATTTGATGCGCGAAGGGGCGAATGCATCACAATTGCGAAGAAATTTTCACGGCTCTACTTGGCTATATATTCCTGAAATTTATTGGTCATATTGCCGTTCGAATGTGCTGGTGATGGAACGTATCGAGGGCATTCCGATTCATCAAATTGATGCAATAAAAGAAGCAGGCATTCATTTAAAAAAGTTAGCGGAACGCGGTGTTGAAATTTTCTTTACACAAGTGTTTCGAGATAGTTTTTTTCATGCGGATATGCACCCAGGAAATATTTTTGTTTCCACAAAAGATTTAGAAAATCCCCAATATATCGCAGTGGATTTTGGGATTGTCGGGTCGCTGAATGCTAAAGATAAGCGTTATTTAGCAGAAAATATGCTAGCTTTTTTCAAGCGTGATTATCAACGTGTAGCAGAATTGCATATTGCTTCAGGATGGCTACCACCCAATACGCGGATTGACCAATTTGAAGGGGCAATACGCGCGGTTTGTGAACCGATATTTGAAAGGCCCGTCAAAGAAATTTCATTTGGACAATTATTGCTTCGACTTTTTCAAACCGCAAGACGATTTAATATTAATATTCAACCCCAACTGATTTTATTGCAAAAAACATTATTAAATATTGAAGGGGTGGGCGCGCAGATTTATCCGGATTTAGATATCTGGGCTATCGCTGGCCCGTTTCTAGAAAAATGGATAAAACAGCAAGTGGGGCCGCGCGCGTTCTTACGAAAAATGCGAGACAATATTCCGTATTGGTCTGAAAAATTTCCTGAAATTCCAGGCTTAGTTTACGAAGCATTAACAGAATATACCTACAACCAAGAGCAAACTCGTTTCAATTCCTCAACTAACAAAGAGCTTGATAGTGTGCTCTACAAAACTCATTCACGGCGGAAATTATTGCTGGGGTTCAGTGTAGGTTCGTTAACGGCTGCATTGATTTTACTTTTTCAATCATCATTCATCCCCCATTATTTACAGTGGATTTTTTTAGGATTAGGGATGGCGTCTTTTTTCTTCGCTGAGTTAATGTAATTTAGGGATAAAGGAAGTCAAATAAACACCCGGGTTATCCCCCGAGGGTTTTGGATAATAGAAGCTATTAGACTGCATACTCAACGCCTAAAAATCCTGCTTGCTGCGTAGGGATGCGAGATATCGTTACATTTCCTGCAGAATCTAAGTTTAAACCAGCATTGTTGCCAGCATAAATGCCTTGATAGAAAGCAGTCACTGTTGCACGGTCGGTCAGACTGTAGGCTAACCCTGCTTGAAACTCGCCGTTGACTTGTCTCAATCCATCTTGACTAGATGTCCTGTCGTCCAGAGTTAATTGACGATACGCAATCCCGCCTTTTAGCATGGCATAAAGAGGAGCGTTAGGAAGTATTTTACCTCTAGCAGTGAGTAGAAAATCTACGAATGGTTTTAAGGTAGATTGGATAGGTAAACCACCTGCTGTGGTGATGAGCGCTGGGCTTGCATACAGCCTCATGGTATTGCCTGACTGAACACCGGCTTCTGCACCTAATGAGAGGTTATTATTTTGTGGTGTGCTCAGACCAAAAGCCAAACGACCTTGTGTCGCTTGCCCATCTTGTTGATAAGCACCACTGCTGGCACCATAGCCACCATAAACACCAACAGACAGGTGTAAAGGCAACCACTGCTTTGCTATGAAAAAGTTGTTAATCGTTGAAATATTAGCAAACACGGGTAAAGCAAATGATAAACACGCAAGCGTTGATAGTATTCTCTTCATAATTATCAAGTCCTTTTAATAATGACGGTTAAATTTTAAGGGTTATGCCCGTGAGTAATGAGTTAGATATGTTAAAACTTTATCTTCCATTTCACGGTACTTCCAAATAGACCCATGACTGCCATTAATCATAATGACAAACGCAAACGGTTCTTTATCGGCACTCATTGCATATCCGGCTAAAGATACAACTCCGGCCATTGTTCCCGTTTTTGCACGGACTCGCCACGCAATATTGTGCATGCGCCTTTTCAAGGTTCCATCAATGCCGGCAATAGGGAGTGCAGAGATAAATGCATAGTTCGTTCCTTGATGATGAAAAGCAAAATCAAGTAACTGTAGCATTTGATCGGGAGTGACTTGGTTATAACGAGATAGTCCTGATCCATCAATGATATTTGAGCGCCATGTATTGACACCGGCTTGTTTAGACAAAATGTCATGGACAGCTGTCCCGCCATTTTCCCAGCTTCCTGGCCTGTGCGTAAAAATTTCCCCAATTTTTTTAAATACCGATCCAGCAATAATGTTGTCTGACATTTTTAACATTTCAGTAATGAGAGCGGTCAGCGGTTTAGAAGCGTGGGCAGCTAATATAGGTAAGTTTTTTGCTGCAGTCCCTGCATAAATATGTCCTGTCACTCGAACATCAAACCGTTTCAGCAAGTCGTTGACGAGAGATCTATCATATTGATAGATGTCATTAATAACGGTTGAAACACCTGCTGCATATTGTCCTTTCGCCATGCAGCCGCTGATAGAAACAATACCGCCGCTGGATCCGTTTAGCCTTACATAACAGCCTCTGGAGGGTCTTGAGCGGGTTACGACACCATTGCGTATTCCGGCAAAATAAGATTTAGAGTTTGTATAAATCTGCGCTGCTTGCCCACTACTTCTGGCAGGAGCCACCTGGAAAGAGAGGCAATTATGGTTAATAATGCTGGCATTAATCGGTGCTGCATAACAAAAGTGTTTGTCATTCCATAACCATCCTGGGCCCGTGTTCACTTGGTCATAGGCTGAGAGATCGATGTATACATTTCCCGTAATTTCATTAATACCCTGTGATTTAAGGGTTGCCATCATGGAGGCAAGATCACTGTAAGTTAAGGAAGGGTCTCCGCTGTGAACGAGATACAAATCACCTAACAGTTTTCCGTTGGTAATGGGTGCACTACTGACAAACCGTGTTGAAAATTGGAAATTTGGGCCTAAATAAAGTAGGGCTGCCTCTGCTGTCAATACTTTTAAAATACTCGCGGGGACAAATAAATTATGTGCATTATGAGTGTATAGTGTGTCTCCATTTTTCATCGATTTAATGATGATGCCAACATCCGCTGCAGGTCTGACACTACTGACGGCTTGGTTTATTGCATTAACCAGATTCGAAGTTCCATTAATGGTATAAGAGAGCGCGCGCGCCTGCGCAATGGATACGCAAGCCATACTGGCGATTATCCATGTCAATAATAAAACCAATCGTTTCATCGCCACTCCTTGGGGCTAAAATTTACTAAAATCTAATGAGCCCGCGCAAGGTATAACTTTAGCGGGAATTGCTGATTGTGATATAGTATTAAGGATATAACAGAGGAGAGAAAAAATGAACCAAAATCCGAAGTTGAATAACTATGTAAGCGAAATAGATCAGGTTCTGCAGCATTTTGATGAAAAGCATTCTCTTTCAGTCTCCCAACAAAAAGAAAAAGCGAAATATGAACGAATCTATTTGTTACGAGATCAGTCTAGGCCAGCGCAAGATACTCCTAAAATATGGGATAAATTTTAAATAGGTTATAGAAATGCAAAATTTTCTCAAAAAGCTAATACCTTTTCTCATGCTAGGCTTCATGATTGTCGTCTTGATCGGGGGATTGATTTTATTATCCTATTTGTTGATTTTTGGTGTCATCGTTGGGCTCATTTTATTTTGTGTTTCTTGGTTGAAAGACAAATTCTTTCCTTCAAAAGAAGTCTCAAAGACAACACCCAAGAGTGGCCGCACTCTTGATCATGATGAGTTTAAATAGTTTTAACAATGATAGAACCCGCGCCTCTAAAAAAACCGCACTCTATTTTGCCTTTGCTCTGGGTGATGTTATTTGATCATACGAGTCTTAACATTACATTTCCTGTGTTAACGCTATTATTTTTTGACGTACAAAGCCAATTATTCACACCTGACACGACTCATGCAGTACGTAGTATGTGGTATGGCTTATGTGTCGCAATTCCGCATGTGATTAATCTTTTTATGACGCCTATTTTAAGCGCTATGTCAGATGAATATGGTCGAAAACGAATCCTGATGATAGGAACATTGGGTGCTTTGTTTTTTGCACTGACGGCAGGGTTAGGTATTTTATTCGGAATGCTGAGTTTATTATTTCTCGGAAGAATCATTCAAGGCGCTTTTTCTCGTACGAATCCGATTGCACAAGCTGTGATAGGCGATATCTCATCAACAAAAAATAAAATTCGTGATATGGGATATTTGCAATTAGCTATATCGATAGGTGCATTTGTTGGGCCGTTACTCGGTGGATATTTTGCAAATCAATTCTTTTTTTCTACGCTAAACTTTTCGCCACCCTATTGGATCGCTGCTTTTTTTGCGGGAATAAGTTGCTTGCTAACGGCATTATTTTTCACGGAAACACATACTTTTCAAAAAAATAAAAAACAGTTTTCGATGTTACATTTTTTGGCATTAAAAAAAGTTATTTCAAATCCTGCCATTTTGAAAATATCAGCTATTTTACTACTGAGCCAGATCAGCTGGAGTATGTATTATCAGTTTATTCCACCGACGCTAAAAACGGTTTTAAAATTTGATGCGCATTCATTAGGTTGGTTTGTTGGCTGTATTGCATTATGGTTAGCATTGGCAACGGGTTTTGGAATTAAGATTTTACAAGAATTTTTTAAATTAAAAGGCATGCTTGTTTTGTCGTTATATCTTGTTTTTTTTGGTTTAGTGTTAACTTTTATATTTTGTAAGATACCGTCAGAATCTTTTTCATGGCTGATTTGGATTGCTGCGATTCCGACAGCTATTGGTGATGTGATTGCCTATAGTTGTCTTGTGACGTTGTATTCTGATAGCGTTCCAAAAGAAGACCAAGGAAAAGTGATGGGTATTTGCTTTATTGTTGTCGCGTTGATTTGGTCTCTGACTGCTTTATTAGGCGGGGTCATGATGGGAATAAATGAATTATTACCAATGGCAGTGGCCCCGCTGGGGATTATGTTGTCGATTTTGTTGTTGCATAGTTCGTTTGGTAAGACTCTATTTTAACGCCTGCTCAATATCACTCTTTAAATCATCTAACGCTTCTATTCCAACAGATAACCGAATCAAGCTGTCACTGATGCCTAATCGTTTTCGCTGTGCAACAGGAATGCTGGCATGTGTCATGATCGCGGGATGTTCAATTAAACTTTCAACACCACCTAAACTTTCTGCTAATGCAAAAATTTGAAATCGTTCAAGTGCTTTGATAGTTGAATGTAAATCTTTTTTTAAATTCACGGAAATCATCCCGCCAAAGTGTGACATTTGCTGTTTTGCTAAGACATGCTGGGAATGACTTTTTAATCCGGGATAATAAACATGTTCAACAGCAGGATGTTTTTCTAGCCAGTAAGCTAATTCTAGCGCGTTATGGCAATGTCGCTCCATGCGTATTGCTAAGGTTTTTAGACCGCGTAATGCTAAATAACTATCAAATGGTCCTGCAATTGCACCCACTGAATTTTGCAAAAATCCCATTCGTTCAGCAAGTTCAGTGTTGTTTCCCACAACAGCAATTCCGCCAATCATATCGGAATGGCCATTTAAATATTTAGTTGCAGAATGAACGACAATATCAAAACCATATTCAAGAGGACGCTGTAGGATAGGGCTTGCAAAGGTATTATCGACAACGGAAATAAGACCATGTTGTTTGGCAATGGCTGCAACTTTGGCAAGATCCACTAATTTCAGCATAGGATTTGTCGGTGTTTCTACCCAAATTAAGCGCGTATTATCACCTATTTCAGCCAGAATATTGTCTGGACGGCACATATCGACGAATGAGATTTTTAGTCCTGCCGTGTGTCTTCTCACTTTATCCAGTAATCGAAATGTTCCACCGTATAAATCATCCATCGCAATAATATGATCGCCTGGCTTTAATAATTCTAATACGGTGGCGATGGCGGCCATCCCTGATGCAAAAGCAAAACCTTTTGTGCCGGATTCGAGATTCGCGATGCATTCTTCGTAAGCATGACGAGTTGGATTGTGTGTGCGTGAATATTCATAGCCTTTATGCTTGCCAGGACTTTCTTGTACATAGGTTGATGTCGCATAAATAGGCGTCATAATCGCACCGGTATGCGGGTCCGGTTCTTGTCCTGCGTGAATAACACGAGTTGCTATATCTTGTTTTTTGATGTGCATAAGGAAACCTGTTTGAATTTATTGAATAAAACTTTTTTCGCGCATCCATCTATCATCCACAAATTTCGTTAGATAATTACGAATGGTATCAGGCAAAATAATTAAGCATTTTTGATTTTGTTTCAAGCGAGGCGCAACTTGTAAAGCAGCCCATACTGCTGAACCGGACGATCCGCCAATTAACAATCCTTCTTCACGAATTAAGCGGCGTGCCGTTAAAAAAGAATCTTTGTCATTTACTTTGATATATTCATCGACCAAGCTATTATCGAGCACATCGGGAATAAAATCATAACCAATTCCTTCGACCAAATAGGAATGTATTTCTGTTCCACCGCCGAGAATGGATCCATAAGGATCAACACCAACAATCGTAATATGTGGAATTTTTTCTTTGAGATGTTTTGCAACACCCGTAATAGTGCCGCCAGTACCGACTGTCATTACGACCATCGCTAAGTCTTCACCCATGTCGGCTAAAATTTCTTGGGCCGTTGTTTCATAATGCACTTGCGGATTCATGAGATTGGCATATTGATCGAGTATGTGTGAGTTTGGAATTTCTTCATTCAATTTTTTCGCGAGTGAAATATGACTATCATGATGATCCCAAGCGGCTTCTGTAGGTGTGCGGTAAATTTTTGCGCCTAATGCTTCTAATACAACTTGTTTTTCATGGCTCATTTTTTCAGGCATGGTAATAATGACTTTATAACCTTTTACTGCGCCTGCTAAAGCAAACCCAATGCCAGTGTTGCCTGACGTCGGTTCGATTAAGGTATCACCCGGTTTAATTCTTCCAGATTTTTCTGCTTCTTCCACCATGGAGTAAGCAATACGATCTTTGACAGATCCGCCGGGATTTAAAAATTCGCATTTTGCATATAAGGCACAGGGTAATTCTTTTCCTACGCGATTCAATTTGACGATAGGTGTCTTGCCGATAGCTTCGAGAATGTTATTGATTATCATACGAGTCCTGAATTAATTTGGAGGAGTTATTTCTAGATCAGTATTTACGATTGGGAAAGAATAATCGTGATAGCGCATAACATAACATCGAGAGGTGCTGCTAACCGGACTTAAACTGCCTTTCAGCGTTATGTTGAGAGATTCTCCCCACATGCTTCGATTTTCTAAATGGCAAAAATTTTTAATTTCACCAAAAGGCCCAAACAATAAACGTGAAACCGTAATTCTATACTTGTGTGCAAAACTAAAAGCGACCCAAAAATTTGTCGCTTTATGAAAGTCAAATAGATAAGGCGCAACACGCTGGCTTTCTTCGTCTCTTAAAATCAGTAGCCACGTTGGATGACCATAAAAATTGTGCAGGCGAGTGTTAATTTGTACCGTTTGGGTGATAAAGTTTTCGTTCTGCGCGATGGCGGAGAACGAGCCAAACAGGCACAAGCTAAATATTCCTACTTGGCACATTTTTTTTGTTGCCATTGTGAGGCGCACCTAAGTATTTTATAATGACTCTCATTACTTATTGTATCTGTTAAGCGCTAATGAAGGCAAAATTATTTCAGAACAAGCTGAGTGTTAAGACTTCTCCGCTCCATGGATATGGAGTTTATGCCGAAAAAGAAATCCAAACAGATGAAATCGTTGAGGAATGCTACGTGCTTTCCTCGTCAGAGATATATCCAGATTTTAGAAACTATTATTTTCATGGTGAAGGAGAATACCTGATAGCGTTAGGATTTGGCTGTATTTATAATCACGCACCTGAACCAAATACCATGTACACCTATCACCCGGATACCCAGCTTCTCATTTTTACTGCGATTAAGCCGATTGCAAAAGGCGAAGAAATTTTAATTACGTATGGCGATGAATGGTTTTCTTATCGTCATGCAAAAGTTAATTTTTTTTCTAAGGTACGCAGAGCATATTATCGATATAAGCCCATGGTGGTTCGCACACTGATTATCTGTGGTCTATATGGTCTAATTGTCATCGCGCCACATATTTCAATCAGCTGAAACGGTTTGCAACGCGCCGCCACTGAACAATTCCCAGTATTAGTAAAGTAACAAAACAGAGAAGAGACCATTCTGCTAAGCTTAAATGAAGAAATTGCCAAGTGACTTGCGAACATTCTGTGCCGCCAATAAATACTTTTTTGATAACTTCCTGAATGGGAAAAACTTGCAACATATATTCTAAGCTTGCTCCACAGTTGCCGCTACCAACTGGCGGCAGATGTTGTAACCAAACTTGTCTGCCAGCAAACACTATTCCAAAGATGGCAAAAACACAGCTGGCTGAAGCAATGAAATAACTCCCAACTTTTCGAAAGTTAATGGCTGCTCCAAAGAAAAAAACAACACCGACAGTGGCTAAGCCAATGCGTTGAAAAATACACAAGGGACAAGGTGTTATGCCGTCATGTATTTGCAAGTAACTTGCTGCGCCTAACAGTATGCTAATAACAAGAAAGCCTAATAAATAAGTGAAACGTATGGAAGGTAAATTCATTTTTTTAGTCCATCAGTTGGGTTGGCGTTATTATAGCTGAATAATCCTAGATTCGGCAGTAATAACAAATAGGTGTTTACCACAACCTTTCAACATCATACGCATCAAAAGCAACATCAGCGCTCAGTATAGGCATTTTTTCTTCTAAAGCTTGTGAAGCCAAGAGTCGATCAAATGGATCGCGGTGATGAAAAGGCAGTTGCGACACGCGTGTCACATGACGAAAATCAATGCCTAATTGTTGAATGTTATTTTCCTGTAATTTATCTAAAATAAAAGTTTCTAGTGACTTATGAAAGGTCAATTTACCCAGGCTAGATTTAATCGCCATCTCCCATATTGATGCTAAGCTAAGGTACAAATCGTTCTGAGTATCTAAAAATATTTTCTTTGCTTTTTTGCTCAACATTGGTGAATCCGTGCCAAGCCATAAAAAAGCTTGCGTATCTAACAAAACTCGCATTACTGATAATCCTCGAAATCATTTAAAGGATCATTAAAATCGGGCGCGATGGTAATGAGATCTTTGGCAAATCCTAGCGTTCGTTGTCTTTTAGGAGGGTTTAATGCAACTAATTTAGCGATGGGCTTATTGTCTCTGGCTATAATGACTTCTTCACCCAAGATAGCTTTTTGAATTAATTCAGATAAATGCGCTTTAGCGACATGAATGTTGAATTGGGGCATATTTTTTCTCCTATCTATATAGTCATTTTAGATGACCAACTTAGATATGTCAATATCATGAGACCCATAGCAAAACTGAGTATTGAGTGAGCTATGCTTCTATTGTTCATCTAGCCAATTTTGCAAAATAAGCTGAGCAGCTATGCTGTCAATTTGGGTTTTTTTTAAAGCTTTATAGCCGCCCTGCTTAAATACATTATCTTTAGCTTCGACGGATGTCAGGCGCTCATCGACTTCATAAATAGGTAAATTAAATCGTTCTTTTAACCGATGTGCAAACTGTTGGGCTAGCTCCGTGAGTGTCTGTGTCGTGCCATCCATGTTGAGAGGAATTCCAACGACCAATGCATCTGGCTGCCAATCATTAATGAGTTTTTGGACTGTTTCCCAAGAAGGAATGCCTTGAATTGCGGGGAGCATTGTCAAGGGACGCGCTGTTTTTGTAACCGTTTGACCGACAGCAACACCAATGCGTTTTAAGCCGAAGTCAAAACCTAATAAAATTTCGGGTGGATGTTTCATAGGGCCTTTATAATGATCATACTAATGAGAAGAAGCCTCATCCCAATTATTCCCTGCTCCTATCGCAACAAGTAATGGTACTTTTAAATCAGATGCTTGCATCATCAACTTTCTAACAATATCCATCACCGACTGAATATCTTTTTCTGCCACCTCAAAAACTAATTCATCATGTACTTGCATAATCATAGTGGCATTAATGTGATGTTGTGTAAAATAATTATCAATATTAATCATGGCTCGCTTGATAATATCTGCAGCTGTGCCTTGTAAGGGTGCATTGATCGCAGCACGCTCAGCAGCTTTTCGCCGCATCATTTGGCTTGAATTAATTTCAGGTAAATATAATCTGCGTCCCCACAATGTCTCAACAAAACCTTGATTATGTGCTTGCGTACGCGTGTTTTCCATATACTCTCTGACTAAGGGATACCGCGCAAAATATCGTTCGATATAATCATGCGCTACGTGTCTGTCGACGCCTAATTGTTTTGCCAAACCAAACGCTGACATGCCATAGATTAAGCCAAAATTAATTGCTTTTGCACTACGGCGTTGTTCGGAAGTCACTTCTTCTAAAGGAATTCCCAAGACTTCTGCTGCGGTTGCTTGATGAATATCTAAGTTGCGCTCAAACGCTCTTAATAATGCAGGATCATTTGAAATATGCGACATAATGCGTAATTCAATTTGTGAATAATCAGCACTCATTATTTTAAAACCGGGAGGCGCAATAAATGCTTGGCGTATGCGACGACCTTCTGCGATTCGAACGGGAATATTTTGTAAGTTCGGATCGGAAGAAGATAGTCTGCCTGTGGAGGTTATTGTTTGATGATACGATGTATGAATTCGATTGGTAGCCAAATGAATTTGTTCGGGCAGGCGTTTTGTGTATGTCGAAATTAATTTACTTAACGATCGATATTCGATAATGATTTTGGGTAATGGAAATTCTAACGCTAATTCTTGTAAAACAGAATCTGCGGTTGACGCTTGACCTGTCGGTGTTTTTTCAATAATCGGTAATTGTAATTTCTGAAATAAAATTTCCTGTAATTGTTTAGGAGAGTTCATGTTAAATGGACTTCCCGCTAGGCTATAGGCCTCGCTTTCTAATTCAGTTAAACGTTTTTCTAATTCTTGTGTTTGCGTCTCTAATTTTTCTACATCGATTAATACACCCGATCGCTCCATTCTAGCTAATACTGGGACAAGTGGTAATTCAATATCCCGTAATACAGCTTGTAAGCCCGGCTCGTTTTTTATTTTTGTAGCCATGGTTTCATGCAGTTGTAATGTTGCATCTGCACACTCAGCAAGATACGCCGCGGCATGATGGATATCAATTTGATGAAATCCTATTTGTTTTGCGCCTTTTCCTGCCATGTCTTCATAATTAATCGTGCGCCATTCTAAATGTTTTAGAGCGAGCTGTTCTAAATCATGCGAGCTGCTTGCGCTATTCAAAATATACGATTGCAACATGATGTCGGATTCAATACCTTGTAAGTGAATCGCATAGTTTGCCAAGACTTCTAATTTATATTTGAGATGATGCCCCACTTTTTTGATATTAGTATTTTCAAAAATAGGCTTTAATTTTCTTAACACAAAGTCTCTTGATAATTGATTAGGTGCATGTTCGTAAGTGTGCGCGAAGGGAATATATGCGGCTTTTCCTGGAGAAAGAGCAAACGAAATGCCGACAATTTGCGCTTGCATGTAATTTAAGGTAGTGGTGGCAATATCAAACGCAAAAAGAGTTGTTTGACTTAATTGCTTAAACCATTCTTCGAATTTGTCTGAAGTATAAATAATATCGTAAGGTGTTTCTTTGTGAGGTTTCACTTCTTGTTTGTTGTTTTCTAATAAATTGGCTAGCCAGTTTTTAAATTCATGTTCACGGAAAAGTTCAATGAGTTTTTCTGTGTTTGCAGGTTTTATATTTAAATCAGCAACCGAAACAGGCAAAGACACATCTAATTTGATTGTTGCTAATTGTTTTGCAAGCGGAATTTGTGACAACGAAGACCGTAAATTTTCTCCGGCTTTTCCAGTGATTTCATGTGCGTGCGCAATTAAATTATCAAGATCTTGATAGTGTAAAAGCCATTTCACTGCCGTTTTTGGGCCTACAAGCGGGACGCCGGGAATGTTATCGCTGGTATCACCGACTAAGGCTAAATAATCAATAATTCGCTCAGGTGGAATGCCAAATTTTTCGTTCACTGTTTGAGGATTTAATACAAAATCCGTCATGGTGTTTACCAATGTAATGTGTTCATCCACTAATTGTGCTAAATCTTTATCGCCAGTTGAGATTAATGTAGGGAGATTTTGTCGTGAAGCTTCTTTTGCTAACGTTCCAATCACATCATCAGCCTCAACACTTTCTATCATTAAAATCGGCAACCCCATGGCTTCAATGATGCTATGAATGGCAGGAATTTGTTTACTTAAATCATCGGGCATTGCCGACCGAGTTGCTTTGTATTGAGGATAAATATCATCTCGAAAGGTTTTACCTTTTGCATCAAAAACCACTGCGATATGTTCGGGCTGATGATCGGCTAATAATTTTCGCAACATATTCACAACGCCATAAATAGCGCCGGTGGGTTGACGCTTTGAATTGGTGAGGGATGGCATTGCATGGAACGCACGATACAGGTATGACGAACCATCTACTAAGATAATTTGTTTTGGAGTTGTTGGTGACATGTGATTTGTTCCGGATGACATTAATTTATAATCGATGACAAATATCTTGCCTAAATTTAGGCGATAAGAATAGTATGATCTATGCGAATGAACAAGGCTTAATTACATTTCTCATTAGAGTATCTGTCACTTTGAATAATATGAAAAATATTTTCTATTGGGTTAGATAATCGATAAATACATTGATTTTTCTTGACGAAGACCGAAAAAACAAGTTAATTACCGTTATGCAATATATCCCTAGACTAATAACGAATAATCTTAAACATGCTTTAGACCGCGGAAAGAGTGTTTTGTTGCTTGGCTCCGTATTTCCCTAATAACATCAATCCCACAACATGCCGTATGGAACGGCCCAAAGATTCTCGCCCATCGAACCGGCATATTCACCGGAATATAAAACGACGCCGACAAAGGGTCTGTTTTTCGCAATATTATCCTTAAACCATTTAAGATGTTTGAAATCAGCAGTGCTAATTAGTGAACCTGCCTTTACTTCTATGCCCAACAATGCGTGATCTTCACGCTCTATTAAAAAATCAATTTCGCGTTGTTCCCGATCACGATAGTGAAATAATTCATACAGTCCGCTACCCACATCAATGTGTGCAGCCAGTTCATTGAAAATAAATGTTTCAATAAGTTTACCTGAGCGATCAGGATCCATCTCAACTTGAGGCATATACCAACGCAAAATTGCTGTCATTAGGCCGCAGTCTGTCATGTATATTTTTGATTGTTTGCCAACACGTTCGTAATCAGTCCTAGTCCATGGATGAATGCGTTCGACCAGATAGAGGGTCTCAAGTGCATTGATATAAGACTCAATAGTGGGGCGGCGAATAGAAAGCCCGGCACCAATCGCGGAAATATCCATAAACTTCCCAGACCAAGCGGCAAGAATATTTACTAGATCGTGCATGGCCTTGTGTTGCGTTATTTTGGCAATATCTTTTAAATCACGCTCAAGTAATGCAGCAATATAATCTCTATGCCATTGCTGACGCTCATTTGCTTTTAAGTTTATTATTTCTGGAAATCCACCGCGAAATGCTAATTCTAAGATAGCTTTACGACCATACGAGCTTTTCATTTTTTTAGAGAACGTTTGTTTGAAAGCATTTTCTAAAAAAGTCGGATCAACACCTAATAGCTCTCCCTGGGTAAGACAACGTAAACGCACTTTTCTAATTCGTCCCGCTAGCGATTCTTGAACACTAGGAAGCGATTGAATATTGGCAGAACCTGTTAAGAGGTATTGGCCAGGCCGTGTATCTTCATCCACCATTTTTTTGATTGCAGAAAGTAAGTTAGGTGCTCGCTGCACTTCATCAATAATCAACATCTGACTGGTGTGTTGAACAAAACCATGTGGATCACTTTCTGCTATTTGTCTTATTGCAAGATCATCTAGCGTTCGATAAATTGTGTCTGCGGCAGCGAGTTGTTTTGCTAAAGTCGTTTTCCCACATTGGCGAGCACCACTTAACAAAATGACTCGACGTGTCTTTAGCGCTTCGTCGATAGTTTTTTTTTGCCATCGAGAATATAGTTTTGTCATTAAAGTCCTTAAAAGTTAGGATTCTTCCGCGTTTTTACATATTATATACCCGCGATTTTATAAATGAAATAGCTGCTATTTTTAATATAACATAATAATATTTATATTTATCAATTAACTAGGTTGCGCCGGAGAGCAATCGTATTTTCTTAGTAAAAAATTCAGGTGACGGGGTTTTCTATTTTGTTTCCAGAATATCGTCGACAGGTGCTAGGGTTATTATTGCTCCACCCTGAAATGAGGTGTCATGTCCGGGAAATTGCACGCTTGACTAAGACTACCGCGGGAAGTCTGCATAGAGAACTATCAAAATTAGCCAAAGCAGGTGTATTGGTTCGAGAAAAGAGTGGTAATCAAGTTTATTATCAAGCAAACATAGCTTTTCCTATTTTTGAAGAGCTTGCCAGTATCTTACGAAAAACATCAGGTTTAGCGGATGTTTTAGTAGAGGCGCTCATGCCGATCGCAAAAAAAATTGAAGCTGCTTTTATTGTCGGTTCTGTAGGACGCGGTTCAGAAAGGGCGGAAAGCGATGTAGATGTGCTCATCATTGGAGAGATTAGCTTTGCTGAAGCAGTTAAGCACTTTATCCCACGCAAGCAATTATAAGACGCGAAATCAATCCAAAAATATATACAAAATCTGAGTGGAAAAAATTGCTGAAAAGTAACAGCTCGTTTGCGAAAGAAATTTTGTATTCGCCAAAACTTTTTATAATAGGAACCTTCAATGACATTGAATAATCTTGTCGG
>JABDBD010000009.1 GCA_013288815.1 Gammaproteobacteria bacterium | reverse complement strand
AGTCGTTATTGATCAATATGTGACCATCAAACAACCTACAATACTTACCCAATGCGAATTATTGTCCATTTATTGACCTTTAACAGCTAATATTTCGAATATTGTATTTAAAAACAGACTGCAATGATTATTTCTGTTATTATAAGACCCAGCATTTTAAAGTCAGTTTGATTACTGAAAATTGATAGAACAAATGCTAAATTTTAAAATTTATATGAAGGGTTAAATAAGTTATGGCATCACGTGAAAAAGGAACCGTTAAGTGGTTCAACAATGAAAAAGGTTTTGGTTTTATTGAAAGAGAACAAGGTGGAGACGTTTTCGTACACTTTAAGGCTATTACTGGCGATGGATACCGATCTTTAGTCGAAGGTCAACGCGTAGAATTTACCGTTACTCAAGGCCAAAAAGGGTTACAAGCTGAAGAAGTGTCTGTTGTTGGTTAAGACAACAGATTAACCTTGCTAGTTATCTTTGATAACTAACGTCTTTCATCAAGGTCGGTAATTACGTATTTTTTATTGCTGGCCTTTGATTTTATTTTATTGCTTTCAAGGTAACATCCTTTTTAATATATCGTCTTTTACTATAAAATGATGATGCAGCGCAGCAAGTGTATGCCCACAAATCGCAGCAATAAATCCATATGCTATCCATTGATGTAATATTTTAAATAGAATACGAGCACTCACATCGGGAGAAATTAAATCTGGCATGACGAACAATCCAAAAAATGATACGGACACTCCTGCTGCTGATGACATTAGCCAACCAGTTAATGGCATAGCAAACATACAAATATATAATGCAAAATGCACTGTTCTCGCAGCGAATCTCTGCCAAGCGGGCATAGTGTCCGACAAGATAGGCCTGACATTGTATATCCACCATACCACTCGTAAAGTCACAAGCCCTAAGATAGTAAGACCAATCTCTTTATGCCAACCATAATATTTTAGTTTTAATAAGCCTTTAGGCAAATCTGACATATACAAACCCAATGCCAACATTCCGATAATTAAAATGGCCATTATCCAGTGAAATAACATTGCAACTACTCCGTAACGTAACGAAGTATTTTTGAATTGCCTCATAGAAGGCTCCCATTTAAAGTTTGTTAATCAGTGGAAAGTGTAAAATAAATTGTAGTTCCTTTATCAATCTCACTTTCTACCCAGATACGTCCGCCATGTCGTTGAATTATACGCTTCACAATTGCCAAGCCAACGCCAGATCCTGGAAAATCTTTTTCTAAATGTAATCTAGAAAAAGGAGTAAATAATTTGTTAGCATTAACTTGCAAAAAACCCACACCATTATCACGAACAAAATAAATAGGGTGTTTATCGTCTAGGACTCCAAACTCAATTTGTGAAATAGCATTTTTAGATGTGTATTTCCAAGCATTTCCAATGATATTCTCAAGAACAATTCGAATCAGATGTGCATCGCAGTTAGCTTTCACATCATTTTTTATTATCGTTTTAATTTTTCGATGCGGATTTTGTACCTTTAAAGCTTTAATGACGGACGTTACCATTTTAGTAAGGTTCACAACTTCAGATTTGAATTCACTCTTAATTGCTTGAGAAAGAGCGAAAAGATCATTGATCAGCTCCTCCATACGCTTCCCGGAAATTAAAATATGATTGACATATTCCATGATTTCAGGTTCCAAAGTATAAGCATCTAAAATCAAAGAACTGAAACCAATGATAGAAGAAAGTGGATTTCGTAAGTCATGTGAAACAGAATAACTAAATGACTCAAGCTCCTGATTGGCTGATGCCAACTCCAGGTTTTTTTGTTCAATTTCTTCTTTATTTTTCTTAAGTCGAATTAAATTATAAACTCTTGCTTTGAGTTCTAATTGAGAAAACGGTTTTGATAAGTAATCTTGAGCACCTTCTGATAATAATTTTGCACTTAACTCATGATCAATTTTAGCAGTTAACACAACAATCGGAATATCATTCAATTCATCGTGTTGTCTAATTTCATGTAAAAATTGAATGCCGCTCATCCGTGGCATCATGATGTCACATAAAATAAGGTCTGGATACAAACTTAGTGTTTGCTCGTAACCTTCTTTTCCATCAAAAGCACTTGCTGTTCGATACGTTGTTGAAAGCACTTGCGAGATATGTTGATTCATTTCAACATTGTCTTCAATAATAAGAATCAATGGCCAGTCTGTGTTATCTGATTCGGTATGTAATGGAATTGACACAACTCGTTCTTGTGTATGTAATTCTTTAATAATTTGGGGAGCGATTTCTTTTGAAAGAATAGATGATTCATAATAATCAGTCTGAAGTACCGTACCTCTAGGCGCTTCCAAAGGTAATTCTATTATAAACTTAGCTCCTCCTTCAGGTGCTCTTTCTACTTGAATAGAGCCACCATGCAATTCTACAAAATCCTTTACAATTGCAAGACCCAGCCCAAAACCACCATGTTGTCTAGTGGTTGATTCTTCTCCTTGAAAAAAACGCTCAAAAATAGTTTTTTTTAATTGTTCAGGAATACCAGGACCGTTATCAGAAACGGTAATAATTGCATGTGTTTTTGTAGCGGAAATATTACAGTTGACTATTCCGTTTGGAGGCGTAAATTTAAATGAGTTTGAGAACAAGTTCATCATGACACGCTGTATTTTGTCTGGATCAAACTCAGCAATTAACATTGATGGAGTCTGAATCGAAAAATCAATATGACGTTCTTTAGCGTGAGACTCAAATATCGATGCGATATGTTTAATAATTTTTACTAAATCCAGCTTAAAATAATTAACATTAATTTTACCTGCTTCTAATTTCGCAACATCTAATAAATCATTAACTAGCTTAAGTAATATTCGCGTATTTCGTTCAATCATCTCAAGATCATACTGATAGCCAAACAAAGCCTCATCCGAGATTAGCTTCTCTAATGTGCCTAGAATCAGTGTGAGTGGAGTACGAAGCTCATGACTCACATTCGCAAAAAATTGTGTTTTTAGCTGATTTATTTTTTCCATTTTTTTATAAAGGATTTTTTGTTCTTGATCATTACGTCCTAATTCTTTATTAGCTGAGCGTAACTGTTTGTTGGCTTCTTGAATTTCTTGAGCTCGCTTAAATATTTCAATTTCCATTTGACCAGCGCGCGTACGTAACTGTTTAGTTAATTTAGCTTGTTGTAATTCCTGCTGCCGCAGGTCAATAAAATCTGTGACATCTTCCACGCGATGAATAATATATTGAATTTCATTTTTTTTATTTAAAACAGGTGTGTTTATGGGACTCCAATAACGTTTTTCATAAACAAGTTTATTCTCTTTTTTCACACGAACATCGTATTTTTGCACTGCCATGGAGTCAGGCAATTTCGTTTTTAAAACTTGATTTAATGAATGGCTAAGGTTTTTCACACCTGTCGCTTCTTTATCATCTGGATTATCAGGAAAAACATCAAAAATATTCTTTCCGATAATATTTTTGCGAACAGTCTGCGTGGCCTTAAGGTAGGAATCACTAGCCTCCACAATTGAAAATATTGGATCAATAATCAAGTATAAATCGGGCATTGATCTAATAATTTCTAAGTAATCAACTGCTATTTCTTTTTCAGATGTCTTGGGCATAACTGTTCCCTAGTCTTTTTTAACTTTCTCTAAAAAAGATGAAACTGTTTTCGCTAATGAACGCGTATCAAAAGGTTTTGTAATATATCCATCACAACCTGATTTTAGTGCTTTTTCCTCATCTCCTTTCATTGCATAAGCTGTTAACGCAATGATAAGAACATCTTTAGTCACTGGATTCTTTTTTAATAATTTTGTTAATTCGAGACCATCCATTCCCGGCAATTGTAAGTCCATTAAAATAATAGATGGGCGAAACGTTTTTAACACTGATAACGCTTCATCTGCATCCGCAGCAGTTTGTACGTAATAACCAGCTCGAGTTAAAATTACTTGAATTAATTTAAGATTAGTTGGGTTATCTTCTACAACTAAAACAGATTCATTGATCATGTGATTGTCCCTCATCATCTATATTATCTCACACTTAAATAGATTATAAATTCGCGTCTAGATCAACAAGTATACAGTTATATTGTTATTGCGCAAACTATAAACGTAATAATGTGATTTAGCATAATTTTTTTGACTGATTAGCCTGAATATCTTTATTCAGTTCTGCAAATATCCTTTCCGGTTGATTTGTATTAATTAAATCTGCACCTATAGCTAACATATGCTTAGCCATCTCTAATGTATCATCTTCATGATAAGTCCATATTGCAGATAGTAAACCTCCGTCGTGAATACGTTGTACAAAATCCTCATCCATTAGGTGGGCATCATATTCAGCATCTATACCATCTAAGTTTGCGTGTTTTGCTATTTTTATATAATTATTTAAATCATCTTTATTGTTGATTCTATAATAAATTCCAATTTGCTTTCCGGGCGCATCTGGATCTGGACGTACATCATCATCACTGGGTTTTGACGTCGTTAACATAAAATGTTTAAATCCAGGTAAGTTTTCTTTTGAATGTTTAATAAGATTAAAGTCAAAGCTAATAAAAACAAGTTGATTAGTCTGTAATTTAAATTCGGTCACGCAACGTTTAATTAATTTTCCTAACTCTTTAACAATGGTGACATCACCTGCTTTTAATTCAATAACTAACTTGCGTTGCGGAAAATTTTGTAATTCAACAAGAAATTTTTCCAGCAGAGAAATCGTTGTTCCACGGTATTTTTCATCTAAAAAACTTTCATAGCAACCTACATCCACTTGAGAAACTTCACTTCTATAATCCAATGTATTTACTTTTGATTTTTGTATCGAAAGAAAATGATTCTGAGAAAGTGTCGTCGCTAGCTTAGGATTAAATCTGGCAGTACGTTCAAGAGTGTCATCGTGCAACACAATGAGTTGGCCATCAGCGGTTTTATGAATATCACATTCTACGTATTGCGCACCGACTGCATAAGCCTCCCTTAAAGAATGTATCGTATTCTCAGGAAGATGTGGGAGAGTATTTCCTGGAGCATCATTATTCGCCCCTCTATGAGCTACAAATCGCTCTTTGAAATCGATTTTATCTGCTGATGATTTCAGTAATGTTGTGCATATCGACGACCAGTTTTTTCCACTTAAAGACATATCATTCCTCTTTCATCTTGACAGGTTTTTTTAATTTTAATGTCATACACTGTATTGCATGGTATACAATAATACTTTCGTTAAACAACTTCAGGAGTCTCTATGAACCGGATTTTGACACAATTTGTGCTATTATTCACAATATTTTTTTCAGTTGTTTTAAAACGTTCGGATTTTGGTATGAAGAAATACTTACCTGGGTTAGGTGATGACGTACAAATTGATATAGAAACAGAAGCAAATTAGGAACGTGCGAATGAGAATATGGATTGATGGCGATGCGTGTCCTAATATTATAAAGGAAATACTATTTCGCGCCGCAAATCGAACTAAAACAACGCTGCTTTTAGTAGCTAACCAACCTATCCGTATTCCACCTTCTATTTTTATTAAGCAAGTCATTGTCTCTGCGGGCTTTGATGTTGCAGATAATCATATCGTACAAAATATTGAAGCTGGCGATTTAGTGATTACTGCTGACATTCCGTTAGCCAACGAGGTCATTGACAAGCAAGGCGCTGCATTGAACCCGAGAGGCGAGTTGTATTCGCCAAATAATATTAAACAACGCCTTGCTATGCGTAATTTAAGTCAAAGTTTACGAGATAATGGGATGCTAAGAGGTGGCCCAGCAACACTCAGTAAAAAAGAAATTCAAGCATTTGCTAATAGCCTAGATACCTATCTTACTAAAAAATAATAAAGGATTATAGCAATTCCCATATAGCCGGGTCTTCTGTTCCAACACGCCATAAAGAAACACCGCGTAACTTGTATTTATGCGCCAAATCAACTTTTACTTGAAACGTCGGCTTGTCTTCAGCATAAATAAATTCATTTAAGTTATTATTTACAAAAACTGAGTAAGAAAGTTTTTTTGCCGAATCCCAGTGTGTTTTAATATTGAATTTCTCAATTAAATACTGTAGCTGTGGGTAGGTTAAATCTGTTTCTTTGACACCAAAATCACTATGGCCTGAAGATGTGTACCAATAAGCAGACTTTACAGGTAATCCTATTGAAATTTTATTTGCAGGAATATATTGCAGAGCATATTTAATAATATTTTCAACCCAAGAAGGTTCGCAAGCTGAACCTGGCGTTGTTCCTCCACCATGCTGGTCATATGCCATCAATGTTACAAATTCGCTATCTTTTGATAGTGCAGCGTAATCATAACCTCCGCTCCAATATTCTAAACTAGATCGCGAACGATCTGTCGTAGGATTGTTGTCTGAGGTACGTGGAAAAATAGCTGCACTGATTTTAAAATTAGCTGCATGTAACGCCTGAGAAGCATGTTGATAAAAATGAGTATATGCATCTTTATCAGTAATAAGAATGTGTTCAAAATCAATTTGGAATCCATAGAAATGATGAGCATTACAAATCAAAACAAGCTGTTCAATTGCGCGTTTTTGAGCAACTGGATCATTTAAAAATATATGTGTGCGTTCACTATCGAAATCTGAATTTGTTACCAGCGGCATTAATTCCACATTATTATTTTCACTTAAACGAACAATCAGAGGATCGATATTACCCCATACAGTTCCTCGCTCATTAATTTGATACGCTTGAGGAGCAATAACATTAATATGTTTAATATGAGATTTTAACGATGTATTTTGTTGAATGATATCGTCATTGACTAAATGCAAAATGGAATCGCCACGATAAATATATCCAAGCACTTCTAGTGCATAGGATGATAATGGATAGAATAATGATAGTGCTATGATGATTAATCTCTCAACCAATTTATGCATATCTAATTTGAACTCCAAATTCTTTTATTTAACGAAGAATAGATTGCGCTTAGCAAATAATACACAACAAATCGATCAGTTGCAAATAATTTACTCTGAGTCATATGGTGATATAGTCAGGGATAGGTGTAACTATTCAGCGTGACTATTCGGATATCACCAAGCTCCGTCGTTGCGAGGCCGCGTAGCGCTTGGCCGTGGCAATCCAGAGGTGTTGGATTGCCACGCCTAAGCGCTACGCAGGCTCGCAACGACGGAGCCTGATGAGAACACGCTGAATAGTTATAGGTAGTTAATCATATTCTTCATCTGGATTGTAATCATATTCTGCAAATGCCAGAATAGGTTGTTGTATTAATTGGGAGATATTCAATGAAAAAGACTTCGAACACTGCTAGCGTCATTAAAAAATTAACCGGTATCATTCAGCATGCTAAGTTAGAACTAAAGAAAATGCAGCAACATCTTAAAGATTATAAACTTCGACTGAAATTAGAAAAAGTATCGGCAAAAAAACTTAAGTCTCCTAAAAAGAAACTTACGGTAAAAACTTCTCCCAAAAAGCGACCTGCTAAAAAATCTAAAAAATAGTACGTTACAAGAATGATTGTGCTTGTCCTGAGCGTCAGCCATTGGTGTCCGGTAAATCGGCCCATTAACTGAACTGTCACCCCGCAAAATTTTAGTCAACGAAATCTGAAAGGAACAAAAAACTTTTCACGAAAATTTGTGCGGGGCCTGGTTACGTCATTAGAATAGCACGCTTACTTCTTGAGATGGTCAACCAGGCCCCGCACAAATTCACGTGATCTGTCTTGGTTCTTCAATAATGAAATAGACGTGAATTTTGCGGGGTGACAGTTCAGTTTATAAACCGATTTACTGGACACTAGTGCGCCTGCGCGGGAATGACAAGAGATCATAACTCTCCACTCTCCGTAAAAAAATCCTTTGCTGCCTCAACATCTTTAGCAATCTGTATTTTTAACAAATCTAATGTCGGATATCGTTCTTCATCTCGTAACTTTTTACAAAACTCCACACACACTCGCTTGCCATAAATATTTTCATTAAAATTGAGTAAATAAACTTCTAATAACATTCGAGTGCCATTTACCGTTGGTCTCATCCCAACGTTCGCTACACCGGGTAGTCCTTTATTACTTAAGCCATGCATTCTGACAACATAGATACCTTGCAAAGGACTAACAGATCGATGTAGAAAAATATTTGCGGTTGGAAACCCCAATTCGCGACCAACTTTATCTCCATGGACAACCTTCCCCATCATCGTATAGGGGTGACTTAGCAATTGTTCAGCTAAGTGATGATTGCCATTGATGAGTGCTTTACGGATAGCTGTGCTACTCACTCGTTCATTATTTAAAAAAATACTTTGCGTATCTTCGACTTCAAAATCAAATATCTCCCCTGATTTTTTTAAAAAGTGAAAATCACCCTCACGACCCTTCCCAAAACGAAAATCATCTCCAACTAAAATGGATTTAATCGCCAATTGATTAACTAAAATCTCTTTTATAAAGTCGATTGAGCTTAAAATAGAAAATTGCTTGTTAAATTGAATCACAAGAAGATAGTCAATATTAAGTTGAGACAAAGCATAATACTTTTCAGACCAACGCATCAGCCGTGGTACATTCAATTGATCTTTTGCAAAAAATTCCCGAGGTTGTGGCTCAAATGTAATAACACAGCTAGGTGCCATTAGTCGTTTCGCATTTTCCTTTAATCTCGCTAAAATAGTTTGATGACCTACATGCATGCCATCAAAATTGCCTATTGTAACGACGCACCCACGGTGATTTGGATGGATATTATGTAATCCTCTAATTATCTGCGTACCCACTAAATGCTTCCTAGTGTAGCGATTAAATTTTCTGTGACTTCAATCATACAAGCTGCTGCTTCAGCAGCATCACGACCTTTATGACCGTGATATCCACCCACTCTTTCTAATGCTTGATGAATAGTATGTGTTGTTAATACCCCAAAGATAACCGGCAAATTAAATTTCAACATGACTTTTTGACAACCTTGACTGACTTGCTGACAAACATAATCAAAGTGATCAGTCTCTCCACGAATAACGCAACCAAGACAAATGATTGCTTTATATTGTTTTGATTGTGCTAATAATTTTGCCGTTAGAGGTATCTCAATTGCACCAGGTACTTTTATGATAGTGACATTTTCATTTTTAAATCCTAGTTCTTGCAAACGATTTATTGTTCCTTCCAGTAATAAGGTTGTCACTTCCTCATTAAACAAACTAATGACAATTCCAACCTTAGTATTTGAGAAATCTGTTGACATAGTTATCCTTAATGTTAGCTATAATGTTTCAACTTAATTTGCTTTGTTAAAATATATTTTTTGTTAAATTCATTCGAAAAAATTGGCAATGGTTCTCTATCAATCGTGAGATTACTATATTCCTGTAGATTACTTATTTTGTGAGGATTATTAGTTAATAAACGGATATGATGTATGTTTAAATTTCGTAGAATATTTGCAGCGATATAATAGTTTCTTAAATCGACTGAGCATCCTAACTCATGGTTTGCCTCTACAGTATCCATTCCCTGTTCTTGCAATGCGTATGATTTGATTTTGTTAAACAATCCTATTCCTCTTCCTTCTTGGTTTAAATAAATTAATAACCCACCTTCTACACTGATTTGTTCTAATGAATAATGTAATTGATCCTGACAGTCACAACGTTGTGAGCCAAAAATATCTCCGGTGATACATCCTGAATGAATTCTCACAAGAGGCGGTTTATTATGTTGGAATTTGTCATTCATCAGCAGCACATGTTCTTTTGATACGTATTTTTCATCCAGTACGTGAATGCTGAAGTGACCATATTTTTTTAATGGCAAATTGGCAGAAGCTGTTTTTGCGATAAGATTTTCATGACTACGCCTATAATGAATAATATCATCTATCGATAAAATAGTTAAATTGTGCTGGTCTGCAAATTCTTGCAATTGCTGTCCTCTACACATAGTTCCGTCTGTATTCATCACTTCACATAAAACTGCCGCCGATTTAAAACCTGCTAACTTTACGATGTCTAAACTTCCCTCTGTATGACCGGCTCGCGCTAACACACCATTATTCTGTGCTTTTAATGGGAATATATGTCCAGGTCTAACTAAATCATCTGATTTTGCATTGTCATGAATTGCAGTGAGAATGGTGTTTGCTCTATCTTCAGCTGATACGCCTGTGGAGACGCCTTTTCTCGCCTCTATAGAAACTGTAAACGGTGTGCGATGACTACTTGTGTTATTCTCGGCAGGTACCATCAATGGTAAACTGAGTTGATTTAATTTTTCAGCAGGCATTGATAGGCAAATAATTCCCGTACAATGTCTCAGCATGAAATTAATTTTTTCTGGTGTTGTATTTTCAGCAGGAAAAATTAAATCGCCTTCATTTTCGCGTTTCAAATCATCTGTTAAAATAATCATTTTGCCATTCTTTAAGTCGTCTATGGCTTTTTGTATTCGTTTAATATTTTCATTCATGGGAACGTACCTCTAACAACTTTTCTATATATTTACTAAGAATATCAACTTCGATATTAACAAATGTATTGACGGTATAATTTTTTACGATAGTGATATTCTGTGTGTGTGGAATGAATGTAACAGTAAACCACTCTGGAGTAGACTTAATAATCGTAATACTCATTCCATCAATCGTAATATATCCTTTATTAACAATATATTTTGATAGTGAAGATGTTATGGAAATTTTTATGAGTTGTGCATCCCCTTCATTTTTAATTTCAATGATTTTCCCCATACCATCCACATGTCCTTGGACATAATGACCGCTATTGCGTGTATCAGGCTTTAATGATCTCTCTAAATTAACTATGCTATTTTTCTCAAGCATTCCTAAATTAGTTAATCGTAATGTTTCAGGAACAGCAGTTAAATATATGCTCTCATCACTCAAATCTGTAATTGTCAAACAAACACCATTCACAGATAGACTGTCATTTATTTTTAAATCAGAAAAATAAATATCTGGGG
Organism: Gammaproteobacteria bacterium; assembly: GCA_013288815.1. Classification (GTDB taxonomy): domain Bacteria; phylum Pseudomonadota; class Gammaproteobacteria; order DSM-16500; family DSM-16500; genus UBA5158. The sequence goes on along the minus strand of JABDBD010000009.1, from coordinate 53,200 downwards.
CTATTTTTAATGTTTTACACTCATTAATAAGTTCTATATGTTCAACAACACCGATTGTTTCAACAATTCCTGTAAACATATTTTCTACCTTAAAGTGGTCATAAAGGAAAAGTCTTTCCCATGGTCAAGCATAGTTAAATCGGGTAATTTTAATTTTTTTTCAACAGGTCCGATGATAACAGGTGCAATAAATACCTGTAGTTTATTGACTAAATTATTTTTGATAAAATTATATTGAGTCATCATGCCACCTTCTACCAAAATACTCGTAATTTCTAATTTACCTAACGCATTTAATAAATCAAAAAGATTGATTTCTCCTCGCAATTGATTGGGTAAGACCATCAGATCAATATTTTTTTCACGACAATCATTTATCCATTTTTGATCCGCTTGCTCAGTCGTCACAACCAGCGTTTTTCCCGGCAATTCTTTTGAAAAAATGTTTAAATCCAATGGTAAGTTGCCTTTGCCTGACAAAATGATTCGTTTAGGATGTTTGACAGTGCATCCTGGATCGTAGTGCCGCACTGTTAACTGCGGGTTATCTATTGCAGCTGTTTTTGCTCCAATTAGGATAGCGTCTACTAAATGTCGTATTTCATGCGTATACACATTTGTTTGCGTGTGAGTAATTTCTCGCGAATCATGTGGATGACAAATCATTCTGCCATCAAGTGACATCGCCCATTTGGAAATAATATAAGGTTGTTTTGTTTTAATATAATGAAAAAAAATTTCATTGAGTGCAATAGCTTCGTCTTCATTCAGACCTGCTGTGATATCAATCCCATTATTTTTTAATTCTTGCATCCCTTTTCCAGCAACCAAAGGATTGGGATCTAATGTAGCGATATAAATTTTTTTAATGCCTGCTTTGATGAGAGCTTGAGTACACGGTGGCGTTCTACCAGTATGGCAACAAGGCTCTAACGTAACGTATACCGTTGCTCCTTTCGCCGCACTACCCGCTTCTTTTAATGCAATCACTTCTGCATGTGACTCACCGGCACGCTCATGCCATCCTTGCCCGATGATTTTGTTATTTTTAACAATCACACAGCCAACCATAGGATTAGGTGATACGGTATAGCGTCCTTTCTTTGCTAAGTTTAAGGCTAACGACATGTAATGATGTTCAGTATTTTTTTGCAATTATAACCTCCAATGATAGTCTCTCAGGGATATAATTACGAACTGAACAATAGGGATAAACGCAAATAGCTCTACGACCCAAATAAAGGGCATTAGAGTATGTTCAATTGCAATTATCTTCTTTCATCCGGACTATACCGTCGGCTTTAGAATTTCACTAAATCTGCCATCTTATCGCTATAAAAGACAGCTCGCGGGCTTTACCGCCGGTGTGGATTTACACCACGCCCTGAAGATAATTTAAGTGGCCAATTGTCTGATTAATAAAAATCAGTGTCAAGTTGAAAGAATCAACAGATAACAAAATTATTATCGGGTGCATCTTGAATTTTTTCAGCTAATTCAATAATTTTATTCGTTTTTAGTGTAAATAATTCGCTTATATCGCTCAAGGTAAAATATATTTTTTGAATTTCATCATAACGATACGGTGTATTCAAGACGTTTTGCAAATTAAATGCGCATCGAGCTGGCGTTTTACTGTCAAGCGCATAAAGAGTTTCTGCATAAGACGATAAAATTCCACCGCCATAAATGCGCAACCCAGCTTTAGTCCGTACTAATCCGAACTCAATTGTAAACCAAAATAACCTACCTAAAATTGCTTGTACTTTTTTACTAGTCTTCACAGCTTGCTCACCATACCACTGAACAAAATCGGCATAAGCAGGCTCAGTCAACATAGGGCAATGCCCAAAGAATTCATGAAATATATCTGGCTCTTGTAGATAATCTAAGTCATCTCGCACACGAATGAATGTCGCTGCAGGAAATTGACAATTTGCCAATAAACTAAAAAATTTTTCTAATGGAATAATTGCATCGACAGGCACAACTGACCAACCTGTTGTAGCTTTTAAGACTTCTGAAATTTCACGACATTGTGGGATACGATGCACAGGCAAATCTAGCTTCTTTAACCCAGCGAGATACTCATCACAAGCTCGATTCTGAATAACTTTATTTTGTCTTTCAATCAAAATGTTCCATGTTTCATTCTCTTCAGGAGTGAAGTCAACGTCTCCTGATGCATTGGGTTTCTTCGCAACATACTTTGTCATGAGCTTCCTCTCATCAATGAACTTTTATCTTCAGATCCTACAATCACGAACGTCACTTACTATACCAAGCATTGAAATGAAAGCAATGCATGTTCATTAATAACTCATGCATATTGCTTATATTCAAAAAAGATACTGATCGGCTTGTGGATAACTGCTCTTTTTCATTTTTTTTTCAATTTTTAACATTATCATTATATTTATATTTTTATCTAAATTTCCGCTCTTTCACGATTGTATCTTCAATAAGACACACAACCGAATTATCAGAAATGCTATACTGATACCTGTAATACTTAATAGAAAAGGTGATTTTTATTTGAAGTTGTCAACGGAGGTAATAATTATGTTACGGTCTCGCGTTGGTTTACTGGGTATAATTATCGCAAGCGTTTTACTAACAGCATGTTCATCTTTCAATTCCGCTGTTAATTCGTTCCCATCTATCTTCCAGCAACCTCCCGCTCAAGAGCCTACTAGAGTTCCTGTTATATACGCACCAGGACCCTCTTACTACTCTCATGATGTGGTTGTGACTAGAGGATATTATGGATATGGCCATTATTACGATGGATATGGATACCGACACTGCTACATGGTAGGTGGAAAACATCATCGCCATCGTGTTTGCTATCGTAATTATGGATATATGCGTGGTTACTATGGATGCACAGGCTATATTCCAGCATATGCTGCTGAGGATAGAGTTTGTTCAAAATGGGAATGGATGCCAACCCCTGAATACTCGATGTATAAATAATAAGTGGGTTCAAGAAGATTGCCTAACCGGCAATCTTCTTTTTTATCAATCTAGAATCAATTCAGTGTGATCATTATTTAAGAGTGAGAACTTCTAGTATCGCATAAAATAATCATGGTGTACTGAATTTTGAGGCAGATATAAATATATTTTTAGATCAATAAAATCTACATTGAGTCTAATTTATTACTCTGGTACCCTGCAATTGTCTTCAATACAGGGGGTCTTCATCAATGAAATTCTTCATAAAGTATTTTTCTTTGTGTTTAGGAATTCTCATCTCTTTCAATAGTTATAGCTGGAATGCTTTAGGTCATATGGTAGTAGCCAATATTGCATACGAACATTTACGTCCGGATGTGCGTCTTAAAGTTGATAAAATAGTTTCTGATTTATCTAAAGAATATCCCTATATTACTCAGTTTAATCAAATTGGGCCTTGGCCAGATTCGTTGCGTGCCCAGCGTATCGAAATTTTTACTCACTGGCATTACATTGATCTTCCATTGAGTGCTGATGGGACACCCATTAAGACTTTACAAGATACTGACAATGTTGTTTGGGCAATTAATCATATCAAACCCATCGTAAAAAATAACAAAGCGAATCCTTATGAACGCGCTAGATTTTTAGCATTTCTCGTACATTTAGTGGGTGATATACATCAACCCTTACATACTGTGGGTCGTATCTCATCGAATCATCCTGATGGTGACAAAGGTGGTAATCTCTATATCATACGATTCCCACGTGGAAGCGTAAATTCGATGCCACTACATAAACTATGGGATAGTGGTTTTGGAGTTTTTTCTGATGATACATCAAAAGCAAGTGTCGATTTATTAACTAATAAAATAAGCGCAGAATATCCTGAACAATACTTTGCTCTCAAATCCAGTGATTTCATTTCAGAAAATTGGGCGAAAGAAGGAATGGATTTAGCACTTAGTTTTGTTTATACCACCCCAGAAAATGAAACACCCTCTGATAATTATATTGAGAGAGGACAACAAATATCCGAGCAACGAATTGCTTTAGCTGGATATCGCTTAGCAAATTTATTAAATCAGTTATTATCTTCATCTTCTGATGAAGTACTTGATGATCAAACAACTCAAAACCTCACCTTTTAAAAAGACTTTAGATTTTCCCTTCTCCCCTTGTGGGAGAAGGTGCAATGTTCCCTAGCCTATGCGCGAAAGCGGGGAATCCAGTATTCAAGATTACACTTTCACAACGTCAGAGTCAGTTAACTCAGGATCCACATAATGTTTATGCTCGCTTGCTAACAACATGTAAATCGCAGGTACGACAAACAACGTAAACAGTGTTCCAATAGAAATTCCTGTCGCAATAACCAAACCAATATTAAAACGACTGACAGCTCCAGCACCCGACGCAAGAATCAGCGGTACCACACCCAATACCATTGCTGCTGTTGTCATTAAAATAGGCCTAAATCGAATATTAGCAGCATGCACAACAGCATCTAACTTATTTTTTCCTGCAATTTGTAAGTCATTTGCAAACTGAACAATCAAAATTCCGTGCTTACTAATCAAGCCGATCAATGTCACTAACCCAACTTCCGTATAAATATTTAAACTCGCACCACCCACGCCTAAGCATACGAATATCATTGCACCGCAAATCGACATAGGTACACTAATCAACACGATTAACGGATCACGAAAACTTTCAAATAAAGCGGCAAGTGATAAAAAAATAATAATTAGTGCAAAAAAGAATGTGATGACTAATGCCGAACTTTCTTGTATGTATTGCCTAGATTGACCTGCATAATCAATCGTATATCCCTGAGGTAAAGTATCATTTGCTAATGATTGCAGCGTCTCAATTGCGCTACCCATCGTGATCCCTGGTGCTTGCACAGCAGAAATAGTCGCTGAATTTAATTGTTGGAAATGATTTAATGATTCTGGTTCCACAGTATTTTTTAAAGTAGCGACTGTTGATAATGGAATCGACATGCCCGTGGTGCTGTTAATATAAAAATTTAATAACTGCGAACTATTCAAGCGATACTGTCGACTCATTTGAGGTATCACTTGGTAAGATCGTCCAGAATAATTGAAATAATTGATGTAACCTTGACTCATCGCAGCTTGCAAAGTATTACCTACATCTTGCATATTTAATCCTAGCTGAGATATTTTTTCACGGTTTAGCAAAATGGTTGTTTGTTGCTTATCAATTTTAAGATCCGTATCGATATAAAAAAACATACCTGTATCTCTAGCCTTATCCAAAAATTGTTGAACCACCTCATTCATACGACCAAATGGCTCTGTCGATTCAATGACAAATTGAATAGGCAACCCGCTACCACCGCCTGGCAGTGGTGGAAGTTGAAAAGCAGCAACTTTAGCACCCGCAATTTTATTGAAATCAGCCTGTGCCAATGGCTGCATCGTTTGAGCTGTTCGGCTGCGTTGATCCCAAGGTTTTAGCACCATGCCACCAATCGCTGTATTTAAACCGCTAATACCAACAAGTTGAAAAATATTATCGGTCTCAGGAAATGATTTAAATATGTGAAACATTTGTCGATTATAAAGTTTCGTCTGTCCTAAAGAAGCATTAGGTGCAGCAGTTAGCTGCGCGAGGATAATTCCCTGATCTTCAACAGGAGCCAATTCGGATTTAGAATAACTATATAAAAAATAAATGCTGCTTAAAATAATCAACGCAAATACACTAGTTACGGGTAAAAAACTTAACGAAGCTTTTAATTTTTTTTCATATCCATGCTGCAAATATTCAAATTTTTTATCCACATAATTGATAAATTTAATTTTATCTTCTGGCTGAGTTAATTTTAAAAATTTAGAACACATCATCGGTGACAGTGTTAATGCGATAACAGCAGAGATCGTCACTGCACCCGCTAGTGTAAAAGCAAATTCAGTAAATAAAGCACCTGTTAATCCACCCATAAATCCGATAGGTACATAAACAGCAACCAGCACAATCGAAATAGCAATAATTGGATTTGCTAACTCCCGTGTACCTTTGATTGCAGCTGCATGCGCTGGCATACCTTCTTCAATATATCGATAAATATTTTCGACAATAATAATTGCATCATCAACCACTAAACCAATCGCAAGAACCAGCGCAAGCAATGTCAACAAATTCACAGAATATTTCAACACTAACATAATAAAGAAAGCACCGATTAGCGAGAGCGGAATGGCAACCACCGGAATAATGACAGAACGAACTGAACCAAGAAAAATAAATATAACCATTGTAACAATAAATAACGCCTCAAATAGTGACTTCACAACCTCTCTAATAGAGCTGTTAACATAGCTACTACTGTCATAAACAATTTTTGCATTTAAGCCTGTCGGTAATTCTTTTTGAATCACTGGAAAAACTTTATCAAGTTGATTAACAACCGTCAGTAAATTTGCAGAAGGTGCTATCTTGATACCAATGTAAATCGCTGAATCGCCATTGAAGCTAACTTCTGTATCATAATTAATTGCACCTAATGCAATTTTTGCAACATCACTCAAATGAATAATAGCGCCATGACTTGCTTTAATAATTAAATGCTTAAATTGATCTAAATCAGTGAGCCCCGTATCAGTAGTGAGATTGACTGTAAACATCTCTCCATCTGTACGTCCGACTGCAGATATAAAATTATTATTTGCTAACGCAGCAGATACATCAGCTGCAGTGACACCATAACCTGATAACTTTACAGGATCTAACCAAGCACGAAGTGCAAATTGCCGATTACCCAAAATCTCCGCGGTTTGAACACCTGGAACAGCTTGTAATTTAGGTTGTACCACTCGAATTAAATAATCCGTGATTTTATTACTCGGAAGAATATCACTTGAAAAACCGATATACATAGCATCAATGGTATTTCCTATCGCCACAGTAATCACTGGCTGCTGCGAACTTTTGGGAAGTTGATTTAAAACAGCATTAACCTTTGTATTGATTTCACTGAGTGCTGTATTCGCATCATAATTTAATTTCAAATTTGCCTGAATAGAACTTGATCCCAACGTACTACTCGACGTTAAATAATCGATACCATTCGCTTGAGCAATCGAATTTTCTAACGCAGTCGTAATAAATCCAGCAACAACTTCTGGATTGGCACCTGTATAAGTTGTATTAACAGATACAACGGCATTTTGCGTATTAGGATACTGCTGAATGGGAAGAGAAAATAAGGATCGCAGACCCAATACTAATATTAATAAACTAACAACCGTGGCTAGAACAGGTCGTTCAATAAAAATATCTGTAAACCGCATACAGCTTCTTCCTTGAATTATTCATCCACTGGCTTAGGCGCAGGGTTATCAGCAGGCACAACAGAATTATCAATTTCGACTTGGCTGCCATTTTTTAATTTTAACTGTCCACTAGTCACAACCATTTCATCAGCATTTAGACCTTTTAAAATAGCAATTTGATCACCACGAATTTCACCTGTTGTCACAAAGGTCTGGTTAGCTGTTAAGATCATCTTATTGGTTTTATCATTTTTAACTTCTTTTAGTTTATAAATAATATCACCATACGGATTAAATGAGACAGCTGATTGCGGAAGTGTAATATATTGTTTTGGTTTATCAACATCAACAGTGGCCCATCCAAACATTCCAGGCAATAATTTTAATGTTGGATTTTCAATAATTGCTTCAATCTCCACATTGCGAGTATTGACATCAACGATTGGATCAATTGTTGAAATTTTTCCTTTAAACTTTTCATTCGGATAGCTATCTGAAGTCACCCTCACTGCTTGGCCAACTTTCAATTTTACTAATTCAGTTTGCGGTATAAAAAAATCAATGTATAAAGGATCCAGCTGCTGTAGTGAAACAACTTTATCACCACTATTCACATACTGACCTAAATCGACTGCTGAAATGCCTAACCGCCCACTGAAAGGCGCAGTAATGGTCTTTTTCGCAATCACAGCTTGCTGCTCTGCTACTTGCGCATTAAAATTTTTCAGATTAGCAAGATCAGAATCTAATACTGCTTTGCTAATTGCTTTAATTTTATATTGAGCTATATCACGCTTTAACGTGATTTTCGCAAGCTCAGCAGACGCTTGTAACGAATGAAGTTGTGCCACATCACTGTCTATATTCAATTGAACGAGCAAGTCATCTTTTTTCACAATAGCACCTGGAGTAAAATATATTTTCTGGACCATTCCCGCGAGACTCGTTGTCACATTGACTCCTTGAATAGCGCGTAACGAACCCGTTGCTTCTACTTTCGGCTGCCAAGAAGCATATTGTGCCTTCATTGCTGAGACTGTCACTGCAGGCGACTTATTTTTAGAAATCATGAAGGAAACAAAAAAGCCAACGCACAGCTTGTAAAGAATAATCGATCCAAATAATATTGAAACTCCAATCAGCATCTTGCGCATTTGTTTAGACATTTGCTCATTCATCGTTGGTTATCCTTCACACTTTTTGATATCGCGGCTCCACCAACCACCGCCCAGCGCTTGAAACAATCCTGCAGTATCCGTGAAACGTGAAGCTTGCGCGCGAATACTTGCAATCTTGGATTGTTGGTATTGTTGCTCCGCGACCAATAAATTTATGTAGTTAACACCACCTAAGCGATATTGTTGTTGTGTTAATTTAAGTGATTTTTCAGCTGCAATTTCTGCATTATTTTGTGCTTGCAATAACTTGGCATCGTTATGAATGGCAGTCAGAGTATCTGCAACATTTTGAAATGCCTGAATAACAGTCTGTCTGTATTGCGCTGCAGCCTGCTGAAATGCATCAACAGCTCCGCGTTTTTTTGCCATTAATGCACCGCCATTAAAAATCGGCTGTAAAACTTGGCCCATGTAATTCCACACAACATTACGATAAGAGAATAATCCATTCGGAGTATTCGATAACCAACCATAACTTCCACTGAGCGTAATCTGCGGATATAAATTGGCAGTAGCCACACCAATTTGTGCACTTGCCGAATGCAGTAATGCTTCTGCTGCACGAATATCTGGTCGTTGCTTAGCTAGAGTTGAAGGTAATGTTAAGGGCAATTTCGCAGGTAAATATAATTTATGTAAATTAAATTTAGGTAAGTCTATCTCACTGGGTAAGGAACCAACTAATACGGCTAACGCATGCAGCGACTGTTCTAAATTTTGTTGTAACGGTGGTAACGTTGCAATGGTTTGAGCTAACTGATTTTCTTGTTGAAAAACATCTCCGCCTGATGCACCACCTAGTTGGAATTGTTGTTTCACAATTCTCAATTGATTGCTTTGTAATTTAATAATTTCTTTAGTCGCATCAATTTGCGCACGCAATGAAGCAGAATTAATAGCTGTTGTGACAATATTTGAAGTTAAATTTAAATTTGCTGCTTCTAATTGAAATTGTGAGAAATCAACTTGCGCTCGTAACGATTCTAACTCTCGCCTAGCAGCGCCAAAAAAATCTAATGTATAAGCTATATTAATTGAAGGATTGTAAAGATTGGTGATGCTATTTGATATACCTGGGATACTAACCGTTGTGCCTCTCTCTCTGCCGCCAATTAGCTGTGCGCTCACTGATGGAAACAGAGCAGTACCTATACTCGCATTTAATGTTTCCTGTGCTTGTTTAAGCGCAGCTTCAGCAGCAATGACATTCGGACTATTCGCTAATCCGATACGAACTAAATTATTGAGCTCAGCAGAATGAAATAACTCCCACCATTCCGCAGGAACATCTGCTGTCACAAGTTGTTGGGCTTTTCCCGAGTTAGGTAACCCAGACGTTTTAACTGTTTTTGTATTATCTGGAGTGTGCGTGTAAGAATGAGTGTTAGGAGCCGCTGGAGTATGATAATTAGGCCCTGCCATACAGCCTGTTAACAACACTCCACTGTATAATGCCATTAGAAAATACAGGTTTAATCGCATTCAGTTAATTATCCCGATTATATTAGCGAAAAAGCCATTAAGCTGAGTAGATCACATTACATACTAAACAAAAATAATTCATTCTACTAGTTCTATAATTAATTTAATGTTTTTAATTTTATGAATAAGACACGATAAGGGTTTCTACTAATCAAGTTAGGGCTAATACCACCTTGTGCTAATACTTGTATGTATTAACATAGTTATGTCAATCAGTAGTTTCATTTGTATTTATTAACATATGGAGAACTAAGATGGCTAACGATCCAAAAAAAGTTAATGATAAACAAAAAGACAATCGCCAAAACCAAACCAACAAAGATCAAGAAAAATGGCGAGACAATAAAAATCCAGCTGGACAACGCAATCCGACCGACAAAAATGATTGGAATCGCAAAGGTTAAAATCTGTATATAATGTAACTCAGGTGCCTGAGTTACATTATCCTAGGATAATCCTAAAAAGACTTTCCGAAATGCACGAATCACGCTAACATTCCTAGCCTCGCAATCTTTATAAAAGGGAATATTCATGTGGTTCAAACAGGTGCAATTATTCGAGTTAACAAAAGCGTTGGCTTATTCTCCAGACAAACTAGCTGAACAGCTTGAGTCTATGGCTTTCACTTCTTGTTTACCTTCTTTGCCCTCAGCTCACGGCTGGGTTTCACCACTCGATATAGAAGGAGCACCCTTAGTCCAAGCAATGAACGGCTATATGATGATATGTTTACAAATTGAAGAAAAAATATTACCTGCAACAGTCATTCGTCAAGAGTTAACTGAAAAAATTAAATTAATTGAAATGCGAGATGATAGACGAGTCAGTCAAAAAGAAAAGCTTTCATTAAAAGATGAAGTCATGATGACTTTGTTACCGAGAGCTTTTAGTAAGTTTACCCGATTGTATGCATACATCGATACTAAAAATAACTGGTTAATCATTAGCACGACTAACACTAACAAAATTGAACAGTTTATTAATTTATTCAAACGGTGCGTAACCGAAAATATTCGGCCAAAAGAATTAAAAAAACTGTCACCGTTCATGACTCAATGGCTTAAGAACCAAAACTATCCTAAAGAATTTTCAATTGAAAAATCCTGCTTACTGCAGGATCCTCAACAACAAAAACGAGTCATTCGGTGTCAACAGCAAAACTTATTTGCTGGCAGCATTCAAGAACTGATAAAAGATGGCTGTGAAGTCAAGCAATTAGCAATTTGCTGGCATGATAGAATAAATTTTGTTTTAGCGGATGACTTTTCAATACGAAGTATACAATATCAAGATGACGTTTTATCTGAATCTACCAATATTGAAACTGAAACACGTGAACAACAATTTGATGCCGATTTTTTTATCATGAGCGCTACACTTTCAACCTTACTACTAGACCTAATAGAATGGCTATCTCCAACAACCTCGCCTCATAAATTAGAATCTGCTGTTGCATGACGCTGTCATTTGGTCGACTATGAATGAACACCCATCTAAAATTTAATGCCAATTTTTTTAAAGAATTTTGGCATTTAACAAAGCCTTTTTGGCAATCTGAAAAAAAAAGAAAAGCTTTTCAACTGCTAATTTTAAATCTAGTGTGTATTTTAGCTGAGATATATTCTAGTGTTGGCCTGAATCATTTTAATAAAGATTTTTTTAATGCATTACAACTATTCGATGAAGCTGACCTTTTTTCCTCGTTGTGGAAATTTGCTCTTCTCTTAATATTAATGATTACCTCATACGGATACGGATCTTATCTAAATGGACTGTTATGCATACTTTGGCGTGAATGGCTAACATTCAGTTATCTAGATAAATGGTTAGTCAATCACACTCATAATCAACTGCAATTTTCTAAATCACCTATCGACAATCCTGACCAGCGCATCAGTGAAGACATCGATAAATTTACTCATCACACGGTGACTATTTTCTTGAAATTTTTTCAAGCTGTCATTACGTTAATATGTTTCGGATATATTCTTTGGGGATTATCAGGTAATTTCACCATTTCTCTAGGTTCATTTCATTTTGTTATCCCAGGTTATTTATGTTGGGCAGCACTTTTCTATGCATTAATAGGAACTTGGCTAACTCAGCGCATAGGAAACACTTTGGCTAACTTAGATTACAATCAGGAAACATTAAATGCTAACTTTCGTTTTCATCTGATTAAAATAAGAGAGTCTGGCGAACAAATCTCTTTACTCAATGGAGAAAAATCAGAACATCGAAAAATGAGAGAGCATTTTAATCTCATTGTAACCAACTTTTTAGATATTATTTCATTGCAGAAAAAATTGGTTTTTTTAAATAATGGCTATAATACTGCATCCTATTTATTTGGAATCATTATTGCCTTGCCGTTGTATCTAGCAAAGAAAATATCACTCGGAATTGTGATGCAGATTTCAAGTGCTTTTAGTTATGTCATGAGTTCTTTTTCAATATTTGTCAACACCTACAATATAATCGCCGAATGGCGTGCAGTGATTCATCGATTAAGTGAAATGGATGATCTTCTCACAACTGACAATCTGTCAAAAAATACAGATCTTTTAGTCACCACGACTCATTCAGACAACTTAAAAATTAATGTATCCCTGACCCTGCCATCATCCCAAATTTTACTACCTAATATTACCTTGAATATTACTAAAGGAAAGAATTACCTACTGACTGGCTCCCGAGGCACTGGTAAAAGCATTTTAATGCGTGCATTAGCTGGAATTTGGCCATATACAAAAGGTTCTATACATCATTACCCCAACGCTAAGATAATGTTTATACCGCAAAAAAATTACCTTCCCTCAGGAAACTTACATGATATTTTATTATATTCTCATGACGAAAACGTCAGTATTGAAAAAATTCAATCCGTTATGACATTATGCCATTTAGAGAAATTCATCCCTTTTTTATTTGTAACTCGCCCTTGGGAACGGGAATTATCTCTCAGCGAACAACAATTAATTGCCTTTGCACGTATCTTTTTGCAGGAACCAGACATTCTATTTTTAGATGAATGTAGTAGTGCTTTATGTGACATAACCATTACAAATCTCTATAAGAAATTAAGAGTTTATTATCCAAGTATGAGTATTGTTTCTATTGATAATCGCCCCATATTAAAAAATCTTCACCATCATCTCATCCATTTAAATCAAGAAATTACTGAAAAATCACACATATTTGATACGGACTAATTCTTTTTATTAGAAAATATTCTTATAAAGAGTTGTTGAGTGAATTCAAGAGAGTACTTTTTTTCCTATGAAATCAAGCAAAATAGTATAGTAAAAGCGATTGCAAAATGTGATAAAAAAACTATACTGAAATAAAGCAGGAAATGAATCGAAGCCCAACGATTATATGCCAGGAAGTCAGCGGTTGATGCGGTGTGCATGCCTAGTGTAAAGCTTAGGAAGCCTAAAACATCACCAAGACATCCACTTTAACACAACTGGCTCTTCGATCCCTTCCTGCTTTTTTACTTCAAAGTTAGGAAAAGCTAAGGTAATGAAATTAAAATTAATAATCTGTTTTGTTGGTGCACTGTTTTTTATTCCATTTAGTTATGCAGATGAAGCTACACAGACTAAAATTGATAGCACACAAAAATATTTACACTTACAAAAAAAAGCCATTGCAAAATTACATCGAACAATAGAGAAAGTTACCCCACCTGGAAAATCAGTTTTAGAAGAAAAAATCAATAAACAAAAAGAAGCTGTCAATAATCCTATTTCGTTCATCTTATATAGACCAACCTATATTTTACCCTATTATTACACAGCATCTCCTGATTTTGGTATTTACCAAACTCCGCAAGGCTTGCCACCCAACAATCAAAACATTATGAGGAATGAATTCAAAGCACAACTTAGTTTTTTTGTACCCATTATTCCTGTTGTGTTCCGTAACCCAAACCTCTCACTTAATCTTGCATACACTCAGTTGAATTATTGGCAAGTTTACGCAAAATCACAATATTTCAGAGAAACAAATTATGAGCCGGAAATATTTTTTGAAGATCACTTTCATCGGAATTGGTTACTACGATTAGGCTTGGATCATCAGTCAAACGGACGTGGGGGTCAATTAGAGAGAAGTTGGAATCGAGCTATTTCGACCCTGCAAGTCTCTGGAGGTAATTGGTTAATAGGATTAAAAGCCTGGGCGCTGTTAGATCATGGACAATTTACTCCTGGGATAGCTCATTATCTAGGTTATGAGCATTTATCATTTTCTTACAAACTCAAGAACGTCATTGCATCTATCCAATTACAAAATATTGAAAGCGGACTGAGTAGAGGCTCTATTGAAGTCACCTTATCGTACCCAGTTCTAAAACATATATCGCTTTATGGACAATACTTTAGTGGATATGGCCAAAGCTTAATTGAATATAATCACAAAACCCAAGCTGCGGGGATTGGTATTTCGTTTAATGATTGGATTTAGCTATTGCTCCAACTTTTTATATCTCATACGATGCGGTTGCTTAGCTTTATCTCCCAATCGACGTATGCGATCCTCTTCAAATTCAGTAAAATTTCCCGTAAAAAACGTCGCTGAACTATCCCCTTCGAACGCTAAGATGTGCGTTGCAACTCTATCTAAAAACCATCTATCATGAGAAATAACCATTGCACAGCCTGGGAAACTAAGCAATGCTTCTTCTAATGCACGCAAGGTTTGTGGACTTTCGGCAGCACTGAGTGACACCAACCCCTGCTAACTAATACCCTATCAGCCTTAATATCTTAATTGAGGCCAAGTCATGCAACAACATACACTATTAGAGGAAGCAAAGTCACACTTCGATCACTGGCGAGCAACGCGCACTAAGCGCGGCAAAATTCCCGAATACCTTTGGGACAAAGTCAAACCGCTAATCGATCGTTACCCTCTAACCGCTATTACTAACGCGTTAAGTCTTAATACCAATCAGATTAAAGAAAACCTAAATATTTGCACAAGTATTAATTTTATTGAAGCCAAAACAGAATCGCTAGCACCATTGACTAGCAAATCAATAACTTCGTTATGTACAAGTACACAGACATGCTCAATTGAATTGCATCGCATAAATGGCTGCGTGTTAAAAGTCAGTGCGATTCCTGTTGCATCTTTACCCGAAATTATCACTCAATTTATGGTGTAATGCGATGCTACAAATCACACCACAACATCGATTGTTACTTGCTGTAGAGCCGATAGATTTTAGAAAAGGCATATGCGGCCTTAAAGCGCAGTGCCAACAAAAACTCTTCTGCGATCCATTCAGTGGAACAATATTTGCATTTACAAATCGTGCGCGCACCTCAGTAAAATTATTAGTGTACGACGCCAGCGGATTCTGGATGGCTCAAAAGCGATTTAGCCAAGGAAGGCTAGCTTGGTGGCCAACAAGTAAAATAAGTGCGGTTTCAATTCGCGCGAGTGAATTGCAAATTCTCTTAGCGCAAGGTGATCCTACAAAAGCAGGCATTCCTAAAGATTGGCGATGTGTAGCAAGTCATGCTGCTAATGATGATGCAAGAGTATCTTCATAGCACCACGGCAACCAACGTTCCGGCTCTTTAACAATTTGTTTCTTATGCTCTTGCAAAGCAATCAGGTAATTCAATGGATTAATGCCTGATAGGGCACAAGTATAGATGATGCTAGTTAGCACGCCACCAATCATGGCGCCATATTCAGTTTTATAAAATAACCATGTGCGCCGTCCGCGAATAGGAATTTTTAATGCGCGCTCCAGAATATTATTATCAAGGGGTGCCCCAGGAATACGTAGGAATTGTGACAACGCGTGCCAATGCTTCAACATATAACGCATGGCCTTGCCAAGTGAATCGTTGTGTTCAACGTGTTTGCTATCTAATTGATGCGCAATATACTCATTCAAATGTTTCATAATCGGAGCGCTGTGTTCTTGGTGATATTCAAGTCGCTGTTGTTTTGTAAACTCGATAGTTTGCTCATCATTTTTGTAAACATCAGCAATAAGCTCAATTACTCGAATACATTGTTCAGGATAAAATTCTTTAAGATCATTGAATTTGCGAAATCCGTGGCTTAAACAATTACAGAGAATAGTCTTAAGTGAAGCAGGAATATTGCGACTCAAAGCATCGCACATTTGCAATACATCGCAAGCACCTGCATCACGCTTCTTAAGTAGTTTTTCCATGTTTTCGCCGGCGTGCATCGTACCATTATAAAATAGCGCAATATCACGTTTGTCTGTGCGTGAAAAAATGCCTGTTGTAAACATGCCAGTCCGTTCTTTGCTTGGGTGCGCGCGATTATGACGTATGACGTCGGTAATCTTAACATTGGTGTCGTCGTTATGAAGGAGATCACCATTTGCAGCCATACGTTCTAAAGTTGGAAAGACAAGCAGTGCAGCACCGCCGACTTCTTCAATAAGTCGCCATTGTGTTGATACAGGTAACGGAACTCCTAACAAAGACTGAAAGTATGCTTGTCTATTGAATGGCACGGCAACGTAATATTTTTGTAGTGCTAATATTGCTTTGAATGCAGCATCATATTTTTCATTTCCAACATGATTTGGAGTATCGGCTTTCACTATATAACTACAGGATGCGCATCGTAATTTATCAATCCAATATTTATGTACTGCTGCTAGATTCTGTCCTTTAACACGCACAATGACACCAGGCTCAATACAATATAATTTCCCACCACAGAGTGTAGGACATAGATCCCCCGCTTTATGTTCAGAGGTTAATATCTGATGCTCAATGGTGTTGGTATAAGCCAAATGCGATAAACGTCCATGTCCTGGTTTAGGTTTGGTGATTTCATTGGTCGTTGTTGGTGCTTCACTTTCAACTGATTCGGTGTCGGATGATGTATTTGCAATATCATTATTTTTAACATCATCTGCATTGTTAGCATTTGATTGCGCCGAATCTTTCGGTTTTTTCTTATTTTTTCTGCCAAGTCCAAAGATGAGCTTGCGTAAGTTGGATAACTTAATTTTGTGCTCAAGAAACGCCTTGGGTAACCAGACCGCTAGCTTAATACAAGAGATCGCAAAATCCTGGGTGCTGCTCGGAATGTTGCTGGCTTTAATCGCAGTGATAGCGGCATCAATGTCAGCTTGTGACTTATCTATAACTTTTGGCAGTTCGTTGCCGTGGCTCATGCGAGCTATCCATATAAAAGAGGCGGCAAGATTAGCGAATATATTGATATAAATCAATAGAGTAAATCGTGAAATTCTAATCAAATTGAATTATTTGCACAAAAAGTGTAACATTAGCGCCTACTGAAAAGTTACGTACCAATTACGAATATTATACAGTTTTTCTCTTCACATTCTAATCACGAAGCTTTGGAATTTATTCCGTTTATTTGACTTGCAGCTTAGAGTAAACAACTAGAGAAAAGAGGTGACTGAAGTGACAGAGAAAGAACTGGCTATTATTAAAGAAATTACTGAATATCTTCAGCGTGCTTATAATCATGAGAAAATTGATGAGTTATTAGAAGAGTACATCAAATCCTCTTTTGGTACCTCAACAAATGAGTTTCGTAACAATGCATCTCTAAAATATTATGTAGATGAGCAGGGATGTACAAATCGGGCCTCAACATTTCGTTTGTGGTTTTCGATAGAAAGATTTTTTACTACTAATTTTTCAGCTTCAGAAGAATCAGCCCAGTTAGCTTTAATAGAACAACAAATCTTAGAAGTTTTTGCATGGGAAAACGGCACTAAGGATAGTGGTACACAAATATTACCATTGCAGATTGCAAATCCTACCTTCATAAAAAATGTTTACTTGTCTAATAATGAAAAACTTATCACCTTATTTAAAAAATATTTACCAGAACCAAGAGCGCATATTTTTTCTGGATTTACGGTACCTTTAACGGTTATGGAAAAAGAAAAGCAAACAACGACTGTTATTAAGAGATTTTTAGCAACACATAAAAGAAAAGAATCGCCTGTTGAAGATGTAGTCCTCAAAGTGCAACGAAGTTTTCGCGCAACGAAAAGAAGAAAAGAGGAAGACCATAGGCTCCACAAGAGATGGCCGGAACAAAATTCTAGTATATTACAACGAGAAGCTAACGAACCCTATAGGCCAAAATGTGAGGACAAAGCCCTTTCCGATAGATTAATGATAGCTGCGGATAAGGTAAAACTATTCTCAACAGTTAGACATTTAACTTCAACTACGGCGATTGAAAGTATATTTAACGATTGTCTTTATGGACGCCGTACCTTACTGCAGTTTTATTTACCTTTTAGGCCCGCAGCATTGCATTGGGGAGATCAAGAAGAAGGAGATGGAAATGCAATTTGTTTAGGAGCAAACGTTATTGACCAGCGATCTACTCAGGGTTTAGAACTTCTATTTGATTTAGATAAAATATCAAAAGATAATCCGTGCGTTTTCTATAAGCAAAGAGACTTTGGGCTTGAATTAATAAAGACTAGAGAAGTTGAATCACCAAATTTTAAATTCTATTTTTCACATACCGAGAACTACGGCAAACCTGATGGGTATTCGTCAATGGAAGTAAGAGCTAATGGAAATACGCCAAACCCAAATTCTTGGGTGAAAAACTTGCAGCCAATTGCTTCTGCTCAGATAATGAATTCATTGTTATTATCATACAATATTCCAAAAATGCACCAGATATTAACCTTGAATTTTTTTAGGTTTATTGATGTTTTAGATTCGAAAAATAAAGCAAAAGAAATTTATGCTAATTTAAATCAATTAGACAATGATGAACTTGTTAATGTTTTGCAGCAAATTGGAATTAACATGACTGATACCATGGAATTTAATTTTTATGGCGCACATAAAATTAATTTTTCCTCTTTGCTGAAAATCCAACAAGGTTTCTACATCTAAATCATTTGTCGGCTCATCGAGAAGCAATACATTCCCGCCACTACTTAATACTTTAGCTAAATGCACTCGATTACGTTCACCGCCTGACAACTCTTTAATAAATTTTTGTTGATCCGTTCCTTTGAAATTAAAACGTCCCACATAGGCTCGGGATGGCATTTGAAAAGTACCAATAGTCATAATATCTTGACCTTCTGAAATTTCATTCCAAACCGTATTTTGACTGTTTAATAAATCTCTACTCTGATCTACATAGGCAAGTTTGACAGTTTCACCAATGCGAATGTCGCCATCATCGGGAGTCTCCTGCCCCATGATTATTTTAAATAAAGTTGATTTTCCTGCACCATTGGGACCAATGATTCCAACAATCGCTCCTTTCGGAATATTAAAATTTAAGTTTTCAAAAATAACTCTATCACCAAAGCGCTTGCCAAGATTATTAGCTTCAATCACCAGTTCTCCCAAGCGTGGCCCCGGCGGAATATACAATTCTTGAGTTTCGCTGCGTTTTTGAAACTCTTTCGCATTGAGCTCATCAAAACGTGCAAGGCGCGCCTTGCTTTTTGCTTGACGACCTTTGGGATTTGAACGCACCCACTCCAACTCTGCTTGCAATGCTTTCTGGTGTGAAGACTGCTGTCGTTCCTCTTGTTCTAAACGTTTTTCTTTTTGTTCAAGCCAGGAAGAATAATTTCCCTCATATGGAATTCCCGCTCCTCTATCTAATTCTAAAATCCAACTAGCAGCATTATCTAAAAAATATCTATCATGAGTGACAGCAACGACTGTCCCAGGATAATCATGTAAAAATTGTTCCAGCCAAGCCACACTTTCTGCATCTAAATGGTTGGTAGGTTCATCTAGCAGCAACATATCCGGTTTAGATAACAGTAATCGACATAAAGCAACTCGTCTACGTTCGCCCCCCGAAAGCTTAGTCACATCCGCTTCCCAAGGAGGAAGACGCAAAGCATCCGCAGCAATTTCTAATTTTCGCTCAACTTCCCAAGCACCTGCAGTATCAATCGCATTTTGCAAATTGCCTTGTTCTTCTAGCAATTTATTCATCTCATCATCGCTCATAGGCTCAGCAAATTTCATGCTGATCTCATTGAAACGATTCAATAATGTAATAGATTCACCCACTCCTTCCTCAACGTTTTGGCGAACATTTTTATTAGGATCTAATTGCGGTTCTTGCGATAAATATCCAATTTTAATGCCTGGCTGTGGGCGTGCCTCACCATTAAACTCTTTATCGACCCCAGCCATGATCTTTAACAAACTCGACTTACCAGATCCGTTTAACCCAAGGACTCCAATTTTTGCGCCTGGATAAAAAGATAACCATATCTTTTTTAATATTTCTTTTTTCGGAGGAACTACTTTTCCAACATCCTGCATTGTAAAAATAAATTGTGCCATATAATACCTTCAAAGCTTGTGCATTAAAATTTTAAAACGGATCGTATAAGGTCTTTCAACCAAGAGCAAGTAGATGTTAATAAAATATGATGAACAGACTAGACTTCAATAGACATAACCACTATGATTATTCTGAATATTTAACCTCAGTTATGTCATATAACCTTGCAAGGAGATAACATATGAGCAAAAGTAAAGAATCGAAAAAAGAAATCAAAAAGAAACCAGCTAAATCACTAAAAGAAAAGCGTGCTGCTAAGAAAGAAAAAAAGAGTAAATAAATTTTACAGTGGGGCGCTTTAAAACGCCCCACTTGTCATTATTTCACAGCTATAGTCCTTCAGATAATTATCTGAAGGACTATAGCTTTGCATATTTTATCATATCTTAAAGACACCACTATTTTGCATGACAGGCACTGATAGAGCTGCCGTAGGTCTAGTAAACAACATAGATGGATTAGGTCTAGCAGTTCGCATAGGGTCTATTAGAATATTTTGAAGTGGAGCTATCGTTGCTATTCCTAAATAACGTTTATGAATAAAAAACAAATCACCTTGTGAGAGTTGTGATGCATACTCTCTTAAGCACTCTGAATTTTTCTTCCCCTCCATCACCTGAATAAGCTCTTCCGTCGCCAATTTTATAGAGAAATACACTTGATCATGCGGCATTGTTTTATCGAGGTGTACTAAATATGCCTTAGCAAGACCAAGCAATAACGCTGAAAAAACTTTAGCATTACGAGTATATGGATCAATATTTTTTAAACCATAATAAAACATTTGGTTGCCAATCAACAGATCATTTAATTTCTGACCGCCTAATTTATCTAAAAAAATAATTTGTGCTGCAGATGGTAGCAATTCTAATAGCTCTGGCAAAAAAACAGCTTGCTGAAACATACGTTGTAATTTTTTAGGCTCACACGTTTCAATTATTTTAATTCTATTGTCTTCATGAATGTTTTTTAATAATTTAGCTAAGTGTGTTTGGATATATAATAATTTCCATACCTTCTCATAACGAAACTGAGATAGAAAATTTTCCTGTTCTTGCTTTTCATAACGCGAAATAGCACTAGCAAGCATATCTACCGAATCAATTAGTTGATAAACTTTTTCTTCCGATAATTTGAACAGAATTTTTTTGATAGCCGTCTTTGAAAAACTCTGCATGACATAATTTAATTCGAAGTGATTTTTAATCAACTGATCAATTTTTTCAGGGGAAAAACAATGAGATATAAATTCATCTTGCTGAGTGTCAGATAATAGTGATAGCACAGCTCCTAACGTAATCAGCGAGTTAGTCATTTTTGCTATATGCATAGGACCAACAGAAAAACAAATATTCTGAAACGTTTCTTTAGAATGATTTCGAGCGTTATCTATCACAGATTCATCAATAATACTTTGCAAATGTTCTCTACTCAAGTATCGATACAACAAGTTTGCTTGATTGCTCGGTAACAAAGAATTCAGCATTTGACTTAAGATATACCAAGAGGAAATTAACTTTTGCAAATGTCGTTGATCCATTCTACATAACAATTTCTCTTGATTGTGTTGATTGATACTCCTCATTATTGTCAACAAATCACTTCCTATAGTGATGTGGCGTTTATAGTATTCAGCATCAAACACTGACTCGAGTAATTTCACCTGCATTGGATCACTCAATGTTTGGAGAATTTGTAAATTCGCAAAGGAATTGAGAGCCTGACATAGATGTTCCTTTCCTAAAAAATCTATTAATAGATCAACGTCGCTACTAACAAAAACTGTCAATAATTCTTTTAATTGATAGCTTTGTTTTGTCATTTGCTGTATATGTTCTTTGCCAAGCAGATCTAACATACTCCGCAGATTAACATGGTGAGTCAGAACCTTTTTTAAATCGTTAATGTTTCTGATCATCCCGCGCAGGCTCTCTCGACCTAATTTAGATAAAAGAAATTGAGTCTGCTCCGCGTCTAGCACTTCTACTACTGGATTGATATCCAGGAATATTTGCATCATTAACCGCAAATGTTCAGCAGAACAAGCCTCGATAAGACTTTTTTTATTTTCTAAATTCAGGTTTTGTAAAACTAACCTAAACTCTATAGAATTTGGAAAAATTATTTTAAGATTTTTATCTCCCAATTGTTTCCATAAAAAATCTTTTGCAACATGTGCTGGGAGCTTAAATAAAATACTCAATAAATTTATCGCGTTCTTAATTAACATTCCTAGATGTGCCGAATCTAAACTTTTCAGAACAGTTTCTAAATAATTTGCTGGAAGTGAACTTATAATAACTTCATTAGAATTTTGTTCTATTAGCTTAGCTAGCATACGTTCAACTAAACGTAAATCACCCCGACCGCCATATAACTCTCTAGATTGTAATAAGAAATTTTTGCTAATCTGTTTTAATTTGTCTTTAGTATTATTTCTCGAGACTGCGTAGTTTTGAAAAATATTATTTCCCATTTGGCTGCTTTGGGCATTTGATGGTGTGATGGTAAACAGATTTTGGTTGTTTGCTAAAATGCTATTGATATTTATTGCAAGCAATAATATACACGGCTCATCGACAAATTCAAATTGGGCCAAATGATTAATGATAGCCTGCAGCTCTGGTTCGGGCAGATCTATCATTCTATCTATGACGGCACGACTCAATATTCGGTACCATATGACCATAAAATTTCTGCCCATTGTTAAATTAGGAGCAGTACTTCCATAGAGAGCATCCCTCTCTTGCGGTGTTAATATTTTGAGAAAATTATTAAATTCTTGTATCCCTGCGATGGCTGCAGGCCCTATTGTTACATTGTGATTTGCATTTCGATCTGTTGGGTTTACTCCACCAGCCACTAACTGATACGCTAGACGAGTCACAAACGCTCCCACAGTCATACCACGATTTTTAATCTCAAACATATTTTTGATAGCACTAAAATATTGAGTCGTCTCATGAGAATGCGAGATAACTCGCGAAGCTTCTGCTGCACTTAACGGTTTCACGCCCTGTGCCATATTGGCTGCGTGTACTCCCTCAAATAAGCTAGTATGTTTAAGAATGCAATCTTCTTCTGCACATTGTAAACACTCTATGACTTCTATAAACCGTGTATCATCATCACTTAAAACAAACTCTGATAATTGCAAATTTTTCCACTCACTGCCTGTAATTTCATTGACTGTATGTGTGACTGTAGGCATTAATAATTGGTATGCGGAGAGGTTAATAATATTCGATATCTCATTCGCTAAAACCCAACAAGTCTGATTAGTCAGAGACGACATATTACTTGGATAAGATAAATCCGTTTGGCGAACATATTCCCATCGTTCTACTAGAAATTCTTGAAGGGGTTTTAAGGACTCAGGTGTTGCTTCTTTAGCAGAGGATGTACTGATTAAATATTTGAGTTTTCGTAAAGTGATCTCAGCATCTAGAACATATATATGTTCTAAATCTGCAATTTTTTCCCAATTGACATTGATTGGATGAGTGTCGTCTTTCACAAGTTCATTTAAATAAGAAATAGTCGTAGGCAATAAATCCATTATTTTCATAACAAACCCTGTCACTTAAATGTTATCTGTTGATTACTCCCTGAAATCAAAATTAATAATGCCCTTATATCCTCCTTCTGTTATGTTCATAATATGATCTTTTACGGGTGGCCAACTAAGTTGATCATTTAAAAAGGCATCTCTAGCTGCCTTATTATCAAAATCAATTGAGATACCATGTGAAAAAAGATGAGAATCTTGCTCATGAAAGTGACAGGTACCTCCCGTTATCGAAGAGACTCCGTGAAACTTATTGGTTAACGCCAAAATATCAGTAAAAATACGCTCAAGTTCATGCTTTGGAACTTCAGCTTTGAGTTTAAACAAAATAGTATGCCTAATCATTTAATTTTTTCCTTAAAATTAATCTTGCGGCATAAAGAATGAGTTCCTAATATAATTCTTTCTTTTAGACAACACCATCATTACATATAGGTATTTCATGAAAGAATGTTTTTGCGGATCTCATCGTAGTTTCGAAAACTGTTGTAATCGCTTCATTAGTGGTCAAGTAAAACCGCAAACTCCTGAAGAGCTTATGCGTTCTAGATATTCTGCCTACACCATTGGCGACCTTGAGTTCATCGCCGAAACGATGAAGGAACCTGCTTCTCATGGATTTAATAAAGAGTCGGCAGAACAGCAATCCAAACAAATGCATTGGTTAGCACTGGAAATTAAAAACACAAAAACCGAAGGGAATAAAGGTATCGTTGAGTTTATTGCACACTATTCTGCAGACAATAAAAAATATAGCTTACATGAAGTCAGTGAATTCTCACGCGAAGATAATACTTGGTATTATGTCAATGGAAAAATCATCCCAGAGCCCGCATTAAAAATTTCTCGCAATGAGACTTGTCCTTGTGGCAGCGCAAAAAAATATAAAAAATGCTGTGGAAATTATTGAGGAAGTAATTTATTTTTTTTTTGCTTTTTTACGTACTGATAAAGAACGGGTAGCATAGCAAATATAGACAAACCCACTAACGGTAAAAAGATATGTGGCTGCAAAAGAATTTCAAGATTCGGAGCATCTTGATTATCAAATATAATTCCTAAACTATGGCCTAGCGAAACATAAATAACTGTCAGAGGAATAATCCCTAAAAATGTTGAACTAACAAATGTTAGTAAGCGCACTTTAACTAATGCTGCAGCAATATTCACTAACCAAAAAGGAAGAATGGGAATCAAACGTAATGTCATAATATAGTTAAATGCATTTTTTCGGAATTCGCTCTCCATTTTTTTTACCCATTTTCCCGCTTTTCGTTCTACCCACTCACCCAATGAAATCTTGACAGCAAGGAATGTAAACGTACAACCTATTGTTTCACCAATTAATACATACAACGTTCCCCACCATGTCCCAAATAGAAATCCACTTGCAAAGGTAAACACAATGGCGCCCGGAATAGAAATTGCGATAATGAGACAATAAAGCAACAGAAAACCACACACAGCTAATAAATAATTTTCGTGAGTCCATTCGACGTATAACTGTCTATGTTCTCGTATACTTTTAAAATTTAAATAATGATAAAGTTGAAAATAAAAAAATAAAAACATGCATAAGACTAACAACCCTAGGGGTAACCAACGATAAAACATGGCTTTTTTGTGAGTTGTATTATTCATAAGGTTCCATTTTAAACGTTGTTTAACACATACCACCATCGATCAACATAATATCTCTTGCAATTGAGCGAGCTTGAGTAACTTCATCTAACAAAACTGATAAAGCAGGAATATTCTCATCTCGCTCAATTAACGTCGAAATACAACCAAATCGTTCAAGCGCTTTTCGATATAAATTCCAAACCTGATCAATAACAGGTGCATCATGCGTATCAATAATATATTTGCCTTTTTGGGCATGTCCTGCAAGATGAATTTGGCGCACACGATCCTTGGGAATACCGTCTAAGTAGTCCTGTGTATCAAAACGATGGTTAAACGCATTGACATAAATATTGTTAATATCTAATAAAATATAGCAATCTGCCTGCTTAGCAATTTCCGCTAAAAATTCCCATTCAGTAAAAGTAGATTGATTATATGTTAGATAACTAGAAACATTCTCAATCAAAATTTGTTGCCCTAAAAAATCTTGGACTTGATGAATATGCGACACCACGAGTTCTATTGCTTCTGATGTATAAGGCAATGGTAACAACTCATGCAGATAACGTCCATCTACCCCTGTCCAACATAAGTGATCGGATATCCATTGAGGCTTTATTCGTTCAGCCAACTTTTTTACTCGAGCTAAGTAATCCATGTTAAGGGCATCTGTGCTACCTAATGACATTGAAACACCATGCATAACGACAGGATAATGTTCACAAATACGATCAAGATAATGCAATGGCCTACCGCCAGCGACTAAATAATTTTCCGTCAAAATCTCAAGCCAATCTATTGGGGGCAATTGTTCTAGAATCGCATCGTAATGAATAGGACGCAATCCTAAACCAAACCCAAGAAAAGGAAAATTGTTGTCAACATTTGATAATACATGATTTATCATTGATAAAGAGGCTTTTCTAAGATACTAAGTTACGTTTCTACTGAGAATTAACATATAAAGTACATATTATACAATACAGTCCATGGCAATTGCATTGAAAATTACGAGAAATTTTGCTTTGCGGTTTCTGTCATTCCCGCGGCAATACTATCAACGCATGCGTTGATACGACATACTGCGGGAATGACAGACTATATAATTTTCATTGCGATTGCCATGCAATACGGTCATTTTTTCAATCTAAAATGGAAATCACATGTTAAGTATAGGCTTAATGAGCGGCACCTCAATGGATGGTATTGATGCAGCACTCATAAAAACCGATGGAAAAAATCACATTGAAGAGATTGCAAATATTTCGCTGCCTTATGATAGCTATTTTAAAATTCTCTTAAAAGCAGCAGAATTTGCAGTTAAAAAATCCGAAGGAAATTTATCAATTGCCAATACACAGTTTTTATTTCACTTAGAAGAATATTTGAAAAGTGAGCTAAACATTTCAACACTCGAACTATCTGAAACAAAAAAAAAATTACTTGAGCATTTTCATAAGAAAGATAACGCGCTTATTTCGTTAGACCAAATTATTCGACACTCAACTGATTTGCATTATGAAGCAGTAAAATTATTATTAATCAAATCACATCTGCAACCAAAAGCTATTGATGTTATTGGTTATCATGGACAAACATTATTTCATGCACCAAAAAAAAATATAACACTGCAAGTCGGTTATGGCGATATACTCGCAACAAAAACAGGAATCATTGTCATCAATAATTTTCGATCGAATGACGTGATGTCAGGTGGACAAGGCGCGCCATTTGCTCCACTATACCATCAAGCATTAGCTGTACGAGATCATCTATTTCCACTAGCGGTTGTTAACTGTGGCGGCATTTCAAATATCACTGTCATCCAAGGTCAATCCGAAAATCAGGTATTGGGTTTTGATACTGGGCCTGGAAATGGCCTGATTGATAGATTAGTTAAATTACATACCCATGGCAGAGAAAGTATGGATGCAAATGGAAAATATGGTAGTCAAGGCAACATCCATGAAAATATCTTAGACTTACTCTATCAAACATGTATTCAAATTAATGGCGAAAATTTTTTTCATATGTTACCTCCAAAATCATTAGATTTAGGGGATTTGAAGCTTATTCCTGAGCTAGTGGATTTACCATTCAACGATGCATGCGCAACCTTAGAAGCATTTACTGCTGACAGTATTGTCTATGCACTTAAGCATATTCATACAGATATCCCCTCACAATGGATACTAGCAGGCGGCGGCTGGCATAATCCAATGATCCTAGATCAATTCAAAACACGCTTACAAAAACACTATGGTCAGCAAATGAAAATTCGAATTGCCAGTGAAATAGGTTGGAATAGCGCTGCAATAGAAGCACAAACGTTTGCATATTTAGCCGTGCGCAGCTTGCAAAATATGCCAATCAGTTACCCGGGTATCACTCAAGTTCCCAAACCATTATGTGGAGGAGTAATTCATCATCCTTAGTTTTTTATCCTAAATTCGGCAGTTAACTGCCGAATTTAGGTTTATTTATATCCCAGTAGATAAAGCTTCCTTGTAAAGAACACTATTAAATCGACTATAAGAAAAATAAATAACGATTCCTACTAGCGTCCAAATACCAAAACTAATCCAAGTCAAAGCAGGCAAACTACTCATTAAATAAAAGCAAAGCAACACACCTATCAAAGGTATAAAAGGCGCATAGGGAGTGCGAAAAGATCTCTCTAAATTGGGTTTGGTATAGCGCAAAACAATCACTCCGGAACTGACTACCGCGAACGCTGCTAAGGTTCCCATATTCACTAAGTTTGCAACTTGGTTAATCGGTAACAAGCCAGCAGTAGTAGCCATAATACTTGCGATTACCCAGATAAGACGTCTTGGAGTTTGACTCTGCACGTGAACTTTTTCAAAAAATCTTGGTAATAACCCATCTCTAGCCATTGCTAAAAACACGCGCGAAGCACCATATAACATAACCAAAATAACGGTTGTTAAGCCAGCAATAGCTCCAATAGCAATAATTTCTGCAGAAAAACGATAGCCTATGTGTATTAACGCATTGGCTACTGGTGAACTCGAATTTAATTCAGGATAATGCATCATGCCTGTTAGCAATGCCGCAAAAATTACATAAATTATCGTGCAAATAAGCAAAGAAGCAATGATACCAATGGGCAAATCTCGTTGTGGATTAATCGCCTCTTCAGCGGCCGTAGAAACAGCATCAAACCCAATATAAGCAAAGAAAATTAACCCCGCACCATTGACTATGCCCTGCACTCCAAACGGTAAAAAAGGGTTCCATTTTTGCGGATCAAAGTGAAATAATCCTATCCCTATGAAGAGAGCAATAATGGCTAATTTTACATATACAATCACTTTGTTAAATAGGGCACTTTCTTTAGCGCCTATTGATAGCACACTTGCCAATAAAAAAATAATCAACACTGCTGGCAAATTAATAATTCCACCATGAAAAGGATCTTTAAGAAACATTTCTGGCAAGTTAAGACCTAATGCTCTCAAGGCTTCTTGTACATACCCAGCCCAGCCAATTGAAACTGTAGCGCCATCCATCCCATATTCCAGTAATAAATCCCAGCCAATAATCCAGGCAACTAACTCCCCCAGACTTGCATAAGCATATCCATAGGCACTCCCACAACCACCTACGCTCGATGCTAATTCAGCATAGGCTAATGCACTAAATCCACAGGCTATTCCCGCTAACAAATAAGAAAAAATAACGGCTGGGCCCGCTTGGGTTGCAGCAGCGATTCCAGTTAGGACAAAAATTCCTGCTCCAATAATGGCACCGACACCCAGCATGGTTAAATCCATTGCCGTTAAGCATCGATTTAAATTTGTAGTAGAACGCTGACCCACAGGTTTTGTAGAGAATAATTTTTGAAAAAATGACATTTCCTTCCTCGTGGAATATTTTTATTATGCATAATTTACCACCAAACCACTGCCTAGTAAAAAATAATTACATTATCGAGCTCAGCTATTAATTGCCTACGATTTGATCTATGATAATAGAAAGACGAAGGCACATGTTTAAGGAATCGATATGAACTTCCAGTTCGCTTTAAATTCCGATAACAACTTGTATCTTAAGGTAAATTTGACAGGATACGCCCTGCTTTCCAATCCGCTATTAAACAAAGGAATGGCATTTACTCATGAGGAGCGAGAAGCATTTGAATTATTAGGTTTAATACCTCCTTTTGAAACAAATTTAACTATTCAATTACAACGCTCGTACGAAACATTGCAAAGCAAACACTCTGACATCGAAAAATATATCTACTTAAGAGACTTACAAGATTCAAACGAAACATTGTTTTATCGTTTATTATGCGAACACATTGATGAAATAATGCCGATTGTTTACACGCCAACTGTCGGATTGGGCTGCCAACGTTATAGTCATATCTATCGTCGTCCTCGCGGTGTTTATATTGCGTATCCTGATAAGAAATCAATAGACAAAATCTTCGCTCATCGTCGTTTTGACCAAGTTAAAACTATTGTCGTATCAGACGGAGAACGCATTCTAGGTTTAGGAGATCAAGGGGCTGGCGGTATGGGAATCCCTATTGGGAAACTCGCTCTATACACTGCTTGCGCGGGCATACACCCCTCTGCAACTCTTCCAATCTTATTGGATACGGGGACTGATAATCCCGACTTATTGCAAGATCCACTTTACATAGGTTGGCATCATGAAAGAATTCGCGATCAACAATATGATGATTTCCTAGAATGTTTCGTTACTGCTGTGAGGAAACGCTTTCCGCATGCATTACTACAGTGGGAAGATTTTGCACAACGAAATGCCAATCCTATTCTAACTCGCTATCGCGACCAACTTTGTACGTTTAATGATGATATTCAAGGAACTGCTGCTGTTGCGACTGGTACATTACTTTCAGCAATACATGTCACAGGCATTCCTCTAACAGAACAAACCATAGCAATAGTGGGTGCAGGCTCAGCAGGTTGCGGCATAAGCAATTTGATCTTGCAGGCAATGATAGAAGAAGGTTTATCCGAATCAGACGCTAGACAACGTTTTTTTCTAATTGATCAACCTGGATTATTGACAGATGACATGCTCGACCTCCAGTCTTTTCAACAACCATTCGCTCAACCTAAACATAAAATAACTCAATGGCAATGTTTGACAAATAATCGTATTACATTAAAAGATGTGATGACTCATGCAAAACCGACTGTGTTAATAGGAGTATCTGGACAAGCCAGCATATTCACTGAGGAAATTGTACGTGAAATGCTAAAACATACTAAAAAACCCGTGATTTTTCCTCTTTCTAATCCAACTGCACGCAGCGAAGCCACACCAAAAGATTTAAATGAATGGACCAATGGTCAAGCAATCATTGGAACAGGGAGTCCCTTTGGAAATATCATCAAAAATGGCAAACCTTTTCGAGTAGACCAAACGAATAATTGTTACATATTCCCTGGTGTTGGCCTGGGGCTTATTAGTGTAAATGCAACCCGAGTCACGGATAAAATGTTTATGACCGCAGCTAAAGCATTAGCAAATTGCTCTCCTGCACGATTTGATCCTCAAGCAAATCTATTACCCCCTCTATCTGAGATACGAATGGTTTCTTTAAAAGTCGCATTAGCTATTGCGGAAGAAGCCATTTTATCTGGATATGGTAAATCACCCGGTACTAATAATTTAGAAAAATATATTTCTGATATGATGTGGGAACCCGAATATCTGCCTTATAAAAAATTCTGAAAATTTCCTTCACATTTCATTCCAAAAAAGTTAGGGTTTGTTGAGATTTCGCCAGACTAAGAAAAAAGTGAGCACTATGTCAAACATATTTCAAAGTGAATTAGTTAAAAAACATCCATCATTACCCGCACGTATTATGAAAATGGATACGCCACATGGTGATGTACTCACACCGGCATTCATGCCCGTTGCCACTCGCGCATTTATAAACTTCATGACACCTAACGATTTGATAGAAACCGAGAGTCAAATCATTTTGGGAGGCAACACATATCATATGTTGTGCTCTCCGGGAATGGAAACTATCTCTACGTTGGGAGGTATGCATAAATTTATGAATTGGAATAAGCCTATGTTAACAGACAGTGGCGGCTTTCAAGTTTTCAGTTTATCTAAAAATGGAAAAATTTGTAAAATTGATTCTCAAGGCGCTCACTTTAAACATCCCAACACAGGAAAACTTATTCATTTAACACCCGAAACATCGATCGAAGCTCAAAAAATTATTGGTGCAGATATTATTATGGCATTTGACGAATGCACTCCTGAACTCGGTGGACGTGAAGTTGCTTTGGCCGCCATGGAAAGAACACATCGATGGTTGCTTCAATCCAAAGAAGCGCATACTAAAAATCCAAATTCATTATATGGCTTTAAACAAGCTCTTTTTGGCATTATTCAAGGTGGAAGTCATCGAGATTTACGTGAAATGAGTGCGGAGTTTGTTCTTCAAGCAGATTTAGATGGCATTGCGATTGGTGGAGAAATCATTGGATTTGATATGGCTAAAACATCTGAAATTATAGACTGGGTTCGACCCATGCTGCCTGAAAATAAAATTCGTTACACTATGGGAGTTGGTTTAAATCCACAAGATCTTATTGATGTTGTCGCGAAAGGCATTGATATTTTTGACTGTGTAGCACCAACACGCAATGCAAGACATGGCTCACTTTATTATGGAAAACCTATTCTAAAAGATAATTGGTTAACCTTTGAAAGCGATCAAGATAAAAATCACTTGCTCATAAAAAAAAGTATTTATGCAAACGATGATTCACCTATTATGGAAGATTGTGAATGTCATACATGCAAAAATTTTTCTAGGGGTTATTTACATTTTCTCTTTAAAGAAAAATCTGTTGCTTACAGTCAATTAGCATGCGTACATAATATTCATGTTATGCAAAATGTTTGTCTTGTCATGCGTGAGTTAATTCTTGGGGAACCAGGATAATAACTCTTTTAACGCGAGCTCCGGATAAGCTTAATATCGGTGTCATACCAAACCAAATTGCTTTTTATTATTCCTTTGCTAAATTTTTTTCTAAAATTAATTTTGGAACACCTCTGACATCAGAAATAATATGTAATTTTTCCATCAACTTGAGAATGTAATACGTAATGTCGATTTCCCACCACATAAATCCCTGCCTTGTTGAAGCAGGATAGTGATGATGATTGTTATGCCATCCCTCTCCTAATGTTAACAACCCTAATATAAAACTATTATGACTATTATCTTTGGTTTCAAAACGACGTCTGCCAAAAAGATGTGAAATAGAATTAATCGTAACAGTCGTATTAAATACTGCGACTGTTGAAATACAAAAACCCCAAATCAACATTTGAAAACCACTCGTACCCAACGAAGGAGCAAGATAATTCAGTAATGATCCAAGACAAAATAACGAAACACCCAAAATCGTTGGAATTAAACTATCATAACGATCTATGAAAACAAGCTCTGGATATTTTGCTAAATCTTTGACGTGCTCTGGATTATAGTAATAGTTTTTTTCTGATAGAAACCAACCAACATGGCTCCATAAAAATCCATGATGAATCGGGGAATGTGCATCATCTGGCTGATCAGAAACTACATGATGATGCCTATGATGAGATGCCCACCATAATGGCCCTCTTTGTACTGCGCTTGCGCCTAAAATAGCAAATATAAATTGCCAGAATCGATTCGCCTTATAGGTACGATGTGAAAAATAACGATGATAGAACGCCCCAATTGAAAATACGCGCACGAACCATAAAACAAGAGCAACAGTTAAAGCAACTCCGCTAAATCCGACGACAAAAACAAACAAACATGACAAGTTTAATAAAATAAATGGTAGAGCACGTATCCAATCAATTTTATTTGCATAAGATGTTTGCGGACAAAATAAATTATCATTTGCAAACCATTTAACCACTGACCTAGCGAGTTGTCTCATTTAGATTATGTCCCTTAAGTAACACGATAATTTACGGTCATAAGATCATATATTGGTCTTTTCTACAAGGAATACCTCTAAATCGCGAACCTATTTTACAATCATTGTTTAGTATAGATACATATTATCCTAGATTCGGCAGTTAGAATCTAGGATTGTGTAATTTTTATGCTCAACAAAATCTTTAATAGATTTAAATTATCCAGCCCTGTTAGAATGACCCGCATATTCAATATCTTTAGTAATTTCAGGCCAGAAAAAATGCTTAATAATGTCTTAATAGTTTCTTAATGTTTGTATAATACGCTTAATATATTAGGATAGTCCTAGCAAGGAGACTGCATGCCTTACCATCCACCCACCAAAGATTCGATCAATAATTTTATCACGAATCTTAGCCAGTATTATACTGGAAGCAACCAAGAGCGTTTGAATCTCATTAAGCTGATTCAAATGGTTCATTCTAAAACCTCGCTTGAACAATCCGACAATATTTCATTGGGGTTATTAGTATTTGGTTTAGAAAAAATTGCAAAAGAATATAAATACACTGGAGCCAAACGTTCGCGACGATTTCTGTTCTCTACAGGCAGTACACTAGCAGACATTCTTGCAGAAGAAGGGCTAGGAACTCACGACGAAAACACTTTAACACCCGCGAAAAAATTAATTTACCTAGCTGCTTTATTAACCTACGTAGAAAAAAATTCAATTGAATTGCCAGGTTATAAAAACAAAGCGCTATTTATCTCTGAAGTAAAATCTATTATAAAAGCTAACTTACATAGATCAGATGAAGATATTAAGGTTCTCTTAAAAAAACGCCCATCCTCGGCGATCCTCATGAAAAACTTTTCACAATTACCTGAGAAATATCATCAAAAGAGAGCTGGACGGGAAAAGTTTATTGAGTTTATAAAAATTCTCGAACAAGAATGCAGCATACACCATTTGGATGAAGCCCAAGTACCTTTGCAAAATCAATTACAGGATATTGGAAATCGTCCTATTGGTTATACAGTTCGATTTGGTGCCTTGGTATATATCATGAGTCAAATTGAAGAAGAATATTCTGTAACATCACCATCCAATAGTTACCTTTATCAGTTATGTCAACAAACAACTAATATTGAGAAATCATCTGACATAGATCCATTAGAAATATTAACGTATTATTCAGAACTTTTTAGTTTCATTCCAAAAATAAATCCCACTCAACGTACAGATTGCGGTTGGCAAGATAAAGGTTTTCGAGAAGGAAAAGTGTTTTTCCTCGACATGCAAAAAAACTTATCTGACATCATGAGTCAACTGATTAATGCAATTCATACTACAGACTCGCATCCCTATTTAGCCAGCGTACGAAGCACTATACAAAATACAACTCAATTTGGTATGAGCATGTTTTCGACCAGTATCGCAAGTAATTTAGCTGAATTTAACGTATGTAAAAATCTTGTCAGTGGAGCCGCAGGTATTGTTGGATTTGCTTGCTTTGGAGCAGAAGGCGCAGTCATAGCAAGCCAGGTTGGAACGCTCGTTGAGCAGCGCCTTATCCCAACAGGAGTGCAAAGACTTTTAGGAAGAGTGCTGAACCAAATTGGATCTGTCATTGGTAACACGACAGGTCAGGTTGTTTATCTTACCTTCAGTATTCCGATGGATACAACGTATTATTTATTGGGATTCGGAAGAAACACCGGCAAATTCATTAAAGATGAAGAATTGAAACCTTATGATGATAAAGAATGGATAATGTCTTTGTTAGAATTACCACAAGATCTCTTTCCTGAAGAGAAAAAAGTAAAAATTCGTACGATTGAAGAAACAGAGACAAAAAAAATCGAAACAATTGAAGCCGCTGCATCGTCAAGCATGAAAATTTAGACCCTTGCATTTTCGTTGTAAGACTTTTTTCACAACTTGCTGAGTCACAAATGCAGATTGATAATTTTCATCAATCTGCATACTTTGCAGATGCCACTCCGCTCCCTCCACAGTCAATCTCAATGGCTCATACGAATCAACCACAGGAACAGAAAAACTCGACAGCGGATAAATAATTCCTTTCCCTAACGCTTTAATAACAGCTTCTTTACGAGACCATATGCGATAAAAAGTCTGTGCTTTTTCAGAATCTGGCATAGCATTTAAATCAGCATATTCCTCCTCACTAAAATACCGCTTGGCTACAGCATCTTCATATGTTTCTTTAGCCTTCTCAATATCTACACCTATTGGGCTCGATTGAGTAAATGCATATACTGCAATGTCATTAGAATGAGAAATATTAAATTCAATATTTGTATTTTCAAGAAACGGCTTGCCATTTGCATTATATGAAAAAGTAATAACATTAGGTTCTAGATTAAGATACTCACCCAACAATTTACGCAACATTCCTCTTGCAGCGATAAAGCGTTCTCTATGAATCGGAAAATGAAATCGTTCTGCTCGAGAAATCTCATCAATACTGAGATACGATAAGAAAAGATCCTCTTGTTGTGAAATCATTCGCAAATAGGTATACCATACATGTACCACATTTTGGGTTAACTCAGTCACTTTTCGATCCTTAATAAAAAAAACTAAAAATCATGAATGAAAGGTATATACTGTATATTTCATTTTAGGGAAGAACAACAGTATGACTACATTAACATTCAAAAATAACACTATTCATTCCAGTGTAACACTTCCTGAAGTAGGAATTTCAGCACCAAATTTTACTCTAATCCTCAGTATTTTTCCAAGCTTAGGCAAAATGTAGGAAAATAGCATGAAGTATATTGATTATCGGCAATCTGAACTTTATGTAGAAGATGTCAGATTAACTGATATTGCAGTTCAATTTGACACGCCCTCATATGTTTACTCTCGTGCTTGTATTGAAAATAATTGGCATTCATTTGATTCTGCATTCCAAGACATACCACATAAAATATGTTACGCAGTTAAAGCTAATTCAAACATTGGAATTTTAAACGTATTAGCGCGTTTAGGTTCGGGTTTTGACATAGTGTCAATGGGTGAGTTAGAAAGAGTACTCGCTGCGAATGGTGACCCTAAAAAGATTGTATTCTCTGGTGTAGGGAAAAGAGATGATGAATTAAAACGGGCATTAGCAGTAGGCATATATTGCTTTAATATAGAATCTGACATCGAAATAGAACGATTAAATTCGTTAGCAAAACAACACAAACAAGTTGCCAATGTTGCTTTACGAGTCAATCCAAATATTGATAGCGGTACACATCCTTATATATCCACAGGACTAAAAGAAAATAAATTTGGAATTGATATTGAGTCAGCACATTCATTGTGCCAAACCATCAAGCAATTTTCGAATTTACAACTCATTGGTATCGCTTGCCACATTGGTTCTCAATTAACATCCCTAGAACCATTCTTGGCAGCAATCGATAAAGTTGTCGATCTTATCAATTTATTAAAAAATGAAAATATTCAGTTAGAACATATCAACATTGGAGGTGGATTAGGAATTCGTTATTCAACTGAAAGTCCACCTTCTATCATTAACTACGTAAACGCACTATGCGATAGCCTGAGATCCCTTTCCTTACAAGTGATCATCGAACCAGGGCGAGCGATAGTTGCAAATGCAGGTGTGTTGTTAACAAAAGTTGAATACGTGAAACATACGCCTCACAAAAAATTTGCTATTGTTGACGCGGGGATGAATGACTTATTACGACCTGCTTTGTATAATGCTTGGCAAGATATTATTCCTGTCATACTAGACAATAATCTCGACAAATGTATGTATGATATTGTAGGCCCCGTCTGTGAATCGGCCGATTTTATCGGAAAAAATAGATTTTTGTGTTTAAAACAAAATGATTTATTAGCGGTTTGCTCATCCGGTGCTTATGGATTTTCAATGAGTTCAACTTATAATTCTCGCCCTCGCGTTGCAGAAATTTTAGTTGATAAAAACCAGTCTCACCTCATTCGCCCTCGTGAGACCATAACAGATTTATTTATATCAGAACGAATGCTTCCCTAGAATAAAAGGAAAATGAAATGGATTTCAAATTATCAGAAGAACAACTAGCCTATCAACAATCTGCTAAAGACTTTGCTGCTGACGAGTTAGCACCGTTTGCTAAACAATGGGATGAAGAACATTTTTTTCCAATTGACACATTACGCAAAGCGGCAGATATGGGTTTCGCAGCTATCTGTATGCGTACAGATGTCGGTGGAACGCAACTGTCTCGTTTAGACAGTGCCATTATTTTCGAAGAACTTTCTGCAGGTTGTGTTTCAACTGCTGCCTATCTTTCCATTCATAACATGGTAGGATCACTCATAGATAATTATGGCAGCGAAACATTACGCAAAACTTGGCTACCCAAACTTGCTAAAATGGAATTGCTCAGCAGCTATTGCCTAACAGAACCTGGCTCTGGTTCAGATGCGGCTGCGTTAAAAACAACAGCAAAACTCGATGGCGATCATTACATATTAAATGGTACTAAAGCATTTATCTCTGGGGGATCTGTTAGTGATGTTTATGTTTGTATGGTTCGCACCGGTGTTGAAGGGCCGAAAGGAATCAGCTGCATTTTAGTCGAAAAAGGTACTCCTGGATTATCCTTTGGTAAAAAAGAAATTAAACTAGGCTGGCACAGCCAGCCTACTACTATGGTTTTTTTTGAAAACTGTCGTGTTCCTAAAGAAAATCTCATTGGCAAAGAAGGCCAAGGATTTAATATTGCATTGTCTGCATTAAACGGTGGACGAATTAACATTGCTGCATGCTCATTAGGTGGTGCAAAACATTGTTTGTCATTAGCACGCCAACATATGCTTCAACGTATACAATTTAAAAAACGTCTAGTTGAGTTCGAAGCATTACAATTTAAATTTGCAGATATGATTACGAATTTAGAAGCCTCACGATTGCTTGTCCATAAAGGCGCATTTTCGTTAGACACTAATGCTTCGAATGCAGCAATGTATTGTGCAATGGCGAAGAAGTTAGCGACAGATAATTGTTTTCAAATTTGCAATGATGCTTTACAAATTTTTGGTGGCTACGGGTATATGTGTGAATATCCTATTGAACGATATTTTCGCGATTTACGTGTCCATCAAATTTTAGAGGGAACTAATGAAATTATGCGCTTAATTATAGCGCGCAATGCATTAGATGAAAAATTCATTATGGACTAATGTTGTTAATTAAGGAGCATAACCGTGATAACAAAAAACAAAATACTACCTACGTTAATGTTTAGCTTTTTACTTTCTCAAGGAGCATTCTCAGCAACAACAGATTCCTCTTACATTCTTGTCACACCTGACTGTCTAATCAATAAATTTGATGCTCCATATCAAACATTATCACATAATAAAAATTTCTCGCTTATCAAACTAAACGTAGAAAACTTTACTAAGTTAATTGGTGTACGTAATTCACAAAAAACATTATGTGGAGGATTTATCAACGTAACCGATGCATACAACTCATCGCATTTTAGCAATGAAAATTCCGCTTTGTTTTTAGAAAAATATATACCTAAAACTTCCATCTCTAAAAAACAATTTAACTATGGTATCAATCACACTAAAGAAGTTAATCAACTTCTCGCTTTATTGAATCCTGATGAAATGTGGAAAAATCTCACTAAACTTTCCAGTTATACGGATCGCTACGCAAATTCTGATACAGGCTTAGGTGCTGCTCGCTGGATAAAATCACAAGTCGAACAAATCGCAAAAGACAATGGGCGAACGGATGTAACAACCTCTATAATCAACACCGGGACTTCTTACAAACAACCTTCCGTTGTTGTAAAAATAGGGAACTCTACAAAACCTGCTGTTGTTGTTGGCGCACATATGGATACCTTGTCTTCTTTTTGGGGAAATATGCCGGGAGCCGATGATGATGGAACAGGCTCTGTAACGGTATTAGAACTTGCACGCGTATTATTATCATCAAGCATGCATTTTCAAAAACCCATTTATTTAATTTGGTATTCAGCTGAAGAAGAAGGATTAGTAGGCTCACAATATGTTGTGGCTGAATTCAAAAAAGATAATATACCCGTTGAAGAGGTTATCCACTTTGACATGACTGGTTATACACCTAATAATGATAAAACAATGTGGTTACTCAGTGACAACACCGATAAAGAGTTAACATCATATTTGGAATTGTTAATTAATACTTATATTAAAAAACCTTTAAAATATACGAAATGCGGATATGCATGCAGCGACCACGCCACCTGGACAAACAATGGATATAAAGCAGCTATTGCATTTGAAGCAGAAGATGGAAAATATAATCCGTATATTCACACAAGCCAAGACACGATGAGTCAGCTTTCACTAGAGCACATGACAGACTTTACTAAATTGGCAATTGCGTTTACGGGGGAGCTTGCTGATCCGGTTAGCTGATTTAGTCACTTACATCCACAATGGTCTTTCCACAGAGACGCATGGACGTTATCTTTAGATATTCCCTTCTCCCCTTGTGGGAGAAGGTGGCCGAAGGCCGGATGAGGGGTGCTTTTGGCATAAAAACACCCCTCACCCGCCGCTTACAGAATCGAGAACTTAAGCATCGTTCCAGCCTGACATTACAAATGTCAGGCGTTACGTCGGCGCGAAGCATGCTTCGCGAAAGCCTCGACTGCACCCTCTCCCACAAGGGGAGAGGTAAATTTTTCTTAAGTTGGCACCTACGCTGAAATGACTGTGGCACCTTCACAAATCCTGACTTCTCAACATAGTAATAATCCCCGAAAAATCCATCTCAGCATGCCCCTGATTCACAAACAATGAATAAAGCTCTGCAGCTTCAGAACCCAGCGGAATAGCAGCATTGACACTTTCCGCTGCATGTTGGCCTAAGCGCAGATCTTTCAACATCATTTTTGCCATAAATCCAGCCTGATAGTTGTGATTAGAAGGAGCTGTTTCAACCAAGCCAGGAACAGGACAATAGCTTGTCATCGACCAACATTGGCTTGATGCATTCGCGCTGATTTCAAAAAATTTTTTCGGATCTAAACCTAATTTTTCAGCTAAATTAAACCCTTCACAAACCGCAATCATAGATATTCCCAAAATTAAATTATTACAAATTTTGGCGGCTTGACCATGACCTGCTGCACCTACATAAACAATTTTTTTCCCCATTTTCTCAAAAATAGGTTTTGCTTTATTAAAAACAGTCTGATCTCCACCCACCATAAATGTTAAATTTCCTGAACTCGCGCCTGCAACACCTCCCGATACAGGCGCATCTAACATTTCAATTTTGTAGTGCTTTGCAAAATCGTGTAGTTGTTGTGTTGTTGTCACATCAATAGAGGATGAATCAATAAATAAAACATTCGGATTAACATACTGAAAAAACCCATCAGGACCTAAGCATACTTCTTTGACTTGTGCGCCTGTTTGTAGCATTGTAATAATTATTTCTGCATCTTTCACAAGATCCTCTAAAGACATTGCTGCATATGCACCCGCATTTACTAAACTTTGTATAGCCTCAGGAGAGACATCATACACTTTCACACGATAACCTGCTTTTAGTAAATTAGATGCCATAGGATTTCCCATATGGCCCAATCCTAAAAAACTAATATTTTTCATATATCACTTCCGTTAGTTGCATATTATTTTATAGTTGGAATTTCAAACTCAGCTTCTGTCTTCATGTACTTTGGCCAGCGCTGAGTAATTGTTTTAATCCTTGTAAAAAATTG
Source organism: Gammaproteobacteria bacterium (assembly GCA_013288815.1). Lineage (GTDB taxonomy): Bacteria > Pseudomonadota > Gammaproteobacteria > DSM-16500 > DSM-16500 > UBA5158. The sequence continues at coordinate 12,022 of JABDBD010000009.1, read as the reverse complement.
CATACCATCAGTACTATGCATATGGATATCTCCAAACAAAGATCGCTTCCAACCACCAAATGTTTGATAAGCAACAGGTACTGGAATCGGCACATTAATTCCAATCATGCCTACTTGTACTTTTGAAGCAAATGTTCTAGCTGTGTAACCATCATGTGTAAAAATTGAAGTTCCATTGCCATACTCGTGTTCATTAATCAATGCTAATGCAGCTTCAAAGTTAGGAACTCTCACCATTACTAAAACTGGACCAAAAATTTCATCTTGATAAATCTTCATGTCAGAAGTGACTTTATCAAACAAACACCCACCCAAATAAAATCCTTCTTTGTTTTCTGAACATTTGAAATGTCGACCATCTACTATTAATTCAGCACCTTCTTTTATACCCAAATCAACATAGGATTTTACTCGTTCTAGATGTTGTTGTGTGATGAGTGGGCCCATTTCTGTTTCTGGCAATGTCCCTGAACCAATTTTTAAATTTTCAACTTTGGGTTTGAGTTTTTTAATTAATGCATCAGCAACGTCATCACCGACAGCAACCGCAACTGAAATTGCCATGCAGCGCTCACCTGCCGATCCATATGCAGCGCCTATCAATGCATCGACTGCTTGATCTAAATCAGCATCTGGCATGATAATGCAATGGTTTTTTGCACCACCAAAAGCTTGAACGCGCTTGCCATGGGACACACCCGTTTGATAGATATATTCTGCTATGGGTGTTGAGCCGACAAAACTAATTGCTTTGACATCGGGATGTCTTAATAACACATCAACAGCTTCTTTATCGCCTTGAATGACATTCAGAACACCGTCCGGAAGACCCGCTTCTTTTGCTAACTCAACTAATCGAATGGAACAGGATGGGTCTTTTTCAGAAGGTTTTAAGATAAATGTATTCCCACACGCTAATGCCATAGGAAACATCCAGAGCGGAATCATTGCTGGAAAATTAAAAGGTGTTATCCCAACACAAACGCCTAATGGTTGACGAATTGTATAGCTATCAACATCTGTCGCAACATTTTCAGCATAACTTCCTTTGACTAAAAATGGAATTCCACAAACAAACTCCAGAGCATCAATGCCTCGCTGAATAGAACCTAACGCATCATTGATTGTTTTCCCATGCTCTTGAGAAATCAAACTCGCAAGTTCATTCATGTTTTTTTCAATTAACGATCTTAATTCAAATAAAATTCGCACACGTCTAGTCGATGGCATTGCTGACCACTTAGGAAAGGCATTTTTTGCTGAAGTCACTGCTTTATTAACGGTTTGTTCTTCCGCCATAGCGACTGTACCAATTATTTTCCCAGTCGCTGGGTTGTAAATATTTTGTGTTCTATTTAGATCTGAATAGGATTGTCCATTAATAAAGTGATTAATTTGATAGGTCATTCTTTACTTCCTTTGTATTTTTACTGAAAAGCATTGTATCGAGAAATAAAACCTTAATCATTGAAAATTATAATAAATTGGCGAGAAAATGATAATTTATTTTCATAGATGTTAATTTTGATCATTTATTTCCTTGTCTTCCTTTTAATCATCTTATAAAATACTGTTCCTAAACTTATATGCCCAGGTATAACACATGTTAAATTGGCAACAGTTTAAAAATGGAGCAGCTAAATTATTCCGCCCATTACCCGGAGTGGCTAAAGTTGTATCAATGGCTGGGAGCGCCACTTTTGCTCTTGAAAAGTTTTTTGCGTGGTCCTTAGCTCTTCCCAGTGGTTTACATAGTGTTTACGGAATTATTTTCACAACGATAGGAACCATCACTACAGCAAATACAAACATTGTTACTCGTTATTTTAATATGACTAGACGGGAACAGTTGCAAATTTTAGTCGCAGAAGATTCAGCTTCATCATCAGCCGACCTATTAATTCAACCTTCAGAACTACCGGCTAATTGGTTTCATCCCGCAGGTGATCACAAGTCTTGGAATTTTGGATACAAGTTCACACAGCTATTTTCGGCATTTTATATTGTTTGTTCAACGACGAGCGGATATATCAGTGCATTTGCATTGGCAAAATTAATTGCCATGCTGCCTTATCTAGAGTTTGACAGCTCATGTGAAGAAACACAAAGTGCTTCCTGGAAAATTATAGCCGTCCATTTAACCGCTGTTTTTCTTGCTTATGCCTCCGTACGCTCTTTTAAGAAAGCAAACCTTGCATGGGTAAGAGAGTATTATCGTGATTTATTTAATGATGGAAATTGGAGAAATATTTCTAAGGCAACTCTGATAGTCACTGCAACAGGCGTGACAACAAATACTGTTTGTATTTTTTTTTCGAATAGACACAGCTATGACATGCTTGCAGTAAATTCGCTTTGTCATATTTCCAGTTCTGCAACAATACCTGAAAGCGCACAACTCACTTTAGCAACTTTTTCTTGCATCAGTAATATTATTGTTAATGGCTTAATGACATTAGCTGCTGTTCACAAACGCCATACTAATGTTTTAAAAACAAACTTAAACACAGAGCTAGAAAAACTTCCCACTTTCAAAAAACTCAATCCTATTATTTTAGTCAGCATTATAGGAGATAGCGTGAATAATGGATTAAATACCGCTGTTTCTGTTGCTAAACTTCCTGAGACTATCAATAAAAACTATGCCGCTCTATCTTATCATCCTGGAATGTGCGCGATAGCTGGGATCTTAGGTGCATTTGCTATATGGAATCAATATGCCTTAGACCATGAAGGCTACATAAAGGAACTGCAAGCTCGAACTGTTGTAAATCTTAATGATGAAGGTGGTCAACCCGCTTTATTAACTGCAGAAGTGATATATGAACCATCTAACAATCGAGATATCGAAGCAGCAATTCCAATACCTGTCTCTACAAGACGAGCAAGTTATTTTTCATTACCTAAAAATTCATTATCGAATGCTCAGCATGCTACTGTTTTTGGATCATCTCTCACAACAAATCAATCACTCAAGATTCCTGTAGCAACGACAACGACCACCTTATCTCAAAGCTTACCCGCACTTGCCAACCCTACTTTGGATTTATTATCTCGACCTAAATAATGAGAAATAAATTGTCCCACAAGAATGAGTTTATCTATATCAACACCCGTTTTAACTCCCATACCATTCAACATGTAGAGAACATCCTCAGAAGCAACATTTCCAGACGCACCTTTTGCATAAGGACATCCACCTAAGCCAGCAACTGAGCTATCAATAACTCGAACACCGCATTCTAATGCAGCATAAATATTTGCTAAGGCTTGTCCATAGGTATCATGAAAATGAACTGCTAATTTTTTAAGTGGAATTTCTTTTGATAATAACCGTATCAGTTGAGTCACATAATTCGGGGTTCCTACCCCAATTGTATCTCCCAATGAAATTTCATAACAACCTAATTGAATTAATTTTCTTGATAATTCTAAAACTGATACAGGAGATATTTTTCCTTCATAAGGACAACCCAGAACACATGAAACATACCCGCGGACTAAAATATTATTTTGTTTAGCGAGTTGGATAACTTCCGTTATATTGACGATGCTTTCTGCTACCGAACAATTTGTATTGCGTTGAGAAAATTGTTCTGAAGGTGTGGTAAAAACAGCAATTTCTTTTACCTTCAATTCAATTGCACTCTGTAGCCCTTTTAAATTTGGGACAAGAACTGGATAACCAACATCATGTCGTTTATTAATTGTTTGATAAACTTCTTTATGATCTGCTAATTGAGGAATCCATTTTGGTGAAACAAAACTCGTTACCTCAATCGCTTTCAACCCTGTTTCCGACAATCGATTGATGAATTCTATTTTGATGTCTGTAGGGAGAATATTTTTTTCATTCTGCAAACCATCTCGCGCGCCTACTTCCACAATTTTGACGTCAGTAGAAATTGACATATGACTCCTTTTTTAATGCCCTCTCCCCTTGTGGGAGAGGGTTAGGGTGAGGGGTGTTTTTGGCTTAAAAGGCACCCCTCACCCGCCGCTTTGCGTCGACCTCTCCCACAAGGGGAGAGGTGTAAAGCAAGTTACGCAACAACACCCTTTGTTCAAAGGGGGAACCCATAGTCTCTTGACCTTAACAACCTTTAAACTCAGGCTTTCTTTTTTGATTAAATGCCAATATCCCTTCCACTCTATCTTCAGTAGAAAGTAGTTGATTATAAGCTTCTAATTCGAAAGAAAATCCTGACTTAACATCTAAGTTTTGTGACATGTTGAGGGACTTCTTCGCTTGTCGCACAGCAACAGGCGCATTTTCACAAATTGTATTTGCCGTTTTCAGAACTTCTTCCATTAATATATCAGGGTCACATAATTTATTCACAATACCCCAATCATACGCTTGCTGTGCTGAAAAATTTCCACCCGTAAAAGTCAGCTCTTTTGCCCTTTTTAAACCACAAGCACGTGGTAAATGTTGTGTTCCTAGCGCCCCTGGCATTAAACCTACTTTTACTTCTGACTGAGAAAACGTTACTGTTGCAGCAGCATAAGCAAAATCACTTGCTAAAACCAGTTCTAAACCGCCGCCAAACGCAGCACCATTTACAGCAGAAATAATTGGCAGCGGACAATCTAACATCGCCAACATTGATTGCTCTAATAAAGAATGCTGCGCACGCCAAACAGTTAAACTAATATCTTTACGTTCTTTTAAATCAGCACCCGCACAAAATGCAGGAGGTGATCCCGTTAAAATAACACAACGTAGCGCTCCACTATCGACAAAAAGAGTTTGCCACAGATCACGTAGTTCTCTCATCATGACACTATTAATTGCATTACGTGAGTCAGGTCTATCTAATGTGACAATTAAAATATATTCAGATGGTTTTGTGAGAACTAATGTTTGATATGAATTCATGTTACATCCTAAATAAACCAAATCGAGTTTGTACCATAGGCGCATTGAGAGCAGCAGAAATACTTAAACCCAAGATTTTGCGCGTATCGAGCGGATCAATCACACCATCATCCCATAAACGCGCACTCGAATAGTAGGCATGACTTTGTTTGGCATATTGCGCGAGTATAGGAGCTTTTAATGCATCTTCTTGCGCTTGGCTCCACGCTTCACCTAATCGCTCTTTCTTTTCACGTGTAACTTGAGCCAGAACATTTGCAGCCTGCTCACCACCCATCACACCTATTTTTGCATTAGGCCACATCCATAAAAACCGTGGCTCATATGCACGACCACACATCGCATAATTTCCAGCACCAAAACTGCCGCCAATGATCACAGTGAATTTAGGTACTTTAGCGCAGGCAACGGCTGTCACCAGTTTTGCTCCATGTTTGGCAATACCTTCCGCTTCAACTTTACTTCCTACCATAAACCCTGTGATATTTTGTAGAAACAATAAAGGAATATTGCGTTGACAACATAATTCAATAAAATGAACGCCTTTTAAAGCAGATTCAGGAAAAAGAATTCCGTTATTTGCGACAATTCCGATTGGAAAACCATATAAATGTGCAAACCCGCACACCAATGTTTTTCCATATTGGGACTTGAATTCATCAAATTCTGATGCATCCACAATGCGAGCTATCACTTCGCGCACGTCAAAAGGATACCGTGCATCTGCAGAAATAATTCCATATATGTCACTAGGATCAACAATAGGATCAAGTGATTTGCGCGTCACTACACTCACTTGTTTTTGATAATTTAAATTAGAAATTATTCGTCGCGCTATACGTAAAGCATCTTCATCGTTCTCAGCATAATGATCTGCAACACCCGAAATACGGCAATGAACTTCAGCACCACCCAATGCTTCAGCCGTCACAACCTCACCTGTTGCGGCTTTTACAAGTGGCGGGCCTGCTAAAAATATCGTGGCTTGTCCTTTAACCATGATGGATTCATCAGCCATCGCAGGTACGTACGCACCGCCGGCAGTACATGAACCCATCACAACAGCAATTTGAGGTATACCTAAACTTGACATCGTTGCTTGATTAAAGAAGATTCGTCCAAAATGGTCTTCGTCAGGAAATACTTCATCTTGTTTCGGTAGAAAAGCACCGCCAGAATCGACCAAGTAAATACAAGGTAATCGATTTGCTTGCGCAATTTTTTGAGCGCGCAAATGTTTTTTGACGGTCATAGGATAATAGGTACCGCCTTTGACAGTCGCGTCATTGGCAACTATCATACATTCTGTTCCCATCACACGACCAATGCCTGTAATAATACCTCCAGCGGGTATCTCATCATCATACATTTCATAACCTGCCAACGCAGATAATTCTAGAAATTCTGAATCAGGATCAATTAATAATTGTATGCGATCACGTGGTAGCAATTTACCATGTTGACGATGGCGCTCACGTGCGACTTTGCCACCGCCTTTTTGTATTCGCGCTAATTTTTGTTTTAGATCTTGCACACACGCCTGCATCGCTTGTGAATTACGCTGATAATTCTCGCTTTGGGAATCAATTTGGGTTCGAAATGACACGATCAAACATCCTATTAAAAATAATTAATTTATACCGACTCTTTAAACAATTCCCTACCAATCAACATTCGTCTAATTTCCGAAGTACCTGCGCCAATCTCATATAACTTAGCATCACGTAATAATCGCCCAGCAGAAAATTCATTTACATATCCATTTCCACCTAAACATTGTATGGTTTGTAATGCCATCCACGTTGCTTTTTCTGCAGTATATAAAATCACTCCTGCTGCATCTTTACGGGTAACATCACCTCTATCGCATGCTTGAGCAATAGAATATAAGTACGCACGAGATGACATCAGAGAAACATACATATCAGCAAGTTTTGCTTGAATCAGTTGAAACTCCCCGATAGCTTTTCCAAATTGTTTACGCTCATGAACGTAAGGAATCACCAAATCTAAACATGCCTGCATAATACCAACGGGACCTGCTGACAGTATTAAGCGCTCTATGTCTAAGCCTTTCATTAATACTTTTGTTCCATGATTCACCTTCCCTAAAATATTTTCTGTAGGGACTGTGCAATTTTCAAAAACTAATTCACATGTGTTTGAACCACGCATGCCTAATTTATCAAGCTTTTGTGCAGTCGAAAAACCCGGGAAACTTTTTTCAATGAGAAAGGCAGTAATCCCACGTGAATGAGCTTCCTTATCTGTTTTTGCGTAAACCACCAATACATTCGCATCAGGACCATTCGTAATCCACATTTTAGTTCCGTTCAAAATAAAATGATCACCCTTATCCTCAGCGCGAAGCTGCATATTCATCACATCAGACCCAGCTTGTGTTTCACTCATTGCCAGTGCACCGACAAACTCCCCACTGCAAAGCTTGGGAAGAAATTTTTTCTTCTGCTCCAACGTGCCATTTAAACGAATTTGATTAACACATAAATTGGAATGTGCACCATAGCTGAGACCAACAGACGCAGAAGCTCGACTGATTTCTTCCATTGCAATTGCATGTTCTAAGTAACCTAAGCCTGCACCACCAAATTCTTCTTCGACAGTAATGCCTAGCAATCCCATCGCACCTAATTTTTTCCATAGATCTGAAGGAAATATATTTTCTTTATCAATATCAGCAGCGCGAGGAGCAATTTCAATTGCTGCAAAATTTCTCACGGTATCACGTATCATATCGGCGGTTTCACCGAGATTAAAATTTAAATAGGAAGACATTTTTTTCTCCGTATGATCATTTTCCTTTGGAGGAATGAAGAGTCAAGAGGGTTGATTTATGGCGCACTCATTCGCACATATGAGCGTAGACGTCAACTTGAGAAAAATGCACCTCTCCCCTTGTGGGAGAGGTCGCCGCCACCGGCGGCGGGTGAGGGGTATTTCAACGGAATTACCGTAAAAAAACACCCCTCATCCGATCCTTCGGACCACCTTCTCCCACAAGGGGAGAAGGGAAAATCTAGTTGACGCATATGCACCTACGCAGGAATGACAAAAATACGCAAAACATCCGATTTGTCATACTTTTTAATGCATTTGCCTTGATGGTTATCTTTCACCTTGCAAATGGTTAATCAGCGCCGCTAAAAACCGAGTTGCTTCTCCACCTGTCACAGCACGATGATCAAATGTCAATGATAACGGAGCAATTTTACGGATTTCCATTTTTCCATTTCTCACCATGACAACTTCGCGAATTTTGCCACATCCTAAAATAGCAACCATAGGTGGCACAATAATGGGGGTTGCATATTTCCCTGCAATCATACCAAAATTGGATAATGTGATTGTTGCACCATGAAGATCGCTGGGAGCGACTGTGCGAGCTTTAACTGTTTTTTTAAATGTGTCAATTGCAGTACGTAATTCAGCAGCTGACTTTTTACCAACATCTTTTAAAACAGGAACGAATAATCCCTCAGCTGTATCGACTGCCAATCCAACATTAATTTCTTTAAATAAACGACGTTCCATCGTTTTACCATCAAACCACGCATTTAAGTTAGGCTCTATTTTTATTGCTGCAACAATTGCAGCGAGAAAACACGCTGTGATATCGCTACCAGAAGGTAAATCAGATAAATCTGCATCTTCAAATATTGTAACGGGTACAACTTCTTGATGAGATTGCATCATGACAACAGCCATCGCTCTGCGCACACCATGCAATGTATCCACTTGATCTTCCGAGGCACGTTCATCCGCTTGCTTTTTCACATCTTCTAAAGTGATTTGCCCTTGTGGCCCGCTAGGTACAATGGAATTCAAATCAACATTTAATTGCTTTGCAAGCGCTCTAACTGCTGGCATCGCTTTTATCGTGCTCGCTGTTTTTTTTGCTGCACCAATTATCATATCGCCTTCATCTAATCGTTGTGTACTCTCTTCTAAATTTCCAACAACAGATCCCGCATCTTTTGAAGTCGTTAGTGTTTCATTATCGCCTTCATATTCAACTAAAGGTGCTCCTGTATTGACGATATCACCCGGATTACCATGTAATTTTTTTATTTTTCCAGCTTGGGGAGAGGGAACCTCTACCACTGCTTTTGCAGTTTCCATACACACTAAAGGTTGATCGACTATAACAACATCGCCAACTTTTACGTGCCATTCACGAATTTCTGCGTCTGCTAAACCTTCACCTAAATCGGGTAAATTAAATATTTTCATGCGAATTCCATTACGTTAGTGACTGCGGCCAAAATTTGTTTTTCATTGGGTATATAAAGTTTTTCTAAACGAGCATAAGGAACAATCGTATCATATCCTGTTACGCGTTGAACGGGAGCTTGTAAAAACATAAGCCCTCGCTCCGCAATTTGAGCAGAAATATCTGCACCAACACCGCATGAACGCGCTGCTTCATGAATAATGACACAACGTCCTGTTTTTTCTACGGATGCTAAAATAGTTTCGATATCTAAAGGTTTTATGGTTGCAACATCGATGACTTCAGCACTAATACCTTGTTTTGCTAATGTATCAGCTGCTGCTAATGTTTCTTTTACCATTGCACCCCACGTCACTAACGTCACATCTGTACCAACACGCAATGTAAAACATACATCGAGTGGTAACGCTTTTCCGTCATCGGGAACTTCTTGTTTAGCCCAACGATATAATCGTGAAGGCTCTAAAAAAATCACAGGGTCAGGATCACGAATCGACGCTAATAATAACCCATATGCACGTGCAGGCGAAGATGGGACAACAACTCTTAATCCTGGAATATGTGCGAATATGGCTTCTGTACTTTCCGAATGATGTTCAGGAGCGTGAATACCAGCGCCATAAGGTGTTCGGAAAACAACGGGACATGATAAACGCCCGCGTGTTCGATTTCGAATTCGCGCTGCATGATTGACGATCTGGTCGTATGCGGGGTAAATAAACCCCATAAATTGAAATTCAGCAACTGGCTTTAAACCTTGCGCTGCCATACCAATAGCGAGCCCAGCAATCATCGATTCTGCTAACGGTGTATCACGTACTCGTTCGGGCCCAAATTCATTTAATAAACCCAAAGTCGCTCTAAACACACCACCATCTTTTCCGACATCTTCACCTAAGATGACGACGTCTTTATCTTTACGCATTTCATAAGCTAATGCTTGAGTAATGGCTTCTACTAACGTTATGTCAGCCATGTGCAACAATCTCCTTTTGTATTAATTGCTCGCGCTGCTCTAAATAAATATCAGGAAGTTTTGCATATAAACTATCAAACATGGATTCAGGAGACTGCGGTGGGGTATTCAAATATTCTTTTACGACACCTTCAACATCAACACTGCATTCTGCTTGTAACGCTTTTTCTTTTTCTTCATCCCATAGTTTTGCAGCTTCAAGATATTTACGCATGCGACCAATAGGTTCTTTTAGCCATTCTTTCTCACGAATACCTTGCGGTTCATAGCGGCTCGCATCATCAGCAGTGGTATGATCACTTTGTCGATAACTTAAAATTTCCAGCAAAACAGGTTCATTTTTCTCTCGTGCTTTTTTCAACGCGAGAGTAACCCGGTCACAAACAGCAATCACATCATTACCATCAACTTGTTCACCTTCAATACCTGCTGCAACTGCCTTTTGTGCAATGGTTTGTGATGCACTTTGAGCACTACGAGGCACAGAGATTGCCCATTGATTATTACTGACAACAAATACAATAGGTAATTTCCAAGCACCCGCTACGTTCAATGCTTCATAAAAATCACCTTGCGAGCTTGCACCATCACCACACGTAACAAGTACGGCTCTTTTTTCACCGCGAATTTTTAAAGCCGTAGCGATCCCCGCACCATGCAATGGTTGACTGCCCACTGGAACGCTATAAGGGAAATCTTCGCTGTCTTTGTGATAACAATTGCCACGTTCATCGCCACCCCAATACAAAAGGATGTCTGACAATTTAACACCACGTTGTATTAATGTTCCAACATCGCGATAATAGGGCACAAAAACGTCATCATTCGCTAAAGCAGCGCCCATTCCAACAAAAACAGCTTCTTGGCCACGTGTTGAAGGATACGTACCAAGCTTTCCTGTTCGTTGTAGAGCAATTGCTTTTGTATCGAAAATGCGTAAGAGCACCATAAGACGATAAAGTTTAACAAGTTGCTTGGTATCTTTAACACTGTCAGGTAAATTACCATGCAGAATGCTTGATTCATCTAGGCATTGGTAATAGGGGATTTCAAACTTTGCAACCACGTTCACGTAGCGAGACTCCTTTCTTACGCCAAAGATACCCAGGTTAACGAGCACCTAGAAAGGAGTCAAGCCATACCATTGTTTTGCATACGAGTTTTTTACTGTTGGTCAACAATTGCTTTTAAGAGTTCCTTAAGGTTTATTGGATAGTATCTAACTAATTTTTTCCCTAAGAAATATGAAACATCATGGAGGTTCACCGTGGCCCTGCCGAATATTGATACATTAAATAAAATCTTTGACGATTATCTCAATTCACTTCAATATCAATCCAGTTTTAAAAAATATGGTTATGAACTGATTAATCGATTCAGATCATGGATAGGTTGGGCCGGGAATCCTTATGCAACAGAAGATGCTGAAGCTTATAAGAAAGAACGAATCAAAAATTTCAAAAAAGATTTCGCTATCGCAAACACCTTAGACTATGCAAAAGCAATCACTAGTTGGCGTAAACAAATTGATATTTTCGATGATGAATATAACCTAGTCGTCAAAGCTGAACTCATTCATCTTTCTAAATATGGATTTGCAATACGAGCCGCCTCGGCTGTCATCTGTAATGCTTTAAGAGATGACTTACAAAATGAAATTGACGCATTAAAGCAAAAGCTTTCCGAGCATAACACCAGCATAAAAAAATCAAGAACAAGCGCCAAGAAACCCATTGCAAATGATATCAAAGAACGCGACGAAATTTTATTTAAACTAATCAAGTTAGGTGATAAAGATGCTGCGCATGAAGCTGCTGAGTTATCATTATTAAATGATCATGAAAAACCTAACAGCAAAGAATTCACCTCTCCAGAATCTTCGAATGCACACGTATCAGATGATGCAGAAATT
>JABDBD010000008.1 GCA_013288815.1 Gammaproteobacteria bacterium | reverse complement strand
TGCTGTGAGTGTTGCACCGGTTGCTGATGCACCTATCATCACTGCACCCGCTACAGCAAATGGTAATGAAGGCAGTACGATTAGCTTATCCGGCATTACCGCAAGTGCTGCCGAAAGCGATCAAAACATCGCTAACATTGTCATATCGAATGTTCCAACCGATGCAAAGTTAAATCTTGGCACTAGTGATGGTCATGGTAATTGGACGATCTCCGGTACGCAATTATCGCAATTAAGTACGCTGACCTTAAGTCCTGTCAGTGGTGAAATGGAAGATGGTAACTTTAATTTAACCGTAACCGCAACCGCTGCAGATGGCAGCAGTCAAGCGACCTCTGCTGCGCAAACGATTGCTGTGAGTGTTGCACCCGTTGCTGATGCACCGATTGTCACTTCACCCGCTACCGCAAGTGGTAATGAAGGCAGTACGATTAGTTTATCAGGTATTGCCGCAAATGCTGCGGAAAGCGATCAAACCATTACTAACATTGTCATATCGAATGTTCCAACTGATGCAAAATTGAATTTAGGCACTAGTGATGGTCATGGTAATTGGACGATATCCGGTACGCAATTATCTCAATTAAGTACGCTGACTTTAAGTCCTGTCAGCGGTGAAATGGAAGATAGTAACTTTAATTTAACAGTCACCGCAACTGCTGCAGATGGCAGCAGTCAAGCGACCTCCGCTGCGCATACAATTGCTGTGAGTATTGCACCCGTTGCTGATGCACCAATAGTCTCAACACCTGCGAGTGTGTCGGGTAATGAGAGCAGCACAATCAGCTTATCGAGTATTGCAGTGAGCGCTGCGGAAAGCGATCAAACCATTTCAAATATTACAATTTCGAATGTACCAACTGATGCAAAATTAAATCTTGGCACATCCGATGGCCATGGCAACTGGACAATCTCAGGGGCGCAACTCGCACAATTAAATACGCTGACCTTAAGCCCTGCGAGCGGTGAAATCGAAGAAAACAGCTTTAATTTAAGTGTTACCGCAACCGCTGTTGATGGCAGCAGTCAAGCGACCTCTGCTGCACAAACTATTGCTGTCACAATTACACCGGTTGCTGATGCTCCGAATTTAGTGACACCAACTAGCGAAACAAGTAATAGCAATTCCAGCAGCCTTAGTTTGTCAGGCATCGTCGCAACACCTGTGGAAAGTGATCAGTCAATTGCAAACATCACCATTTCTGGCGTACCAACTGATGCGAAATTAAATTTAGGCACATCCGATGGTCATGGTAATTGGACTATTTCCGGCACACAGCTTTCTCAACTAAATTCATTAATACTATCACCAACAGGTACTAGTATTTCAGAAAATAGCTTTAATTTAAGCGTTACAGCTACTGCGGCTGATGGCAGCAGTCAAGCCACCTCTAGTACACAAACGATTGCAGTCAATATTACACCTACAGCAGATCTAGCAGTTTTATTTACAACAGCACCCACTAACGTGATACCTGGCGAATCAAATACAGAGAATTATACTCTGCAAATTAAAAATAATGGACCTAGCACTGTTAACAGTTTAACACTTACAGATTCGCTTTTATCACAATTAACCAACGCACATTTTACATTGCCAACAGGTGCTACGTTTAATCCATCAACAGGAGTATTAAGTGGAATATCACTAGTATCAGGACAATCGCTTTCTGTGGGAATTAGTGGAACAATAACACCTGCACAAAATGCAACAGGAACTTTAACTGATAATGTTAGCGTTGCAACTCCAAGCGGGGTAACGGATACCAACTTAGCTAACAATAGTACGTCAGCTACTGTGAATCTTACGCCGCAGGCGAATTTTACATTAGGAATAACACCTAGCTTAAATTCATTTATTCCTGGCAATGCAGAAACTTATACCATAGTTTTAAATAATACAGGGCCTAGTGCCGCATATGCTGTTACACTGATAGAAGCTCTTCCACTGCAAGGATTAAACAATATCTCTTCACCGAATTTACCTGCTGGTGTAACTTTCAATGCGAATACAGATACGTGGTCAATTGGAACATTAGCCGCAGGCAGCAGTGAAACACTCTATTTAAGCGGCACCATTCCAGCAAATGCAACAGGTGCAACTTATGTCGACCAAGTAACAGTCTCTGGTTCAGACGCAAGTACTGTGTCTGCGCAATCATCTATTATACCGACAGGTATTGTTACAGCAGTAAGCGATATAGATACTGTATTGACTTCGATAGGAAGTCAATCATCACCTTCTGCGAATGTCATTACAGCATATGATCCAACACCGCATCCAGGATCTGCGTTGCAAGCTGATATAATTGATGCTTATGGTGGCGCGCATATTGTTTCAATTGCTTATGGCAGCCAGACGGAAAGTTTTAGTATCCCAAGTGAAGTACATACGGATAGTCAAGGAAGTTATATTACTTTGGCAGGTACTTACGGTACACTTAATATGTATCAAAGCGGTAATTATATCTACACAGTAACGACTCTACCTGCTAATAGCGGCGGGAGCTTTACTGATGGCTCAATCACCACAACTGCAAGCTCTGCAGCAACACAAGCAGCTTGGTCTAACGCAGGTCTATATGCTTATACTCTTGGAACATCTTATACGGATAGCTCAGGGCATTTTGCACTAGGAACAGCCAATGGTCAGGTAACTTATGATCCTAACGGTGTAGGCGTTCTAGCTGCTATATCAGATAGCCAACCACCGACTCAAATTTTATATTATCCAGCAACAGGTCAAACTGATGCACTTGCTGTAGACCTCCATACCAATGCTGCAACTCAGGCTACAGTAACGGTATCTAATCTATTCAATGATGAAGCAACAGGAGAGCAAGGTCTATGGCAAGCATTCACCTCTGGTGGTGTCGAAATAGGTCAAGGGGTACTAAGCGCTTCTACCATAAATTATGGAAGTAGCGATAATGTTGGAACAGCATCGATTCAAGTTTTAGGTGCGAATAGTCAACCTATACCATTTGAATATTTAGTATTTACTGCTTTACCCTATCCTGCTGCTTCAGGTAATTTTAATGATAATATCACGACAGACAGCAGTGATTATTTTGTTCGCGCGTTGCAATATACAACAGCGACCACACCTAATTTACAAGATGTGTTTGGATATACAATGGCGGATAGTGCTGGAAATGCTAGCTCTACTACATTAACTGTCAAAGGTGAGAGCGCAGATTTAAGTGTAGCTGCTTCTTCAGGTAGCAGCGTCACACCAGGAACAAGCGATACTTATACGTTAACTGTTACAAATAGCGGCCCTACAACACTTAGCAGTTTAATGTTATTTGATACAGCCTTAAGTTATCTCGATTCATATAATATCCCGCATTCTGCTTTCTTAAATCCAGTTTATACCCCTGCAAGCGGTAGCTATAATAGCAGCACTGGAGCTTGGACAGGTATTTCACTTGCCAGCGGTCAAGCTATTACAATGACAGTTACTGGTAACATTGATGCAGGTGCAACAGGAACTCTGACAAATGTTGCTTCAGTGAGCGATCCAAGCGGCATATACGATCCTAATTTGGCAAACAACACAGTATCCACTGCAACAACCCTAGTTGCGCCACAAGCAGACTTAAGCGTTTCTGTTGCTGCTAGCAATATGGATCCAGCAATTAATAGTAATGAAACATTTACGGTTACAGTAAATAATCTGGGCCCTGCGTCAGCAACGGGTGTACATGTTTCGGATGTGTTACCAAGCGGTATGACTTTTGTATCTGCTTCTGGAGGAGGTACATACAACAGTTCTACAGGTGATTGGAACATTGGCTCAATTACAAATGGCGGCACAGCGACATTATCTCTTGTTGCGACAGCCACATCAAATGTTGCAGAACAAATTACAAATACTGCCACCATATCTCAAGATAGCACTATTGATCCTAATTCAGCGAACAACACCGCATCTGTGACGATGACACCTGGAGATAACATATTAGTCTACAACAGTGATAGCAACACTGCTGTAGTTGATGTATCGCTAATTAATCAATCGATGCCGTGGGATTCTGTCTTTATGCCAACAACGTTACTGGGAAGTAATAATGTGACGTTGTTATCAACGCCAAATGATTTTGCAATAAATCAAGATACACATTACACCGTTGCACTAGAATATCTCTCGGGCATTTCGGGTAGTAGTATAAAACTCGAAGGCTTTGTACCATTATTCACTGCAGTACAAGATCCAGATAAAGGGGCACAGTTGGCTTCAGGAACAGATCCGAGATGGGGTGTTGATGCAAACTGGACAGAAACATCACCCGATCATACTGTGTTAAGTGCAACATCACCTGCAATAACGGGTGTTATTACCAGTCCAGGATCTTCTTATTCTAATGAAGGCACTATAGTACAAGGTTCGACAGCCTCAACAAGTGGCTCGACACCAACAGATACGTCATCCGGAACAGTGAATTATCTTTATGGACATGGAGCTACAGGTAGTAGCGCAACAGTAACAGGTGGTAATGATGGTGATATTCTAAATGCTGCTTCAGATTCCACACATCATTACACTGTTACAGGTGGCACAGGCAGTGACGTAGTTGTCTATAATGCACAAGACGCTTCAATCAGTGGTGGCGCTCAAGGCAGTACAGCTTCATGGGATATATTGCGTCTCGATGCCAATGATAGCATTTCATTCGGTACTTCAAATAATGTAACCACAGCAACGACAGCAGGCGGTATTTCAGGCGGCGTACAAATATCGAATATCGAAATTCTTGATATTCATGGTTATAACGTAAATAGCCAAGGAAACCCCATTGTTAACTCTGACAACACAATTAGTACAGGTTCTAATGCCATTACTCTGCACGCTGATGATCTAATTAATATGAGCGGTAATACTTATGGAAATTTAACCGCAGAAGATTCTTCATTTAATCAAATTGCAAATCAAACTGGCGTAGCTTCTTCTGATAAGGTGTTATTTATTAATGGTGCAAGTACGAATACCGTGACCTTTGCTGAGGGCAATTGGAATGCTGCAGGCACTGTGCATACAGCTGCAGGAGCAACGTATGCCGCGTTTGCTCATACTGGATCTCATGGCGGCGAAGCATTAGCATTAATTAATACGGATATTTCGCATATTGTTGGACATACCTAAATCTAAATCAAGCAAGTTACAACTTCAAAAACATTTCTTTGTTAAATTTATTTAACCTCAGTTATCCTCGTATCAGTTTAAAAAAAATGAGAAAAAAAGCCTTAGATTCGCAGCATTTTGCTGTTTTATGAGATTCTAACTGCCGAATCTAGGATTATGAGCTCTTAGAGGTTGTTTGCTGGCTGAATTTTAATGAGGTGGCCCTGTTATTATTGTAGCACTTTTATATAACGTGGTGATTTTACGTGAGATTTCTAACCATGAGAGACTAATTGCTTTATCACATTATTCATATGTATAATGTGATTATAAGTCATTTTTACATATAAATAATGTGAATACATCATGAAGCGTAATATTTTCAATAAATTACAACAATGGTATCAGACTCCAAGACGTAAGCCTCTTGTGCTTTTAGGAGCCAGACAAGTTGGGAAGACTTATTCGCTTAAGCAGTTTGGTAAAGAGCATTTTAGTAGTATGTTGTATATTAATCTTGAAACCGAACCGCAAGTACATCGTTTATTTCATGGGTCATTGGATCCGCATAGTCTCATTAAAAATTTAGAAATTTATTACAATACAACAATTGATAAAAAAAATACGTTAATCATTTTTGATGAGATACAAGAATCACCCGAAGCGCTAACAAGTTTGAAATATTTTTGTGAAGATGCACCAGAATATTGCGTTGCTGCTGCAGGTTCTCTGCTCGGGCTAAAAACAAAGCGCAGCAAAGGATTCCCGGTGGGAAAAGTCAATTTCTTGTCTCTTTATCCATTGAGTTTTTTTGAGTACTTGCAAGCGATAGGACAAAGCAAATTGGTAGATTATTTATTATCAATTAAGACAATCGAACCCTTAGCTGAGCCACTTCATGAGCGCGCACTGGATCATCTTAAAACCTATCTGTATATTGGAGGCATGCCAGAAGCAGTACAGCAATATGTAAAGCATGAAAATTTACTTGAAATCCGAGATATTCAAAATGAAATTATCAAGGCATACGAATTTGATTTTGCTAAGCATGCGCCACCCGAATTAGTTATTCGAATTACTGAAGTGTGGCATTCATTACCAAGAAATTTAGCTAAAGAAAATAAAAAATTTATTTTTTCAGCGATTCGGGAAGGTGCTCGTGCGCGCGAGTACGATGCCGCTATTCAATGGTTGATAGATGCAAAATTAATTTATCGAGCCGTGAATATCACAACCCCTAGACTACCCTTGCCGGCTTACGGTGATAATAGTGCATTTAAATTGTATATGAATGATGTTGGCTTGCTGGGCGCTCTTTCGAATTTAGAAAGTCGCACAGTGATACAAGGCAACGCATTGTTTACTGAATTTAAAGGCGCATTAACTGAAAATTTTGTAGCGGCCAATTTAGCTGCGTTAGAGGATGATAAACTTTATTATTGGACCAGTGGCAATACGGCAGAAGTTGATTTCATTACACACTACGCAGGCAAGCTTTATCCTTTGGAGGTAAAATCCGGGACGTCGAGCAAAAAGAAAAGTTTGTATATTTATGATGAGCGCAATCACCCAGAACTCTTACATCGAACATCACCGATGAATCTTAAACGTGATGATCGTATGTGTAATTATCCTTTGTATTTAATGGAGCATTATCCGTTGAGCTCATAACAACACTTGGCAAATCAAAAGATAACTCCTCTCTCAACCAAGCCGAGAGAGAAGTTTAGTGATGAAGTTAGAAATACATATCAATCTGCGCCGTAACAACATTATCAGACTTGCCCGATGCGCTAGGCGCCATGATTCCCGAACCTGTTGCCACACTACTAGCAGCATAGTTAATGTCATGACGAAACTCTAAACTTTCCAGCGAATCCTTCCAAAGTGATGTATTTAAGGTTACGCCAAAACGTTCTAATGGCACACCTAATGCGAGCGCATCTTTTGTTTTTCCATAATCAAGCGTCAACGAAGTGGGTTTCGTAAATACTGTAAAAGTATAAGCTCCTTCAACATTCAAGGCTTGCGGTTCCGCACCATGAGTATTGTAAGTAAGATCAGCTCGACTGAATGACTTAACTGCTCCAACATATTCAGCTATAAAGTCCCAGGAATCTCCTATGCTGAATATTCCTCTTACGTTCATGGCAGGAACACGATGAGCCAATTGCTCATTACCTGTTCCATTTGTTCCACCGAAACCATTAAATAAAGGCGTGCCTCCCGTATTCTGCATTCCTTGAGAATCAGCTAAATTTGCGATAGCACCACCGCCAAAATTACCGCTATATTTTCCGCTTACGAAACTATAGCCCACATTCACACCACCATTGTTGATGCTTCGGGTGGATCCTGTATATGAATCTCCTTTAAACACATATGCAGAACCATAAAGAGCATCGTCACCTTGCTGCTGAAAACCAACCAACAAAGCTCTATCTTTCGTGCGCGCAATGAGTTTGGTTAGTGGACTACTCACCATACTTGAACTGTACGTTCCGAATGGGACATACATTTGACCAATCGTTCCGTAAAAAGGTGATTTTTCAAAATTACCAATGACGACAAACGCTTTATTGATAAAAACGCGCGAGTTTTGATTTCTTGAATTATTGTTAAAAGAACCTGAATTTGTGCCTAAATCATTATCGTAAGCAAATTCCATCAATCCTGAAAGCCAACTGCTAGGTCCCAATACATACGCATCTAATCCTGCACTGGTGAGATCCACATCGGATGTGGTTGGACCTACGCCTGGATTTTTATAGGCAATTTGCCCTTCGATAATTCCACTCAAGAGCAAATGAGCATGATCACTGACAACTGGAATACCTAATTTACGCAGTCGCGCTCTGATGTTTTTGCGTAACTTCAACAAGCTCACATCTTCGTTAATACTCGGACTATTGATAATTAAATTGTTGCCAGCATACGACACAGGAACACCAATATATGGACCCGTTGTTACAAATGATTGCCCTGGAGCATCGACATCAGTACCAATATATTGTGAACCAATTTCTGGTAAATTTTGAGGTCCAGTAATTGAGCTTCCAGTGGACTGAGCAGCTTCTTCCTGTTTTGTCTCTTGAGCTTCGTTATTAACGATAAGATGAGGTTGTTGCTGTTTAGCAGTATTTTTGTTGTTTGAATAAGAAACCTGTTGTTGATTATTTTTTAACTGTTTCTTTATAGAACGTAATTCTTGTTGGACTTGTGATAATCGATTTTCTAATTGATTTTCTCGATGAGAAATTGTGTCCATGTTTCCAGATGATATGTTATCTGCTTGCGCAAACACAGGCAGACTCATGATCCCAAGCAAACTCAAACTGAATGCTAGCGGTTTTAATTGTTGTCTCATATAACTCTCTTTTTTATTGTGGCTAATTTAAGAAGCGTCCAAAGTTATCAAAATCTATTTGCCAGCTCAAGGAGAAATCCGCTAACTCTATCAACTTATTTCTTTTGCTCTAAACCGGTACATTCTTTGCTATTAATCTAGGTTTAATTAGTGAGTTAATTGAGCTACACTGGGAAACTTTTTTTGAAAAATTTGGTAAGCATACGCATGAAAAAACTGTTTAATGGTTGTTGGCGAGACTTATTAGCACTCACATCAGGAGGGTTATTAACCTTAGCGTTTGCTCCCTTCAATTTGTATTTATTGGGTATTTTATCTCCCGCGCTACTATTAGGCTGCTGGCTTAACGCAACACCTATCAAAGCTTTTTGGCGAGGCTGGCTTTTTGGTCTGGGCTTTTTTGGAACAGGTGTTTACTGGGTTTTCAATAGCATCCATTTATTTGGCAATGCAGATCTGACTCTTTCCTGCCTGATTACAGGCGGATTTATTATGTTGCTAGCACTCTTTCCAGCCCTCACAGGATTTTTCTTAAATAAACGATTCTCCGGATCGACTGTCGCTAAAACATTACTAGCCTTCCCTGCACTCTGGATCTCCGCTGAATTGGCACGTAGTTATATGTTTACAGGATTCCCTTGGTTACTCTTAGGTTACAGTCAAATTAATTCCCCACTCAAAGGATTTGCACCTTTACTCAGTGTTTATGGTGTCTCTCTCGCTGCAGTCATCAGCAGTGGTTTACTTGTCAATGCTGCTCTACAACTACAGCTCAAAGCTTACAATAAAACTTGCTTAAATTTACTTGTACTTATTTTTATTTGGGTGACAGGCTGGCAGCTAAGTCATATTGGATGGACACAACCGCTTGGAGCTCCCATCAAAGTTAGCTTGGTTCAAGGAAATGTGCCTCAAGAAATAAAATGGTCACCTGACAATATACAACCCACATTAGATCTTTATTTAAAACTCACCGAACCCCTGTGGAATAGTAAAATTATCATTTGGCCAGAAGCGGCTATCCCCATTACGCTGCAAGATGCAGCAGACTACGTACAAATTCTCTCTGATAAAGCAACTCAGCACCAATCAACATTGATAGCAGGTATACCCGTCAAGGCAACTCATGCAGATGGTTATTACAATGCCGTGATTGCGTTAGGCAAAGATAAAAGCTTTTATTTGAAAAGACATTTAGTACCTTTCGGTGAATACACGCCTTTTCCTTCTATTTTAAATAAACTCTTAGGAAGCTTAAATATTCCTATGTCAGATTTTATTCCAGGCGCACAAAAACCAACACTACTGATGGCCAATGGAATTAAAATTGTTACCTATATTTGTTATGAAGTTGCTTACGCAGAACAAGCTATTTATAAAGACGACACCATTGGCTTAATGCTAACTGTTACGAATGACGCATGGTTTGGTCGGTCTATTGCACAAGCTCAACATTTACAAATTGCTCAAATGCGCGCTTTAGAGCTAGGACGCCCCTTGTTATTCGTCGGTAACAACGGAATCACGGCGATTATTTCTTCTCATGGAGCCATCAACGCCAACGCACCTCCATTTAAAACATTTGTTTTAACGGATAATATTCAACCCATGTGGGGCAGAACACCTTGGCAGCAATTAGCACTCGATCCCATCTTGATTCTTTTGATGTGTATGTTACTGAGCGCCAATAAACTCAACCAACTCGCCAATTCTTTTAAGTCTGAGAAATAAAATAATATGGATACACAATATCAACCGCAAGATATCGAAAAAAATACCCAAGATTTTTGGGAAGATCGTAATTTTTTTATCGCAACAGAAGACCTCAGCAAGGCAAAGTTCTACTGCTTATCGATGTTCCCTTACCCAAGCGGCCGTTTACACATGGGGCATGTGCGCAACTATACCATCGGTGACGTTGTCTCTCGCTACCAACGTATGCTAGGAAAGAACGTACTGCAACCCATGGGATGGGATGCCTTTGGATTACCTGCTGAAAATGCTGCTATCAAGAATGGCGTTCCTCCAGCGGAATGGACTTATCAAAACATTGCGTACATGCGCACACAGCTCAAACGTTTAGGATTTGCGTATGATTGGAGCCGTGAAATCACGACATGTGATCCAAGTTACTATCGTTGGGAACAATGGTTTTTTCTCAAACTTTATGAAAAAGGTTTAGTTTATAAAAAAAATGCGGCTGTTAACTGGGACCCCGTTGATCAAACGATTCTAGCGAATGAACAAGTTGTCAATGGTCGCGGTTGGCGCTCAGGTGCGCTCGTTGAACGACGTGAAATACCTCAATGGTTTTTAAAAATAACCGATTACGCTGATGAACTATTAGAAAGTTTAGAGCAGTTAAACCAGTGGCCGGAACAAGTTCGTTTAATGCAAAAAAATTGGATAGGACGTTCAGAAGGAACTGAAATCACCTTTGCTCTCGCTGGCAACGTGGATTATTTAAGTATTTATACAACACGTGTGGATACATTATTTGGCGTCACTTATATTGCAATTGCTCCCCAACATCCTTTAGCAAAACTCGCTGCGCAACAAAATCCTGAGTTGCAAACATTTCTCGATGAATGTCGAAATATTAAAGTTGCAGAAGCGGATTTAGCAACACTTGAAAAAAAAGGCGTACCAACCGGCATGAGTGTCATTCATCCACTCACCAATGAATCGATTCCAGTATGGGTAGCGAATTTTGTATTAATGGAATATGGCTCAGGCGCTGTGATGGCAGTGCCCGCTCACGATCAACGTGATTTTGAATTTGCGAAACAATATAGCTTACCGCTGAAACAAGTGATTTTACCTGCGGATGAAAGCACGTGGGATTTTGCACAAGGTGCTTATACCGAATATGGAATACTAACTCACTCGCAACAATTCAATCATCTCACATCAGAAAAAGCAGTTAAATCAATCAATGCGTTGTTAGTCTCCCAGAAAAAAGGCAAACCCACTATTCAATATCGATTACGTGATTGGAGCATCTCACGGCAACGTTATTGGGGCACACCTATCCCCATCATTAACTGTCCGAATTGCGGCGCAGTCGCTGCCACTGACTTACCTGTCGTGCTTCCTGAAAATGTTCACTTTGATGGGGTCACCTCACCCTTGAAAACATCGCGAGAATTTTACAACACGACATGCCCCAAATGCGGTAATGAAGCTGAACGTGAAACAGATACGTTCGATACATTCTTTGAGTCGTCTTGGTATTACGCTCGTTTTGCCTGCAAAAAACAAGATAATGCCATGTTAGATGGACGTGCAAATTACTGGGTACCTGTGGATCAATACGTAGGCGGAATCGAGCATGCTGTTATGCATTTACTGTATGCACGCTTCATACATAAGCTCTTACGTGATGAAGGACTCTTAAATACAGACGAACCCTTCACACGACTATTAACACAAGGAATGGTGTTAAGCCAAGGCATTAAAATGTCGAAGTCAAAAGGAAACACCGTCGATCCTCAACCCCTCATTGAACAATATGGCGCAGACACTGTTCGTCTATTTATTATGTTTGCTGCACCGCCTGAACAAAATCTCGAATGGTCTGATAGTGGTGTCGAAGGATCACATCGTTTCTTAAAAAGACTATGGGCTCTTGCCTGTGAATATAAAGAAGTGATTAAAAAAGAAAACCTGTCACTTGCCAATAAAAACACCTCGTTAGACTGGGAAAAAACAGAATCAAAACAACGTGAGACTCTCCGTCAAATTTATGAAATTTTAGAGCAAGCGCGTTATGATTATGAAAGATTACAATTCAACACGGTTGTATCCGGCTGTATGAAACTTCTCAATTTGCTGAGCAAAATACCCGATGCAGAAAATATCGATTTTGATATCAAACCCTTTATCATTCACAAAGGGATGAGCATTTTACTACGCTTATTGACACCGATTGCACCACACATCACTCATCAACTGTGGAATGATTTAAACTATGAGGGAGTCATCTTGAATGCTCCGTGGCCGAAAGCAAGCATCACCACGTTAAAAATTGATTCCACTGAAATGGTCGTTCAAGTCAATGGAAAATTGCGTAGCCGTATTCAAATCCCCGCGAATGCAGAACAATCTGCCGTTGAAGAGCTTGCTCTTAAGGATCCCAAAGTTCAGCATGCGATTATCGATAAAGTCGTTAAAAAAATGATTTTTGTTCGGGGGAAATTGCTTAATATTGTGGTGGTGGAAAAATAATTCATAAGCGTTGACTTTAGATTTTCCCTTCTCCCCCTGTGGGTTTGTAAGGGTGTTTTCGTGTCTGCCCGGAGGGCGGATGAGGGGTGATTTTAATTTTAATAGAAGCATGCCACTGATAGAATCGAGGATTTAAGCATCAGTCCAGCCTGACATTGTAAATGTCAGGCGTTACGCCGGCGCGAAGCATGCTTCGCGAAAGCTCCGACTACACCCTCTCCCACAAGGGGAGAGGTGAGACTTTCTTGACACGAGCTCACATATGAATTTATTTTCAAAACCAAACAAATATTTTTTCCTAGCACTGCTAGGAAGCTTTTTATTGTTAACCAGCTGCGGATTCCATTTACGAGGCACTGTTCCTCTCGCAACGCCACTACAGCATCTTTACTTACAAGTAGCTGATCCTTACAGCTCACTGACTCGCAACTTAAGACAGTCACTAGCCTCTTCCGGAGTACAGCTTGTATCATCCCCCGCTGAAGCAGATGCTGTTTTAATTATTCTAAAAGAAAATCCTAGCCAACAATTATTAAGTGTCGGCAGCACTCAACAAACACGCCAGTATAATTTAATTTTATCAGTCACTTTTCAAATTAACGATGCCCGCGGAAAAATACTTATTCCACCGCAAACTGTGAGTGAGTCTCGCTCTCTGACCTTACAATCCAATCAAATACTAGGAACGAGCAACGAGCAAGATGATTTATATCAACAAATGCGTCAAGCAGTTGTATATGACATCATGAATCGATTATCTTCAAAAGAAATTACGACTCTGTTAAATTCAGAAAAGGCATTATGAAATTAAATTACTCCCAACTCTCCCAACATCTAACAAAACAGCTTTCGCCGTTATACATTATCTCTAGCGATGAAATATTATTACTTCAAGAAGCCATAGAGTGTATTCGTATCGCTGCTCGCAAGGCTGGCTACAACGAACGCACTTCTTTATCCATAGACTCAGGATCAGATTGGGAAAAAATATTACATACAGAAGCTCACAGCCTTTCCTTATTCGCAAACAAACGCATTATTGAGCTACATCTTGCAGAACACAAACCCAATGCTGCCGCAAACAAAATCCTTCACAACTTGGCAACAAAACCGCTGGCGGACACCATTTTTATTATCAGCACAAACAAAACTGATAGTAAAACTGAACAAACAAAATGGTATAAAACACTTGAAACGAATGGCGTAGCCATACAAATATGGCCTATTACCATTGATCAACTGCCTAGTTGGATCATACAACGTGCAAAAAAAATTGGTTTAACCATCACACCCGATGCAGCAAAATTTCTTGCTGATCAAGTCGAAGGAAATCTACTGGCAGCGGATCAAGAAATTGAAAAACTCTTTTTATTAAACAGCAAAAATATTATTGATATTCAACTTATCGAAAACACTATTACAGACAATGCACACTTTGACATTTTTACATTAGTAGAATGTGCATTATCAGGGAATAGCAAACGTTGCTTACGCATACTCAGCAATTTGCAAGCAGAAGGGCTAGAACCCTTACTTGTATTATGGGCACTCACGCGAGAATTACGCACCTTATCGGATATCGCCTATCAATTAAAACAAGGCTTAACGCTTCAAAGTTTATTTGCAAAACATCGCATATGGGAAAAACGTCAGCCAGGTGTACGACGCTTCTTAGCCAAACACACCACTCAGAATTGTTGGGAGATGCTCTCTCAAGCAGCCAATATTGATAAAATGATTAAAGGTGCTAGACCTGGCAATGTTTGGAATGAACTTCAACTCGTTACCTTGCGAATGGCAGGAAATGCTATAATCAAGGAATCCCATTAGAAAATGGAACAACAATGGCTGAATTTGAGCAACCCATAGGCATACTAGGGGGCACATTTGACCCAGTTCATTTTGGTCATCTGCGAATGGCTTTAGAACTTTACCAAGCACTAGACCTTGCGCATGTGCGTTTAATCCCTTGTTATCAACCGGTTCATCGAAAACAACCCATAGCCACAGCAGAACAACGTTTGGCAATGCTGCGAAAAGCTGTTGCATCCGAATCTAACTTGCGAGTAGATAGTTGCGAAATCAAGCGCAAAGGACCTTCCTATACGATTGATACGCTTAAGACTTTACATAAAAATCATCCTAATACACCTTTGTGCATTATTATGGGAATTGATGCACTACTCAGTTTTTCAAGCTGGCATAAGTGGGAAGAAATTCTCACACTTGCACATTTAGTCGTTGCTCACAGACCTCACTATCAATTACCGCAAACAGGGATTATTGCTAACCTCTTGAAAGAACGTCTTGTGCAACACAGTATTAAATTAAAAGAAAACTTAGCTGGCAGTATCTTAATGCATCCCGTAACGGCTTTAGAAATTTCATCTACCGATATTCGAAAACAAATTGCACAAGGACAAAATATTCGATTTTTAGTTCCTGACAATGTTTATCACTATATTAAACAACATGGCACTTACAGCATCAATAAGCTATAATTTGCTTATATATTGCATTATTCTTAACCTTTAATGATTGGAAGTGGAATGAAAACAGAACAATTACAAGAACTTGCAGTTGAAGCACTGCATGATTTAAAAGCGATTGATTTGGTCGTGTTGGATGTCAGAGAATTAACGACCATTACGGATACGATGATTATTTGCAGCGGCCGATCTAACCGACATGTCAAGTCACTTGCTGAGAACGTAGCAACAACCGCTAAACACCATAAAGTGACTCCAGTTAGAGTGGAAGGCGAACGCGAAGCAGAATGGGTTATTGTCGACTTGGGCGATGTCGTTGTTCACGTCATGCTGCCTGCTGCAAGATCTTTTTACCACTTAGAAGATCTTTGGGATCCTATCGTGAAACAGCGAGAAAAACAGGGTTAAGAAGTTATTCTAGTAAGCGAACAGAAATATGATCATACATCTAATTGCTGTTGGCACGAAAATGCCAAGCTGGGTAGAGAACGGCTTTCAAGAATATGCTAAACGCTTACCTGCTGACTATGCATTAAAATTAGTTGAGATACCCCCTGAAAAACGCACGAAAAATTCAGATATCAAACGCATCGTAGAAACAGAAGGAAAAAAAATTCTGGCTGCTCACCGTTCTAACCATTTGCTGGTTGCGTTAGATGTTGTCGGCGAATCGTGGTCCACACCTAGCGTTTCTCAATTTTTGCAAACTCAGCATGATAGCAGCCAAGATATCGATTTAATCATTGGCGGGCCGGATGGTCTTTCTGCAGAGTGTTTGCAAAAATCACAAGTGAAATGGTCGTTATCGCCTCTCACTTTCCCTCACCCTCTCGTCAGAATTATCGTAGCAGAACAATTGTATCGAGCCTGGAGCATGCTGACGAATCACCCTTATCATCGTTGAATAGCAGTTATCTCATTGATTTTTTTAACTAATTCGAGGGGAATAGTTACCGTGCAGACTTAATAATATGGACTATACTCTAAGGAGGGTTAGTTCCCAGAATGAGCGGCATAACAACTAGGAGAGAACAACATGAGTTGGTCGCATAATAAGAGCGAAAAAGAGCCCGAAAACCTTTCAGGCGGGTTGCATTATCTACCTCGTAAAGACCAATACATGTATTTGAAGAAGTTTTTAGCTGATACTGATAGCTTAGTAGATAAACTAAACAAATATCCTAGCAAAAAAGTTGAAAAAAAGGAAATTGCAAATGAAGTCGTGAAAGGATTTAAAATACTTGAAACAGATTTTTTTAATGAAATTGAGAAAGAAATAAAGCAAATGGAGATAAAACTATCTCATCCAGATAAACCAGAAGCGTGGTTTATACGATATTTTCCCGATTTATTTGGGCCTGCCGAAGAAGGTCAGAAAAAAATAGAAGACAATAATCTTGCCTTTTGGGATTATTTGCAAAATCTTAAAAATTTTCTTTTACTAAAACAAACAGAATTACTCCCTCATCAGCATGACAAAGACTCAGACGTAGCTACATACTTAAATGAACTCATCAGCCATGTAACCAACATGCAAAAGAAGTTAAGCATAGCAGCTAGACCAACCTATTATGTGGTACATATTCCGGAAGATGAATTCAAAAAACTAAGTCAGCAAGATAGACTTAACGATCTTTGGTCACACGGCAAAGCAAAATCCGCTCAGCACGTAGCCGCAGGAGTTGCAGGAGCAGCTTTAGGTGCGCTGGGGATAGTCGTATCTGCACCGGGTGCAGTCGCAGCAACTCTTGCGAATGAGGCGATTGCTCAGCCTTACTACCTGAAGCCGGCAAAACATAGCTCAAGATTATTTGCTGCTTCAGGGCGAAAGGTGGAAGAAGCATTTCCTGATGGAAAATATACTAAGGGTATAGAAATCCCCAGCGCATGGATTCAAAAACAAGGAGATTTTAGTGAGTATATAATGAAACACCCCAGTCAACGTGACGTAGACGAATGGTCTAGTAAGTGGGTTCGAAATGTTGATGATAACATTCGCAAGCGCTATAAATATAAATTCGAAAACGTGAATGCAAATCCAAATTTTAATCCATCGATTAAGCAAGAGCCTCATCGAACGTTTTACATACCTTCTTGTGAAATGCCATCTGAAATTTTTGAACATGGCATTAAAGCTAGCGGCCCGGGAAAAATGTTTTTATTTCCGGTAGGATCTGAACCACAAGCCTACGAATTATCCAGGGAAAGGCTAAGCGGTAAAACTTGGTGCGCCAACCAAGGTTGGAATATTACGAGCGAGGTAAAACCCGAAGAGCGTAGGCATGCATTAGAAGTCCTTAGGCAGCAAGAAGGATTTACGCCCCCACCTGGAGGCTTACAATTTAAATAGTGTTTTCTTTGCTTAAAGATCCAAGATGCTTCGCAATAAAATATGACGCGTACCCGGATCTTGATTCAAGATAATTTGTAATGCAGTAGGATGCTTTGCACTAAAAAACCAATCTGTAATCTTAATTCCATCATCGATTAACTTTGAATTGTGATTATTGCGAGATGTTTGCAAATGTTCTTTAAAATCATTGAGTGTTGCCAGCACGGCATTGCTTTTAATTTGATCAGAATCAACCCGTGAATGCATACGTGAATGCATAATAATTGACTCGGAGTTTATTAGTAGGTTATTATAATTTCAGGCCAATATACGGTCAACTTATCATTAGGTGTTAGTTATGCAAACACGGCTCAGGTCTATATTTAATCAATGCAAAAGTGATAGCCTGCAAGCTAATGACAGTGAGTTTACTTCATTAATTTTAACCGACTATAACAAGTTGCAAGTTGCCTGCGTGTTAGGTTTGGTGCAATACGTTTTAAAATTTCTTTCGTCAGGTGAGTTGAAAGCAGATGATGTAAAAATTGCCGGACAAAAAACACCACTTGAACTGGCTGTATTTCATGACCACCCGTTGATTGCTGAAATCTTACTTGCCACCGGCGCTAAAAACAATAATCTTGCTGCATCATCTAACAGCTCCTCTTCGCTAGCTTCTTCAGCACCTATTTCTTATGCGCTAATACGCTCCCTCATCTTGTGGCATTGCAATTTACCTGAAAAAAATCAGCAGACTTTATTGGATTTGCTCGCACCTTGTTTTTATTCAGATGAAATTCAGCCTGCGCTATGCAAAGAGATCACACAATTTATCCGATACGCACAAGTACAAAAGAAAATGCTATTGGCTAACTATTTGTTAGAGGTTGCCGTAAAAATAAAAGCGCAATTTACGGATGTCCCACAAAATCCCTCTTCATTGAATTCGTTAACCAGTTCTGACTTTGAAAAAATCATGCAGACATTGTCTACACTAAATACGGAAGCTATAACCAAACAATTCGCGAATGAAGATGAAACTGGATTTTACCAACTACTCATTAATTCAAATTTCAAACCCAATGCCTACCTACAGGCGTTTGCAAAATCCAACCGACAAACGGTAGAAAGCTTTAATAAAAAATACTGGAATACTTTATCGCAAGCAATACTCCTGTCTATTCCTAAACTGTGGGGTGAATTAGCAGAAACAAAATTGATAGAGATGTTTTTTCAATCTTTAACACCTCAAACTCAGTATGATTTGATTAAAACTAACTTAGCGTTTTTTTTCAATGAACCGACAGAAGAGCAAATTCAACATAGATTGAAACATTATCAATTTTCCAACAAAGTGAATCGATTTGAAAGAATGCCGAAAGATATGCAGTTTCATATCTTATCATTTTTCACCACAAGTGATTTGCGTAATTACACACAAGTTTCGCATTCTTGTGAGCGAATTGCGACTGACCCGCAAGGAAAGCGATATACCTTGATTCTAAAAACAAGTCATCAACTGCATTTAATTAATCAAGCTATAAAGCTCTTGAATGATGAATTGCAATTTCACGAAATGGCACAGGGACAGAAGATAACAAATGCAAAGAGGGCCATGCTTTTTAGCTCTCTTGTATGTGTCACACTCATTGCAGTTAGTATATATGAGACGAATAATGCAGCTGTAAAAACTACTCAAGCTCATAACGATTATACTCATAATTGTGGCTGGCCAGAAGTCGACTGTGGTCCAGGTGAGTATCATGGGAGCCTCTGTACCCAGATCTGTGATGAATATAATTCAAGCTCTCACGCGTCACTTGGATGGGGCCTGGGTGGCATCGGTGGAAGCATATTGGCTTTGATTATTTCAACAACTTATTTCATTCGAATTTCACAGCAGAACACTCCCGCAATCAATACAAAGAATTTCAAAAACACAGCACGCGAAGCAACCATAGCAAAATTAAAAGATATTTTTTCGAAAACAGATCTGGCAGAAGCCGACTTGAATCAAAGCTTTCTGCTCTTAAAAACGCATTTAGAAAATTCTAAAAACAAATTTGAATTAGAATTAACAATGCAGAAATCATTATACGAACCGGAGAAAACGATTGTAGTGGCAGAAAATAACGATGTTAGGATAGATATTCCTGCTACGGAAATTTCAGTCACTCCGCTAGATCAAGATTCTCCTGAGTCTTCTTCTAGCGCATCAGCACAATCAAAAAATGCTACTTCTCATTATTGGCGTAGATCGTTTTTAACGAACAATAAATTCGCATCCAACACTGAAATGGAATTGCCTTTATTAAGAGACGAGCAAGGAATAACGGATGGCAGCGAAGCTAGTGAATTTTTTGATTTAGAAAATGGAGTGAAAATCTCACCCGGAATATATTAAAAATCTTATCATCACCACAAGTTATCAAAACATCATCGTCCCGCGGACAAGCCGGCATTATTGCGTAAATCATTTTTTTTACCTCTCCCCTTGTGGGAGAGGTCGGCGCGAAGCGACGGGTGAGGGGTACACAAACACACGTTTATGAAATATATTTTTTGCTCACCCCTCACCCGCCGAGCGAAAAGCGTGCTCGTCGACCTCTCCCACAAGGGGAGAGGTAAAAAAAATGATTTATGCAATAATGCCAGACAAGCCGCGGTACGACGATGTTTTGAAACTGTCGTGTAGAAAACTCTAAAAAAACATTGAAAGTTTACGATTGTTTACAATGCAGCGATTGCCATATTTCGAGAGTCAATGTAATTGCTATTGTTACATACTCGTCGCCGCCACAACCGACAACAACGTATTCACCTTTTGCAACTGCGTGTCATACGATTCTTTTACTTTTAAAAACTCAGCACTATTTTTGGGAAATTTATTCAGCTGACCTTCTAAATCGGCCAACATAATTTGATTTTTGATAATTTGTTTTCCGAATCCCTGAGGACTCTCTCTACGGTCTGAGATTAACTTAATGAAGTCTTCAGCCGCTTGCTTAACAGAAGGGCAAGAATCCATGCTCGAATCTGCAGTTTGGCATCGCTTAAATTCTTTTTCTAATGTCGTTGGATGCGTCATTAAATAAGAATAAGTTAAGTCTGTCGTAGCCCCTAAAAACAGAGCGATGGCTGAGCAGGCAACACTGATTTTTAAAATAGTATTTTTCATTATTGAGACAAATTATAAAAGTGAACATTTGATAGTTTATATGCCAATGGCAACGAAACCAATATAATACCCATTATCACCAGAAAGACAACTGTGCTAATTGGCACAGCTAATGGATTTACCCTATGCTGTGTGTATTTTATGAACGAAGCAAATAAAAAACAACAACCTATCATTAGCGATATGGTGCTTATAAAACTTGAGAAAACAGATACTGGATCCAACAAGTTATCAGCAACTTTACCCATACCATAAACCGGAGCAGCCGCAAGTATAATCCCAGGCAATAATAGTGTATAAATAAATAATGCAACTTTAGCGATTGGACTTAGCATGGTTAACGAATTCTTTATTCACAAAAGAATGCATTCTATCATAATAAGGCTATATGGTTAATAAAAATCATCAATTATTTGTCGATCCGCATATCCAGTATCCGGATGATATGACCCTAAGCTTCGAGCAGTATCGTCAAGCTTGTCAATCCCTCATTAAAACCACACGCTTAGACCTTGAAAAGAATCCTCAGGCTCAACACATTATTGAAGCGAACACTCCCTTTGAATTAAGACCAGACTCTATTACTAAAAATACCGCAGGGGCTTTATTAATTCATGGCCTGTATGACTCACCCTTTAGCATGAGAGATGTCGGTCTTTATCTTCAATCTCAAGGTGTCCTTGTTAAAAGTATTTTATTGCCCGGGCATGGAACAACACCCGGTGCTTTACTGAATGTGACGTATCAGGAATGGTTGCAAACAGTGAACTATGGCATACATAACTTATTAAACGAAGTTGATACAATTTTTTTAGTGGGAATGTCGACAGGCGCTACACTCGCTCTCTATCACGCACTGACACAACCTAACAAAAGTATCGCCGGCATTATTACCTTTTCACCGGCCATCAAAATTTATTCGCACCTAGCATTTGCCGCTAACTGGCACAAAATAATTAGCTGGAAATTTCCAAAAACAGCATGGCTAGGTCAACTCGATGAAGATGATTATGTCAAATATCAATCCTGCACATTCAACTCCATTTACCAAGTGTATTTGCTCTGTCATGAATTAAAAAAACTAACACAAGCTATACCCTGCCCGCTGCTTGTGGCTATTCCGCAAAACGACAGGACTGTTTGCAGTGATACCACCTTACAGTATTTTCAGAGCCATGCTTCATTCAACAGCCAACTTATCTTATATACAAACAATAAAAACAACATTACAGACAATCGCATTATCACCAGACAAGCAGCCTATCCCGAACTTAATATTGCTGATTTTTCGCATGTTTCTATTCCCATTTCTCCTGATAATTCTCATTACGGAGAACATGGAGATTATCCCTTTGCAAGTCGCATAGAAGACAACGTCAGCGCTAACAAGAAAATCATTTATGACAAATCAAACTCGTTAGATGAAATATTTTCAAGCTTACTTTACAACATGGGCATTACCAAAAATTTACATTTGAGATTAACGTTTAATCCGGATTTTGAATTTTTGACGAGAAAAATAGGTGAATTTATTAATTGCCTTGAACAACAACGCGACCCCGCAAAACATGGGGGCGATCCGCCCAATTACCAGTAGCTCGCAGAAGAAGCTCATCGATAGGATCCAATTTATATTTTAATTGATTGTTATACTTAAGCCACCCATTATTCTCAAGACATCTATTTTGTTTTGATGAAAAAAATGTGCGCCTTGTAGCAGCAAATTTTGCAGAAAATTTTATTTCGCACTCAGTGAGGAATGCTATAACATTCTTGAAGAGCCCTCGCGCCAACAGAGCTTCATCATCCACACCTCCTGCTGTCTTAACAAAATCTATCAAAGCGTCAATGGCACACGTTAATTTTATAACTGATGCATCATGTTTAAAATTTTCATCATTCATAATAGCTATTGTTGTATTTTCTAAATCTTCCAAACATTTTTCTATTGAAATAAAATTCTTTTCAGTCATTCGATAATTGTTCTGTTCTTTTAACGATAGACTTTTAAATTTATCAGAAAGAATGGAGATAAACCCAGGATTATTCAACGTCCTTTTATCTACCTCAATGACAAGATTATTTTTTTGCTTTCTCAGTATTTTTTTATTCAATCTCAACTCATATTCTTCCACAGTAAATATCTTTGCTGATCCGGAATAAATTTTATTAAAATAAGCCTTAATTTGCTCTGCTTGAATCAGTGGCAAATTCACATATAAGGGTAACGTTGCATCAAGCGTTGACTCAGCCAAACCAGACACAGGAGATTCGCTCTTTTCCCATATTGGAATACCATCAATCGATTCGACTTTTTTATTTAAATTGAGATAATCAAAAATCATATCTTCAAGAACAGTTGGAAATGGTTGTTGTGCATTTAAAGCGACTGAGATGTGTTGAGTTATTTCTGGATTTTCTTTAAGGACCTGCAAAATAAGATTAATTAGAATTCTCGACTGATCACACTCTTTATTAATATATTGCGTCGAAAAGAAAGTCGTTAAGTTTTTTATGCTGCGACAAAACAAACGTTGATGCTTATCAACCATCTCTGGATGGTCTTTTAGATAAAGAGCAATCAACGGTAAACACCCACGACGAAACACATCAAGATCTAACTCGACTCGAATTTGAAACTTATTTTTTGTGGGTACATCAATTGCATGTAGATTGAAAAAATGAGCATTGATTGCTGAACTAATAAAAGATGAAAATTCACTAGGCATTTCATAACAAAGTAATATACGTCCTTCGCTACCCGATGAAGCAAAATAACTACTCTTGGGCGACTCTTCAATCCCAATTAATTTTAACAATATCTCACCGACAATATCTGATTGTATAGGTTGAAAAGGAAGTAAAAGCTCTGACCTTAAAGACAAAAGAAAACGTTGCACGTTCGATCTACTTTCATCAACCTCTTGATAATTGTCCTGCTCTACGATATTTATACTTGAATGTGAGCTCGCCATAACGTCCTCTATATATACCTAAACATTATAATTTAGATATGATTTTAAGCATATAACTTATAAATGGTCATTTAATGGCGAATATTGGCACGTGATCTTCAATTAGTCAACATACATAAACAGCAGTGTCACTATCCATCAACATCCCGATCGGGATGACAAACCCAATATTCCTACCAGACTAAAAAAAACATCCCGACCGGGTTGATTTAATACAAAAATATCCTATAATGATATAAACACCCCGATCAGGACGATTTATGAAAATAACTAACACCACAGACCTTGGCAACCTTATACGAACCACCCGAAAAAATGCCAAACTAACACAAGCTGAGCTTGCAGCCTCATCAGGTATAGGCGAGCGCTTTATTAGAGAGTTAGAAAAAGGAAAGCCAAGCTGCCAACTTGCAAAAGCTTTATTAGTCATACAAATGCTGGGAATAAAAGTTGAAGTACAATCACCACCCATTGACGAGCAATAACCATGAAAAAAAACCAACTCTCAATACGATTACATGGAGAGCAAGTCGGCATACTTGAACAAACACTCACTGGAAAAATGATATTTACTTATGACACAACCGCCAA
Source organism: Gammaproteobacteria bacterium (assembly GCA_013288815.1). Taxonomy (GTDB): domain Bacteria; phylum Pseudomonadota; class Gammaproteobacteria; order DSM-16500; family DSM-16500; genus UBA5158. The sequence goes on along the minus strand of JABDBD010000008.1, from coordinate 41,277 downwards.
TCAAGTTATTTCCATAGGTATGCCTATTCGAGAAGAACCGTACAGTGAGACTCAAACTGAAGCCTATTTCGCTGGCCTGTTACCAGAAAGCGAAACGGTAAAGAAAATAATAGGAAAACAATTTGGTATCAGTCATAACAACAATTTTGCTTTGCTAAAAGCAATCGGTTACGACTGCGCAGGTGCAATTTCCTGTCATACCCTTAACGAGCCTATTGAAGCCCAAGATTCTTTTCCACTCAATGGAAGAGTCATCACCGAAGCCGAACTCTATAAACATATAAAAGAACTTCCACAGAAGCCATTGTTCATAAATATCGACGGACTACGACTATCACTCGCAGGCGCTCAAGATAAAGCAGCCGTATGCCTTATCGACAACCAAATTGCTCTTGCTGAAAATGGCTGCCCAACAACACACATATTAAAACCCTCATCCAGCCATTTCGAAGGAATAGCAGAAAATGAATATTTTTGTCTAAGACTAGCAAAACGATTTGGCTTACCTGTTCCTGATATTCAATTACGACAGATTAGCGATATTACTTTTTTATTAATTGAACGCTATGATAGACGAATAAAAAACTTGCGTGTTGAGCGCATTCATCAAGAGGATTTTTGTCAAGCGCTCGGAATGCTTTCATCCAAAAAATATCAAAATGAAGGCGGCCCCGGTTTTAAAGATTGTTTCGAATTACTGAAAAAAACAGCTCAACCTGCACTAGACCGCAATCTCTTAACTTCTGCACTTGTATTTAATTATCTTATCTGCAATATGGATGCTCATGGAAAAAATTTTTCTCTATTACATAAAACCCAATCAAACATTCGACTAACTCCATTTTACGATATGATCTGCACTCGTGCATACCAAAAATTAACTTCCAAAATGGCCATGAAAATTGGCAGTAGATATGATGCAGATAATTTATTTCCCCGACACTGGGAACAACTTTGCGATGAGATCTATTATCGATATATCGCGATGAAAGATATTATAAAAAATGGCGCTGAATTCATGTTAAAAATAGCCCATGAAGAAAAGGAAACATTGATAACAACAAGACATCATCACCCTATTATAGATACCATCATTAAAATAATAGAAAAAAATAGCAAACGAATTTTGGATCGTTTTAAAAAGTAACATCAACCAAACAGGATAGATTTAAACAATGCTAAACACTCTGATCATTATCGGTATTTCACTCACTGCCATTTTACATTTCTGGTTCTTCATCCTGGAAACTTTTTTATGGCAAAAAAAATTAGGTATGAAAGTTTTTAAACTAGAGCGAGAGTTTGCCAAAAAATCTGCGGCACTAGCCGCAAATCAAGGCATCTATAATGCTTTTTTAGCCGCTGGTTTGTTGTGGAGCCTCATTGCGAACAATCCTGAAGCCCTACATTTAAAAGTTTTCTTCTTAGGCTGCGTGGTTGTTGCTGGAATTTTTGGAGGTATCACTGTGAGCATCAGAATCTTATTTTTCCAAACGCTTCCTGCAGCACTGGCCTTGATGTTGGTTGCGATTGCTTACTTGACATAAATGAGTCACTTAATTTATTAGTCAAAAAAACCATTGCTGGCAATTGCTATCATTAGGGTAATATATCGAGGTATCTATTATGGCCAGCTTAAGTATCCGAAAGTTAGACAAAGAGGCTTATGAGCAGTTACGAATACAAGCTGCGACTCACGGTGTTTCCATGGAAGAAGAAGCGCGCCAAATTATATATCAGGCTGTTGCAGCACCCAAACGGATAACCAATGTTTTTCAGCAGTATTTTGGCCATACCAACGGTATTGATTTAGATATTTCAGATCAACGCAAACCACATGAGCCTACGGATTTTCACGAATGATATTATTAGATACGAATGTCATTTCTGAAATGATGAAGAAATCGCCCTCCATCTCCGTCATGAGCTGGATCGATAGACAGGAAGTCACGCAACTATTTATATCAACCATCACCATGGCAGAAATATTTTATGGAATAAATGCATTTCCTGACGGCGTCCGTCGCCAGTCCATCGAAGACGCATTTAATAAGACTATACGCAGCGCCTTTAAACATCGCATCCTTTCATTTAATGAACCCGCCTCACATATATACGGAAAAATCATGGGGCAACGAAAAGCATTAGGAAAACCTATGAGCGTCCTAGACGGACAAATTGCTGCCATTGCAATTTCCGAGAATGCAGCTCTTGCTACACGCAATATTTGCGACTTTTCTGATTGTGACCTAGAGGTAATCGATCCTTTCACTTGTTAATAATATGACATTTTTACGCAAGATACTGTCAATAAACGCCAGTTTCTTACGGTCGTTGACAGGGGTGAAAGCCTGTCAATCATCGAACCTTTATTGCTTTCTGAAAGCTCTACCCATCGAAAAGAGTTAACAGACTTGGCAATCGAGCTTGTAGCAAAATCCGCTGGATTTAGGCGCAGCTTGCCACCTGCAATACAAACATCTTTAGCAACAATGGTGCGAGCAATGAATTGCTATTACAGTAATTTGATTGAGGGACATGATACTCATCCAATTGATATTGAACGCGCATTGCAAGGCAACTATAGCTCTGATGTAAAAAAACGGAATTTACAGAAAGAAGCTAAAGCACATTGAGAGGTGAAATACCTGAGATACTAAATATCACAGACCGCCATGCACGGCGATTGACGGCTGCTTTAATAGAAAAAGGAATTCTGATTTCTGATTCACCAAAATCTTCACTAAAATTAGCTTTTCCTGCCACACTAGCAAGCCGTTGGATGCCTGGGTTATTTCCATCCTAAACGATAGACATCCTCCTCATGCAGAAATTAATTGTATCAACTCTTCTTCAGATATTTTTCCACTCACATCGCTTCCGCTTAATAAATCAGACGCTAAATCACGTTTGTCTTTGTGAAGCTTAATAATTTTTTCTTCAATCGAGTTTTTCATAATAAGCCGATAGACAGTAACAGGTCTCACCTGCCCCATTCTATGAGCCCTGTCGGAAGCTTGGTCCTCCACAGCAGGATTCCACCACGGATCCAAGATAATAACATAATCTGCCGCAGTAAGATTAAGCCCAGTCCCTCCCGCCTTCAGGCTAATTAAGAATAAATCTCCACGCCCTGCCTGAAAGTCAGCGACAGCCGCTTGACGAGCGGGGTTTGGTGTAGATCCATCGAGATATTGATACGAAATATTTTCTACATCCAATATTTCTCTAATCTTACTCAAATAACGTACGTACTGGCTAAACACAAGCACCTTGTGATTGTTATCAATTAAATTTTTTACTAGTGTTAAAAATGAATTAATTTTACTACTTTCAAGATGAACATTTTCATCAACCAATGATGAATGACAACAAGCTTGACGTAATCGCGTGATCTCAGCGAGTATACTAAAACGTTTGGTATTATTTTTTGAATCGTCTAATTGTTGAATTCGCTCAAGAGCCTTCATCCGAACAGCTTCATAAAATGCCATTTCTTCGGCTGTAGGCTCAATCAAAATAGACTGCTCTGTTTTCGGAGGCAGCTCTTGCAATACTTCCGTTTTGGTGCGGCGCAAAATATAAGGATGCACTAAATTCTTCAGAGCTCTTTTTGCAATGGGATCACGTGACCTTTCAATAGGCGCCGAATAACGTTCACGGAATGACTCACGACTACCCAACAATCCTGGGTTTAAGAACCGGAAAATACTCCATATTTCACCCAAATGATTCTCGATAGGTGTCCCTGTTAATGCGATGCGGCACTGACTTTTCAATCGCATTGCATTTTTCCAACGCTTTGTCTCAGGATTTTTTATTGCCTGCGCTTCATCTAAAATTGCAACTTGCCAATCCTTTTTAGATAGCATGTCACCTGCTTGATGCAAAAGAGTATAGCTGCAAATCAATATATCCATTTTGTCTAATGAGGCAATAAGCGACTGTCTCTCATTACTAGTATTCAATGCGTGAATGTTTAATGTAGGCGCAAACTTTGATAACTCCTCCATCCAAATAAAACATACAGAGGTCGGCGCTACCACAATACAAGGGCCCAAATGCGCCTGCTCGAGCAGCAATGCGATTGCCTGAACTGTCTTTCCCAAACCCATATCATCCGCAAGACAAGCTCCAATGCCCCAATGAGCCAATCTGGATAAATAAGCAAATCCTTCTACCTGATAATCTCTCAACGTTGCCTGTAAAGTAGAAGGAACTGCAGGATGGTGTTTTTCCATAGCTTGTAATTTTTCAAGATGCAATTTCCATTTCTTGTCCACTTTAATTTGACCGGATTCTTCTGCTATCTCCCTCAGCACACCTGCACCCAGATGATAGATTTTATTTCCCTCAGAAATCGCTTTCAGCTCTTCTAATTGTTTTTTAAAATTTGCAGCGAGAGCAATAAATTCTCCATCGGCTAATTTAATAAACCGACCATTATCTTGCTGCAATAAATCCAATAAATTTTTCATATCAAGTGCTTGGTTATGATCTAGCTGCACTTGCCCATCATACTCAAACCAATACTGATTTCCTTTAATCGACAATGAAAGATTATCAAAACTCACCGCTTGTTTTAATTTTAATGTTTGCCCTTTTGGCCATTCGACATGGATCTGATTATTTTTTTTGTATTCATCTAACTCTAACAACACCTCTAAACATTTTTCAATCGATTCGATATGCCATTCATCAGAATGTTCGTCTAATTCTAACAAAGTAGGACAGTGTCTCAGCAGAGTCATTACACTATTTTTTTCTTCCTCAAAATTTCGAATCGCTTTTTGTCTAACATCTCCATTGTCAGAATGCACAATTGAAATAATACTAGCTTGTCCATGTCCCGCTCGACAATAGGGACCTTGATCTTCAAACGGTCTTATCCAAATATTAATTTTCAAACCATCACGCACAGGTAGCAAATGAATGCAGCAATTTGTATTTCCGGCAATAGCCAGCAGATTATCTTCTTCTATATCAGAGTGTATTCGGATATTACTTTTAGCATTCTGAACAATTTCCAGTACTTTTTCTTTTGCATTCACTGGGACCATCAAGCCACGCTCAGAAATAATATTGCTAATAGCAACTGCTTCCTCAGAAAAATCAATCACCCTATATCGATTAGCCGTTTCTTTTTCTAAAAAAATTCGCGGATGCTTGCTGTGATGTGCTAACGATAAAAAATATCCCTTCTCTTTTTTTTCTACTTGCAGCTCAACCTCACCTTGCACAAGCTCTATATGGATTTCTGGATTCTTCGCATGAAGAACTAACGGATGACCGAGAAGCGCCTTCAAGGTATGACGATCATCCCAAGAATATTCCTCTTGATTATACCAGCCATGTACCTCGCACCTCAGGCCCTGCTTTATAGCCGTCACATCCTGATTTGTTAAATAATTTAGAGATGAGTCACCATGATACAACCGCTTAAGCGCAACAGCTTTTCCATCTGTCCATTTGCCATTTTTCCGGCATTTTTGTTCTGCTATGTGAATGGAAACATTATCAGGATCAACAAACCAGACTAAGCGCTTATCCTGAAGCACAGCTACTTGTGAATTTTCGGGTTTAGCCAATATCACTTTTTGAAGTTGATCAATTGCATACTCCCAGGGTTGTTTAACAGGCACCAAATTCAAAAAACGAAATGAGCCATAGGGAGAAATCGTCTCGAAGAAATCCAAGCATCTTGGATCATCTTCATCTTCTGCAAGCATTATCTCTGCATACAATTGGGCCGCAACATAATGATGTAGCTCGCTATAATCAAAAAATTGTTTCTCATACTCAGCATAACTATTTTTTTTCTTTAGTATCTGAGGATCAAGCAAGAAGCTTGTCCAAGCTACCAGTGCATGCATCATTGGTATTGTTTCAACATAAGGTTTTATCTCACGACAAACGCTATAGCACTTCTCTTCTGCATGAGTCCGATCTCCTCGCTTTAATTGCAAGATCACTTCTAAAATATCAGGCAACACCCCAAAGATATTGAGTTTTTTTGATCTTAAATGCGCAATCGTAGCCAGCGCCATCTGGAAATTTTCTTGATGAATCAACGCTAATATATAAAAGACCCCATGCAGATTAGCGGCAAACCAGGTATCTTCACGAAACAACTGTTTAAACTGTTTTCTTGCATTATCATAATACTGGGCTGCCGAAACATAATCGCCATCAAAAAAAGCCAACGTTCCTAGCGTCTCTTGCTGACAAAAATGTTGATCTGATAAAGCACGACATTTCTGCTTTGCTTGATCTATGAGCCCCATAGAAACATCAAACTGTAAAAAACGACTTTGAAGCAATGGAACAGAATCAAGAATAGATACAAAAGAGCTATTCTGATTCAAGGATACGTAAAACAGCACCCAATCCAGCACATCTGGAGACATAGCGAAAAAGCCGGTGAAATAACCCTGTAACTTTATACCGCAAAGAAAAGCTTGAATAATGGGATGCCGTGTTTTCACCCAATTCATATCCACTATATCCATATAGATAACTTGCGTTAATGCTCGCATCATTAAGTCATACTCACTCACATTTTTCATTTTTTCACTCAAAAAAAATGTGGCATCATTCGTGTGCATTGCAATATGAGCTTTTCGCAGAATCTGTTCTTCCATTTGACGCAGATTATATTGATCAATGTGAATAAAACTATTAACGATAGTTATATTAGATTTGGCATGCGGATTACGATCATCAACAGCTATTTGTGACAATTCATGAATAATGTCAGGATTGCAATTATAATCCTCTGTTAATAAATCCTCCGAAAATAACGCTTGCAGGATGGAATTCAAGTTCTGTGAATTCAGCTTTTTATTATCTTCTGTCACCAAACCAGTTTTCATTATGCAATTGGTAAAATCTGTTTTACGAGTCGTATAAAATGATAATGCTCTAATTTGCATAATACGCTGATGAAGCAGCGGCTGTTCATTATATGTTTGTAACAAGCCCTCTATATGACCTTGCAAGGATTGTTCTTCATTTTCCATCACGGCGGTTGCGTCAGCCATAAACAATACCTTAAATAATTATGAGTTTTTTAGATTTTTACAGTTGGATATTAAATTTAGTATGCATTTTGATTAACAAATCCCCTGAACAGGGTCAGAAAAATAATCTTTAAATCAAACGCCAACGACCAATGCTCTATGTAATATAAGTCATACTCTACACGTTTTTCCATTTTATTCAGCGTATCCGTTTCACCGCGCCAGCCATTGACCTGCGCCCAGCCTGTGATGCCCGGTTTAACTTTGTGACGCTGCATATATGCTTTGATTGAGTCTTTATAAAATTCATTGTGAGATACCGCATGAGGCCTCGGGCCCACGATAGACATACGTCCTTGCAGTACATTAATAAATTGCGGCAACTCATCTAAACTTGTTTTACGTAAAAACTTCCCAACCATTGTGACACGAGCATCGTTCGTTGTCGCTTGCGTGATTTGCCCTTCTGGCTCATGATGCTGAACCATAGTCCGAAATTTATAAACTTTAATTACACGGCCATCCCATCCATGACGCAATTGTTTAAAGAACACAGGCCCTGATGACGTGCATTTTACTAACATAGCTATCAGAAAAAATATAGGACTAATCAGAATCAAGATAAGCGCAGCCAATATCCTGTCTTCTACTGCTTTTAATAATCGATTCACACCCACCATAGGAGACGAATTTAAATTTAATGCTGGAAAGCCCGCCAAATCAGTTACAGTATGATTAAACAAGCCCATTCCAAAAATATCCAATACAAAACGAATAGCCACGGTATGATGTCTTAATTCGTGCAAAAGAGTTTTGACTCTTTCTTCAGCACTGAGCGGCAATGCTATCCATAACTCATCAACACTTTCTTTTGCTTCTTTGAGATAAACACTCAGCTCATTCGGAGTCCGCGTAACTGGAATTCCACAAATCACCTTAGGCTTATCTTCAGGATGATCATCAAAAATCGCTAAAATTCGAAATCCAGTCCATAACGCATGATGCAATGTATCTGCCAGTTTTGCACCCAAATCACCCGCACCGATAATGACAACGCGTCGTTCATTCCATCGGTTAGACCGCATCAAACGTAAAAATATTAATAAACTACAGCGAAATAGTAACAACAGCGAAACGGATAACATCGCCCAATACAAGTACCATTCACGCGAGAAACGCTCACCCGTTTTTGTAATAAAGGCAAGCCCTGCCAACAAAACCAATACAAAGAAGATAGCTTGAATCAACACACTCATGTGATGCCAAAAACTTTTGCCTCGTATCGATTCATAGATTCGAAAAAACGAAAAAACACTCAGCGTAAATAAAGCACCAATCGCTAATGCTGTCACATAGCGAGAAGGAAGCTGAAAATTCCCAAACTTGTAATAAAAAGCCATTAAGCCAGCCGCAACCACCGCGGCCATATCAAGACCGCGAAGCAGGATAGCTAATGGTTTAGAGTATTCTTTAAGCAAACCTCTGGGTAACATATAAACACTTATGGTAGTTGACGATATTATGGTATTCTATATCACTTTGGCAAAAGATAAACGTATGAAAATTGCGATAGTTTGTGATTGGTTAGTCACGTTAGCCGGGGCAGAGCGTTTTTTGGGGGAATTGCTTCAATGTTACCCAAATGCAGACTTGTTTGCGCTCATTGATTTTGTAGAACCCAAGGATAGAGGGTTCATCTTAAACAAAGAAGTCACCACCTCTTTTATACAACAACTACCTTTCGCTAAAAAGCATTACCGATCTTATTTACCGTTAATGCCATTAGCCATAGAGCAACTTGATTTATCACACTATGACTTAATTATTTCAAGCTCCCATGCCATCGCCAAAGGTGTGATTACAGGGCCTGACCAAATTCATATTAGCTACATACACTCACCCATGCGTTATGCTTGGGATATGCAACATCAATATCTCAAGGAAAGCGGGTTAACAACAGGACCCAAAGGATACATTGCCAAATTTATCCTCCACAAAATGCGTTTATGGGATCAGCGCACCAGCAATGGGGTCGATTACTTTGCAGCGAATTCCCACTTTATTGCTCGCAGAATTTGGAAAACTTACCGACGGGAGGCAGAGGTCATCTATCCCGCTGTTAATCTAGAATTATTTACACCGCACCAGCAAAAAGACGATTTTTATTTGATTGCATCTCGCTTAGTTCCCTATAAAAAAATGGATTTACTCGTCGAGAGCTTTGCAAATATGCCCGATAAAAAACTGATCGTCATTGGCTCTGGCCCTGATTTCAAAAAAGTACAAAGTAAAGCAACAAAAAATATCGAAATACTGGGTTATCAACCAACAGAAACATTGATTTATTATATGCAACGCGCTAAAGCCATACTCTTTGCAGCAGAAGAAGATTTTGGCTTAGTGCCTGTTGAAGCTCAAGCTTGCGGAACTCCCGTGATTGCCTATGGAAAAGGCGGTGCGTTAGAAACTGTAAGAGGGTTAAATCAAACCAATCCAACTGGAATATTTTTTGCTGAACAAACCATTCAATCCATCTGTGACGCTGTCGATGAATTTGAACGAAATCAACATGTCTTTACGCTGCAAAATTGCGTCCAACAGGCTAGTCAATTTTCATCTCAGACGTTTCAAGAAAAATTTAAAAAATTTGTTAAGGACAAGATGAAGCACTTTAAGGACAATCAATTATTATGCGTACCAGATTAAACTTCCTTTCCTTATATGAGCTATATAGTATTAAAAAGAAAATCTTGTTACTACTGTTGTTTGGCGCTATCGCTCTTTCATTACTTGCGCCCATTGCATCGAATGACTACCTACCTGCCGCAATGGATTTTAGAGATCACGTATCAGCGATAGTCGAAGCAAAAATGGCACTCGCTTCCGGTCAGTTTCCTATTCGAACCATCCCTTCTAGCGCCAATATTTCAGGAAATCCTTATTTTCAATTTTACTCCCCACTACCCTATACGGTTGCAGCTTTTATTGACACAATAGGGAATTTTCAAAATGCTTTTTTCGTTCTTAAGTTAGTTATTTGTCTGGCACTAATCTTTGCTGGATGTTTCATGTTTCGATTCATTACCTTGCTAACAAAGTCCGAACACATCGGCTTATTGGCCAGTGTCGCTTATTTATTTTCACCTTACTTACTTATTAATATCAATACACGAGGCGATTTCACTGAAGCTATAGCACAATGCTTAATACCTTTTACCCTGTATTATAGCTATAAAGTTTTCTGTGAGAGACTCACTTTTTTTTCCATCGCACTCAACATCGTTGCGTGGAGCATATTAGCATTAACTCACATACTCACATTTATTTATTTCTCCTTTTTTTTAGGATTATTTTTTCTTTTTTTAACGATAAATAACATATCTAAATTTAATCGTCTGATCCTATTAGGCATTATTTATGTTTACGCTTGCCTAATTGATATGTGGTATTTACAACCCATGTATTTTCTGATTGACAGCCTTAATATGAAATCACAATTAAGCGGCTCATTTAAAAATGCTAGCTTGACCCACTTATCTACGCTGCTCTCACCGAATGCATTTGATTCTGAACATGCTTTTCCAATTTGTCTTTCAATAGGATGGGTTTTCTTGTTTGCAATTGTGACAAATATCATAAGTTTTTTTCAAAAAGAGAAAAATAATATAAAATTAAAAATAATAGCCTTACTACTCATGTTCACTGTCATCGCTGCTATTTGCTCACCTTTTAATTTCTGGATATATCTTCCTGCACCATTGCAAAGTATCCAATTTCCGTATCGATTATTAACACAAACCATGTGGATAGGATCTTTATTATTTGCACTTTCCTTATTAGCTGTATTTAGAAAAGTAGATGTGCGCCATGTCGCAATTGGGATTTGTATTATCGGATTATGTAACCACTCATGGATTGCAACAAATAACACTGAATCATTATCTACCCAAAAAATCATGGAAGCACACGATATCCTTGCAAAGCATGCTTACCTAATGAATACCATTCACGTCTTGCAAACAAAAGAACCCATCTCACATGCTGAAACGTCATTGTTAGATACTGAAGGTTTCCTCAAACTGAACCAGCCAATTTTTTTATCTTCACAAGCTTTTAATGATGAGACACATCAACATATTATATTGACAGGTCAGTTATCAACTACACCTAGCCACCCTTTGAATCTAGCGTTTGAAATCAATGGAGCAATGACATACAAAACCATCACAGAAAAAAAATTCACTTGGGACATTCCCATTGGCTCTTTGATTCATGATAGAAATGAATTATTGATTGGTCGATTCACATTAGACAATCCTAATTTCTTGCTTTATTTACCTATAAAAATAGACTCTATTCGATTTCCAAATTTGAAAATTGAACCGCTACTAACAGCTTTGTCTATCCGTCCATTTTGTGCCGACAATAAAAATAGTTTAGTTTGTCAGCTACACTTATCAGAACCCAGCTTTATACAATTGCCGTTTTATTATTATCCTCAGTTATTAAGCGTGCAAATAAATCATCATTATTCATCATACGTGCCTAGCATTGATTCTAAAAATAATTTACTAGCAGGACTCAAGCTTGCTGCTGGAGATTATACTATTCAAATACAATTTAATGGCACAAGGTGGGCAAACTGGGTCAGCACCTTTTCTGCTGCCTTATTAAGTATTCTGCTCATTGGCTATCTGTTAGCATTGCTAATAAGACACGAACGCATCAAGCGGTATTTTCAATTCCAACATGGCGTGACATAATGGAACCACACTTATTCATCGGCATTGTCAGGACTTGTTAAGTGAATTATTTAAAAAATAAATTTCTTACAACTCAATCTATTTTAATTTTATTATTGTTTAGCATCATTGCAATCACCATTCTCTCTCCCATCGCTTCAAATAATTATCTTCCAACAGAAGGTGACTTTAAATATCATGTCGCTGCTATTGTGGAAGCAACCAATGCACTACATGAAAAACAATTTCCTATTCGCATCGCTCCTTGGCAAAGTAAAGGATTACGCAATCCTTTTTTTCAATTTTACTCACCACTTCCATTTACCATAGCTGCTGTCATTACGCTGCTAGGACAGTTTAAAAATACATTTATTTCTTATCAAGTAACGTTATTTGGGTTTTTAATTTTTGCAGCAGTCTATATGTTTAGATTGTCTAAACAACTTACCTCGTCAACATCCATCGGCATTTTGACTGGTATTGTTTATATTACGGCGCCTTATTTACTGATTAACATTAACAATCGTGGCGACTTCACTGAAGCCATCGCGCAATGCTTAATTCCAGCATTGGTTTATTACAATTACGTCATCTTCAAAAATCCCTTTAAAATTCAGGCTATCTTTCTATGTATTCTCTGTTGGACAGCACTCATTCTTTCACACATGATCACATTTGTTTATACCTCGCTGTTTTTAGGATTGTTTTTTATTATCTTAACGTCAAAAAATTCATTTTCAGCCAATCGACTTTTTTTATTAGGCTTTATTTACGTATACTCACTTATCCTGACTGCATGGTTTTTAGTACCCATATTGACAACCGTCAACAAACTTAATATCAATTCTCAAATCTTCAACCCTTATCAATTCTCATGGCTCACCACACTTCCCAGCTTATTTTCAATCGCAGCCGTTAGCCCACGACCATCACCCACTGAATTAAAAATTCCTCTCTATCTTTCTATTGGATGGCCGATACTTTTCGCAATCAGCATGAACATCTTTTTTATTTTTCAATCGTCTTTGTTAAAAAATAAATTGACTAAAACACCTGTAATCGCTTCTCTCATCGTTATTTTTATTGCGATAGTAGCGACTTGGTCACCCATCAATTTTTGGTCGTACTTACCAAAATACTTAACGATCACACAATTTTCTTATCGACTATTAACTCAAACCATGTGGCTAGGTTGTATTTTATTCTCATTTGCTCTTTTAGAATTATTTTCCAAATTAGACGCACGTCATGTCATCGCCGGCATTGTTTTACTGGGAATGAGCTGCAGCTCTTGGCTAATGACAACCGATTCTGGTTTGACGCGTGCACTCAACTTCACAGAACACCCCGAAATAACCGCCGGTGAAACAAATTACCTAGAAAATCCCATTGAACTGTATCATTACGGCATTTCACTCAAAAATATCGAAGCGGCATTTATAACCTCGCACTATTTTCTAAAACTAAACCAACCAATATTCTTACCTACCAATAATTTTTTAAATGTACCTAACCAACAATTAGTGTTAAAAGGTCACGTCAACAAAAAAATCCGCCTCCCGGTTATATTGACCTTTAAACTAGGTGACCACAGTGTTTCTCAAAAAATAGAATCCGAAAATGTAGAATGGACAATCCCCATTGCTAAATTTATCCCACAAACACCGAATGATTTTGTGATGGCACAAATTGATATTAATACTCTCCTCGCTAGCGAGGCTATTCACATCGATTCTTTGCGGCTTATCAATCCCGAATCTACCCCTGTTCTGCCTATGCAGACAACTAAAAAATATTGCCAACAACATGGCACACTCATACACTGCATGATTGATGTATCAACCCAGACTTTCGTTCAATTACCTATATTTTATTATGATAAATTATTAAAAATTACGGTGAATGGAGAGGCCGTTAGTTATCTGCCTAGCTTGTCGTTTCAGAATTTTGTGCTTGCTGGGGTTAAGCTTGAGGCGGGGCGTTATCAAATTGATGCGGAGTTTGTGGGGTGTGGTTGGGCGAATTGGGTGAGTTTAGCTGGAGGGATATTTTTGTTATTAGCTGGAAGTATATTTCTTATTCGCCCTTATATACATAATCATGCATGACATACGGAAATAATATTTAAGATTTTAGTGCTTAATTGAAATTTTGTGCAGCCAGCCTTGAGGCACATTTGAAGAATAAAGCATGTGGATAATGTTTTACACTAGAATTGCGCAACGAGAATTTTAGCTAGTTAACTTGATTATTGGTCTCAAACAACTTATCTTTACATCACATTAAATTATAATATTTACAAAAATCAATATGTAGACACAGCTACAGACATCAGAAACTAAAAAATATTCCTCAGCACGACCGAATATTCTCTATAACATTGGAGATGACTGATGAAAAACAATATTAAACCCTTCTTTCTTTAGATGAGTAGGGTCATAAAAATTATTTGTTTCTAATCCTAATAGTCGAGGATTATAAGAACCTATTGTTATCAAATGATACTTTAGTGCAATCGATCGAAAATATTCTTCAGAAACTCTCATGATTTTATAATTTTTATCTTTTTCCATTTCATCATAAGCTGGGGGAGCATATGGAGGCAAATAGAAAATCACATTAACATGTTGCGCTAATAAATAACTTATAAAGCTCTCAAATATATTCATATACACAGGATCAAGTTCGGTATAACTATTATCATGATCCAAATGTTTAATTGCTTTTCTGCTTAATTCCTCAACCTCCTCAGCAGAACGTGACGCATATATCTGTGCTGGCATTCTAGATCCATCAGGATATATCATGGCACATGTAGGACACTCATTACTATTAGACGAAATAAGCACATCTGCAGCCATCGATCTATCATGCTTTTTCTCATCCACATATAAGTATAAAGGCTTATGTTGCACCGATGCTTTAAGATAATCGAAAGATAAAAGCTGCGAGTATTTTTCAAAAGTGCTACGGATGTTTCCGTAATAACTTGATGCTTCCTCTCCTTTCATGAATAGTCTTTTTCCTGCAAAATACTCCGGTAGCAATGCTTTCCATCCTTCCCAACCAAGTTTTTTATCTAATATCCAGCTATCCAACCCTATGATAACCGTTTTTGGTTTCCAGCCTCTCTTTTGATAAAGATAATAAAGTGCAATATCATCTTCTAGTGTAGCAGCAGGATTAGTTACGTATGCATTGAATAAGCTTTTAGTGTTTAATAAATCATGATCAATTGACATAACATGACTCGACCCCAGCACGAGCACATCGGGACGAGCAGACAATTTTGCCAACATAACTTTTTTAAATAATCTCTCGTTATAGTTAGAACGCAACATTACAACTTTATTATCTAATAGTATGTTGGCGATGTTTTCATCAAACGATCGCGCCAAAAAAAACTGATTTGCTGGATCTATGTAATAATTAATTGCCAATATAGATAATATAGATAGCAAAGTGAGACTAATAATCGTCATAAATGATTTTTTATAAATGATCATAGTAACTCTCAAAATCGGAAATAAAGAAAAACGCTAGATGCTTGTATATTTATAACTCCAAAAACAAATAGAAATGATATAAAAAAATTCCATACTAATGATGGCCTCCATACTAAAGCTCTTTTTTTACTTGTATGTGTAGAAAACTCGTGACCCCACAACAAAGCAGGTTTATATCTTTTTAACAACTGATACGAGTTTGGCAAGAACCAAATAATGATTGATGATAATAAAAATAACATTATTGCGTCATGAGAAACTAATACTGAGTCTGTTGAAAAACCAACATGTAATTGTTGAAGCAAAAGACTTACACTTATTGGTAAGTGCCAATATGTCGGTAACATTATTTTTTCGAAGAACATAGCATGTAGTATTGCGCATGCTTTAGATACATCAGGAGCTCGAAAAAAAACCCAAGCTATTAATACGGCCATAAATGTCATTAATCGTGATAACGTAGTTACTAAAATACCACCGCTAGAATAAATTCCAACATAGCGCTTTAAAGCAGACCATCCATGATTAATGCATAAGTAGAACCCATGCAAGGAGCCCCACAAAACAAACGTCCAACTTGCACCGTGCCATAACCCACCCAACACCATAGTAGCTAGAAGATTGACATAACGCCTTATTGATCCTTTTCGATTTCCACCGAGAGAAATGTACAGATAGTCACGTAAAAAACGCGACAAGGTCATATTCCATCTACGCCAGAACTCGATGATACTTACTGACTTATAAGGCGAGTAAAAGTTAACTGGTAATTTAACACCAACGAATAAAGATAAGCCGATAGCCATATCTGAATAACCAGAAAAATCAAAATATAATTCTAGCGTATAGGATAATGCCGCTGTCCACGCGTCAATCCATGATATATATACTCCATGAGCATCAAAGATGGGACCAACATACGATGACAAATTATCAGCTAAAATTGATTTTTTAAACAACCCTATAGAAAACAACGTTAACCCCAATACAAAATTACGATAGTTAAACTGAAAAGTTCTATTTTTATTAAACTGAGGCATCACTTCTTTATGGTGAATGATGGGACCCGCAATCAAATGTGGAAAGTATGTTACAAATAATGCATAATTTAAAAAAGGGTATTTCTGTACTAACCCACGATAGCTATCCACTAAAAAAGCAATCTGTGTAAACGTAAAAAATGAGATCCCTATCGGTAAAATTATATTTAATAGATGCAGACGCATATGGAAGGCAAGATTCATATTTTCGATAAAGAAATCAGTATACTTGAAATAGCCTAGCAATCCTAAATTAAAGATAATACCGCCCAATAAAATATGTTGCGCCACTCTTTTTCGGTGAGCATCAATGATATATTTTCCGATATAAAAGTTAACTATGATTGAAAACAAGAGAAGCAATGCATAATGATAATTACACCAACCATAAAAAACCATTGATGCTAAAAATAAAATGCCTAAAGCAACTTGACGACTATACTTTGCTGTAAAGAAAAACAAAAACAATGTAATAGGTAAGAAAAAGAAGATGAAGCCATAACTATTAAATAACATTCCTTTACTGATCCTTGTTATAAATTATTTAAAATTATCCGCTTTAGCAGCATTGAAGATTACGATGGCCTCTTATTATCTCAGTGTGCCATGCATAAATACAGTGAATAGATTCTCAAATAGCAAATAAAGGTGCAAAAAACGCCGACAGCCCAATCATCTACCTCACTATTTTCGCACTAAGACTACCAGAATCACAGAACGTTATAAAATATTTATGTATTAAATTGCTTGATAATATCATTCTTGGAAAACGGTACAAATACTTCACTTGATGAAAACTCAAATTATAAATTAGGTAAATCTGCTTTAAAGATGTATTATTTGCTTTTATCTTCAGTAAAAATTTATGAAATGGAAGATCCAGCATTGAAGTTTATCGATTTTTTTTTAATCAAGCACCTATATGAGCCTTTATAAAAACTTTTTAATTGCGGTAATTAGTTTAATTCTATTTTTCCTAAGTAGCATATCGATTATTAATTATTACATAGATCCAGGTAATCAATTTTTTCGCTCACAAAAATTCGAGGAAAAATTAGCAAATCATCTTCTAGCAAACCAAGATGTGATGATACGCTTTAATTATAATGCACGACTCTTAAAAAAAATCATACTAGCCAAGATCAAAGCTCGCCCTGATTTTCTTATCATAGGCTCAAGCCGTGTCATGCTAATGAACCATCACTTATTTAATACCCCAAGTTTTTACAATACTTGGGTACCATTAGGAGCGACAATACAAGACGATATTGCTATTTACTATCTTTTTCAAAAGAGAGGATGGGGACCACCTAAAACTGTTTTGATTTGTTTGGATACTTGGATATTGTCTAGAAATAACGGTAAAGAAGCATGGAAAGTTTTTTTCCCCGAATATATGGCCGCCAAAAAGCTATTCTTAAATGACAGACCACCTCCAAGGTTTTACGAACAATGGTCTGAAACTGTAAACAAATACACTCAACTGTTATCTATTGACTACCTTACAGCCTCCTTTAATAAAATGAATGAATCACGTCAAATTAAATCGCATTCATTAATAGAAGATATTCTTGTCTCATCCAATCCTAATGACTGTCCTACTTGTGATATTGAGCATCCTGATGGATCAAGGACACTTTCCATGAAAAAAGAGTTAACCACCCGCGAAGAGGCTGATGTATTAGGACGAAAATCTATCATTCACACTAGATACAACAATAGCTATACAGAGCTTGACCCAGATTATACCAAGCTCTTTGAGGATTTTATTCATTACTTATTGTCTAAAAATGTTCATGTAATTTTGTATTTACCCCCGTATGAGCCAGCCGCGTATTATGAAATTCAAAACGATCCTAATTACAAAATGATACCATTTTCCGAGTTATATTTTAGAAGCATCGCTTCTAAATATCATTTAGAAATCATTGGTTCTTATAATCCAGATCAATTACGATTACGAGCTGACGATTTCGTTGATGACATGCATTTGAAAGAAAAAGGTGTATGGAAAATATTTAATAACAAATTTGACCTTAAAAATACGTGATTGTTTTTCATCATTTAATTAGGTAGCGATAAACTGCTTGCTAAATCTTTAGTCCCAGATTGTACTCTGAGAATTTTAGCTAGATGGCTTGATTATTAAACCTAAACAACTTATCTTTAGCTCACGTTAAATGATAATATTCACAAAAATCAGCTTTTAGATTTAAAAAAACAGAAATGGACAATTTTCACTTAGGTGAAGACGGGGTGATTCGTGAGGGATACACACACAGGCTGGTATTTAGTTTTAACGAAGCCAAATCAAGAAAATACCGCAAAGCTCAACCTAGAACGTCAAGGTTTTAGCGTTTACTCTCCGACAATCACGCAACTAAAACACAAACGCAATATTTACCAAATGATCACTGAGCCATTGTTTCCGCGATATATATTTATTCATTTAGACTCAAAAATGGAAGATTGGAGCAAGATTAGATCTACGCGAGGATGTGTTACGTTAGTGCGATTTGGTATGTTGCCGGCACGCATACCTGAATCCTTAATTGAAACACTCAAAGCAGATGAAGCAAATCGTCTAACACAGGCCCCACCTAAAGCTCCATCTATCAAGATGGGCGATCACGTTCGGATTGTCGGCGGCATTCTAAAGGACTACGAAGGAATTGTTCAGGCGACTTGCGGTCAAAAAAGAATTATTTTGCTGCTTACCATTGCTGAAGGTCATACTCAGGGCATTAATTTATCAATAAATGATGTGAGAATTGCAAACTAATCTAAGGACAGAGAAATGGAGTCAATAGTCACCACAGATAATCATCAACATTCCGATCAATGCGCACACCATCGTACAAAACCGAACGCTTCAAGTTACTATCAAAAACTCATCAATACATTAGAACAACTGGATTTTACAGAAATTGATCATGCGGTTAATTTAATTAGAAAAACTTGGTTAGCAGGTCGCCAAATAATCTGCTTTGGAAATGGCGGTAGCGCTCTAACAGCCCAACATTATATAACCGACTGGAATAAAATGGTTTTGCTCGCAACTGGTAGACCCTTTAAAGGACGTTGTCTAACCGAAAACATGGGGCTTTTATCTGCATACGCTAATGATATCAGCTATCAGGATATTTTTGTCGAACAACTAAAAAATATCTTAGAACCAAATGATTTAATTATTGGCATTTCTGGCAGTGGGAACTCTGAGAATGTTTTAAGAGCAATTTCATTTGCCAATAGCCAGGGAAACACAACGATAGGTTTATGTGGTTTTGATGGTGGTAAGTTAAAATCCATCGCACAACATTCTGTCCATGCAGCAATTATGGATATGCAAATTTCTGAAGATATCCACTTCACCTTTGGGCACATTGTCATGCAGTCGCTTTGCTCTATCTAACTTGAGAAAGTATTAACTGACAACGTAAGGATATGCGCAGCTAATGTTAGAGAACTTAAAAAATAAATTTTCAAAGCATCCAGGTATTTTTTTTCAGAATTTTTTGTCTTTCTTTTTTTATCAAATTACCAAATCAAAATTTGCTACCTTCATAAGAACGCAGGGAAGAATCATTGCAGCCAGTTATGACTTTTTAGCTGTCATCATAGCTTGGGTATTATCTTATTGGATTTTAATAGATAGCATGACAAGTATCTCTTTATCTTTTGATAACAGAATAGATAAAAGTTTTTTTCTGGTTATGTTTTATTGGAAGTCTGTCATTATTGATTTAAGCTGGATTTTACCTATTCAGTTAATTCTATTTAGATTGTTTGGATTATATCGCGGTTTTTGGCGATTTGCTTCTATTCAAGATCTTCGAAAAATTCTAAGTGTTTCTCTTTTAGGTGGAATTGTCATTTGGCTAGTCTTGCGAAGCAAAAATTTAAATTTCATCTCAAATTTTTCTGATGCACATTCTGGTATTTCCTTTGTTTCTTCACAGATTTACATTCCTCATTATGTACTTGCATTACTCTATAGTACTTTTTTAGCTTTATTATTATGTTCAGCACGTCTCTCTGTACGCTTTATAAAAAATTACAAACATCGTTATGGCGATTACCATCGCGTCATTATCATCGGCGCTGGAAATGCAGGTGAAGGGTTAGTACGTGACTTATTAAGAGATGGAAATTATTACTTATATAAACCTATCGTATTTGTAGATGATGATTTATCTAAACTAGGCAGAGAAATTCATGGAATACGCGTTGCTGGTACTATTTCAGCCCTTCCAAAATTAATTTCTAAGTACGATATTAATTTAGCTTTAATTGCCATTCCGTCAGCATCATCAGCCAGCATGAGATCCGTATTAAATGTTTGTGAAAAATCAAAAATAAAATGTTATACCCTGCCAGGAATCAAAGATTTAACAAACGGTCATGTGAGCATCAATATTCTTCGCAGTATTTCACTAGAAGATTTGTTAGGACGCTATCCGGTCTCTTGCGATTGGGATTCGATCAAAGCTAGCCTAGCCAATAAAACAATTTTAATAACCGGCGGCGGTGGATCAATAGGCTCTGAATTAACGAGACAAATTGCTTCTTTGAGAAATATCTCTCGTCTGATTGTAGTTGATAGCAATGAGTATAATTTATATTGCATAGAAATGGAGTTAAAGAATAAGTTTTCAGATTGTTCTTTTCATCCTATTTTACTTAACGTCACCGACAGAGAAGGCATTCAATTAACTTTAGAAACCTATAAACCCGAAATCATATTCCACGCAGCAGCATACAAACATGTTCCCATGTTAGAGAACCAAGTCAGAACCGCGATTTATAATAATGTCATTGGTACTTATAATTTGGCTCAAGAAGCCGCAAGTTTTGGCGTAGAAACATTTGTTTTAATATCGACAGATAAAGCAGTCAACCCAACCAATATTATGGGCGCAACCAAGCGTGCAGCAGAATACATTTGTCAAAATTTAAATGATCATGCACAAACAAATTTTATAACCGTGAGATTTGGAAATGTTTTAAATTCAGCAGGCAGTGTAATCCCCTTATTTAAAAAACAAATAGAAGAAGGTGGCCCCCTGACAGTCACACATCCTGACATTACACGGTATTTCATGACGATACCTGAAGCCACCCAATTAATCTTACAAGCTGCATTTCAAGGTCAAGGCGGTGAGATCTTTGTCTTAGATATGGGAGATCCTATTAAAATTCGTTACCTAGCTGAACAAATGATTACATTAGCAGGAAAAGTTGCTGATAAAGATATTAAAATAATTTATACCGGCTTAAGACCTGGTGAGAAATTATATGAAGAATGTTTCTATCAAAATGAATTTCTACAACCCACTTCTCACAAAAAAATATTGAGAGCGCAATCTAATCGTAGAAATATAGATGAAATTACAGCTTTAATCTTAGAGTGTGAGAGACTTTGCAAAACAGCACATCTTGAAAAAGATAAACTGACTAAACTGCTATGGTCACTGGTACCCGAATATCAACATGAGAACATGAACTCTTCCTATGTATTAAGCTAATTGCTATGAGAAGTTTTAAAATATTTAATTCTTCTCAGATACCCTAAAAAATAATATTTAAATATCCTAATTTTAACCTGTAATTTTAAATAAAATTTCATGAAAGGTAAGAAAATTCTAGTGCTCATATGCAATGGATATAGTTGTTCGCCAGGGAAAGTTATAACAGTGCCGCCTAGTTTCTTTTTGAATCTATCAGTACTACTATTTAAATCGGATATTCCTTCTAAATCATAGAGCTTACATTTTTGATCTACAGCCCATTCGGCTACTTCCCAATGCAAAATCTCTCCTATACTCAGCTTAGAATAATCACGATCGACTGCAGCTAACCAGTTATGCACACTTTCACCACACCGAATCACAAATAGCCCACCACACAATTTACCCTGATAACGAGCAACAAAAAGATGTGAGCTCACTGATTCACTGTTGATCTTTGATATCAAATAATTTACGCTTATTTCGGAAGTATGCAAACTGAATTTTTTTTGTAAGCTGGTTAAGGTACATAGTTTATAAAATGCATGAATATCATGCGGGTCTATGGTTTCCTCTACGAGAACTTCATTTCTCCTTGCATTCCTTACATGACGCCGAAAATTAGTGTGAAGATTAGCCCATAATTTTTCGGTTCCTAATTTCAAATCTAACCATATCGTGTACTGAGTAAAATGATTGACTTTTTTTACCGTAGTATGTTTGTACGGACTCATTATACATAAAGAGAAAAAATTCTGTTTTAATCTCTTCAAAAATTCATTATGTATTATCAATTCTTCGTTTTCATTCAGCTCAGAAAATCCTCGAGGAACCCAGGCAATTTTAATATATTTTAAAAGATACCTCTCCTCAAATCTTATGAGATAAATGGGTTTCCCATCCTTAAAAACTGCCCAACGTTTATCCTTTGTACCATTAGACAACATTTTTGCATCACCCCACTTCGCTGACTGCAAAGGATGTCCACACAAAGACGCCAATATAGTATCCCATTTTTGTGATTCTAAATCTTCTTTCCATTCATAACATAGAGTTGTAGAGTCTGACATAGGCGAATCCAGTTAAGTTAATACGTCAATCTGACACAGAACAAGATAACAAATCTAAGTTACCAAGCGAAAAGAACCATTTCTTACACATCGCATTGTCCAAAATGACATTGATATCAAACATAAAACATTATTTATCGCAAACCCAATCGACGTGCCAATTAATCCAAAATAATGAACACAGATAAATGTAAATATAAGTAGAGTTATATTAAAAATAATTTCAGAAATAACCAACACTTTTACCATTGCTTTCGCCGCCATGATAATCATCAACAACCAAGCACCTATTTTTGCTAAATCGCCAATTAATTGATACTTAAACAAACATAGCATTGGAAAAAATTGCTTATCATATAAAATCATCACTATTTGTTTTTTGAAAACAAAAACAAAAAGCAACCCTATAATCGCAACAGGTATAACTAACCTATAGGTAGAGAAAACTTCAGCTTTAAATTCAGCCAACGTTTTAATACTAGAAATTTTTGGAAGAAAATAAATATTTACCATCACCTCTAATAAAATTATATATGCCTCAGACAGTCTCATAATACCCTGCCAATACCCTGCTTCTTGCCATGAAAGTTGGCTTGCTATAAATTTTCTCATGATGATTAATGTAATAGGCACTATAAGAACTGGAGCGAAAGAAATAAATGAATATCTTATTAATTTAACAAGAGTTCTTTTATCGATACCGCTTACATACGAGCTCAATTTAAACCATTTACTTTTTACAACTAGATAGACAGTTAACAATAAAGAGACTGATTGATTGAACACAAAGCCAATCAATCCTCCTTGTATCCCATAATGCATTACTAGATACACAGTCAGCGCAAAGATTAACAATGTATTACTTATATTGCTCGCTACATATTTTTTTATTTCAAATTCACCATTGAGAACAGATAGAAGTAGCCCATTCAACGAATACAAAGTTATACTGACAGCTAGGATTTTTATAGTTCGACTATAGTCAAGTGAATGAAAAATCTTTAATGAAAATTCATTACTAAAACAAATTAAAATAATACTAACAACAATAGCAATAAAGATAGAAACAGGAAAAGCACTACTTAAAACAAGAGATTTCTTATCTTCATCATGCTTAAATTCAGATACATACTTAATAATTCCTTGGTTAAGGCTGGATGAAAATGATCGGGCAATTTGAAGAAAATTTTGAAATTGCTCAATTACAGCTAATCCAACGGGGCCCGTATAAACAGCTATTATTTTCCACATGAGATAGTTGAAAATAATTTTAATAACAGTTGAAATTCCAGTCCAAATTGCCGTTTTAAAAAGTGTCATAATTTTTTGTTTCTAAATAACGTCTCATTTACTAAAAATCCCGCAAGACAATAAAAAAGAAATTGCGAATAACAAAAATACGGGGGAAGATCAGGATTACACAATGCAATCATAGCTGCATTGCAAAAAATAATAATAGTCATTATGGTCACAAACAATAAAGATACATCTGGGCTTCGAATTCCATCTTTTATAATCTTGTATGGAATCGAAATTAAAAGCATAAGGAAAAATAAAAAGAGCGGAATCCCTCCCGTACATTCTACAAATTTCCATAACAAAAATACCAAATTTTTTTTATATTCGCGCGAAATAATTATCTTACTAAGATTCGTCGCTATTGCATTTGTTTTATAAATAGACTTTTTTCCCATTTTATTCTTAACACCTGGTTCAAGCGTGCTTTCAATTATTGCTAACAGCGATAAATAATTTGTTGCGTAAGTTTTATAAGCATCATTAAGATAAGATGGTCTTAACGTGATAATCAACGAAGCATTCTGATTCAAAGTTTTCGCATTACGCTGATCTATCATGACTTGGATATAATTTTTTTCATTGGCATCCTTAAAGTAACTGGCTGCATTGTTATCCGCCAAATAAAGCGCTTGAACCAAAATCATTAGTCCGCCGTATGAACCTCCAGCAAATGAACCATGTTTAAAATAATGATAGCTGTGATCAGCAATAATCGTGAACATCATTGATCCAAATAAAATGAGAATAGTTATCGATAACTTTTTAATTGGAAGACGCCACCAAAGATACCAGGTGCAAAGTATAATAAAAATTACGTAAAAATAATAGAATTGCAATCTCGTCAATACTAACAAATTAACTAGCAATGCTAAGTAGAAAATTTTTTTAAGGTTAAATTTTTGAAAACATTCAATCAACAAAAAGAAAGTTAAGATAAAAAATGGAAAAGTAAGACCTTCTGACTGTATATAGGATATTTGATAGTGAAAAGATATCGTTATCATAGTTACAAAAAAAACTAAAAAAATAGCAAAGTCTAACATATATAAATTTTTTTTAAGCCAATATCTCGCATAGAGTAATGTGACAAATAGAAAAATCCCTTGTACCCACATAATTAAGGAATACTGACAGGGTCCTGCCCAGCGAAACATCCAAACAAATATTGGGTAGACTGGAGGACGAGTTGGATCAAAATTAATATAAGTAGGCGTATCATAATTAATATTTGCCGAGTGAGTTCCAAGGAAATACACAAGTAAAGCTCCTAGAATAAAATAAGGAACATCGATTAATCTCTTTCTTACTATCATATTAATTCCATATGTAATCATCAAATAACCACTCTATGCATAATAATGTCGTCAAACCGTTTTAAATAATTTATCAATTCCTTGCTTTTTCAGATGCACATCATCAACAAAATCGTTAGCTGTTAAATGTAATGCAAATGGATTATAGGAACCCAAGCTTTTAATATGATAGCGGGAAGCTACACTATGAAAATATTTGTCTATTTGCATGATCATTTGATAATTTATAGCTTTTTCAATTTCGTGATAAGCTTCTGGCTCATATGGAGGAAAATAAAAAACGACCTCTATACCCTGCTTTGACAAATAATCAATGAATTGTTCGAACGTATGCATTCTTTTATAGCTAAGGCTCATAACAGAAAGATGATGGGCCTCCACAGAACCTGCGTAATCAGCTTGGGCTGAGGAAGTCAGCTCTTCAGCATTTGAAGTTAAACGAACTCCATCAGATTGATAAAGATGACAGGTAGAAAAAAAATTTAATTGATCAGGGGTCGGCTCAATTATAATATTGTTAGAATTAGATCGAAATAATGCAATATTTTGCAAGAATTTTAAATTTTTAATTGAATCTTTCAAATAACCCAGGGAAAGTAATTGTTTATTTTTTTCTAAAATAGCATTTATATGTTGATATGAATATAATAATTGTTTCCGACCGCCAAAAAATGATTGTACTGCATTATTATATTCATTTAAAAAATCCTCCTTCCATAACACAGCGTCAGGATTATCAATGATAATCCACGGATCCAACCCAATCACTATTTTTTTCGGCTTCCATCCACGTTGTTGGTAAAGATAATATAAAGCTATATCATCTTCGAGCGAAGCCGTCGTCACACTATTATTAAAAAAAGAAGAATTGTCAAATAAATCCTGACGCAGCAACATCGTACGACTGGAACCAAATATAAGCACGTCGCGCGGAGTGGAAATATTTTTTAGTAGCAATTTTTTAACATTTCTATCATTGTAATTACTACAAACTAAGACATTCTTGTCGCTTAATAAAGCCTTTACCAATTTATCTTCAAAGACGGCAGAATGAAAAAATCGATTTCCACCATCTCCATAATAATTAATCAATATGATACTTAGTAATAAAATTCCATTTAGGATAAGAAATATAATTAAATTTTTGTAATAAATTTTGTTCATGGACTAAAATCGATAATATAAAAAAGTACTGGAAGATTGAATAAAACTAACTCCAATCACAAACATGATTGACATTATGCTATTCCATAACAAACTGGGTCTCCATAGTAAAATTTTAGGTAAATAATCATTTTTTTGAACTAATAAAGCAGCTTTAAATCGTGCTAAAAATTGATAGGTATTAGGCAATAAAAAACTGATAGCAAATGAAATTGAAATCATAACTAGAATTTTCGGCATAGAAAAAAATCTTATCACATTTGGCATATACCACGATGTAGGCCATACAAAAATATTTAGAAACATTGCTCGCAAAATACTAAACGCCGATTGAAAATCAGGGGCTCTAAAAAAAACCCACGCAATTACAACCGCAACGAACGTTGTTAGTCTAGACAGAAAAGAGCTTAGATATACATTGATAAGTGAAAAATTAGATAATTTCTTTATTGAAATCCATCCATGATTTACACATAAATAAACACCATGCAAACATCCCCAAATAACGAATGTCCAACTTGCACCATGCCATAATCCTCCTAACAACATTGTTATCATCAGATTCATATATCGCCGAGTTGAACCTGTACGATTCCCTCCCAGTGGAATATATAAATAATTAAGCAAGAAACGTGACAATGTCATATTCCACCGTCGCCAAAATTCTATGATGTTAATCGATTTGTAAGGCGAATAAAAATTTATTGGTAACTTGATCCCATACAACAAAGACAAACCAATAGCCATGTCCGAATAACCAGAAAAATCAAAATAGAGCTCAAATGTATAGGCCAATGCACCAACCCAAGCATCGAGTGTAGACAAGCTGGCTGAGTGAGTATCAAATACCGGAATGACCAAATTAGCTAAATAATCAGCGAATACGACTTTTTTAAATAAGCCAATTGCAAATATTGTTAGACCCACAAGAACATTCCGGCTGCTGAACTTAAATATAGAAGACTTTTCAAACTGTGGCATAACCTCCATATGATGAATGATAGGACCAGCAATTAAGTGAGGAAAATAAGTAACAAATACAGCATAATTTAATAATTTATATTTTTTTATTAACCCACGATAACTATCAACTAAGAAAGCAATTTGCGTAAAGCTATAAAACGAAATTCCTATTGGTAAAATAACATTGAACGAATCTATTTGTAGCTGAGTCACACTATTTACACTTTGAATAAAAAAATCAACATACTTAAAGTATCCTAGCATGCTCAAGTTAAAAATTATTCCTAGAATTAAATATTGCTTACGTATTTTTATTGAAAGAGTGGCAATGATAGCGCTAGAAATAAAATAATTTAGGCCTATTGAAATTAACAAAATAATACCGAATCGATAATCGCACCAGCTGTAAAAAATAAATGAGGCACAAAACAAAACTGTCAATGCAGCTTCTCGACTATATTTGGCAGCCGAAAAAAATAAAAAAATCGTCAATGGAAGAAACAAGAAAATAAAAATATAGCTATTAAATAACATCCGCCAACCTCTAAATTGTCACACCTTGTATTAACTCTGGAGTCAATTTATTCGTCGCAGGCCTAGCCTGATAAAAAGTAATCGGTTGTTTCTCAAAATCGTAGACTGGCCATTGATCGCGTGCAAAATAAATTGCGGTGTGCGTTTTATTATTGATTGAGGGTGCTGTGATAAACTTCATGAAATAGTATGCATCCCAAAAAAATTCCTTCGTGCGAATACCTCGCCACAATCTACGTAAAATAAAAGAAGGGTTTGTTAGAACGGCTCGCCTATAAGCATATTTTGCGAATTCCTGCACTTTTTCAAAACTCAAATTCGGATGCGAAAATAAAGGCTGTTCGGAATAAATAAAGTAGTCATCCCAATTATAAGAACGAAGCATGCCTTTTTCACGATATTCTTTAAACATAGGCGTACCCGGAAAAGCAATTGCAATACCAAATTTCATCATATCTAAAGACAGGGAACGAGCATATTCAATCGTATCTGTCATAGTTTCTTCAGTATCGGGAGAAAGACCTAACATAAAATACCCGGTAGTATCGATACCAGCAGCACGCGCCATGCGAACTGCTTCGCGTCCTTTGACAATGCTTGCTTTACCGCCTTTACCAAACATTTTTAACACTTTATCATTGCCACTTTCGAAACCAAACGCAACGCGATAGCATCCTGCTTTACGCATAGTCCTAAATAATTCATCATCCGCTGACTCAACACGGATACCATTCGTACAACTCCATGCCATTTTAACGCCCGAGTTTATAATTGCCCTACTCACTGCTTTCGCCCACGCAGGATCTGATGTGAATATATCATCGGCTAGAGCAAATTCCCGATAGCCAAATTTATGCATTGCACGCACTTCTTCAGCACATCGCTCTGGCGATTTTTTTCTGTAGCCTAATGCCATTGTGTTTTTGCTCGCACAAAAGTCACATTTAAAAACACAGCCACGAGAAAATTCCGCCATTGCTAGTGGGGGATGTTTCGCAAGTAAGCGACTAATTTTATTTTTATAAAATTGACTATCATAAAGGTGCCAAGCTGGCATAGGGAGATCATCTAAATTATGAATAAAAGGACGTGGCGGCGTAGCCAAAATCGAATCGTCTTTGCGGTATTGAATACCAAAGATCATCTTAAGCGGTTTACCATCAGCAATATCACCAAAAGTGGCATCACCTTCCCCCACTACAACAATATCAAGCATCGATTCTTTTAGACTCTCTACCGGCATTGCGGAGACATGTGAACCACCTGCTACAACCAAAATGTCTTTTGAAATGGATTTTGCAAGAACACTGATATCACGCAACTGATTCATCAGCGGTGTCGTTGCACTGACACCAATGATATCGGGTTTATAGCTTACGATTTTTTCTCGAATAACACGATAATCGTACTGCATAAAACTTAGATCTAAAACTTCAACCTTGTGTCCGCGTTGTTCTGCAACCGCTGCAATAGTTAACAGACTTAATGTAGGAAAAACAGGATCAATGATAGATGCTTTTGCTGATCCATAACTATCGCGATAGGAAGGATTAATCAACAGTATTTTTGACATAGATTACCCTTTATTATTTGCATTGAAATTCCATATTCGCATGATGATGAATAAATGTTTTATTTATTAAAAATGCCGCAAGGCAATAAAACATAAATTGAGAATAACAAAAGTAGACTGGAATGTCCGGATTACATAATGCAATGATAGCTGCATTCCCAAAAGTAAGAATGGTTATTGTGGCAACAAATATTAACGACAAATTAGGATACAGAATTTTATCAGTCATAATTCTAAAAGGAATCGTTAACAATATAATTAGATAAAATAAAAAAAGCGGAACATTTCCCATGCATTGCACAAACTTCCATAATAAAAATATCAAATTCTTTTTTGCTTCATGCAGCATGAGAACCTTATTGATATTCATCGCAGCTGCATTTGCTTTATAAATGGATGCCGTTTCTAGCGTATTCTCAACACTGGTGTTGAAGGTAATATCAATAATTTTTTGCAATACTAAATAATTTTTTGAATAAGACTGATAAGCATACTGTAGATACGAAGGTTTTAGAGAAGTAATTAATGAAGCATCCTGATTTAAACCTTGGGCATTACGCTGATTAATCATTGCTTGAACATAGGATTTTTCTGTTGGATTTTCAAAGTAATCAGCAGCATTATTGTCTGCCAAAAAAAGTGTTTGAACTAAAAACATTAGCCCGGAATATGAACCGCCAGAAAAATTCCCATGCTTAAGATAATGATAACCATGATCTACTACAGTTGTCGCACACACTGAGCCAACCAGAATAAGCACCGCAAGTGATGCTTTCTGCATAGAAGTTCGCTGCCAAAGATACCAGCCACACAGCAATACAAAAACCAAATAAAAATAATAAAACTGTAATCTAGTCAATACCAACAAACTCACTAGCACTGCCAAATAAAAGATTTTCTTGAGGTTAAATTTTTCAAAGCATTCAATTAACACAAAAAATGTCACAATAAATAGTGGAAATGATAATCCTTCAGACTGGATAAACCATATTTGAAAATGGAATCCAATTGTTAAAACAACTAATAAACAGACCATAAAAATTAAAAAATCTGAGATTTGTAAATTCTTACGAAGCCAGTTTCTCGCATAGAGCAGCGCTGAAAATAATAGCACTCCTTGCAACCACATAATTAAAAAAAACTGATACGGGCCTGCCCAGCGAAACAACCAAATAAATATCGGATATAACGGTGGCCGTGATGGCCCAAATAGTAAATAGGAAGGATCAATATCATATTCTAAATTGGGTGAATGGGTACAAAGAAAACCAGCAATCAAAACACCTAGGATTAGATAAGCAAATTCATTTAACCATCCATTTTTTAACATAACCAATCCATCAAAATATTAAAGTAATAAACTGCATGCCTTCATAATTTCTATGTTGTAACCTTACTGGCCTACTGGATCATAATCTATCCATCTGCACAACCAATTCCGAAAAAAACTATAATTTCATACAAAAAGTGCGTAAGATTATAACGCATACTGATTTAGAAGAGTTAACATTTTTTAGGGAACTTATGTTACAGAAAAAACAAATTGAATGGCATACACAATGGACTATGCTGCAGGATGATGAATTATTTCTTTTTAAAGATTGGATATTTCCTGTTACTTTAGAGGATTTCAGAGAAAATGAAGTACTAGAATGTGGTTGTGGTGGAGGTCAACACACCTCTTTTGTTGCACCCTATGCCAAACATCACACAGCAATTGATTTAAATACTATTGATATCGCACAACAACGAAATATAAATGCAACCAATGTCACATTTCTGGAATCAGACATTACATCAATGGACTTAAACAAACAATTTGACATTGTTTTTTCCATAGGCGTTCTTCATCACACAGATGATCCTAATGCAGCATTTAAAAATATGGCGAAACATACCAAATCGGGTGGAAAAACTATAGTCTGGGTATATTCAAAAGAAGGCAATGTGTTAGTAGAATATATTGTCGAACCCATCAGAAAACTGTTCCTCAGACATCTCAGTCGAACCACTTTACTTAAAATATCTAAAGTCATAACTGGCATGCTTTATTTTTTTGTATATACAATTTATTGTTTACCACTAAAATTTCTTCCTTTCTTTGAGTATTTCGGAAACTTTAGAAAATTAAGTTTTGCTCGTAATTGTCTAAATGTCTTTGATAAACTTAATGCCCCGCAAGTGGCTTTTATAAGCTATGATCGCATAAAAAAATGGTTTATTGAAAACGGTTACGAAAAAATAAATATAACATCGTACATGGGTGTAAGTTGGCGTGGCAGTGGAGTCAAAAAATAATATATATCTAAATTTTTAACGGACTAAAATGCGCACCTAAACTATCAGTGACAGAAAAATCAACCTCTTCACTACCATACTGTAGCCCTAAAAGACTGTCACTCCGAAGCCCTAACGGTAATTTAAAAAATTCAACCAGCTTTAATAATCCATAAATTCCATAAAAAGGAATGGGAAATAATAATACCTTCTTTTGTCTTTGTTTAGCTAAATATCTGACTAATTGTTTGAAGGTTATGGCATGTTCAGAAGCAGCAATGATAGGTTTTTTTATCGCCGGTTGGTTAATAGAAAGCAGAGAGATCAATTGCACTAATTCCTCTAGCAAACACGGATAAATTAATTGTTTCCCGTTACCAATTAAAGGCACGACGGGAAATTTTTTTACAAAATTATCCATGGCTGCGGTAATACCTTTAAGTGGCTGATGAAATACTAGACCAGGCCGAACTATCACACTGTTTTCATGATCAGCCATGATGGATTGTTCTAATTGATATTTAATGCGTCCATATAATGATTGCGAGCGAGCATGTGCAGATAGTGTCGAAATAAAAATTGAGTATTTCACATGATCATCTTTCGCTTGTTGGAACAGTATCTGCGTACCTACCTTATTCATTTTTTCATAGTCTTTGTTCGTCGCATCAAAATAATAAGCGCCGTGAACAAGTACGTCTACTCCATGTAACGAAGGCATTTGTAACGGTTGTGACAAATCAAAAAATTGATAATAATTTTTATCGACAGCTTTTTCCGGAGAACGCACTAGCTCATATACCGTATGACCACAATTTCGCAAATATTCCACTAAAAATGCGCCAATCTGCCCATTTGCACCTGTTATTGCATAAGTTAATGACTTCATAAAGGTCCCTCCTTACCAATTCGATAAGCATTCGCCATAATGGTCAATGTGATAGGCCCTGCAGGCATAGAAGGTAAAATACTACCATCCACAAAATGAACGCGATTAAAATGACGCGGTCTTCCCCAAATATCCACTTCATCTTCTTGAGGATGATCTGACATAGGCAGAGAACCAGTAACATGATTGGATTGTCCAGTTAAACTTTGCATTAATAAAAAATGTAAAGGCTTCAATGCAAGCTCATTTTTGTGTTTTTTTAAGTAGCGGACTACTTTTCTGATAGTAGTCGATGTCGATTTTGACTGACTCTTTTTGATTTTAAATTTATTGGCTGATTGATACTGAATAGCTAATTGATTCGATTCTTTTGAATTTAGATATCCCTGTATCACCACAAGCCGTCTGATCCATGAATTTAAAAAGGGTTTTACCAAAGGGAAAACCCATCGCAATTTATTTTTCATTTCCTGCAAATAAAGATCCATATACGTATAAAACTGCAAATAAACTGGAAAAGAAGACACATTTTCTTCAGTTAACGATGCTTTTAACTGGCATAATACATGCAAAGCTTCACTTTCAACCCCTTTAAAAGGTTTATCTAGCAAGCATGGCAGAATAAAATGTTGGGAATCTTTTAAATAAAGCTCTTTGCCCGGTTTGTTTAAAGCACGCAAATACAACAATGAAGATAGACCTGCGCCGCAAGCAACAAATAAACGATCAGCATATACTTTATCTAATTGAAAATTTTTTTTATTTTTAATATGGACGACTACTTCATTTTTATCTTCAGAAAAATTTTCTACAACAACATCATTAATATAATTAAAATCGGCATTTAATTTTAATAAATCCAGATGAATGGATGTGTTATAAATTAATTGATAAGGACAGCCGTATT
Organism: Gammaproteobacteria bacterium; assembly: GCA_013288815.1. Classification (GTDB taxonomy): domain Bacteria; phylum Pseudomonadota; class Gammaproteobacteria; order DSM-16500; family DSM-16500; genus UBA5158. Next base: position 7,474 of record JABDBD010000008.1, on the reverse strand, counting down.
GACACGATCCACATAATCGACATTGATTAAAATCAATTGCGAGTGTAGCTTGACCGAATGAAAATCCTTTTTTCTCAAATTCAACAAAATGTTTTTGCCAAACATTCTTTAGATAATGTGCTTGCTGACTCAATACTGACGAAGTATCTGATATGTAATACTTCCCTAACCATGAAATAATGTCGGAATAGTAAGAAGATAAGTCACGACAAGAAACCGGCCAATTTGATAAATCATCTTGGGTATATTCAGCAATTGCCCCACCCCAAACATTACTGAGACCTCCTTGCGCGAATGAAGGACTGAAATAACAATTTTGCACATCCCATGAAAAATATTCTTTTACACCTGCATAAATAAAATTTGAGCCGTAAGGTAGTTTCATTTTATTTTTAGCATTTGCTGGATAACGTAAAGATTCAATATGAGGTAATGCATCACTTTTTTGTATTGTGTCAAGGAGAACTTGCTTATCAGTTTCGAGAGTATTTCCCACGTCTAATAAGGTAACTTTACAGCCTCGCTCTAATAATCCTTTTGTAACTGATACCCCAGCCGGACCAGAACCAACTACAATGACTTTCACATTTCTTCCTCTGATAACATGCTAAATCAATCGTTTTGTTGTCATTGTTTATCTATAATTTGTTTCAGCGAATCGGCTAGCAACCCAACACACAATATCATTAAACTCATCAGTGCCGTTCCTATCCCAAACGAAACCATAGTCTTCCATGCTGTAAAAATACCAAATACAAAAAACCAAAAAGATAGAGCTATGCAAAATCCAGCAAATAACAAAAATAGTTTCAGCGGATTATAATAATTGATTGCTTGTAAAATATATTGCAATGTTCTTAAAGAATCTTTAAATAATTTGACTTTGGATTTACCCTTGCGATGATAATATGGGATTTCAATATATTTGACATACTTTCCGCTCATCATAAAAGCCAATGTCATCGATGTAGTAAAGCTAAATGTATTACAGAGTTTTGAGAGCATAGGCATGACTTTTGCTTTACTAAAGACCCTGAGACCAGAGTTAATATCGGGTATTTTACGTTCAGCACTAAATTCCACAATAAAGCGTAAAACACGACGTAAAGGCGCTTTCAATAATGATTCTTGGTAATGTTTGCCAGTTCTTGCGCCAACTACCATATCAAAACCTTTTTTGTACTCTGAAAGCAAATCGGGAACTTTATCGAATGGATAAGTACAATCTGCATCTGTAATAACTATGGTGTCATATTGCGCTGCTTTAATCCCATCCTTAAGCGAACTACCATATCCTATGTTATGCGGATGAGTAATAACAACGACACCGGTGTCTTGCAATTTTTGTTCTGTGTCATCCGTTGAGCCATCATTCACAACAATAATTTCGTATACGTCAATCATTGCTTTTTGACAGACCGCTCTGATTTCATGGATGGTATCAACAATCGCACCATCCTCATTATATGCAGGGATCACAATCGAAATCGGCAGACTCAAGCAAATACTCCTTATAGATAACTCTGACACCAAAGCCCCAAGCACAACAAATTAAACAAACGATGGCCGTTATCATACAACCCTTTTCGATGTTCATGCCACATCTTTTCTATGTAAGGTTTATTGAACCATTGTGTTAAATGATTACTCGTCGTCACCTCATAAGCCATCTCAAAAAGATCATTTGATAACCAATGTGAAATAGGGCTGTTAAAGCCTTTTTTGCCTTGCCGCAATATCGCAGACGGCAATTGATTTTTATAATTAGCCTTTAAAATACGCTTACCATGGCGATGCTGTATTTTATAATGCACAGGTATTTTTGCAGCGAATTCTACAAGACGATGATCTAGAAACGGTGCTCGCACTTCTAAAGAATGCGCCATAGAAGCGCGATCTACTTTTAATAAAATATCATCGACTAACCAAGTTTTCATATCAACGTACATGGCTTGGTCTAAGTAATGACAATCAGCAACATCCTGAAACCATCGCAGTGAGTTTAGATCATGGTTTAGCAACGCATTATTACCAGATTGAAATAGCAATTTTTTTTGTTCCATGCTGAAAATTTCACGCCAACTTAAATGTGCAGTATTTGCATCCAAAAGACTTCCTCGCAAAAACTGCTTAATTTTGTAATCCAAACTCACTTTGTTAAAAGTAGTAGGAAGATACCGACTTAATTTAAGAAATGCTTTCCTCATTTTAATCGGCAAGCGCTGCATTGTCTGCCAATACCGATCTGCTTGGTAAGTTATGTACCCACCAAACAATTCATCTCCTCCATCACCTGATAAACTGACTTTCACCTCTTTTTTAGCAAAATCACATAAAAGATAGGTAGGAATTAATGAAGTATCTGCGAATGGTTCATCAAATGCATAAACCAGTTGTGGTAATAAATTTGTAATATTGGGTGTGACAGTCTTAGCTTGATGATTAACACCTAAGTAAGTCGCCGTCTTTTGACTGAGAGCAAGCTCACTATACGTTTTTTCTTTAAAACCTATGCTATATGTGTTGACTTGTTGTTTATCATTTCTAGCCATATGGCTAACAATGGTAGCGGAATCTATCCCTCCCGATAGAAAAGCACCCACGGGAACATCCGCAACCATTTGGCCAGTCACTGCTGCAGTCATTAAATAATTTAATTCGCTTTGTGCCTCTTCAAAACTCATTGTCATTTTTTGATGGAAACATTCTGCCAACGACCAGTATTCTTTTATAGTAGGTTGGTGAGTTTGGAAATTATAATGAAGATAAGATGCTGGCGGTAATTTATAAATTCCTTGAAAAATCGCATCATTGGTATCGGTATAGTTGAAGCTAAGATAATGGCTCAAGGCAGACATCGATACTGTTTTTTCAATGAGCGGATATTGGATAAGGCCTTTTAATTCTGAAGCAAATATCATGCCATTTTGAAAACTTTTACTGATAGGCGCATAATATAAAGGTTTTTCACCCATGCGATCCCGTACTAAGTATAGTTGCGCATCAACTTTATCCCAGATTGCAAAAGCAAACATGCCCACTAAACGACTGATTGAGGCTATGCCCCACTCTGCCCACGCCTCAACTAACACTTCACTATCTGATTCTGTGCGAAAACGATGACCTAATTGCACGAGCTCACGTCGTAACAATTTAAAATTATAAATTTCACCATTAAAACTTAAGCAATAGCGCCCTGAGTTATCCCACATTGGCTGCGTTGCACGTTCATTCAGGTCAATAATAGAAAGACGATTGTGACCAAAACAACCCTGATCTTTAAAAATTTCAATTTCAGTTTGATCAGGACCACGCTTATGCATGGCAGCTAACATAGGTTTTAAATGAGCAGCTTGATTGTAAGCAGAAACTTTGCTAACTATTCCTGTAATTGCACACACTAATTGAAATCTCTATAGTAACCTCTATACCAATCGACAAACTTTGCGATACCTTCTTCTATAGATGTATGTGGCAAAACTCCAATTAAATTTTCTAGATTGCTGACATCCGCGTATGTATTTGGAACATCCCCAGCTTGCATTGGCATCATTTCTAATTTTGCTTTTTTCTTTAAACAATCCTCCAGCACCCGAATATAGTGAATAAGTTCTACTGGATTTTGATTGCCAACATTATAAATTTTATGATGTGCATATTGGCTATTTCCAGGATTTGAGTGTGAGCTGGCTGGCGACTTACTAGGGATTTTATCCATCACTTTGACGATGCTTGTTACAATATCATCCACATAAGTAAAATCTCTTAACATTTTCCCCTGGTTAAACACTTGAATGGGTTTACCTTGCATAATATTGTGAGTAAAGCTAATTAATGCCATATCTGGTCGACTCCAGGGGCCATAAACCGTAAAAAACCGGAGCCCTGTACACGGCAAATAATTTGCATAGCTATGCGCCATTAATTCATTAGCTCTCTTAGTCGCAGCATACAGTGACACAGGATGATCAACCGCATCGTGTTCAGAGAAAGGTAATTTGGAATTGGCACCGTACACTGAACTTGAAGAAGCATAAATAAAATGTTTAATTTGATGCTGTCGAGATGCTTCTAAAATATTGGCAAAACCTACTAAATTAGAATCAACATAAACAGCGGGATTTTGCAAGGAATAACGAACACCCGCTTGTGCCGCCAAATGAATCACTGTATCAAAGTCATGTTGCACAAAAAGATCTGTCATGGCTTGTCGATCAACAATATTCATCAGATGAAAATGAAATCGCGGATTGGATGAATATTGCGCTAAGCGATTTTTTTTTAATTGAACATCATAGTAGTCATTTAAATTATCGAGACCAACAACAGAGTGCCCCTGTTCTAATAATTGTAATGCGACCGCTGAGCCGATAAATCCTGCTACACCCGTAATCAAAATAGGCAAAGATGTATCTCCTTTACAAACTTTTTTATCAATTTCCTAATTTCTAGAAAAGAAACACTCGAAATCTTAAACTTCAAACCTATCATAAACAGTTAAATTACAATATCATTGAATCTATTTTAAAATAACTGATCAGTGCGAAATGACAAGGGATTATGAATAATTGGCACTTGCTGGTCAATCAAATTAAAGCACATCGCGAATCATAATTGCGCGCTAAATTAATGCACATCACTCATATAATAACCAATTGAGCCCTGCTTAAATGACTTTGCTAAGAACGACATTCTGGATGGGGATTTTAGTCTGCATTAAAATAATGAGTGTTTTTCTTACCTCAAAAATAATTGCTGTATACATAGGCCCGATCGGTTTAGCGCTTGTCGAACAATTCCAAAATATCATTCAAATCATTCGGACATTTTCTGCAAATTTAATTCAGAAAGGTGTCATTAAATATGTTTCTGAATATAGAAATAATCCTATTGAAAAATCAAAAATATTAAGTAGCGCGCTTATTTTTTCAATTGCAATATCGATTATTCTCGGCTTCTTTCTCATCTCTTTCAGTTCGCAAATAGCAGAAGTAACTCTAGAGTCAATCTCTTTTCGCAACATTGTCATTCTATTAGCGGCGACCTTAATATTATTTTCTCTAAATAACTTATTTTTAGCCATATTAAATGCTGAGCTAGAGATAAAAAAATATGTGTTAAGTAATATAGTCAATACATTACTGTTTATAGCCTGCACGATTTTTTTAGTTATCTATTTTGGCGTGTTTGGAGCATTATTATCGTTAGTTATCAATCAGTCGCTAATCTTCTTTTTTACTGGTGGGTTAGTCATCACAAGCAAGTGGTTCCGTTGGAAAGATTTTTTTAAAGGCGTACATTACGATAGTTTATCCAAATTAATTACCTATGCATTTATCATGATTGTGACTACTCTCTCTCTCCCAATTGCCCAACTCGTAATACGAAATTACGTCGCTCACTCACTTTCTTGGGAAGAAGCTGGATACTGGCAAGGGATGACAAAATTATCTACGAATTATGCCATTTTACTTGATACGCTATTTAGCACTTACTATTTGCCGAAATTATCCAGCGTCAATTCTGATACTGACTTAAAAAATGAAATTAAAAATTATTATCGATTTTTGATACCAATCTCTGTCTTCATCGCTTTTATTATATATGGTTTAAAATCACAAATAACCATTATTATGTTCAGCAAAGCATTTTTGCCGATGACTGTTTTATTTAAATATCAACTTGTCGGAGACATTGCAAAAGTAGCAAGCTGGATACTCTCTTATATTATGATCGCAAAAACGATGATTAAAGAATTATTCATTACTGAATGTTTATTTTTATTTTTCTACACGATTTCAAGTTGTCTGTTTATCCATAATTTTGGGTTAATCGGTAGTTCTATTGCGTTCTCCCTGAGTTATATTTTTTATTGTGTGGTTATGATTTACTTTGTTTACAAACATATTAAAGTAAAAAATAAAAATGTTTCTAGTACCTTGATAGATAATTATGTGGAAAATTTAACTTAAAATATATGATAAAAAATCTATTAATTGTTTTAGCTTTCATTTTTACTGTATTCCTTGCTGGAGAAGTGACATTACGCTGTATTAACTACTCTCTACCAGCAGATATCCTCATTAATTATGAGAGTGAGCAATTTAAAAATTATAGTTTAAACCCAAGCTCTGGCGATATTAACTCTGCTTATAACGCTAAAATACAATATCATTTTTATTATCCACACTTACGTGATACATCAATTAATAAAGACGCCAAACACATCTTAGTTCTTGGAGATGAGTTTACTTTCGGCTGGGCATTGCCTTGGGATGAAACCTACATTCATTATTTTCAAATTGAAAGCGATAAAAAATTCGGAAAAAACTACTATCAATTTTTAAATGCTGCAACGCCAAATTGGGGAGCCACCGATGAACTCGCCTACCTTGAACAATTTGGTTCTTACATCTCACCAGAATATGTGCTTATTTTTATAAATACAAATGATATAGGTAAAAGCTTATGGAAAAACATGGATGCAACAAAACTTCCTGAGAAATCCATCATCTTAATAAACAAAAGACCAACCAGAATGTTGTTTTTATCCATCATATATAATAATTTTTTATATCATCATTCGAGGCTTCTACATTTTCTACACGATCACGCCTCGCACTTCTACAATCATTACTATGTCAATAATAAAATAAAAATAGCCAATTCTTCCGAATTAAATTTTGAAGATAATGTCGCGCTAGATTATGCTGAACAATTATTTATAAAAATAAACAACTGGTGTCAAGCACATCATGCTAAACTGATTATAGTGACCACAGGATTTAATGCATTCTATCCGGAAATACACGACCCTACTAAAATTTTCTTACAAAATGCTGATGCGTTTTTTAGAACTCAGCATATACCTTATTACGATCTTGCAGATAACTTTAAAAAAATTGGAGGGAATGAAGAATTACAAATGTATGCGTCTATCTATCCAAATAGCACAGGGGCAATAACAATTGGGAAGTTTGCATGGCCTTGGTTGGCTGCCAACTTAGAATTGTCCAACAGCAGAACGACCATGACTGAGATGATGCAACATTAAGTTATTTAACATTTTAATGTAGCGCATCAACAAAAGATCGGCACCATAATTCTATACACAACACAGAAAAAATTGTATACGTCGCATCAACACGCCCGTTTTTGTCTAATTGAATCAGACTAGAAATTGCTTTAGCATCAAATAGACCTCTAGCCTTGATTGCAGATTCTGATAAAACTTCCGTAATCATTGGCTTTAAATCTCTATGCATCCATAAACGCAACGGAGCACCAAAACCTGTTTTTGGGCGATAAATCACATTTTTAGGCAAGTAGGGTTCCATTGACTTTTTAAAAATATATTTCCCAATTTTTCCTTTTTGTTTTAAATGCACTGGAATTCGAGTAGCAAAATCTATTAAATCAGGATCTAATAATGGCACCCGCACCTCAACACCACTAGCCATAGACATCTTGTCCG
>JABDBD010000007.1:4900-69740 GCA_013288815.1 Gammaproteobacteria bacterium | reverse complement strand
CTGCCATTTGCAATCGATAACGCATGAGCACCGTCAATGGTACTTGCAAATGTCAAACCGCCATTCGTCGATGCGAAGTTGATGTCATGACTTAATGTCAGTGCAGATGAATAGGTTTGTGATCCTGTAGTAGTAATCTGAGAATCACTACCACCGATTGTAGTGGCATCACCTGTGCCAATGTTAATACTGGTTAAGGGAGTTGTTCCAATCGAACCATTTAAGGCGACTGCACCGCTGCCATTTGCAATCGATAACGCATGAGCACCATCAATGGTACTTGCAAATGTCAAACCGCCATTCGTCGATGCAAAGCTTATATCATGACTTAATGTCAGTGCAGATGAATACGTTTGCGATCCTGTGGTAGTAATCTGAGAATCACTACCACCGATTGTGGTGGCATCACCTGTGCCAATGTTAATACTGGTTAAAGGAGTTGTTCCAATCGAACCATTTAAGGCAACTGCACCGCTGCCATTTGCAATCGATAATGCATGAGCACCATCAATGGTACTTGCAAATGTCAAACCGCCATTCGTCGATGCGAAGTTGATGTCATGACTTAATGTCAGTGCAGATGAATAGGTTTGTGATCCTGTAGTAGTAATCTGAGAATCACTACCACCGATTGTAGTTGCATCGCCTGTGCCAATATTAATACTGGTTAAGGGAGTTGTTCCAATCGAACCATTTAAGGCAACTGCGCCGCTGCCATTTGCAATTGATAAACTATTCGCACCATCGATCGTACTTGAGAAAGTGATCCCACCAGCCCCCGTAGATGTTAACGTATCATTACCACCTAAGATGACAGCACTGTTATAGGTTTGTCCGTTTGTTGTTGTAACATTAGCGTCAACGGTAGTAGCACCCGTAACATTGAATGTGGTTAAGCCAGTGATCGCACCACCTAAAGTAACACTACCACCATTTAAAGTTAAACTGTTTGATCCACCCGCAATGGTTGAGCCGAATGTAATCGTATTGGAGCCCGTGTTTAATGAAGCAGTAGCACCTAGTGTTACCGGCCCTTGGAAATTGACATTTCCACCAATGCTACCAGCAGAGGGGCCTGTGATGGTGCCATTAATATTGTAAGTGACAGGAGACGTTGTACTAAGACCGGTGCTGGTATTGAGCGTGATGTTATTACCCGATGGAGTATATAAGCTTTTCCCACTGATATACGCATTAGCTAAAGTAGTATTTGACACGGTTTGTGAGTTAGCAGCATCACCAATGTTAACATTATTAGTTGTTAAATTGGCACCTGATATAACACCCGAAGAAGGATAAATATCGATAAAATTGGTATTGGATGTTGACGTCAAAACAGTATTACCACTCGACACTGAACTATTTGGTTCTATGAAATAATAATAACCGTTGTTGAAAGAAGACATAGAGCCAACTGTTTGACCTTTATTGGTGAGAGAACCAAAAGGAGATCCTGAAGCAATACTCACCGTTGTTCCTGATAACCCTGTTGCTGTTGCACTACCCGATGGAATATATCCTGACACAATACCGGGTGTAGAAGTGAAAATCGCATTCAAATAAGGAAATGCATTTGTTAATACTGTCCAATCACTAATGCTATTAAATGACGTGAAAGCACTGCCTTGTAAATTAGCGGTAGTGACAAGTGTGCCAGCTGCTGAACTCGAAACGCCAGAAGTTTGTTTATCCCAAAAAGAGTTGGTGATCCCCGCGAGATTAGAAGTAGAAGAAACCAGACCGCCTGAATTTGAACCATTGGGATTAGTTGTGGTAACAATTCCTAGACTATAACTATTTGAAATCGTTCCTGATGAAAACCCCACTAAGCCGCCAATATCACCGCCAGCTACAATACCAGAACCCGGTATGACACTGCCTGTTGCATAGCTATTTGTGATAGTTCCATTATTGACTCCGACTAAGCCTCCGCCATGAAGTGTGATTCCCGTAATCGTTGCAGCGCTAAAAGAATCTTGGAGTGTACCGCTAGTGACAAGACCTATAATACCGCCTGGATCCCCCGAACTATTCACACTACCTGTTACATATACATTTTTAACCGTTCCTGATGCTAGCTCACCCGCTAAACCACCTGTTGCAATAAAGAGACTCGTAGGCCCAGTCATGTCCACATTGGACAGCCCCAGATCTTGGATTGTGCCACCACTGATAACAGCAATAAAACCATTACGGTTTACGCTATTTGTTATACCTGCTGCAGGGCCGCTTGAAAAAGAGTTGGGGAAATTCATGTAGAGATTATTAATATAATATTTATTTCCGTTTAAGCTACCAGTGAAATTGGAGAAATTTAATTGATTAGAAGCAACGCTGAAACCGATAGGAACAAATCCTGTATCAGGTAATGTGTCTGGGAATGTGCTATTCCAAACGTCGCTTTTCGTCACCGATGAAAAATCGATATTACTGCCTAAGCTATAACTCGCCCCTAAATCCGCATCCATTAATTGCAATTGATGAGGCGTATTAATCGTTAATGGCGTACTACTAGTGGGAAATGCTTCTGACATTAAAATCGGTCGCGTAAATCCATTCACCATGAACCAAGTCGAACTATTCGGAGAAGCACTGGATGACGTTGCAATCGTCCAACCGGAGAAGTTACTCGATTGCATCATTTGTGCTGTTGTTAAGCCTGTCACACCAGAGCTGTTGCCTGAACCGACACCTGTGGTGGATTGCCCTGATGATCCTTTATCCCAATAGCTATTCGTTATTACGGCTCCGACTGCATTCGTGCCAGCGAATCCGCCTACAGCGCTTGTTCCTGTGACGCTTCCAGTGCTATAAGACTGGGTTATTGATGGATTTGAAAATGCATTTGCAATATATCCCACCAAACCACCTACGCTCAAAACGCCCGTAACACTACCTGTTGCATAGGCATTGGATACGGCTTCAGCATTGTCTAATCGACCAAATAAACCACCTGTACCAACGCCAGAACTATTTCCACTACTTGTTACGGTTGCACTACTATAGACATTGGCGATAGTGCCTGCTGAGATGGCATCACCTATTAACCCACCAGCCTGATTACCAACGCCATTATTAGTCACTGTTCCCGTAGTAAATACATTACTAATATGTGTAGTGCCACCTTGCCAGTCTAAAAATCCAGCAAGACCACCTACGTGGCCTGTTGTTGCGGTGATATTGACATTGGTGACACCCATATTTTCGAGTGTTCCACCATGAACAGCCCCAAACAATCCTTCGACACCCGCATTAGACGATGTTTCATTTATATAAAGACCATTGATAATATTATTTTGACCATTAAACGTACCTGTATACATATTCGTTACATTAAAACCAATAGGCGCAAATCCGGTGAAGCCAGTGCCACCCGTCCAATTAATTGTTCCTGTGGCGTCAATGTTATTGAGTAGTACATAGTTAGTGCTTAAAGGTCCTGTAGCAGCACCTTGTAATCCATACACATCAGCGATGCCATTACCGCTTGTTGTATTTAATCGTGTAAATTGGGCATTGAAAGCACCGTTGTAAGTCGAACCTGCAGCAACATTAAAATTGTTGCTAACTGTAAATGAAGGTAACGTACCCGTTGTATTTTGTATCCATTGGCCCTGCGATAAGATGAAATTTTTCACGTTGACAGCGTATAACATTGTTGTTGGCACGGTACCAGCTGCACTCGATGTTGTCGTCGAACCGATAGTGCCTGATATAATACCTTGACTACCGTTAGATGCACTTAACGTTAATCCGCCATTGGTTGCAGAAATAGCTGCATTGAAAGCAATATATTCTGTAGCTTGTAATGTGAGCACATTACCGGAAGACCACGTAATCGCGTTATTGACGATAACATCACCAGATGCACCACTTGCATTGACTGTCACATTACCGGAAGCTAACGCATTTGTCAGATCAGTGACATTCAACGTACTAGCTGATGTTTGTGTATAAGGACTGGATGAAAAAGCAGGACTAGAAGCTGCGCTTGAAATCGTAATGGCATAAGGATCCAGCAACCAAGAACCCATCATTCCATTTGGCGCAGACAGATTAACAGAAATGTTGCTGACATCTAAGTAGTCTCCGGACGTTTCAACATAACCACCGTTACCACTTTGGCTACCACCTTGCGCCAAGATACTGCCGTGAAATTGAGTTGCTTTATCTGACCAAACAACAACATTACCGCCATTGCCTGATTTGATTGCATTTGCATTTAATATTGCACCTGCATCAACGGTTGTTGTTAATGCATTTTGATCTGGGCCCGCACCGTGCGCATCACCTCCAATCATGATTTGCCCGCCACCAGCATTGCCGCTGACATCAATATTCGCTGTCGACGCTAATTGAACTTGGTTTCCTAAAATTTTGACTGTGCCGCCATGATGTCCTCGATGATGTCCTGATGCAATTAATCTGCCTGATACGTTCACTGTGCCGTAATCACCACCCGATAAAATAATTTCACCGCCTACTTGTCTCACTGATCGCGCTTGTGCAACACCTCTCATATTGATGACATTATCCAGCACATGTTGCGCTGAGCTCGCGCTCACTAAAATTTTGCCGCCATCCGCTAACAAAGTTCCGGAATTATTGACACCCGCATTTAATTTATGACCTTGTGGATCAACACCTGCTGTCGTTGCTGCTTGATCTACCGTAAAATTAATTAATTGATCTCCATAAAAATCTAACGTGAATGCATTGCCAGAACCTAACACCACACTGCCTCGCTCTGCTTGTATGAGACCAGTATTCGACACACCTGTTCCGACGAGTGCGACTAAACCATATTGTGCAGCTCGAATAGTTCCTTCATTAATAATGGCGCCAGAGTAAGCTGATGGTTGGTTAAATATATAATGTCCCGCCAGAAAATTTGCATTCGAGATATCAGAAGTCGAAGCGATTAAACTTCCGACATTCACTTGTGCACTGGGACCAAAATAAATTCCGGCACCATTAATTAAAATAATGGTGCCGGTTGCAGACAACTCTCCATAAATTTGAGAGGCACCTTGATTGGCATTAATTCGATTTAAAGCAACTCCACCCGTGGGTTGTTGGAAATGGGTTGACTCTTTGGCACCAATATTAAAACTATTCCAATCGATGATGGCTTGTTGGCTAGATTGATCAACGACGGTAGAGTGAGCGGATTGATTAATAGTGACATTGCCTGATTCTACGTGAGTGAATTGAGGATTAGCGTACGCTGCACCATAAACCAATAATACGGCGGTAAAACAAATACTTTTTTTAAAAAACTCCTTTATGTATTTTTCATTTTCATTACGCATAAGCCCCAGTGTCACTCTCGCTTTGATAATTGGTTGTTGTCTATACAACTCTAAAGCCAGTTGATTAAATTTAACCTGCATATACTATTAGTTTAGTACAAAAAAATATTTTTGCAGGATACAAATAAAACACTATTAATCATATAGATAAAAAAGAACTAACCGGAAATCTGATAACTTCAATCGATTAAACCAACTAGAAACAACCGAGTTAGATGAATTTTAGCCTTGGAACCTGTGAAGTAAGCCTTACAACTGAGCGCCGTCCTTTTAACCTAGATTCTAACTGCCGAATCTAGGTTTAAATATTGGCTAAAATAAAGCATAGTATCTACCCAATAAAGAGAGTATAATTAAATGTTTAGTCAATGCATTGATGTGGAGTATATTCATGGCACGAGTTACGGTTGAAGATTGCTTAAAAAATGTAAAAAATCGTTTTGAATTAGTCATGGTTGCCGCAAAGAGAGCCAGGCAATTAATGCGCGGCAGTGCAGAACCTAAAGTTGCTTGGGAAAATGATAAACCAACCGTCGTCGCCTTACGTGAAATTGCAGCAGGCTTTACTGATTTTAGCGATGCGCATAATGCAGAACCCGCAGCGACCGTAGATAGTGAATCCTCAGAACAAACCTTAATTATTTCCGATGATACCTCAATATCTATCGAAATTTCTTCAACAAGCCATCCCAGCGAGTCTGAATAACGAAAGTAAGAAAAATTCTAGCTACAAGGAGATAAGGCTACGTGGCTGAGTTTAAAGAACTAAGTCAGCGATTGACAACATACCTCAGTGACGCTGAAATCAGCGCCATTGAGAAAGCCTATTTACTTGCAAAAGAAGCCCACACCGGACAAAAACGCCATACTGGCGAACCCTATATCACCCACCCAATCGCCGTCGCTATAATTCTTGCAGAAATGCGCATGGATCCACCCACGATTATGGCGGCTATATTACACGATGTAATTGAAGACACTTATGTTGAAAAAACAGAGCTAGTAGAACGATTCGGAAAAGAAGTAGCAGACCTGGTAGATGGCGTTACCAAATTAACTCAGATCACCTTTGAAAGCCACGCTCAAGCACAAGCCGAAAATTTTCGAAAAATGGTCATGGCAATGGCGCGCGATATTCGTGTGATCTTAGTCAAATTGGCCGATCGCTTGCATAACATGCGCACTATTCATTGTTTGCCTCCGAAAAAAAGACGACGCATTGCAATTGAAACATTAGAAATTTTTGCACCGATAGCAAACCGTTTGGGCATGCATGCATTTCGAATCGAATTTGAAGAATTAGGCTTTGCAGCGCTTCATCCTATGCGTTACCGCGTATTAAAAGAAGCTGTCACACATGCACGCGGCAATCGAAAAGAAATAATGGATTTAATCGACACTGAAATTCGCAACAATCTTAAAAAAGCAAACATGCCGCCTTGGAAATTGATTGGTCGCGAAAAACATCTCTACAGTATTTATAAAAAAATGCGCGACAAACATTTGTCTTTTTCTGAAATCATGGATGTGTATGGCTTTCGTGTCATTGTCGATAAAATCGATACGTGCTATCGAGTGCTGGGTGCACTGCATAATCTTTACAAACCGCTTACTCAGCGCTTTAAAGATTATATTGCTATTCCGAAAGCAAATGGCTATCAATCATTGCATACCACTTTGTTTGGCCCCTATGGCGTGCCTATTGAAGTACAAATTCGCACAGATGAAATTCATAAAATGGCTGAAAATGGTATCGCCGCACATTGGCTATATAAAACTGAAAAGTTTTTATTTGATGACGCGCAAACACGCGCCAAAGAATGGTTAAAAGGCATTTTAGAAATGCATAAAAGCTCTAAAAATTCGTTAGAATTTATTGAGAATGTGAAGATTGATTTATTTCCTGATGAAGTTTATGTCTTTACACCAAAAGGTAATATTTTAGAACTACCTAGTGGCGCAACGCCTGTTGACTTTGCCTATGCTATTCACTCAGATATTGGTAATACCTGTGTTGCCACAAAACTAGATAGACGTTTATCACCGTTAAGCTCAGCATTGATTAGCGGTCAGCAAGTTGAAATTATCACCGCTCCCGGAGCACGCCCCAATCCAGCGTGGCTTAATTTTGTTGTCACTGGAAAAGCACGCAGCAACATAAAACATTTTCTGAAAAAACAACAGCGTGACGAATCCATCGAATTAGGCTCACGCTTAATTGAAAAAGCGCTGCATAATTTAAATTTAAATTTACATCTTATTCCGATTGAAAAAATTGAATCTGTCGTCAAATCATCGGGGCTGGATTCCATCAATCATTTATTTGAGGAAATCGGTTTAGGAAATCGCATCGCACTGTTAGTCGCGAAACAATTAGCAAAAGAAATGGATACCACCTCAAAACCTTCGCAACCCGAACCACACCACAAACATTCGCTTGCAATTAAAGGAACAGAAGGAATCGTTGTCAGCTACGCAAAATGTTGCCGCCCCATTCCTGGCGACCCCATTAGTGGTTACATTGAAAAAGGACATGGACTCATCGTTCATTTTGAACAATGTCCCTCACTTGAAGCGTATAGACAACATCCTGATAAATTTGTTTCGCTTCGCTGGGAAGAAAAAATTGAAGGCGATTTTGCCGTTGATTTGCGCGTAGAAATTCTCAACCAGCGTGGCAGCTTAGCTGGGCTTGCTCTTAGCATCTCAGATCTCGATTCAAATATTGAAAACATTAACGCAGAAGAATTTGATGGACGTTATTTTGCTGTTAGCTTAACAATTACAGTACGTAACCGTCTGCATCTTGCCCGAGTATTAAGAAAAATTCGCAACACAAAAAATGTAATTCGCGTTATACGTCTCAAACCGCGGGCTAAGAAGAAGAAAAAATACTAGTAAAAAATTATTTTTGATAAACTTTCCTCCCCCGCACAAACGTAGCAACCACATCCATCTGATTATCCAACAACACAAAATCAGCATCTTTCTTTTTTTCTATACTGCCTTTTTTATCAAATATTTTTAATGACTTCGCTGGATTCTCTGACGTCATTTTAATGACATCTAACAAAGTACATTTCGTAAAATCGATCACATTTTTAATAGCCGTCGACATAGATAAAACACTTCCTGCTAATGTTCCATCTGCTAATTGGGCTCTGCCATTTTTGAGATAAACAGTTTGCCCACCCAAGTCATAGCAACCATCTTGCATACAACTGGCACGCATCGCGTCTGTAATTAAAATAATTTTATCTATCCCTTTTGTTTTCAACGCTAAGCGCACAATCGCTGGATGCAAATGAATCCCATCAACAATTAATTCGGCAGTCATTTCATCTGACAATAACACAGCTGTCACCGCCCCAGGTTCGCGATGATGTATCGCTGGCATAGCATTAAAAAGATGTGTTGCATGAGAACAACCTGCCGCAATTGCGTTATTTGCCTCATCAAAACTTGCATTGCTATGTCCTATAGATGCAATAATATTTTCTTTTTTCAAATACGAAATCAACTCTAGGCCCTGAGATAATTCGGGCGCCAACGTAACAAGTTTGATTAAATTTGGAAAGCGACGATGCCATTCTTGAAAAAGTGCCAAGTCGGGATGAATAATATTTTTAGCATTTTGCGCGCCTGTTTTTTTTAGTGATAAAAATGGCCCCTCTAAATGCACACCTAAAATCGCCGCGCCTAATTTAGTACTCGAATTTAAAAATTGACTCACAGTGAATAACGTATTCTCAATATCCTCGCGCGCGGCTGTCATTGTCGTCGCCAAAAAAGCTGTTGTTCCCTGCGATGCTAATGTAGCACTAATTGACATGAGAGACTCAACACTTGCATCCATTACATCGCAGCCACTTGCTCCATGCACATGCATATCAATAAACCCAGGGACAAGGTGAAATTCGCTGGAAAAACTGAATTTTTCTATAGCAAGAAAATCTTTTAATTTTTCCTGAGAAACTATATCTTGAATAATGCCATCCTCTATAAGCACAGCTGAATTCTGTAAAACAGCATTGGGAAGATATATTTTGGGGCCTGTAATCATAAATTTATTGGCTATCGTCATATGACATCCTATTTACTTTCTTTCACACTCTTCCTAATAAGCAACAACGCACCAGACTTAGCATCACTTTGCTGATCAACAAGTCTTTTTTGCAAATCGGCTCCTAACCAAGGCTTTATAAACGGCGCGATACCACCAAACAAAGCACAGGGTAATGGCTTATCATCATTTAATTGATTTTTTTGCAGAGCCTCACCGACAAGATCAATCGCACACGCTGCACGCCGCATTAACTGAATAGCGACTGACTCTTCGCGCTGACTGTGTTTTATTACCAAAGGTGCTAAACGCCCAAAATCACTAGACTTTGCTCGATTGGCCCATGTCACAAAATAATGAATATCGTTATTAAAAAATAAAAAAACATCTTCGAGCAAGGGAGAATATTGCAACCGTTTATCTAGCCATTGAAACGTTAGACGCGCCGCTTCTAAACCTAACCAAGCTCCCCCTCCTTCATCATCATGCGGAAAACCCCATCCACTGACTTTAGCTTCGTGATCATCTTGCATTTGATAGCCAACAACACCGGTACCAATAATGATAATAGCACCATCCTTTCCTAGATGTGCTCCAAGACAAGCAATATGCGCATCCGTCGTTAACTGAATTGTTTTAAATGAATGAGGAACTTTCAAATAGTTAGCGCGCACATCTGGAAGCTCGCATCCTGCCAATCCTAATCCTATATGAAATTGATGATTTTTATCGTCCAATGAAAGCTGTTGTGAAGCTAAAATCGGATTCAGAGCATTATAAATTTCTCGCCATGCATGCTCTACAGAAGCACGTGTAATATTTGCAGGACCCCCTTCCGCTTCACCCAATACGTTGCCTTCACTATCCTCAACACGAATTGTGGATTTTGTTGCACCCCCATCGACTCCAATAAAAATATCGTTTGTCACGCGTCCCTCACAATAAAATAAATAAGATTACTTTCGGCGTCGCAAATGTGATAGCGGAATTTTAACAACACCCGATTCATCTGCAACATAATCAACTTCAGCATTAGGGCCCCAAGCATGACCATATATTATTTCGTATGCAGTCGAGTAAACATCACTTGATTTCATTTTTACTTCTGCTTGAGCATACAGAGGCTGATAATCATTAACACTTATCATCTTTGTCATTTGTAATTCATAAAAAAGTTTCTGAATATCGCGATATGTTAATGTCACATAATCCACATCCATCACAGGATCTGAAAATTTCGCCTTGACCAACGCATCGCCGACATCATGCATATCTATCAACTCTGGCAAAAAATCATTAGCGAGGAAGTCATGCCACTCTCGCAAAGTATCAGGGCCTAAGCAACTAAATAAAATTAATCCATCACGAGATAAAACTCTACGCCATTCCTTAAATATTTTTTGATAATCTGTGACCCAAGGCAAAACCAAATTCGCAAAAATAAAATCAATCGATGCGCTCGCAAACGGTAATGTTTCACTATCGCCCTCTATTCTGTGAATACTCTCGTTGTTTGGTTTAGTATGTTGAAGCAAAGAATCATGAGTATCCATTGACAAGTAAACTGCATTTGGATATCTTTCCCGCAATAAAGATTCACCCAATCCTCTTGCAGCTCCCACCTCTAATATTCTTGCGGGTTTCAAATTAATTCCTTCTAAACGTTTTATCATCTGCAAAGCCGTTTCTTGCGCGATGACTGCAACATTTAAATAATCCATCGAATTCATTTTTAAGTCTTTCACCATGATGACAACAACCTTAAATTATTTTAAAACACTCTATCAATGGTTTTTTCCTTTTACCTGCCTATTATGCAACTTTCCTAGCCAACGATACGCTGACCTTTGTCAACTATGTATAAACGAATTGCCTAGTTTACCTCAGACTTGTTCACGTTGCGCCAATGTGTTCACATTAATTCAACCCGATCATTCATTGGTCTGTGGTGAATGCCTAAAAAATCCACCGCCTTTTGATAATACTTTCGCTTTGTTTAGCTATACTCACCCCATTACCAAATTAATCATGGAGCTGAAATTCCAACAAAAACTGGTTAATGCGAAAGTATTAGGAGAACTATTAGCAGATGCTATTCAACATACTTGGTATAAAACCCGAGAAATACCTGATTTAGTTCTCCCTGTCCCGCTTCACAGACATAGACTTAAAGAGCGGGGATTTAATCAAGTGATTGAGATTTCTCGGCCTATTGTTAAAAAACTGAAGTTAACAATGGATATAAAAAGCTGTCAGCGAATCAAAAATACATTAGCGCAAGCAAAACTCTCAGGCAATGCTCGCAGAACCAATTTGCAGAATGCCTTCTCTATTTCACGTGATTTCAGCCATTGTCACATCGCTGTGATAGATGACGTCATTACGACCGGACATACAATGACTGAATTTTGTTTGGCATTAAAAAAAGCGGGCGCAAGTAAAATAGACGTATGGTGTTGCGCAAAAACACAGCTGAAAAGCTAGGGTCTGTTTACAATTGGTTTATAGAGTTTAAAAAGCGGTAATATAAGATACAGAATCGCATGGCAGCTTTAAAAAATATTTGGTACTATACGCCGACTTAATGATATCAATCTGTTACACTCTGTCGCCCTGCACTTGCTTCCGGGCTCTGCAAATAGCGTCCATATTATTTTAGGTAAAAATTATGCAAGACATTGTGTTATTTATGCAACATCACCTGATACTCAGTATCGCTTTTTTTATTATTCTAGTATTACTCATGATAATAGAATTTTTAAAACAAAAAACAGACTCTACCCAAATCAGCCCTGCTCAATTGACTCACTTAATTAACCGAGAAAATGCAGCTATTATTGATGTGAGGCCTACTTCTCTTTTTGCAGACGGTCATATTATCGGTTCCGTTTCCATCCCCATGGCTGACTTTGAAAGCAAAGCAAAAAAGTTTGAAAAATTTAAAGCACGTCCAGTCGTTATTGTTTGCATGCTAGGCACAGACTCATCACGTGCGGCCACATTACTCGCTAAAAAAGGTCAGCAAGCACGCATCTTAAAAGGTGGGATTGACGCATGGAAAAAAGCCGATATGCCCTTAGTGAAGGAGTAAGTTATGTCTAACATCATTATCTACACTAAAGATTCCTGTCCTTATTGCGTCTGGGCAAAACAATTATTAGATACTAAAAATGCAACTTATACTGAAATTCGTGTGGATATAGAAACAGACAAACTGGCTGACATGGTGCGTTTAAGCGGGCGTCGCACAGTCCCACAAATTTTTATTAATGACCAACCCATTGGCGGTTTCGATGATCTTTCAGCATTAGCAAAGAACGGCGAGCTCGATAAATTATTAACCTAAAAAATTACTTTAATTAAGGATATTTCCATGACAGATAAATCAACCAACAAACCGCAGTCTAACGAACCCAATTTTGAAATCCAACGCATTTATGTGAAAGATTTGTCGTATGAGGCACCCAACACTCCTCATACTTTCAGTGACGAGTGGAAACCTGAAGTACAGCTCAACTTGGAAACAAAAAGTAATCGCATCCAAGATAACGTTCATGAAGTTATTCTTTCTGTAACAGCCACAGTTAGCAGCAATAAAAAATCGGCTTTTCTTGTTGAAGTTCATCAAGCCGGGATATTTACTATCACAGGTTTTCCAAATGATCAGCTACATCAAATGCTAGGAAGCTTCTGCCCTAACATTTTATTTCCTTATGCGCGTGAAGTCATTTCTGATGTCGTTGTGCGTGGCGGCTTCCCACAACTTATCTTAGCGCCTGTAAACTTTGATGCTCTGTATGCACAGCATCTAGAAGAGCAAAAAAAAGCACCTAAAGATAAAACTGAAACAGGTGAAGGCAAAGTTCATTAAGAGATTTTTGCGCCGGAGCAAATAATGCAACCCAGCGATAAAAACGCAGTCAACCAACCTATCGCTGTTTTAGGAGCAGGATCCTGGGGAACAGGACTTGCTCTTTATCTTGCGCGACGCAAACAACCTGTCATTCTCTGGACACACAATGCTGCTAACGCAGCACGCATGGCAAGTGAAGGAAGTAATTCACGCTATTTGCCAACTCATTCTTTCCCTGAAAGCCTGAGCATCACCGATAATTTAGCAACTCTCTCAGCTTACACTGACATTCTTATTGCTGTTCCATCTGCTGCTTTTCGAGAAACGATAACCGCATTAAAACCATTTCTAAAACCTAGCGCCCGAATAGTCTGGGCCACAAAAGGTTTAGATGCCGCAACTGGACAGCTCTTGCATCAAGTTGCCGAAGAGGTACTTGGCAAAAATCACGATTATGCTATTTTGTCAGGCCCTTCATTCGCTCGCGAGGTTGCCGCAGGGTTACCCACTGCAGTCGTCATTGCAAGCAAAAATAAAAAGTACGCAACAGATTTAATAAATCGATTTAATAGTTCTATTTTTAGAGTCTATCTCAGCACGGATATGATCGGTGTTGAAATATGCGGCGTCGTTAAAAACGTTTTAGCCATAGCTACCGGAATTGCTGATGGAATGCAGTTAGGAGCCAATGCGCGCGCAGCCATCATCACTCGCGGGCTTGCTGAAATGGTACGTTTAGGTATAGCCATGGGCGGCCTAAACGAAACGTTTATGGGACTAGCAGGGATAGGTGACCTCATTCTCACCTGTACCGACAACCAATCTCGAAATAGACGGTTCGGATTAGCTATTGGCAGTGGAAAATCCGCATCGGTTGCAACCAAAGAAATCGGTCAAGTTGTTGAAGGCCAACAGAATACAGAACTCGTCGTAAAACTTGCAAAACATCTCAATATAGAAATGCCTATTTCAGAAACCGTACTCAATATTTTGCAAGAAAAAATCAGCTTGAATGAAGCATTGCAAAGCTTACTGTCGCGCGCAACTAGAACTGAAAATTAAGCATTAATTAATAGGATAAACGTGCATCCTACCACCCAATGCGTGATTAGCGCTGGATAGATTGATTTTGTACTTAACGTAAGAATATTAAATACAACACTGGCGAACATAGATAATAGAATTTCTAATCCAGGCTTGCCTAAATGAGCAAAAGCAAAAATAAAATCGGTTACCCAAAAACTATGCCACTTTATTCTTCTCCACAGACCCAGAAACAAAAATCCTCGGTAAAAAAATTCTTCTGAAAAATAATAGGATGGAAACAAAACGGTATTGAGCAAGATTAATTTTTTAATACTTGGCTGTCCAAGTGCGTATGTTGCCTGAAATTCGGGTTGTTTTGAGAATAACACAAGAAATCGAAAAAATTTGGAAATAACATTAACAATGCGGCGAGCATAATCAGCATTATTTTTTTTATTTACTGTTACACTCTGGTCGGAATTTTCTAGGTAGCTCATTCGCGCTTCATGTTCTCAAAACCAATACATGTGTAACAATGATTTTTAGTCACTTACCCTCTGCTGTCATCGCGAGACTGCATTGTTGCGTAAAGCAAATTTCTACTGTTAATTCCCTCTCCCCTTGTGGGAGAGGGCTAGGGTGAGGGGTGTTTTAAGCCAAAACACCCCTCACCCGCCGCTTCGCGTCGACCTCTCCCACAAGGGGAGAGGTGAAAAGTAATTTACGCAACAACGCAATCTCCCAATGACAAACTCTTCTCGAGAGCATCGCCTAACATGAGTTAGTCATACATCAACTGATCCAACGGCGTCATATCGCCTCTTGGAGTCGATTGAGTTAACTCAAATAAGACGTCTGTTACACAAAGCATACGTAATACATTGGGGGTTATGTCGTCAAAAATGATCTTTACTCCCAAAATTGAGCCTTCTACTTCTTCAAATGTAACACCGATGCCATAACCCAAGCAGAGCGAACATAATTGATCTGCTCGTCGGGCTATTGCGGGTAAAAGTCCCGTCGGTGCAAACACCTCATCGACTGTCATGGGACGACCATTCAAACTAAAGCGGGCCCCCATTGTTTTGGCAACTCGACCTAACTGTTCAGACATATCCATTGATTAGCCTCATATTTTCCACCAAGGTTGCGCAATTTTACGAGGTCCCGCTATATAAGAGCGCAACCAACGTGCAAAGACTTCCACTGAAAATCCATAATGTTCAAGAATCGTAAAAAACACCATTGCAGTGATAGCAATACCGAATGTAAGCCAAGTAATATGAAAAATAAAAATCAAGATAGGGAAGCAAGCCCGGAAATCAACTATCCACATTCTTACATTTCGAGATGAATCGCGCCAATGCGCCATGATAGCCTCTCCTACTGATTTTATGATTTTAGCGCTAACGAAGACTGTTGGTCTAGCATACAATATTCTGGGCAGAGTAAGCGAGCGTTCGTCGTTATGATCCAACTTATCCTCACCAACTTTGACTTGACTTTACTATGCCATCTTGATTCAATGCCTGATGAAAAGCACTGTTTACACAAGGGGTTTTTGTAACTTTATGGCAAGCAAGGTGCTGTTGCGTTAATTAGTTTTTCCCTTCTCCCCTTGTGGGAGAAGGTGCCCGGAGGGCGGATGAGGGGTGCCTTAGCATAGAGACCCCTCACCCGCCGCTACGCGGCGACCTCTCCCACAAGGGGAGAGGTAATAAAGCGATTCACACAACAGCGCTGGCAAGTAGAGCCATATGTAACTTGTGGAGTATTAGGGATAATAACAGTATATGAATATCAAGCTAGCCTCTATAGTTACATTATTTTTCCTTCTTGGCGCTTGCACACCTGCCACGCCTTCTTATCACGGCCCTACAAATGCCGATAGATCACTCGCAGAAGCTTCTTACTCCGTTAGTCGTTCCATTGTTAGCTTAAGTGAAGTCGCTCAGGCTTCGCACCCTTTACCGAATCTGGCACCACCACCTGCCCCTGCAAGTTATGGCATGGGTGGCGGCACGTCTGTCGACTGGTCTGGCCCCGTTGAACCGCTTGCAAAACAAATCGCAAGCGCTGCCAATTATCGTCTCGTTGTACTAGGGAATGCGCCGGCGATTCCGTTATTAGTGACTGTTTACGCTCAAAACGTGCCTCTTGCTGATGTGTTAAGAGACGTAGGTTTTCAATGTGGACGACGAGCAACCATTGCTGTTTACCCTGAAAATCGTGAAATTGAATTACGCTATGCAAAAAATTAGCCATAAATAAACGCGCGAGCTTGGACTAGACACTATGATGGAGAAAATAACGGCCTGTCTACTTTTTTGGATTCAAGACCTTATAACAATTTGTTTGATTTTATGTCTTAGCTCACTATCAGCCTGTTCTTTTTTCAGCGCACCACCCACCAGAAACATTGATACGACCAACTTAAGCCAGCTCCAAGGAATGACTTCAGACTCGGTTCGATCCATGTTATCTGCCGGTGAAATAAGTCAGTTGCGCGGCAAAGCCCTTGAAGATACGGCTATGAGTTTAGGTGCCCAAGGTGGGTTATCAGCCGCAGCTGAGCAAGTGAATATCAACCTCACCCATGATGCAAAACATCTCGATAACATCTTCAATTTTAATGGCATGATGCTGAGCCATGGCGTACTGCCGCCAGTTTTAGTGCAAGGCAATAACAGCTTAAACTTGGATGATCCTGACACCATCCGCATTGCCGATAAAACGTATCGCATTGTTCAACAAGCACGATTTGCAACAACGCCGCCCACCTGGCGCGACTACTTATGGCTAGCTTACGAAAAACCTGAAGTTCCCAGCAAAGCCATGCTGCCAAGAAATAAAGAAGAGAAAGAGATATGGCGGAAAGCCATTGAATTAGGCTGGGATAAAGGAACACAGCAAGCCTATAGTATTTTCCAGCAAAATCTGGCTCGTTTAAAACGTGACTTTCAAGGTATGGTTATCTATCGTAAATTATTACAAGAGAGAATGATTAGCCCTCCTTTCGTTTCAAAAACAGAAATGGGTGTAACGGGAGATGGCACCGTCATGCGTATCAACGACCAAGTATTACGTATTACCGAGCATCCTCAATTACAAACGGATAGCAATAATTGGAAGGCTATTGTGGTGAATCAAGATGGCAGATGATGTTTTATTTCCTCAAGAACCCATTCGACTATCGATGGAAGCACTGAATGAAATTTTAATTCATTGTGTAGCCCTTGGCGCATCGGATATCACCTTGCAAACAGGCGAACCCGTTTATGCAGAAATATTTGGCCGCTTAAAAAAAATTACGCGGCGTAAATTAGCAAACACTGAGGTCGGTGAAATCATTAATGGCATGTACGGCCCTAACGGTACCGCACAAATCATGTCGGGCAAAGATGTTGATACACACTATGAAATTCGTCCCAACCGTTCCGATCGTTATCGCTTTCGTATTAACGCAACCGGCTGCCAAGTCGAGGGTCATGATGGTATTCAAATTACTGCACGTACGATTCCAAGTGATCCGCCTAAATTAGCCGGTATGAACTTACCGAAAAAAATTTTAGATGCTATTACTCCCGAGCAAGGTGTTGTTTACATTACCGGCGCAACCGGCTCTGGTAAAAGTACATTGTTAGCAGCGATTATTCGGAGCATTGCTGAAGATCCAGATAGTAATCGCAAGCTTTTAACGTATGAAGCACCTATCGAATTTGTCTATGACAGCATTGAAAAAATTTCTGCTATCGTGAGCCAATCGGAAATTCCGCGACATTTACCCAGCTTTGCAGCCGGTGTCAGAAATGCATTACGACGAAAACCTCGACTCATTCTCGTCGGTGAAGCGCGTGACTCCGAAACAGTGAGCGCTGTAATGGAAGCAGCCATGACAGGTCACCCCGTATATACCACTTTACACAGTAATGGCGTTGCGGAAACCATGCGACGTTTAGTCACCACCTTTCCCAGCGAAGAACGTCAAGGACGCACCATTGACATCATCGAAACCATTCGTTTAGTCGTCTCTCAACGATTAGCCCCCACAGTCGATGGCAAACGCGTTGCATTACGTGAATACTTGGTTTTTGATGAAAAAGTTCGAGATCACTTATTAGATACTGACATGCTTGAAATCACTTCTACCGTACGCAAATTAGTGCGCGAACAAGGCCGCACGATGGAAGCCGATGCCAAAGAAAAATTTACCGAAGGATTAATTACCGAACGTCAATATCGGCTGATTGCCGAAATGGAAAAGCGTGAGGATAAAGATGCGGAAGGTAGTTCCTAGGCTCTGTTTACATTTTGATCACACCAACAAATTTTCTTTATTGATTTATCCATGCTAAAATGATATTGAAAGTTGTTTTAGTAAGGTTTATTCGATGGACAATAAATTAATCTCACAAATTAACCAAATTAATCCGTGGCTTAAGGATAATTCCCTATCTATTATCCCTGCAATGTCATATGTGTTGCGCCAACAAATGTCCACACTGCTTCTCCCTGCATGGGACAAGCTTGTAACTGTATTGGTTGGTCCCCGGCAAGTTGGCAAAACAACCTTGGGAAAATTACTCTGTCAGAAGTTAATAAAGCAAAAAAGATTTGAGCAATTACTTTATTTAAACTGCGATAATCCATTAATTCGGCATTGGTTAGACGGCATACATATTATCGATGAGCTGGTTGATGAATTTAACCTTAAAAAATTTATTTTATTCATTGATGAAGCACAACGATTAGAGTCTCCGGGCTTATTGATAAAATCACTCATTGACCTTCAACTTCCTATTAAAATTTTGGTGACAGGCTCATCGCAGCTTGAGATACGCAGCAAAATTCAGGAACATTTAACCGGACGTCAATTTGAAGCAACTATTTTACCTTTAAGTTATCAAGAGCTAGGCACATCATTAGAACTAGACACGCAATTAATTTATGGTTGTTATCCGCAGATTGTTGTCGAAAAAGAAAAACGCTTACTGTTATCTCAACTTTATCAGAACTATATTAACCGAGACATCATAGAAATATTACGAGTAGGTCATCCTATTATATTAGAAAAAATGATGACTCTCATTGCACATTCATCGGGTCAATTATTAAATTATCAAACCTTAGCAAATGACTGTAATGTTTCAGTGACCATGATAAAGCATTATCTTTCCATTCTAGAAAAAACCTATGTTCTCCAAACAATTTATCCATTTACTGGAAATAAGCGGACTGAAATTACTTCAAACCCCAAATGCTATTATTTAGATAATGGTTTTCGTAACCAAGCACTAGGGAATTTTATTTCTTTGGAGAACCGTACGGATAAAGGATTATTAGTTGAAAGCGCTGTCTTTCAAGAAATTTTAAAATTCAAACTTCAGCATTTTCTCAGTTTTAAAATATTTTTTTGGCGCACAAAAGGCGGAGCTGAAGTCGACTTTATCCTCTACAATAATCCAGATGACTTTGTACCTATTGAAGTTAAATATCAAAACTTAAAAGAACCTGCTCTCAGCCGTTCATTTAGATCCTTCATTGACGCTTATCATCCAAAAAAAGGCTTTGTTATTACTAATCAATTCAAAGCAACCCTGCAGATTAAACAAACCGAAATTATTTTTTTACCGTTGCAAAAGTTAGAGCAGCTATTTAAGGACATTGTTATTTAGAGCGAATGTTTTAATACATTTGCGTGCATTTTAATACAACTTGCCTTATATAACGCCCAATTTAAACGAGCATTTGCCTTAACAATAATTATTTGCTAGTATTTTATTACATAACTTATTGAGCGCGCGCCTTTTATTACCTCTGCGTGCAAATTTATACAGATGGATAATATATGAATAAAACAGCCGTTGGATATAACGCAATAATCGATAAATTAGAACTTCACACACTGCCATATTATCGCGAATCATACATTGCGCACCAAGGAAGAGGCAAAACAATCATAGACAATCATCATGAAATCCACATTTACCCTAAATCCTATGCGTTGAAAAATGAAAATGATCTTCTAGAGCATTTAGAGTTTGCAATAAAATATGACGGTATTAATCTTGAAATAATCAAGGCTCTCTTTAAAAAAATCGAAAAAGACAATATTGTTAAATACATTCAAAAAGCACCCACAGGGATATATTCAAGAAAGATATGGTATCTGTATGAATTCTTGATGAAAGAGCAACTGCCCCTGAAAGATTCTCAACGAATTAAATATGTTGATTTACTCGATCCAAAACTTTATTTTACGTGCCCTGCGATCAAAAGTTCTCGACATGCTATTAATGACAATTTACTTGGAAATAATAAGTTTTGTCCGTTTGCACGTCGAACAAACGCATTAGAGAAATATATCAACTCAAACTTAGATGACAAGGCTAGAGCACTTCTAGAAAAATATGATCCACATTTAATCGCAAGAGCATGTCATTACCTTTATACCAAAGAAACCATGTCCTCTTACCAAATTGAAAAAGAACAACCTGATAAAAATCGTGTTGTTCGTTTTATTAACCTATTACAACAAGCATCAACCATTACATTTTTAACCAAAGAAAAATTAATAGAATTGCAAAATGTTATTGTTGATCCAAGATTCAAAAATATTGATTATCGTCATAATCAAAACTATGTCGGAGAAAATGTAAATCCCTACTTCCAAAAAATACATTTTATCTCGCCCAAACCCGAGGATATTTCTGATCTGATGGATGGTCTTTTAGATTCATTGGATAGAATGTTATCTGCAGATATTAATCCTGTCATTATTGCAGCCGCAATCTCGTTTGGATTTGTTTTCATTCATCCTTTCGAAGATGGAAACGGGAGAATACATCGATTCTTAATTCATTATATATTATCAAAAAAAGATTTTACGCCAAAAAACATAATCTTTCCTATTTCCTCTATTATGTTGCAAAACATGTATGATTATGATTCCACACTCGAATCATTTTCCAACCCTTTACTATCCGTTTTAACACAATATGATTTAACCGAAGATGGCATGATGACAGTTAAACAAGATAGTCAGTCATATTATCAATATATTGACTTCACTGTTATGGCAAAGTACCTATTTGCATGCATTGAGGAAGCCATCTACAACCATATTGAACGTGAAATAATATTTCTTGCGAAATATGATAAAGCTAAAAAGGCTATTCAAGAAATCGTTGACATGCCAGACAATCAGATTGATTTGCTCATCAAATTTGTGTTTCAAAATAACGGAAATTTATCTTCTAATAAACGAAATCGGTACTTTTCACTGCTAAGAGACGAAGAAATTGAACATCTCACTCAAGTAATTAATAATATTATGATGTCATAAGTCAGTCACAGTTTTTCTAAGCGCGCAACTTCTGAGAAAACATTTCTGTCAACGTTAAAAATTGATTATAGAATTCAATTTTTTCTTTCTTATGATTTTTTGTCTTTACAAAAACCCAATTAAAAATATGGAGCCGCAACATGATTTCAATATTTCGATCCTTGTTGGATTACTTGACTAAGTTATATTAGTCCACTATACTAAATTTAAGTATTACTGGGGAGTTTTACTATGTTAGTGAATATACACGATGCCAAAACACACTTTTCTAAATTGATAAACCAAGTCCTAAAAGGTGACGAGATTATTGTCGCTCGCGATGGCAAGCCACTGGTTCGACTAGTGCCTTACACAGAAGAAACCTCAGTGCGTAGAGGAGGACAATTCAAAGGATTAATTCATATTAGTGATGATTTTGATGCTCCTTTGCCTGATGACATTTTGAAACAGTTTTACGGCGATGATAAGTGATATGCAATATTTATTAGATACGCATGTCATTTTGTGGTGGTTTACGACTCCCGAAAAAATACGCAGCAAAGCGCGAAAAATAATTGGCGACAAATCAAATACGATTTTTCTGAGTAGTGTTTCATTTTGGGAAATGGCGATTAAAAAAGGACTGGGACGCCTTACATTACCGCATAATTTGATAGAAGCGGTAGCACTAGAAGGTTTTAAAATATTACCTATTATGCCAGAAGAGGGGTTGGGCGTTGCTGATTTGCCGCCGTTGCATTCAGATCCTTTTGATCGCATTTTGGTGATACAAGCAAAATTACATGACCTGGTAATTATTACCAAAGATGTAAAAATTATAGAATATCCGGTTATTACAATTGAAGCTTAGTGTTCGCGTGGATCACTCGATTGGTTTCAACGCGGAAAGTGATTAACTGACTTCGGCTGCTGATATGGATAAATCATTTTGCGAGTGTTTATTTACAACAATCTAGATTTAAATAAATAGCCGCGCATCGAGATACAAAAAATAGATTAAAACGATTTTTATTGTGCCGCTATTATAAAAAATGATTAGTAGATCTCTTACTTCTTTTTGCCGCTAACATCAGCGCCTGCAGCGGCTTCTCTCTCTTCTCTTTCTTCTTTTTCTTTTGCTGCTTTTGCGGCTGCCATTCCTTCCTTTTTCGCACCAGTAGCAGCTCCAATCGCACCTTTACCAGCTCCAGCTGCTGCTGATGCAGCACCACCAGCCGCAGCTGCACCACCTTCGAACCCGCTTTTCACAGCACCTAATGCACCTTCTTCTCCGTAACTTGTTGCATGACCGCCTATCCACGTTAGCACATGGTTAGGAAGCCAATGGATGAGATCAAAGCATTTATTTAATGCGCCTATAATCAAGAAAGCATAAGCAATGACGAAGAGAACAGGTGTGACAATCGAATCAGAGCCTGGACTGATTAATCCAACGACTTGACCAAACCCTTCATTAATCATCAATACGACGACAGGAGCCAGCAGCATTGAAAACATCATACCCATCACCATCAATGTCGGTCTCAAGAAAAGATTTAACACCATCATAATCGAATGACCAGCATGCCCTAGCATTTCACTTTGCCCGCCAGGCGCCAAAATTCCTAATGCCATGAAAGGGGTAGCAACCATAGCCTCAATCACTGCAGTAAACCAGCCGATAGCAGCAAATGTGAAAATCATATATGGAATAAGTGGAGTATAGACAGAGAGCATCCCTCCAAATGTAAAGCAGAATCCAACAAATGCCATGGCCGCCATGAAAACGATATTACTTACAAAGGTCCCTAACGCATGCGCTCCAGGATCACCTGTTCCTAAGGCAGTAGTAGAGCCTACAACTGCCGCAATGACAACAACAGTTGTTGCAATTACAACACCTAAAAAAGTATCTATACCGAGCTGAATAAGTTGTTGCCCAAAGCTAGTCAGGTTGACTAACGGATTTACATTTCCTCCAAAACTACCACTACTGCTAAAGCTAACTGGGCTACTGACACCCATACCGGCAACTGGAGGAATGCCGCCGTGGGTCAGTGGATTACTTGGACTACCGGAAACTGGGTTACTAAAATTGACATTGAAACTGCTTATATTAGTTGAACCTTGCAAATAATTGATTAATAAGCTGTAAACACCTCCTGTACCCTGAGCAAGCGCAGTATTAGCTCCACTCATTTGTGGGACCGAAGAAGCTGTAGCTGATCCATTAATCATGGATATCAAAGCACTTGCAGCCATATTATTGTTACGATAACCTGACATTGGCGCGCCCGCTCCGCCGGCACTTCCATCACTAGGAGGCGCAATGACAAATTGCGGGTTAGCAGCTGAAAGATTATTTCCATTCATTTTTGCGAGCAAATAATAATATGAACCTGCCATGATCCAGCCCGTATCCGTCGCACCTTGCTGCCATTCGGATGACGCTGGAGACGGTTGCTTGTTTATCACATCAGTTACCGCTTTTTGTATACCCATCGTATAAGCTGTCACCGCATCATTGATAAAATTAACCTGTGCTCCGCTAATGACACCAAAAGGCCAATACGCTTTTGTTATCGCATCCGCACTCGTGTTATAAGGATCAAGTGTAGATGCTCCTGATAAAGTATATTTGTCAGCAGCAAAGGGAATATTGTGACTAGATGGCGTATAACAAGTCGTTAGGACATGCGTCGAAGAATTAAACATACAACAATTCGTTGCAGGAATAGACTTCGATGTACAATAAGCTTGAATCCAATCGGCTGGTTTCGCGGTACCAGTATTGGGCGGGCTTGTATTCTCATAAAATTTAATATAATCCGAATCATCACCAGCTAAGACATCACTCATAGCACCAAATGTTTTCACAATTGATTGTAAAGCCGTTTGCTGCCCTTTGACAGCTGCACACTTAATCTGTGAAGCTGCATCAGTTCCAGGCGTACATTGACTAGGATCATCATACTGCAATGTCCCGCAAGAACCCCCAGGGCCTATTGGGTAATTTATCTTACCCCCAGATGACGGCGCCGTTGTGATATCTGCTTTATTTGAAGATGAACAAAAAGAATCGGTTGGATGTCCAGCACAATAAAAATAATAACTGGTGTTTCCACTACTGTCTGTATATTGACTTGGCGAAGTTTGCGTCGCAGTCGATTGACACATCATGGCCTGAAAGAGTAGCGGCAGTTGCTGGCTAAGCAATCCCGTAGGCGTACTCGTACCAGCATATGGACTTCCACTGATATTTAATACTTTAATCGCTTGTCCCCATAGCGTATCAGCTGCACCTATGCCTTGCATAATGAACCACATCATTGCCACTTGCAGAATAGAATAACCACCGACTGATGGAACCAATGACGCGATACCTATCACCATACGCAATGGCGTCCACAAAGAACTCCATTGCTTACCTAAAAATTCACCCTCACTTGCTGTTTTCAGCAAACCAATTACGGTGGTATGCACAACTAAAATAGCGCCAAGCACTAAAGCCGTCGTATTGAGCGTACTAAACAATTGGCTAACGACAGTATCAGTACCACCCGCAGGCAACACACCCACGCTACCAAATATTTGTGATAAAAAAACAACTGATTGATCATTAGCAGCCAACGTAAACATCGTGATCATACAGTAGGCCCTTGAGTTGTGTTGATTTTGCCATCCCACCATTCCTGCACTGTGCAGCCTAACTTCCTATATTTCGTTTGAAAAAACCAAAAATGAAAGCGGAACGCCTGGGAAAGCAATAAAGTCACGACGGTTAACCCTAAACAAAATCCGAGGAATGTTTTGAAATACAAAATAAGATAAAAAGAATAACCAAAAACAGCTACCGCAAGAATGAGAAAGAGATAAGTAAACAAGAGGTAGTGCTTCTCTCGTTCTTTAATATCGTCTTCTGTTAAATTCAGCCTGGCTATGGCTTCTTCGAAAGTTTCTTGATGAGCTGGATCTGCAGGCGCAACAAACAAAGGCTTCACGATTGCCCAAATACCCTTCGAAATAAAGCTTAGATTACCAATATCCAACCATGCGCTAGGATTGAAGAAGGTTTTGCGGTTGATTTTAAAAATATCTTTAATAGCCATAGATAGGGAAACTCCCTCTGGGATTAAATTACATTAGCACTTGGTATTAAAGAAAACAACAAAAAAGCCCTGCGATGCAGGGCTTTTTTGCAAGAAAGAAAAGAACTTAGTGCTTCTTTTGTTTTTTGGCTTTAGGCATTTTGGTGTGCTCTTCCTCTTCATCTAGTTTTCTAACTTTCTTTCCGTGCGTTAGCTTAAGAGTAGGTGTTGCTCCATACAATGCAGGTGACTGCGCTAATGAAGCTGACTGAGCGACTTCACGAGACGTTTTTTGGCTGTTAAACCATAACTTTGTAGCAAGACTGTTATTTTCAGTCAGATGGGGTATCAAATCCTTAAACTCAGTGACAACTTTATTCATTGCAGAATCGATCAATTTCATCAATTCTTTTTTATACGGAAAATCAAGATCATCACTGACGTTATTCGCCTCCAACACCTCTCGATATTTTTTAAATACCGCCAAGGGTCCCAGCTCTGCTTTGGTATGAACATTCACAAAAGCATTTTGCATCGCGGGATCTGTCAGTTGAGTCGCAAGAACAGGATTATGTGAAAGAACCTGAGGGATTAAAACCACAGGCGTTTGCAACACTCGCGGTATTTGCAAGACAGTACCATTGGTCAGTCTAATAGCTGGTCCAAGATTCACTGCTAACTGCTGCTGAATATTCATCGCAATATTTTGATGATGCTGCGCAAGTTGGAAAGCAGTCATGCCTGCTTGAAAGATCGCTAACAACGCATTCAATGTTGCTCTTAAAGAAGATTGATCGCCTCCCACATTTTCTTTCGAGGCCAACGAGACATCTGTCGATACAGAAAATGACTCATGCTCTTCAGCTGCCATTTTTGCTTTTTGATCGGCTGCGAGCTCTTTTTCTTTACGTTCTTCTTCCGCAATTCTGATAACCATCTGAATGAAAAAATCTTCTTGAATGGCCGCATCTCGTTTGCAATCAGCATACAGCTGAGAAACCCAACTATTGGGATCTTTCAATAATTCTTTTATGTCTTCGCCGGATAAAGGTAACCCACGTGTGCTCTTATCGTAAGGTGTTAATGAAAGCATGATTCATTTCTCAGCTAAGTTAATAAAGTTGTATACATAGTATACCGTATAGGACAAAATAAAAGCAACGCCTTCCTGTGCCTTTCTCCCTAACTAATTGAATATACTCGACTCTAAGAATTAAAACCAAAGTACGTTCTTGATCTATACTTAAAACAACCAGATTGGAGGTATAGTGTTATGTTCCGTGACCGAGCAAAAAAATTTGAAGCAGTTGCTAAGGTATGTGTTGAGTCAGTGAAAGAAGCCGACAGTTATACAAAATACAAAGAACAAATTGAGTCGAAGTTTGAAGATATAACAGCAAGATGTAACACATTAGTTAATGACCTTAATAAAGACGACGGATATCAATTTTTTAAAAAATGACACCACTAAAGAATTGATTGAGCGACAGGAAGCGCCTCTATGAATATTGCTGATGAACCCAAATTCAAACGTCTCATCCCTTTTATCATTTCATTCGCATTTTTTATGGAAGCATTAGATACCACCATTATCAATACTGCAATTCCTGCCATGGCACACACCCTGCAGGTGAACCCAGTGGATTTGAAAATTGCTTTAATCAGTTATTTATTAAGCCTTGCGGTTTTTATCCCGATTAGTGGTTGGGTTGCCGATAAAATAGGAGCAAAACGTATTCTGATCATCGCTCTCAGTATCTTCAGCATTGCTTCGCTTTGGTGTGGATTTTCACATTCACTGCTTGAGCTCGTTGTTGCGCGCACTTTGCAAGGATTAGGCGGTGCGATGATGATGCCTGTTGGTCGGCTGATATTGGTACGCACTTTTGCACGCACCGAATTAATCACCACAATGAGTCGTGTTGTGATAGTGGGCGCGTTAGGCGTCATGCTAGGGCCTGTTTTAGGTGGATTAATCACGCATTATTTTTCATGGCATTGGATTTTCTGGGTCAATATTCCTGTGGGCTTATTTACTATTTTTTTAGCTGGATTATTACTGCCATCCTATCCTTCCAAAAAAATGCCGCCATTAGATAAATTAGGGTTCGTTCTCTTCGGTTCTAGCTTAGCAGGATTAACGTTAGGGTTGTCTATTTTTAGTGAGTCAGGTGAGCATACAAACATTGCCATTTGCATTCTGCTGATTGCTGTGTCGTTACTCATTTTTTATTCGTTACATTCGTATCGAAAAAAACATCCGATTGTGAAAGTAGAATTGTTTCGTCAACGCACATTTCAAGTCGCTGTACTCGGAAATTTGTTTTCACGTTTAGGTTTTGGCGGTATACCTTTTTTATTACCCTTACTTTTCCAAATCGCACTGGGTTATCCCGCGCAAGTGTCTGGCTTGTTGCTCGCACCCATTGCACTAGGCATCCTCTTAATCAAGTCTATGACGTTGCGTTTGATGCGGCTACTAGGTTACAAGAAATTGTTAGTCATCAACACGTTCTTGGTTGGACTTGGATTGTGTTCTTTTACACTCATTACGAAGACAACTCCGCTTTATGTCATCGCCTTTCTGACCTTTGTCTATGGTTTCTTGACGTCCACACAATACAGCGGCATGAATTCGCTGGCTTACATCGACATATCAGAAGACCATCTAGGCGATGCAACTAGTATCATGAGTACGTTACAACAACTCTCTCAAAGTTTTGGCGTTGCTGTTGGCGCGTTATTACTTCGTTATTTTTCACATGCCACCAATAGTTTTATACTCACCATCTCAGTCTTCCATCACACATTCATTGCATTGGGTGTCATCACACTCTTTTCTGTTTTTATTTTCATTCGACTTAAACCACATGACGGTGATCAAATGATCTATGGCATAGTACGTCCACATTAGACATGCTTTATGCTAAAAAATGTACG
The DNA here is from genome assembly GCA_013288815.1 of Gammaproteobacteria bacterium. Classification (GTDB taxonomy): domain Bacteria; phylum Pseudomonadota; class Gammaproteobacteria; order DSM-16500; family DSM-16500; genus UBA5158. The sequence goes on along the minus strand of JABDBD010000007.1, from coordinate 41,134 downwards.
CCATTAAGCCTGTATCTCGTACATATTTCGGAAGATTTTTTTTTGCAAACGCGCTACACTGAAAGAACTATTTTAAGTCATGGATGGAATCATGCCCGGATTAGATCTCAAATCATCGCACGAATTTTGGAAAAATTATGATGATCCGATGATTTATCGAGTTATTTCGTTTATGGAAACCGCCGAAGGATGGACTCTAGACGGCACCCCCGATCTTGAACAAGCAATTCATATCTTAGGGGAAAAATTAGACAAACTTAGTCGTTTTGAATTAAGCCAAGAAGATAAATTCGTACTGCTTTGTTCTCATATCAAAACGTCTCGCATTTTAAGACTTCTTCAAGCCATTGACACGATTGATCCTGGCTCTGCTTCAAAACTATTAATGTACGCAGAAGAACATAACTCCCCAGATAATCAAATAGCCGGTCTATTTTTACGTCGAAATATTATATTTGAGCGCCTGAGATTGTTAGCAAGAGTCTTTGCGCCTGAGCGGTTTGACTTGGTGTTGAAAGCATTGGAGCACGAAAATGTCTAAACTAAGCAGAAGTTTGTTATTGAGCAGCACTATTCTTATTTCTTTTATTGCATTTGCCGATTCTTCTAGCATGTACAGCCCGATATCATCAGGCTCTACAAGCTCAGGTGGAACAACTGGAGCAGGAGGAAGCTCCTCACCAGCACTTTCTTCATCTGATTTTACATCTACCGTCACAACTGCAGTTACAGCAGAGCAAGCAAGAATCACAGCAGCCGCTACCGTATTAGTTCCTACCCGAGGTTCAAATTTAGCAGGAAGTGGAAGCGGCAGCTCAGGCAGTGGGAGCGGCGCGTCTGCCACACCTGCCAGCGCAGCAAGTGCACCTGCTGCTGCAGAAGCTGCTCCCGCCCCTGCACCAGCTAGCAGCGCACCAGCTCCCTACACAGGGATACAAAGTGGTGGAGCTAGCTCAGGCGGCGGCTTAAACATTTACGGTAATTAATTTTAGAATATATATACACATTGGCTTTGAAGGAGTTTGCTTATGTATCGTCACACCTCACTGATAAAACAAGCAAGCCTGCTTTCCGTCTTAACGGCGAGCTGCATCCTATTTGCTTCAACAGTCAATGCAGATACCTCGATTCCCGCCCCAACAGCAGGTGAAACTTCTTCGTCCACATTATCAACCACAACGAGCACCGGCACGAGTGGTGATGCGTCTAGCAGCGGGTCTGGCGGTGTTTTACAACAAATAGCGACGGCGACTCAAGGCACTCTACAAAAAGTAAATAACTTGCCCGATTATTTAGATGCTTTATTAAAACTTGCCGTCTCTTGGTTAACACCTGACACCACAAGCACAACTGCTGGTCTTCAAACTTTATTTGCAACGTATGGTTCCCAGATGCAACACGGGGATAGTGGCAGCCTCACATTACAACAAACATTAGTACCTTTAATCTTTGGCAAAAATCTTACTACGTTAAGTGCGAGCGGACAGATAAACGATTTAACTTATACATCTCTATTAGGCTCACCTTATTTAACACCTGACCCCAGAAACAACAGTGGTTCAGGACCAGCCGTCAATGCAGCACTCAACTATATTGAAAATGCCTCAGGCTCGAATATAATCCATGTGATACCTGACCCTACTTGGCCAAACGGTGCTGCTTACTCAAGCTATTACTCAGCAGTAACAGCTGTTCAATCTTACGATGCGTATATCTTAGGTAAAGTCTACGCAGAAAAAACAGCAACTAGCCCCATGTCGAAAACTCGCGCTTCGCTGGTAACACAAGCAAGCAGTTCACAATGGTTTTCTCAAATTGCATCAGAAGAACTGGGCGTTGTTTTAAGACAAATCTTGATGTACAACTCACAAACGTATGTACTCTTAGCTCAATTAGTGGATACACAAAAAGAATTGCTCACCGCACAAGTTATGAATAATACGTTAGTTGTATTAGTAAACCAACTTAATGAATCACACATGGTGAGCAACGCTAACGCACCAAGACACTAACACATGGTGAGCAGGCTTGACCTGCCCACCTGCTGTTACTCAGAATCACTCTATATTTTGAACTTGCTCGCGCAACTGCTCAATTAACACTTTCAATTCAACAGAAACCAACGTTGTTTCTGCATCAACTGATTTTGAACCTAACGTATTTGCTTCGCGGTTTAACTCTTGCATTAAAAAATCTAACCGCCTTCCCATGGCATCATGCTTTTCTAAGCAACGCTTCACTTCTAAAATATGCACGTCTAATCGTTCTAGCTCTTCAGTCACATCAATTTTCTGCGCGACAAATACCAGCTCTTGCTCTAAGCGATCTGCCTCTAAATTTAAGCTTGCCTCTTTAAAACGTGAGAGTAATTTTTCGCGCTGAGCGACTAGAATGGCTGGGAGACGTTTCCGAACTTTCACCAGCTCAGCTGACATTTTTTCTAAACGTTGCAGAAATAGCTGTTTTAACTGCTCACCTTCGCGCTTGCGTGCATCTATCAAATCTTGCAAGGTCTTATCTAATAACAGCAATACCTCAGCCTGAATAACATCAAAATCGATTTCGGGTACGCGCAATACGCCAGGCCATTTTAAAACTTCAAGAGGGCTCACTCCGGCAGGATTGTCTAAGTACGTTGAAATTACCTTGTTGACATCACCTAGTTGCTGAACAAGCTCTTCATGAATCACCAACTCACCCATGACTTCACTGGGTTGATAGCGTAAAAAACATTCTACTTTGCCACGCTTAATTACATTTCGAATTCGCTCACGCACCGTCATTTCAAGTTTGTTTAATGAATCAGGCAGTCGCAGGCTTAATTCTAAATATCGATGGTTAATGGAACGCAGCTCACAGGTTAAGCTTCCCCAATCGCCTTGGCTTTGTGTTCGGGCAAACGCAGTCATGCTTTGAATCATATTATTCTCAATCATAGTTAGAGTTATAAAAAAACGTAACTACTCACCCTTCATTGCAAGCAGGCTTTGTTGCATAAATCAAATTTCTACTTTTAATTCCCTCTCCCCTTGTGGGAGAGGGTTAGGGTAAGGGGTGTTTTTGGCTTACAAGCACCCCTCACCCGCCGCTTAAAAAATAAAGAACTTAAACATCGTTCCAGCCTGACATGACAAATGTCAGGCGTTACATCGGCGCGAAGCATGCTTCGCGAAAGCCCCGACTACACCCTCTCCCACAAGGGGAGAGGTGAAAAGCAATCTATACAACAACGCTCTCGCTCGCAATGACTGGGTGAATAGTTACAAAAAAGGATGATATCATTTTACTGCACCAAAAGAGATAGGCTGTTGTATTTGTTTGTGAGCATGAGTCGCTACCCTCTCATTTTTATTCACTTTAAAAAGAGATTGGGTGACAAGCAAATCATTTGAATTCACGGCACGCTTACAAATCAATAACGAGGCATCAATACTTTCTGCATAAAACAGGATAGCATCCATAACGCCTTTCTCATTTTCAACAAATGAAATGATATCATTGTCATAATAAACAATTCCTGCAGCCTTCATCCCACTTTGCCAGCTAATTTTAAAACACTGATATTGTGACAATTGTAACAATTGCTGCGTAATTTTAGCATGACTTGCCAATACTGAAATGGGTGACAAGGTAGCAATCGTTTTCTTTTTACTAATTTCTAACTGCAAAGAATCTTGTTTACGAATTATTTTGATATTTTCCAGAATAGGATGATAAAAGTCACCGATGTAGTTTGTTAAAGGCCGCATCGTTTTTAATAAGGGCATTTGCAATTGCAATGCGTTCTTGCAGCTAAATGTTTTTTCATTTAAAAAACGCTGCATGAAATGATTCACCAGATCATACGGAAATGAATTACCCGATAAATTACAACTGACGGCGATACCGATTTTGCAAGAAGGAATGATGGCGATAGCACTTTCAAAACCCGTCACCGATCCGGTATGACTTAACACTAAACCTTGCTCATCTGCTTTCCACCAACCCATCGCATAAGGTGGCTTAGCATCTGCATCCGGTGTATGAACCACTTCTAAAGATTTCTTGCTAATCAAAAAAGTATTATCTATTTGTAAATGAAATTTCATCCATCGCGTCAAATCTGAAATGGAAGTTGCAATGCAGGAAGGAGGTCCCATTTCATTCCAATAAGGTGAGTATGGAATGTTAGCAATAAGATCGTCATGCTTAATATGTGGGGAAGCTTTATTACCATTCTCTAAATATTCTTTTTCGCAAACAGTAGTTGTCAACATGCCCAGAGGTTTCAGTATGTGTTCGCGCAAATAATCTTGATACGTTTGACCCGTCACACTCTCTACAATATCCGCTACCAATGAAAATAAAATATTTTGGTAACTAAATTTAATCTCTTTATTCAATTTTACATAACGTAGTTTTTTTATTAATTCTGTTCTGGAAAAACCAAACTCTGATGCCTCAGTTAACGCGTGTTCAGGAAATCGATTCATGTGACTCAGCATTTGGCGAATCGTTAAATCAACATTCTCAGGCAATTTAATATCAATGAATTGACAAATTGAATCGTTCCAATTTATCCGATTTTTATCGACCAAATGTGCGATGACCGTAGCGGCAAATGCTTTACTCAATGAGCCTACAGCAAATAATGTGTTAGTATCTGTTGAAGGACCATTCGCGAATAGAATATTTTCAGCTGGATGTATGATGGAAAGAACAAAATTCGGAATAGATCTTTCTGCTTGGATTTTTTGGGCGTAAGAACAAAAAGCATGTAATTCTGCTCGTGTTAAAGGCATTTTAAATTTCCTTATTTTCTACGCTATTCGCGCAATATGATCCATCGGCACAGCCTCTACATCCGGCTGAGGCTGCGCGCGACGTCTCTGCCAAAAACTATGCACAGCATTGCGGAAAGATGAACCCGGACGACAAAGAACAGGCAATGCTGCTGTCAACACAGCTGGGGCTGCATTGATGAGAGGCGATGCCCATGTTGCTACTTGATCTTCTTGCAAAGCATACGATATTGCAATTGTGCTTAGACCATGCATTAAACCAGTTACACTACCCAGCAAACCACCCGGACGATTCCTGGCACGAAACAAAGCTATATTCAGAGGTAGTAAAACTCCAAAAGGAACCGGCATCACCATATAGGCTGGCATACTACTCAACAAGCTTGAAAGCATCCAACCCGTCATAACTCCTACCGTATTATAAAGCAACATCTCTCCTGACATTACAATTACACGAAAGTCTAATGGAGATGCTTCGCTAGCAATAGGTCGGGGTATTATTCGTTGAGGAGGTATGATTACCGGAATACCTGCGACAGGTTCTTCCTGTATCGGCCGCACTATCACGTACCCTAAATTTGCAGGGACTCTTTCTGCTAGTGGTCGTATCGGCAGGATACTCACGCGTCGATAAAAAAAGGAAATCTTTGGGACAGTCAGCGCAATATTATTGAGACGACAAAAATCAATTAACTCTTGAATACATGGATCAGAAGATTGAACACCTCTTGCGTGCGACTGAATCAACTGAAGTGACTCAGCATGCTTGCCATCATTCAGCGCCTTCTCATCTTTCTTTAATAAATTTTGGAAATATTGACGCATGCGATTATACAACTCTTGATGAATAACAACGCGCTTATCAACCTCCTCATTGGTTAGAGGAGAAGTATTTTTTATTCTTAGCCAAGTAGCCAATTGGCTCGCGTCATACATATGCAGCCCAATAGAGTCTGTTGCTGGTATCGCTATAATCTCGTGACTAATAGGGCACAAAAACTCATGTGGAACATCAAAAAGATAGCCGTCTGGCTGATTTATTCTATCAAACCCTTGAGCAACTGCAGACGATTCGCCTCGCTCAGATTTTGGCTGCACTTCTATCTGATGACTATTCATAGCGTTATACCACTCTTTAATTGAGCGTTAAGTTATCATATTTTGCATAGTTGGCAATGCTTTTTTCCTCAATCAGTTTGTTTAATAATAATTGCAGGAATTTGCATCAACACCTATAATTGGCCTCTTTTCCATTAGTATGTACTACGCGAGCATACTCGCGTATGTCAACCACAGCAGAGGTTTTCATGCGACCCAGCCAGCGCCACAGTCATCAATTACGAGACGTTCGTATCACCCGACAATTTACAAAACATGCCGAAGGTTCTGTTCTGGTAGAGTTTGGGGATACTAAAGTTATTTGCACGGCGAGTGTTGCTTATAACGTTCCTCCTTTTCTCAAAGATTCAGGCAAGGGATGGGTAACTGCTGAATATGGAATGCTGCCTCGCTCAACTCATGACAGAATGGGACGTGAATCGGCCAAGGGCAAACAAACCGGCAGAACTCAAGAAATTCAGCGTTTAATCGGACGATCATTACGCTCCGTCGTCGACATGAGTTTACTCGGTGAAATAACGATTACAATTGACTGCGATGTCATTCAGGCAGATGGCGGCACACGCACAGCTTCGATTACCGGCGGTTGTGTTGCATTAATTGATGCTATTCGACATTTGCAAAAAATCGGAAAAATTAAAACAGATCCCGTAAAACAATACGTGGCTGCCGTTTCTGTTGGAATTTATAAAGGTGAACCCATACTTGATTTAGATTATCTCGAAGATTCCAAAGCAGAAACAGACATGAATGTTGTCATGACTGATAAAGGTGGATTTATTGAGATTCAGGGAACAGCAGAACAAGGTGTGTTTAAACAAGAAGAATTAGATACGTTGCTGGTTTTGGCGAAAGAAGGGATTAATTCGTTATTCCTTCTTCAAAAGAATTCTTTAGATTAAACTGGAGGAGATGAAGGCTTATTGCCTTCTTCTTCTTCATTCTCACCCTCAATAAGGCCTTGCTCCGCTATCCAGAGAGCATAAGCTGACTGAGCCGCTCGCAGTAACGCATCTGCTGAATTAACTGCGCACAACCCTCCCAAGATTTCTTCTCGTGGAGACGACGACCTAAGCGTTGCCTCTGAGATAATTTCAAAATTATCTCGTTTTATACTACCTATATAATCTAATATTTCCTTAACATCACTGACCACTCGGTACTCCTTATCCTTATCGACTGACAGCTCTTTCATCATCTCTTCTAATTCTTCTTTGGTAGCTGGGCACAAAATAATTATTTTTTTTGTCGTTAAATCTTCTATATCGTCAGATTCTTCAAAATGAAAATGCACTCTTCCCAATTTTGATACTACATCCGACATTTCGCTCGAAGGTACCAACTGCTTACCAAAAAGAGATATTAATTCTGAAGCTCTAGCCCCGACCAAGCCAACCTTCACCACTTGAACACGTGGAAAAAAAGCATTAGGTGCAGACATAACATAACCTCTTAAATGATATGGACATATGTTCATTATAGCACAATGGTAGTAAATTTTTTGATCACACAACTTATTAATTTATAGTTAAAATTAGAGGAATGCTTTTTTCAGCAGTAAACTCCTCGCCGGAAATGAATATCTATGTTACCCTTCCCCGCATTTATACCCGCTCATTATCAACCTGAAGAAAAGGACTTAATCAGCATGAATAGTCACATGAAAGATTTAGAAACCACCATTAATCAATTAGCCAAAAAAGGCAAAGGCATCTTAGCTGCTGATGAAAGTATGGCGACTATTGGCAAACGTTTTGAAGCTTTGAAAATTGAATCCACAGAAGATAACCGACGCGCATACCGCGAATTGTTAATGAGCACACCTGGAATAAATGAATATATTGCTGGTGTGATTCTTTTTGAAGAAACACTGAATCAAACCACTTCGAATGGCATGAAATTTCCAGATTTTTTGCGCTCGCAAAGCATTCTGCCTGGGATCAAAGTCGATAAAGGTTTAATCCCTTTAATTAATTCAACAGACGAACAAGCTACGCAAGGCTTAGATGGTTTAAATGAACGTCTCGCCGAGTACAAATCGAAAGGCGCTTGTTTCGCGAAATGGCGCGCAGTATACGCAGTATCTGAGAAAACGCCCAGTCGCATGGCTGTCAAAATGAATGCAAATTCACTCGCTCATTATGCAGCACTGTGCCAAGCAAACGGCATTGTCCCTATCGTTGAACCCGAAGTATTGATTGATAGCAATCACACGATTGAACGCTGTGCTGAGGTGACTGAAAATGTATTGCATGCTGTTTTCCATTCTCTGCATAAATACAAAGTCAAACTAGAATACATTGTCTTAAAGCCCAGCATGGTGATTAATGGCAAACAGTGCCCAACAAAAGCAAGCGCAGAACAAGTTGGAAAAATGACCGTGATGGTTTTGCGAAGAACCGTACCTGCTGCCGTGCCTACCATTAATTTCTTATCCGGCGGCCAAAGCCCAGAAGAAGCCACCGCAAATTTAAATGCCATGAATATGTTAGCCGGCAATCCTTGGAATCTCAGCTATTCATATGCCCGCGCCTTGCAAGATTACTGCATGAAAACGTGGAAAGGCGATGCTAAAAATGTATCTGCCGCACAAGCTATATTTTTACAACGCGCTAAACTCAACAGCTTGGCCAGCTTAGGAAAATATACGTCATCCTTAGAAAAAGAAACTTCTTTCGCATAAACAATCTATTGAATTTAGGCTTAACTAAAATCTACATGTCAAACAGGATTGATTATGGCTACCGAAATGACCACCATAGAAGCCAAAGAAAAATTTGCTGAATTAATGAATCATGTTGTCCACACCAAAGAACGCGTCGCACTCACTCGACGCGGCAAAGAAATTGCAGCTATTGTGCCTATCGAAGATTTGCAATTCTTAGAAGCTATTCAAGATAAAGCTGATCTCAACGATGCAATTGATGCTCTAAAAGAAGCAAGACATGGCGGCTCCATCACATTAGAGCAACTCAAGGAAGACATGGGCATATGACCAAACCCTATCATGTGAAAATTGCTCCTCGAGCTCGCAAACAAATAAAAGAGCTCACGGACAAGCACTCAAAAATCATTTTAAAATTAATTGAAGCATTGGCTGTTAACCCCCGCCCTCCAGGAACTAAAAAAATTGACGGAATGACGGGGCTTTATAGTGAACCAGTCAGTCAGCACCGTTTAATTTATAAAATTGAAGATCAAGATATTTTAATCTTGCTCATTAAAGATAACCGCACTCTTAAATAGAAGGCACATAGTTTATTAAAAATTCTGTCATTTCTTTTTCCGTTAGTGGATAGCTAAAATAAAATCCTTGGCCTGCTACACATCCATGTTCAATCAAAAATTTAAGTTGTGTCTCTGTTTCTATTCCTTCCGCCACAACAGTTAAATCTAATTCTTTGCCTATATTGATAATATATTTTACTATCGCAACGTCCGCTTTTTCAGCTTCCAATCCCTCCACAAACGAAGCATCTATTTTTAAGGAATTAATCGGCAATTTTTTTAATCGTGATAATGACGAACTTCCTTTACCAAAATCATCAATAGACAATTGCAACCTGATCGCACGCAATTTCGTTAGAATACCTTCGTTTTGAATATTCTGCACCAACGCAGACTCTGTAATTTCCAATGAAACTCTTTCAGGAGGCAAGTCTATTTCGATTAGCAGCTTTTGTATGGATACTAAAAATAGAGGATTCGATAATTCTTTAGGAGAAAGGTTAATAGCAATATTCAGTTGCAACATCATTGAGATTTCTTGAGACCATTTTTTAAATTGCTTGCAAGCTGTCTCTAAAACCCACCGCCCTATTGGAATGATCAGCCCAGACTCCTCTGCAATTGGAATAAATTGATCCGGTGAAACCAATCCTAATTCTGGATGATGCCATCGTAGCAATGCTTCCATTCCAATTATTTTGCGAGTTGCCAATTCAAACTGAGGCTGATAAACCAAAAAGAATTCTTCATTGGCAATAGCGCGATGCAACGCCTGCTCGAAGTTCAAGCGCTTCTCATGGACAAGTCGCAAATCTTCGGAAAAGAACGTGAACACTCCACGCCCTAAGTCTTTAGCTCTATACAATGCCACGTCAGCATTTTTTAACAATTCAACTAAAGACCCACCTGACTCAGGATAGCCTGCAATTCCAACACTTGCTCCTACAAAAATAACATGCGATGCAATTTGAAAAGGTAAAGCAATTTGCTCCACAATTTTGTTAGCAACAATCGCCGCATCATCTATCGTTTTTAATCGAGTCAACAAGATAATAAATTCATCACCACCTATACGCGCTTTTAAATCTTCTTCACGCAAAATTTTTCTTAACCGATTTGCAACTTCTTCTAGGAGAGCATCACCAACAGCATGGCCAAAAATATCGTTTACATTTTTAAAATGGTCCAGATCGATATATAAAAATCCAATAACATTGTGAAATCGTTTTGCTTCAGATAACGTTCGCAGGGCTGCTTCTTCGAACGCATAACGATTCATAAATCCTGTCAAGTTATCAAAATACGCAAAGTGCTTTAATTGCTCTTCTTGTTCTTGTAATTTATTTTCTTGAAGCTTTTTCTGCATTGATTTAATAATGGTATCCACGAAATAGTCAGGGTCCAAATCATTTTTAATAACATAATCTGTAATCCCCTCTTTCATCGCATTAACTGCAATATTCTCATTTCCCTGGCCTGTCAGCATAATCAACGATACATTATTGTTCCCTATTTTTTTTAATTCTCTTACAAATTCAATTCCATTCATTCCCGGCAAATGATAATCCAAGATAATGCAATCAAACTTTTCCTGAGGACACAAAGTTAATGCTTGCTCGGCCGAATCAACCTCCGTAATCTTTGCCGAAAATTGCTGTGTCTGGGATATAATCCGTCGATAGTGGACGCGATCAACAACGTCATCATCAATGATTAGAAAATTAAGAAGATTCACTTTGGAAACTCCAGCAAATCCCAATATTGAGTGAGCAAGTTAATTGTATTCATATACTGCGTTAACTCCATCGGCTTTAAAATATATCCAGCAATATGACATCTATATGCAGCTAACTTATCTTTCTCATGATTGGATGTCGTTAAAATGTAAACAAGAATAGAATTGAATTCAGGCGAATTGCGTAATTCTTCTAAAAATTCCAGTCCATTTATTTTTGGCAAGTTAATATCGAGAAGGATAATTTTTGGCAATGGATTTAATTTGATTTGATTGCTTCTTCCCAATAATTTATCCATAGCCTCATTCCCATCTTTTGCAATATAAAGACGCTGCGCTATATGAAGCTTGTTAAAAGCACGCTTCAGATTTTGAATATCAACTTCATCATCTTCAACCAGCATAACCGGAACTGTCATTACTTCTTTAAGCAGCATGAGAAACATCCTTAGGCCATGTAAAATAAAATGTCGCTCCCTTTCCAGGCGCGGAGGTTAACCAAATTTTTCCTCCTTGCGTTTCTATAATTTTTTTGACGACTGAGAGACCTATACCTGTACTTTCTACGGTATCACGCGATTGTAACGCCTGAAAAATAATAAAAATCTTTTGATGAAAATGAGGGTCGATTCCTGGACCATCATCCATCACATATAATTGATAATAATTTTTTAATTCTTTACTGCCAATATTGATGTGAGCTTGCGCTTTGTCGCTATACTTAATAGCGTTGCTAAGTAAGTTAAGAAATACTTGCGTGATTGTAAATCGATTGGCAACGACAGTAGGTAATCGATTATCAATGATAATTTTTACATTAGGAGCCGGCGCCAAGCTGTCAACCACCTCAGAAATAATCGTGTTCATGTTAACTTCTTCTGTTGCAGTATTCACTCTCCCAACACGAGAATAATCCAAAATTCCTGAAATTAATGCGTCTAGACGACGAACTCGGTTTTTTAACAATTCTAAATGCTCACGCGAATCTGGCGGTAATTTTGATTGGCAGTCTTCTTCAATCCATTGCGCTAAATTGGCAATCCCTCGTAAAGGAGCTCGCAGATCATGTGAAGCTACATAAGCAAATTGATCTAAGTCGCTGTTCGATTCTTTTAAACGGGTGGCTAATTCACGTAATTCATTTTCAAATTTTTCATGCTTAGCCATCTCACTTAGCAATTCATCTTGCAAAACAGTTGTTGTACGCAGCTTATAAATCATCGCAATAAACGCTTTAGCTAACGCCCCCATTTCGCCTGAAAAATGTAACAAGGTTTTGCTAATCGGCGTATTGATGCTTTCTAAATTAATTCGTTCTATTTCTTTATGTAATAACTTGATGGGTCGAATAATCGTCAAAGAAGCGATGATTCCCAGTAAAATAGAAATACCAATCAGGCTGGCTATCATGACGACGAGAATAAAAATTGTTTTCTGGAGTTTGTAAGTGACATAACTTACAACTGCATTTGCTTTAGATAGTAAATTAACATTTGAATCCTGTTTTAATGAGGCTTCAACCTGTTTGATCAACTGAGGAATACGATTTTGCAAAGGATCTTTTAGCTGTTGCAATTGTGAGTACGTAAAGACACCCACTAATAAAATTAGGCAGGATATACTGATAAAATAACAAAATAATTTTGTTTTAATAGTCACAAATTATACCCTAATAATGAATGACTCCTCTCACCTACTGAATTGATTATACTGAAATATCGTCATTAGCAACGCGACAACTACACATCTCATTAGCATGACATATTAGTCACGCCACGACAACTCATGGTGTATATTTTATCATCTTTTTGTATAAAATAATAACGACTTTTAAGTATGCAATCATAGGCATGACTTGCTAGCTCTTTAGTCTCAGCTTTAGTTATGATATTTTACATCTAATCATCCAGTAAATGATCCAAAAGTATACAAAATGCGGGTGGATTGTTTCTCTAAGCAAGTAAATTTGTTTTGGAAGGGGTCTATAGCCACTGAGGAATAAAGATTAAGGGAAATTGGTATGCCGACAGCTTATGAAATTTTAAATGTGTCACCCGATACAAATTATCAAGGATGCTTAGATAAAAATACTCTTTTTGCACTATACGTTCGTCAAATCTTTGATAGACTTGATCACCAGGTCACTGAACCCGCTATCATTTTGCATTATTTATTAAATTCATATTTAGAATCGTGCCAAAGCATATTTACTTTCTGGGGCTGGAATCGCTCACATATTCCGCTCGTTAAAGAATTATATGCAACTTTACATACATCCCTAGAAACAGCTGAAACAAATGCTTATGAGACTAAACTTAAAATCTCTCCTAGTGAAATTGAGACTTACAAAGGTAAGCATGAAATTACAAAAGTGCAACAAGCAGCAATGAAACAAGGCTTGTTAAACGTATTCCAATTGTTAGAAAAAACAAATGCTGAATTTAATCCAAAAGGCGAACTTATAGAATTATTTAATGCTTTTTTTTCCGTCTACCCACTCCATTTATCTGATTTAAAAAATTGTAAGTTGAAAGAAAAAATTTGTTTAACCGAAGTTGATACAGCCGTTTTCAAAAATATTTTAGTTAAAACAATGCAGGCCAGGATTGAGCAAGAGGATAGTCGTATTTTTTCAGATGAAGACATGTCACTCGCATTAGCTACTGAGACTATAGATAAGCTCATAGAAACGCTTATCAAAGCACTCTCTCTCAGCAATGACCCAGACAAAAAAAACATTCTACATCAATCTTTAAAAATCATCGCTATGCAAGCAACTCCTGCGCAAATAGAAAAATGGATTCTGCCTTACATTCTAGGCAAGCTAAAAGATGCATTAGACCTTAGCGAAACAAAGATAATCTATTCTCTTCTAGAAATCTGTATTAAGAACGTTACCAATAATGATGAGATACATCGCATCTTATCCAGCATCATTAATGCACCACACCAACAAAAACAATATTATATTACGGAATCGCTGACTGAAATTGCCTTGCGTATAGACAAGCCCGAAATAGGAAAAACCATTTTACCGCTACTATTAAGTAACATGAATAGCGATAACCATTCTATCAACTCTGCCATCTACAAGGCATTCACCAAATTGTTACCCCTGATCAATCCTCTGTTACTGAAAGAAAAACTGGCACCCAGAATCTTGAGAGACCTTGAAGACCATCTAACTCTATGCCCCGAAATTTATGAACTCTATGAAGCAATCTTTTCTCTAGCCCAAGATACAGCTTCATCACTGAGCTCTCGTTCACTGTTTTTGATGCAAACAGCCAACATGCTAAGGCCGAAAATAAAAGAAAATTATGAAGAAGCACTAGCAGACTTAAAAGGAAAAAATACTAAAAAAATGTTAGAGGCATTTGAAGAGTTAAATGATCAACTTCTTAATTTTTTATCAGCGGAAACTTTGAAAAAAGATATTCTGCCTATCGCTCTACAAAAAATATCACATCCAGATATCGCTATACGAGCTGCTATTTTTAAAACATTAAGACTATTAGCAGACTTTTCAGACGATAAAGTACCTGTCCTGTTTAAGAAAACAATTTTTCTATGCTTAAAGGATCAATTTACCAACGAACTAACTCTCCCCTTGCTGAAAGCACTTAGACACTACATACAATTCTGCGATGACAAAGAAACACTGCTTGCAATACGTAGCAAGCTATATGCAAAAGCAAATTTCAAAGAACAAAATACCTTGAACCCATTTAATGCGGCCATACTCGAAGCATTAGATGAAACCATTAAATATGGCGATACATTTAATCTCGATATTCTTGCACTTGATATTTTTCATACTCTCGATTTCAGTCAATCCAGCCCAGAAGCGCTTCATGTTTTTGAAACAGTATTAAAAAAATGTCATCCTGATTTTATTAAACAATCCATGCTTGCAGAGCTACTCAAACAAGTTGGCTTTATGCGAGAAAACGTCACTCAACTGATTATTAAATTTATTCCGTTATTATCCTACGAAGAAAGTATTTTCTATACGCGGCAAATTTTAAATTCGTTTGAACAAAGCGAAGCTGCTAAATTTTCTAAAGTGAATATTTTATGCGAACTTTACAAACATCATAAAATGAAAATACATGAGCATGAAAAACAAATGCAAGCTGAAAATGTTCCGCAAACTGAGTCGTCATTTACTCCCAATAACGTACCAGCTTCTGTCCTCTCAAACGCTTGCACTTGCTAAAGATCTCGCTTTTGAAGTTTATTCACAGCGAGATCCTTCGCTGATGGTCAGGATTGGAGGTCTTAGGAAGACCGCAAATACAATTCCAAAAACTCCGGAATTCTCTGCTCCAACCAATAGCATGGACGCCAGGGAAATTTTCCCATGACAAAACCGACATGTCCGCCTTGGTCTGTTGCTTCTAAAATCACCGAAGGTGACAACTCGTCTTTTTTAGGAATAACGTCGGGAAACATGAACGGATCATCTTTTGCTTGCAATAATAACGTTGGAATTTTAATAAATTTGATAAATTGCCGGCTGCTTGATTTTTCATAGTAATCATTTGCATTTTGAAAGCCATGTAAAGGCGCTGTCACTAGCTCATCAAAATCATTGACTGTTCGAAGACTCTTACGAGTCGGTAATGCGATCGGTGAAACTTGCATCGAAAATTTTTCATTTATTTTTTTACGCAAACGATTCAACAAGTGCCTATCATACACGCGTGAAAATCCATTTCGTAAACGTAAAACTGATTGACGTAACTCAAACGGAGTTGACACTGCAACAGCCGCAACTAGAGGATTTTGCCGACCCGTTTCGCCTAACCATTTCAGCAATACATTTCCACCCATGGAAACACCGACTGCAGAAATTGGCATATTCAATTCACGTTCGCGCAATAGATTGATCACTGTATTAAGATCCGCTGTATCACCTGAGTGATAAAACCGAGGCAGCCGATTCTGTTCACCACTACATCCTCGAAAGTGCATCACAACTGCTCGCCAATTTTTATGTTGGCTGAAAACTTTCAGCAAACCATGCGCATAGGAAGATTGTGCTGAGCCTTCTAATCCATGCAAAATCACTACGATTGGTTGGCCTTTTTGTCCTGTCCAATCCAAATCAATAAAATCACCGTCACTTAATTCAATCCGCTCACGTGTAATCTGAAGCCCTTTATGTTGATTACGACGAATCAGCGCTCCCCACAATGTTTGTAAATGCGGCCCTGGCAACCACCAGGCAGGCTTAAAAGATGTACTACTCATGATACACTCGCGAAAATTCGTGCACAGCATCCACAAATACTGCAACATGATCAGGATGAATGTCCGGTAAAATACCATGTCCTAAATTGAATACATGGCCACTGCCAGCACCATACGATTTCAATATCCTGGCCACCTCCGCTCGAATGTTGCCTGGGGATTGATACAATATTTGCGGATCCATATTTCCTTGCAACGCAGTCTTATTTCCCACACGTTGGCGAGCTTCCTTTACATCAAGCAACCAATCTATTCCTATCGCACTACAACCAGTTTCTGCCATTAATTCCAGCCACTTCCCTCCACCTTTGGTGAATAAAATCAATGGAATTGTTTGCCCTTCTGGATGAGTCAGTTGGCTAATGATTTGTTGACAATATTGTAATGAGAATTGTTGGTAGTCTGCCGTATTTAGCATTCCACCCCACGTGTCAAATAACATGACGACTTGCACTCCCGCTCTAATTTGAGCATTTAAATGCATCGCAACAGACTTCGCCAGGATTGTGAGTAACTCGTGAAGCAACATGGGATCAGACTGAATCATCGCTTTAATCATTGGAAATGCCTGATTTGCCTTTCCCTCTAGCATATACGTCGCCAAGGTCCAAGGACTTCCACAAAAACCAATTAAAGGAACTTTGCCTGCTAACTCTTGCTGAATCATGCGCACAGCATCTAACACGTACCTCAAGCTTATTTCAGGATCCGGAGCCGACAATGCACGAATATCCTGAGCACGTTTTAATGGACGCGCAAAAATTGGACCTTCCCCCTCAACAAAAGAAAGCCCCAAACCCATTGCATCTGGAATAGTCAAAATATCGGAAAATAATATCGCCGCATCCAAGGGAAAACGGTCTAATGGCTGCAGCGTAACGGTACAAGCCAATTCCGGCGTTTTACATAATTTCATAAAACTGCCTGCTTGCTGCCGAATCGCTCTGTATTCTGGCAAATAGCGGCCGGCTTGACGCATTAGCCAAACAGGCGTCATGTCAACGGGTTCACGCCTCAATGCACGGAGTAGACGATCGTTTTTAAGCGTAATCATGGTTTCTTAACACCTTTCAAAACTGTGGATCAAAGTATATCACGTCACGGGCTGTCAAAAAAACACACTCTTTCAAGATTTATTGCAAGACCTTAACCTAAGAAGTCGCTTTGCAGGAGATATGTTTTAAGATAGTATATTTCGTTTCTCACAAAATATATGAAAGGAAATTTTACTTATGCGTAAACAAATTGCTATTGCTGCACTTTCAAGTATTTGCCTCTTAAGTGCGAGCGCTTGCTCTAAAGAAGGCGACGCTAACAAAGATACTTCTACCACTTCTACCACTTCAACCACCACGAGCACTACCGCTACTCCTGATGCTGCTTCTGCTCCAGCTGCTCCAGCTGCTGCTGCCCCAGCTGCCGGCACTACCCCTGCTGCTGCGACAACAACAACGACTACTCCGGTTGGCACCACATCGACCACGACGACGACAGCTGCTCCTGCTACTACACCCGCTCCTGCTACAGCCGCACCTACTGCGCCTGAAGCAACTTCTACAACGACTACAAATGCACCAACTAACACAGTTACTACTGAGGCTCCAGCTACCTCAACCACCACAACCTCTACTACGACTACTGACGTAAGCACCACCGCCGCACCTACTGGTGAAAACTTACCAATCGTTAACACAACTCCTGACGTTGCTGCCCCAGCACCTGCTACACCAGATATGGGCACCACCGACACATCAGGCACCAGCTCAACAGATTCAAGCACGACAACACAACCAGCAACGAGCAACTAAGCTGACAACAAGGCTGCATCTTGAAAAAAACACGAGCGTAGTTATTCTACGTGAGTGTTTTTTTCAAGATTTTAACGCAGTATTCGGCAAAAAGGCGCAGCTTTAACAATGCTCTTATCCATAACTGAGGTTAGTTAGCACATCAACCACATCTTTTTCTGAAATATCACTCGTCATCTCGGCATTACCAATCGATTTTAGAAGAATATAATTTTGCTTTCCTGATTTCATTTTTTTGTCGGAACGCATTAATTGAAGGAACTCGTCGGGATTAGGAAATTTTTTTGGTGCAACCATAAAACCTAACTGCAGAAAAAGTTTTTGAATTCGATTACATTCTGCTTTTGAAATCCAGCCTATCGTTGCTGACAGCTTTGAGGCGATCATCATGCCTAAGCCAACAGCCTCCCCATGTAGTAAATCATCGTAATGATTTGCAACTTCCAGCGCATGACCAAACGTATGGCCAAAATTAAGCAGGCTACGAATACCTTGCTCTCTTTCATCACGTATCACAACATTGCTTTTGATGCGTGAACATGTAGTAACTACATGCAGCAATGCTATGCTCTGTTGAGCGAGCAATTGCTGCACATTGTCTTCCAGCCATGAAAAAAAATCCTTATCAAGAATCAGCCCATACTTCACAACCTCTGCTAACCCAGCAATAAATTCTCGTCGTGGCAAAGTCCGCAGCACATCAACATCAGAAATCACACATTTTGGCTGATAAAAAACACCTATCAAATTTTTACCCGACCGGTGATTCACACCTGTTTTTCCGCCGATAGCAGCATCGACTTGTGCAATCAACGTGGTGGGAATTTGTATGTAATTCACCCCGCGCAAATAACAGGCTGCCGCAAACCCAGTCAGATCGCCTATCATCCCCCCGCCTAATGCAATTAATGTTGTCGATCGTTCGTGTTGGTGCTGGATCAGCTCATCGAGAATTTTTTGCCATTGGTCTAGATCTTTATATTGCTCACCCTCTTTCAGCAATACAGTATGACAGTCATATTTTTTCAAGACTTCCATCAGCACTGGCAAATAATAAGTTGCGATATTTTCTTGACTCACAACCATCACTTGATGACCTTGAATAGATGCGTCAAGAATAGAGTGATCATTCAGGAGCTGCTGCCCAATATAAATAGGGTATTCGTTGAGAGGCAGAGTCACGCTAATTGAATGATGAATCATCAATACGCCTCACTCAGATTTGTGTAACCAAGCGAGAATATCATCTGCCACAGCACGTACGGAACGATTGTCAGTAATAACTTTAAAATCAGCAATAGCTTGATAAAAAGGCGCTCGCTCTTCACGTAATTGAATTAATACCTCATCACGATTTTCAACTTGCAGCATAGGACGACGACTATCGTTGATGACGCGATGCTGCTGATAGGAATGCGACACCTCTAAATAAACAATAGTGCCTTTTGCTTTTAAGACAACTCGATTTTCTGGTGTCATAATCGTTCCACCGCCCGTAGCGAGGATAATATTAGATCGCTTCGCCAAATCACTTATAATTGCGGCTTCCCGTTTTCGAAACCCTTCCTCGCCTTCTTTATCAAAAATCCAGCCCAAATCAACGCCTGTGCGTTTTTCAACTTCCTCGTCTGAATCAAAAAAGCTTCTACCCAACTGCTTTGCTAAATATCTTCCCACGCTACTCTTACCAGCGCCCATAGGACCTACTAAGAAAATATTGTTATTTTTCACTTTAGTCATGGCTGCCTAACTTGTTAACTCAGTAATGATTAAGAAATTATTTTGGGCGTTACAAAGATTAATAGTTCACGCTTCTTCTCTTTCGCATTTTGCTGCTGAAAGAGCAAGCCTACAAGAGGAATTTTACTTAAAAAAGGAATTCGTTGTGCATCACGCTCCTTGTCTAGCTCATAAATGCCACCAAGTACGATAGTTTGCCCATTTTTAATTAAAATATTAGTTGTCAGCTGTCGTGTTGTAATGGATGGCACACCCAACACAATGCGATTATTTGGCTTGTCCTGATTGACCTTTAATTGAAGCAACACCCTATTATTCGGCATGATCTGCGGAGTCACTTGCAGACTCAACACGGCTTTTTTAAAAGCAATATTCGTTGCTCCACTGCTACTACTTTCTTGGTAAGGAATCTCCTCTCCTGATTCAATCAATGCGCTTTGTTGATTAGCCGTAAATAAACTAGGGCTAGAAATAAGCTCTCCATGCCCATCATTTTCTAACGCTGTTAAAGCCACATCTAAACTAGCACCATCCGGTAATCTTGCGATAGCCAAACTATAATGAGGCGTAGAATTGGACCACGGCACAGTACCCGATTCCGGTGTTGCATCATGTACTCCAAAATTCATTCCCAACGCTCGCTCGTAATCACTATCAATACTAGCCAACCGCGCCTCGATTAAAACTTGTTGCACCGGAATATCTAATTTTTTAATGAGAGCCAGGATAGCATCTAAAAAATAAGGAGCATCTTGCACACATAATTTATTAGTGCGCGTATCAACTTGCAAATGACCCCGTTTTGATAACAAAGAATAATTAGCATCTTGTATCAGATGCGCAATGTCTTGCGCTTTTGCATAATGTATTTGCCAAATAACCGTTTTTAAAGCAGCAGTCTCTCGCAACGTTTCTTGCATTTGGAATTCATCTTGCTGACGCTCAATAAGTTCTCGTTGCGGAGCAACATACCAAACACCTTCTTTTTTCCATTTCGCAAGCCCCTGTGATGCCACAATAACATCTAGCGCTCGCGATATAGACTCTTGACGAAGATGTATGGATATTTTTCCTGTAACAGCAGGACTAATAATCATATCAACATGCGCAAACTTGGCCATGATACGTAAAGCATCTACTACGTTTACCTCTTGAAAATCAACAGTCAATTTTTTTTCATCACTCGTCGGATTCGCATACGCAGCAACAATCAAAAAAAATATCAATACTACATTTAAAAATTTAAAAAAATATTTCATAGAATTTCCTTGTGACTGGCTATAACATATTTGCGTTTGTCAGTTCCTTCAAGAACCACGTATTTATTTTGTATGCTGAGCACTGTTGCATAAAGTGAACTTATTTTCGTGCCGACTTCTATATCCTGAACTTTTCCATCAGGCCATAGAATAATGGCCCAAGTTTTTTCATTTTCCGACAGAAATCCAATCATTTTTAATTGCTTAATGAGCGGCCCATATCTGTCTGCCTCACGATAAATAGTTTGTTTTTCGGGGACAGCAGCCACTTGTTTTTGGATACCCCTAAAATGGTTAACAACGAAAATTAACAAACACAAAATAACAACGCTGGTGATCATATACATTTTTTCACGCTTTTTTTGGCTAGATTGCAATGCCCGCCAGGGAAGCAAATTAATATCTACCATATTTTTAATTTCCGCATAGCTAAACCACAGCTGACTATTAACCGCGATGAATCTCTCATCAGTGCTTCTCTTTTTTTTGAACTTTTAGAAAAATAAATAGCGAGAGGATCAAACACGATCGTTGGAATCGAAAAATTTTCAAAGAATGACGCAGGCTTGCTGGTCATTCCCACAATTAATATTCGATTAATTTGTAATGTCAGATGAGTTGATAAACACAATTGTAAAGCACGATGAATATAAAAAAATAATTGATCCTCTTCAATGGTTGGCCATTGCTGCTGAAATAAAATAGCATTCTTCGCCAGGACCACTATATATGTCAT
The DNA here is from genome assembly GCA_013288815.1 of Gammaproteobacteria bacterium. Taxonomy (GTDB): domain Bacteria; phylum Pseudomonadota; class Gammaproteobacteria; order DSM-16500; family DSM-16500; genus UBA5158. The sequence continues at coordinate 19,472 of JABDBD010000007.1, read as the reverse complement.
CGCTTTTTCTATATGTACAATACAGAATGGAAATTGAATTTCTGCCGGCAATGCAGCCATCACACTACGTATCAGCGCATATAAATCAATATCGATGATTCTTAATGTAAGCCCCGCCTCTTTCACAACAGCACTATATAAATTTAACAACTCTTCTCTACAAGCAACCAACAGTAACTCTGTATGCTCCACCCTATCTGACTGCAATTTTACAAAATCAAAACACATCTCTTCAGACATGCCAGGCAAATATGTAGATAAGTGAGTAGATATTTCATCCCAATATTCGCTTTCCTCAATATGCGAATCTAATTTAATTTTTTTGGTAATGACATGTGTAAACGGTATAGCAATCACAGCAGGCAAACATTTTGTTTGGGTCTTTGTCACTAATTGTTTCAGCGTTTTTTGAACACTTTCAAAATGCTTAATTCGACCATCCAGGATGGCATCTTTTGGTAATGGAGCTACTGCAAAATTAATGACAATCCACTGCTGTTTTTGTTTTTTCAAATGCATTAAACGAATTTCATTTTCATTGATATCAACGCCCACACATGAGCGACTATAGTTAAAGGGCCGCATAGTTTCTCCTTTGAATTTATGAGGTATTTTTTAAAAAAAAGATGACAAACGACTTGTTTTGAAACAGCTTGAATTGGATGGGTAATTATCCTAGATTCGGCAGTTAGAATCTCGGATTATAAATTGTGAGAGGAAAAAATAGGCGAAAAATAAGTCTATCGAGCAGGACTGATTTAGTTTAATATAATCACCAATTTTATAGTAAAATTCAAGCTCTACCTTTCACAGATGGCACGCTATACCTTATGAAAGCTTTTATTTGGAACCTCATTAGAAAATTATTAGCGCTTCTTTTTATCACTCTCATCATGATTGTGGTCGGAGTCTTCTATTACATTAAATATCAGCTTCCTGATATTGATGTATTAAACACTGTACAGCTGCAAGTACCCCTACAAATATTTACGCATGATGGCAAATTAATTGCAGAATTTGGGGAAAAACGACGTATTCCTATCCCTTATTCTCAAATTCCCCAACCGTTAATCAATGCCGTATTGGCTACCGAAGATCAGCGCTATTTTCAACATCCCGGCATTGATATCCCAGGCCTCTTAAGAGCGAGTGTCAAACTGATCCTCACTGGGCGCAAAGATGAAGGCGGCAGCACTATTACTATGCAAGTCGCTCGAAGTTTTTATCTTTCTCGTCACAAAACATTTGGCCGAAAATTGCGTGAAATTTTGTTGGCATTAAAAATTGATCACAAACTAACCAAGCAAAAAATTTTAGAATTGTATTTAAATAAAATATTTTTAGGAAATCGAGCCTATGGCGTCGCTGCAGCCGCTGAAATTTATTATGGAAAACAACTGAATCAACTTTCCTTAGCTGAATACGCTATGTTAGCCGGCCTACCCAAAGCACCCTCTGCTCTCAACCCTCTCGCAAATCCAGATGCCGCAAAAAAGCGTAGAGATCACGTCCTAGGTCGAATGTTAGAACTGAATTATATCGATGAAAATGCTTACAAGACTGCGATACGCGCGCCATTGAATGCCAGCTATCACGAGCTGCAAACACAAGCTAAAGCATCCTATGCAGTTGAATTGGTACGTCAACAATTAGAAGATATGTATGGTGACACCATTTACACGGATGGCTTTGATGTTTATACAACACTCGACAGCCACCTTCAGCAAATTGCGAATGATTCTGTTAATGATAATTTAATCGCTTATGATCAACGTCATGGTTACCGTGGCCCTGAAAAAAATCTGGGAGCACCTCAGCTGAATCAAATGATGGAGTGGACCAAAGAATTACGTGCAAGGCCTCTTATTAACAACCTAGAACCCGCAGCCGTTATCGAAGTGCTAGACCAATCGGTTGTCGCTTTACGTGCAAATGGTTCGTTAGTCACGATTCCTTGGGAAGGATTATCCTGGGCACGCAAACAAATTAATGCTGATTATTTGGGACGGTTACCTAAAAAAGCCAGTGATATTCTGAAATTAGGTGATGTTATCCGGATTACCTCTATTCAAAAAAATTGGCGCCTAACCCAGATTCCAAAAGCTGAAGCAGGAATGATTGCTTTAAATCCGCAAAATGGCGAAATCAAAGCCTTAGTGGGCGGCTTTAGCTATCAGCATAGCAAATTCAATCGTATGGTGAATGCACTGCGTCAACCAGGATCCAGTTTTAAACCTTTTATTTATTCAGCTGCATTAGACAAAGGTTACACGCTAGCAACCGTCATTAATGACGCACCGATTGTGATTGAAAATCCAAATGATAATAGCTTATGGCGCCCTCAAAATGACACACATCGCTTTTACGGACCCACTCGTTTACGTGATGCATTAATCCATTCTCGAAACTTAGTGTCGATTCGATTATTAGGATTAATCGGAACCAATTATGCAGTGAGTTATGCACAACGTTTTGGTTTTTTACCTTCACAATTGCCAGCTTCGTTATCACTAGCATTAGGAACCGCAACAGTCTCTCCATTAGATATGGCAACAGGTTATTCTGTGTTTGCAAATGGCGGATTTAAAATTGCACCTTTTATTATTGATAATATTCGTAATACTCAAGGGCAAATCATGTATCAAGCAAAACCCTTAAGTGCCTGCACTAATTGTGATGTACCGGTTGTTCCATTCCCTCCACCTGTAAAACCCGCAACACCCGCTGTTGAAAGTGCTTATGCCCCTCGTGTGATTAGCGCAGAAAATGCTTATTTAATCACATCCGCTTTGCATGATGTTATTCAGCATGGAACGGCTATTCAAGCACGAAGCTTGCAACGAAATGATTTAGCCGGAAAGACAGGCACAACGAACAATCAGGTTGATGCGTGGTTTGTAGGCTACAATAGTGACTTAGTTGCTCTTTCTTGGGTGGGCTTCGACCAACCACAATCACTCCACGAATACGGCGCACAAGCTGCACTGCCTATGTGGATTCAGTTCATGCAATCTGCATTAAAAGGTCAGCCAGAGCATAGCTTAGCAGAGCCCGCTGACATCGTGAGTTTACGTATAGACCCACTCACAGGTTCTCGCGCACCTGACAGTGATCCTGCAGCGATAACCGAATATTTTATGAAAGACTTTGTGCCTAAAGAAGAAGAGGCGCAACCAGCTGCTCCTGCTGATCCAACCTCCACAACAACACCTAGCGATCAACAACCCACCGACCCGCCAGGCAATCAGATTGGGCCGGATGGGCAAGGGATTTACTAGAGTTATGGATAAGGTTGACCCAGCGACAACAATCCTTTACTTAAACAAATCATCTAAAGTCACTACGCTTATCTACACCGGACATTTATAAATGCAGTATAAGTGTCCGGTATAATATTTGCAAGAAAGTTATCGGACACTTATAGTCATCGTATAAGTGTCCGATATCCATGATTCCTCATCACGTTGAAAATTTCATTTTTCCATCGACAATCAGGGATAGATCTCAGCATTTTTAATTATTTTTTGCGCAAATAGAGCAAGGTCGGTTACTTCACATACGTCCGACTTAGAAGCTTTTGAATCTTGTCAGTCGGAGATATGAAGATTTTTTAAAATACTCCAATCTTCTTTCTTTAACAAAAATGCATTCGTCAAACTCACATATTCAAACTCAAATCGATCAATAAAGTTTTTACGTAAATCATCGAACGTTTCGCGTTTATTATCAAGCAACGTATCCTTCATCATCGTTGTTGTATCTAACGGATTATAAATTTTTAAAACAACATCACGCCAATCCGTCGCACCTTCTACTGAGATAGTTTTTTTCGGATAATTAGGAATATAATCATGAGGCAAAATAATTTTTTCTCGACATGCAGCTTGATAAATCATATCAACACCACGCAATTTGCTTTGCACAGAATATCCAGCAATATGAGGTGTCGCAATCACAGCATTTTGTAAAATTTGAAAATCAATATAGGGTTCATTTTCCCAGACATCCAAACACCAATAAAGAAGCTGCCCATACTCATCCAAATCAGAAAAATCAACCACTGATCCGCGGCTCGTATTTAATAATACACAATTTTTCTTTTGCTGCTGTAAGAAAATTTTATTGACTAAATGATATGTTGGAAAAAATCCATCTGTCGTCAATGGGGCATGTATCGTAACAAGATCTAGGTTAACAAATTCACTCAGTGGTGTAGAAATAAAGTCGGAATCTTGTTCCGCCCGCAAAGGATCGTATTGCAGAATTTCCACATTCAATAATTTTAATTTCTCGGCAACAGCACTACCAATTTTACCCACGCCAATGATGCCTACACGTAGATTGTTTATCGATAAATATTGCATTTTTTGCATTGCAGCGACAACAGCTAGGACATACTGCACCACGGCCATTGTGTTACACCCAGATGCAGAAGCCCATTTGATATTTGCGGCATTTAACCATTTTTCATCAATATGATCGACTCCACTCGTCGCTGAGCCCACAAATTTAATCGATGTATTTTCTAATAGCGCGCGATTCACTTGTGTGACAGCTCGCACCAACAAAATATCCGCTGACACTAAATCGTCACGAACAATTTGACGACCTGGCTTTAAAACAATATCGCCTGCCCGTTCAAAGTATTTTTCAACGCATGGAATATTTTCATCGGCCACAATTCTCATCAGATGTAACTCACAAAAATTCCTGCAAAAATAAAAAAACCTACCCAATGATTATTCAAGAATGCTTGAAAACACATCTGGGGGTTACCCGTACGCACCATTACTTGCTGATACCCAAATAGAAAAAACACCACAACCAGGCTAATAAAATAAAACAAAGACAAATGAAAAACAAAACCAACCACACATAATAAAAATAAAAACAGTATCTGCAATATTCCAACAACCAGTCTATCGTTTCGACCAAACAAAATGGCGGTTGATTTAATTCCTGCTGCGATATCATCTTCTCTATCTGTCATTGCATACCATGTGTCATAAATAACTGGCCAAATCAATGCTGTCGCAAACAACAACCAAGCATTCATTGGAACAGCTTGTTGCTCAGCTGCAAATGCCATTGGAATTCCCCATGAAAATGCAGCACCCAATCCCAATTGCGGAAGCGATGTAAATCGTTTCATAAACGGGTAAAAAACAGCTAATGCAGCGCCTACAAACGCAAGCTGTATCGTCAACTTATTTAAAAATAATACTAAAATAAATGCGACAACGCATAGCAATGCAAACAAAATCAGTGCTTCACACGATGACACTTTTCCTGTCACTAACGGTCTTGTTTTGGTTCGAGCAACTTGTCCATCAACATGTCTATCGGCAAAATCATTAATAATACAACCCGCCGATCGCATGAGCACCACCCCCGCCATAAAAATACTGAGAACTTTTAACGATGGATTACCCTCTGTTGCTAACCACAACGCCCAAAGTGTTGGCCATAACAATAATGAAATTCCAATCGGTTTATTTAATCTCATCAAGACAGCATAATTTTTTAATTTTTCTATCATATAGCCTTCAACGCAGATAAAAAGATTTCTGAAAGCAACAAAGTTTTTTGATTCGTATAAAACAGAGAGCGACGCGCCCAACTCTCTTTATGATCTATTTTCATAGGATAGCTGACAACATGATGCCACTCTTCTGCAGACTTTATTGGGAGAAATTCAAACTCACTTCGTTGTAAATGTGCATCTTTAAATAGTACAGATCCTAGAGAACGACTTTTTAATTTGGCTAATTGCAATTCTTTTCCCGTTAACGTTTCTATAGGTATAACAGTACGCGCCACCATCCATTGATGTTGCGGACTAGAAATCAATACTTCCCGAATAAGTGCATATCGACGATTTCCGATATGTAAAATGCGCTTTTCCTCTACTGTTGGAAATGCCCAAGCTTGACTTAGCACTTGAACATTCACTGTGGCAATGCCATGTGATTTTAAAAACGTTATGAAAGAATCAGGGTGCGTGAGCCATTTCATCATGCCCTCTGACCCGTTGATTTTTTGCAACGTTTTAATGGATTGCCATAAACTTTTTTGCATTTTCATTTACCTTTGAAGACAACTTTATGTATTATACCTGCTCTATAATCTTCTTGGCAGAGCTCTGTCTTATGCAACCTCCTATTATTATTGTCGGCACTGGGCTGGCTGGATATCAATTGGCACGTGAATATCGTCGCATTGACCCTGAAAGTCCACTTATTTTACTCACATTAGATGATGGTACATTCTACTCAAAACCTCTTTTGTCTACTGCACTCACGAGCGGCAAAACCTCGACCACTTTAGCCATCACTAGCGCAGAAAACATGGCTAGCCAATTAAAGGCCATTATACGTACTCATACCCGCGTGACACGAATCGATACCGAAAATAAACTAATTTGGATTAACGACGAATCGCTTGCTTATCATAAACTCGTATTAGCCTGTGGCGCAGATGTCATTCAACCTCCTCTACAAGGCAATGCTGTTAGCGATGTTATGGCTGTCAATCATTTACATCATTACGCACTTTTTCAAGAAAAGCTCAAAAATAAAAAACATATTACTATTTTAGGTGCAGGGCTGATTGGCTGTGAATTTGCAAATGATTTGGGAAATGCAGGTTATGAAGTACACGTTATCGCACCCGTCAAAGCACCCTTAGAATTGCTAGTTCCAGAATCTATTGGCATGATGTTGAAAACCGCTTTATCCGCTTTAAATATACATTGGCACTTACCTAGCTTGTGTCAAACAGTCGATAAATCTGATGAGGGATATTTGTTAACATTATCCACCGGCGAAACCATAAAAACCGAATTAATACTCTCGGCCATCGGTCTTCTTCCACACATTGGCTTGGCAAAATCTGGCAACATGAAAACGCAACGCGGCATAGTTGTAAATCGATATTTAGAAACCAGCGCAACCGATGTTTATGCATTGGGTGACTGCGCTGAAGTAGAAGGTCATGTCTTACCGTATATTACACCTATTTTAAATTGCACTCGCGCATTGGCAAAAACATTGAAAGGTGAACGCACTGCTGTCGCGTATCCCGCCATGCCTGTTGTCGTCAAAACACCCGCACACCCTCTTGTCATTTGTCCGCCTCCAAGAGGCACTGAAGGTAATTGGGAAATTGAAAATACTGCAAATAGTGTGCGTGCTTTATTTTATAATGCTGACAATCAATTAGCGGGATTTATTTTAACGAATGATGCTGTTAAAGAAAGAAGTACACTTGTGAAGGAATTGCCGAGTTTGTTTTGAAAGTTGGAGTGGTGTATTGCAAGTATATAGATTCTGACATTCCCGCGCAGACGTTGTTGCCTAAATCAAATTTCTACTTGTAAATTCCCTCTCCCCTTGTGGGAGAGGGTTAGGGTGAGGGGTGCTTTTAAGCCAAAAAAACACCCCTCACCCGCCGCTTCGCGTCGACCTCTCCCACAAGGGGAGAGGTAAAAATGATATGCGCAACAACGCCACGCTGGAATGACAAAATCTGCAAAACATACGATTACAATGCAACGGCCATGGAGGTTTCTCACTACAGTGATAGGAGCTCAAAATCCATCACCCAATACTAGTTGTTTATATCGCTGGCGCCGTCACCTCTGGCTGTACATCAATTCTCACTTGACCATTATTTTCATTAGCAACAGCAAGAGCATTTGCAGGATTTTGTCTAAAAAGAGTGGGAGCCGAAGGAAGCCGAGAAAAATAATGACGCAATCCTACTAACCTCGTAAACTCGTCTTGCATCAACTTTTCAACTCCATCCACTGTTGTTTGCTCAGTCACTTCAATGTTAAAGTGCCGTAATTTTTGCAAAAAGTTTTCTCGATGAGGCGCATCCAATACATCAGATAATAAAGATTTGTCTATATCTTTTCTGATATCGGCTTCACTTGTGCATCTTAGCTTTCTACGTACACCTTCAAATTGAGTTATAGCCGTACCCAGAAAGGCTAGTGCGAAGCCTGCCAATTCAAGAGTCAGTCCGGTGGGAGTTTCAGAGATCACATCGCGATCAACTAGCCCCAAAGTTGTAAAAACCATAGTAAAGCCTAAACCCACCAAAGCTAATGCACTCTTTCCTGATGAAGCACATCTTAATTTTTTGCGTGACTCCATTTCTTTTGATTTAGCTTCAGAAAGCTCGCCTAGTTGCCTTAGCTGTACAAGTCTATTAATTTCCTCTTGCGTATTCATGTACGATGGATTGATTTGTTGAAGCATTTCTAGCTCAGATAATAACGACCTTGCCTGCATAAAATTTCCCTCTGCTTCAATTAAGTTGCCAGCACTTTAACACTTGGTGACTATTGACACCAAGATTTTTTAAAATTCAGAGCGCTGCACTTGATCATTTCTGGCTAGAATATAACTAATTTTCAATGCAATTAGGGTGTGGCAACACTTGCCGGCACACTTCTTTTAGTCGTTAAAATTTCCCGCTGTATTTCCTTTATTTTTTCCATATAAATCTCAGTCACACTGACAGGATGACGTTTACATTCATTTTTCTCAGCATCTGTCAGATTCAATAATAATTCGATACAATTTGTTTCGACGGCCCGATTCTCTTCAGAAAATTTCCCAAGCAATGTTCCGCGCTTAACTAACTCAACAAGATCACTACTAATATCTTCATGACCATAATATTCTTCGAATGTTAGTCGACAATTTTCATTTGTTAAAATAGCATGCATCATCGCCAAAAATCTTGTTAACCCCTCAATAGGATCTATTTTTTTGTGCGAAACAAGATTGATAATCTCCAGACATTTTTTCCTGCAATAAAAATTATTCTCAAGAACATGATCCAGCTGATTAACATAGCTAGGCAACTCAACCGTCGAATTAAGATTATCCATAAAATGTGTATCGCTTAGCAACGTACTATTGTAAGAAAAAAGTTGCGACGAGCCACTGACGCCTTTTGCAAGAAAAGGAGTAAAACTACTATGACATCCCTGAGTATTATTGCTTGCAGCAGATCGCCCTTTCCCATGCTGTAATGTTGTTCGCCCAAGGGTATAGGTGACACCGGAACCATAGCAAGCCACTAACGTATAGAAAAACAAATCCACTCGACGCTCTGCATGCTCAACAATATTATCTTTTGAAAAATAGTAAAGCTGAGGCCTGGAAAGATTTTTCAGCTGAGCTTGATCACAAGATAGTTGCAAAGCTGCTGTATAATTTTCACTGTATTTTGTAACGACTCTAGCTCGCGCAGGTGGTTTCGAAACACTTTCAATCACAGAAGAAGGTATTGCCTTCTGAATAAAGTCACCTAGTGTTATCCCCATCGGAATTTTCTTTTTTCCACCAAAAAATACCGAGCGTTTATACTGATTTTTTCTTGGCGAAACAATAGTTGATGATGAAGACATATTCGTGCTGAGAGCACGAACATTCAATTCTTTTCTCTTCAACTCTTCTGCTTTTTTTGCAGCGTCTAATTCTCTTTGTAATTTTTCCTGTTGCAAGCGTTCTTGTTTTTCATGTTCTAGTCTTATTTTTCTTTCTAATTTTCGCGCTTCTGCGATTTTACGGTCTTGTTCTTTTTGCAATTTTTCTTGCTTCTCTGCCGCTTCTTTTTCGAGGCGCTTATTCTCTTTAGCCTGAGCAATCTCTTCTGTACGGCTTTGCTTTGTTTGTTTTGATATTTTCTCTCTGACGACAACTTCTTTTATAGAACCACTATCACGACTAACAGATGTAATTTTATTAGAGACGTTTTCATCAAATACATGCCTGGCATTTTGATTATCCGCTTCCAATTTTGCCAATCTTTCTTGTTCTCGTTTTTCTTCTTCTAGCGCATGCTTCTGATTGCCTAGTTTCTCTTTTATGAGCAAGGCTCGCGCTGCACGTTTATTGCTCTCATTTATCTTATACCACACATACGCAGCCACTAAAATGACGGAGCAAGATATTCCGCGATAAAACAACGTTTTTAAATGATGAGTTGATTCATTCTGAATGAGATCATTTAATTGAGCATATAAATCTTGCGTATGAGGAGACTCTTTAAACTTATTCAATAGAATATTTTTTGTGATAGAACTTTCATCGTAAAAAAGATCCATAATCATATTAGCTAAATCTTTGCCGTACTGAGGCTCTGGATGTGAGATCTCATATCCATGCGCACAAAATGCAATGACAAGATCCGCATAAAACATCGTGGAACCAGTGGCCACATTTTCTAACGAAATAAACTTACCACTGTGAATAGTGTAAACACGGTACATATCCACTCCATGGTCTAGCAAATAATTGACATAATTCACATCTTGAATCACTCCTGCAAAATGAAAAGGATCACGTCGGCTTGCGTTAATATTCGCACCCAGCGAAACTAATAGCTTAATCGCCGCCTGATACTGTTTTATAGCATCATGCACATCCAGATGTTTATCATTAATCACATCTGTTAAATAGGCATAAGCAGAACTTATAGTCTGTCGATCAAGCTTCAATGCTTTTAAGACTTTTACTTTTCGTTCATACGCTAAATAAGCAATCACAGAAGGTAGTGCTTTTGCGTCATACAACTTTTCTTGAAATAAATATTTTGCAATCTTGATTTTTTCTTTATGAGAAGCTGAACCAAACATATCTAACTCTATTTTTAACTCTAAATTTTTGAATTTGGTATGTTGTTTAAAATCAAATTTAGATCGGAGCTTTAGATCACCAAATAGTATTCTCGAATCCGCAATCAGCACCTTGAGGGGATCTGGATTATCATCCACTATCGCTTTTACGATCTGATATTTATCTTCTTGGCCTAATGTAGGGAATTTAAAATCATCTGCTGATAACCCTAATAAATCATCATGTGCTTGCTCAGCAAAGACCGTAGGATTTAATATCAAAAGCAAAAAAATGATGAAAAGCTCTAGTCGCCTAATCATATTCCACGAAAGATAACTCACTCGTTGTTTTTTAGCTGGGACAGATAATCTAAGCACAATACTCACCTTCACTCATTATTTTTAGGAACCCAATTGTACACATGTTAAGCTTAAGAGCAGCTTAACTCTGCTTACAAATATACATCTTATTGAAAAATATACACTTTACTTGATTTAACTCGGGGCAAAATAACAGAATGGATCAACTAAAATCTATGCTAGCAATAACGCAAAATTTATGTATAATATTTAATCAGAAGCTTTTCTACCAATTACGAGCCTGCAATGAATATTTATTCCGCGATCATCACCTTAATTCTTGTCATGGATCCCCTGGGAAACGTCCCTGTTTTCCTCTCTATCTTGAATAAAATTGATGTCAAAAAACGTCAATACATTATTTTTCGAGAAACCTTTATTGCGTTTATCATCCTGTTAATTTTTTTATTTTTTGGTAAATACATTTTACAAAGCATGAATATTTCCAGTCCTGCTTTAGGCATCTCGGGTGGCATGATTTTATTTCTTATCGCAATTAAAATGATTTTTCCTAGCGAAGAGCATGTCACCAGAAGCGCTCATGTAGGCGAACCTTTTATTGTTCCTTTAGCGATTCCTTTGGTAGCAGGACCTTCCGCATTAGCTTTTGTCATGCTATTAGCGAACCAAGATCCTCGTCATATTTGGCTGTGGGCTTTTGCATTATTAATTGCCTCACTCACCACGACTGTGATACTGATGTTTGCTAACACATTACGAAAAATATTAGGTGATCGCGGCTTAACAGCCATCGAACGTTTAATGGGAATGATCTTAACGACCATGGCTGTACAAATGTTTTTGACGGGGCTACAAGAATTTTTTCATTTTCATTAGGGCATGTTACATTATCTGTCTAATAGACAATTAGGAGAGTCATTGTGGCCTATATCGATAGCACACTTTTACCGGATGAACGCATATTTTTTCGTACCAAGAAATCACTCGTTATTTTCTTTTTTCCAGGGTTGCTTTTAGGTGCTGGCGTTGCTTTTTGGCTAATGTTTATGTTCGTTGTCGGCGTATTGCCTCCCTTAAAAAACTTATCGAATCAATTTAATATCGGCAGTTACTTGCTAGCCATTATCGTTGTTATTTCGCTTTTTTCAGCTTTTAAAGTATGGCTGGAATATAAAACAGGAGACTTTGTCGTCACCAATCGTCGTATCATCATGAAAGAAGGGTTTTTTGTCAGACACATGGCAGAAACGCGTCTTTCCGCTATTTCACACGTTTCTGTAGAACAAACATTAATTGGTCGAATATTTAATTATGGGACTGTCTTTGTGAATAGCTTCGGTGGCAGCAGCGATCACTTTACACAAATTGCATCACCTGTTGAGTTTCAAAAACAAGTGCATATCCAATTGGATGCTCTCAATATTAAACCTAGATCCGGCAGTTAGAATCTCGTAAAACAGCAAAATGCTGCGAATCTAAGGCTTTTTTTCTCATTTTTTTTCTCACCGTACGGGGAGTACGCTTTCGAAAAAAAATGAGAAAAAAACCTTACCTTCTTTGCCTTTTGCTGTTTTACGAGATTCTAACTGCCGGATCTAGGTTAAAAGATGAGATTGAGCACGGTATGCAACACAATACCTGCAATAAATAATAGACTCATCAATTGAAGCAGGGTAAGGCCCCATACTTTATATTGACTCAAATCTTCAGTAGATTGTTTCTGTTTCATTGTGGTTTTGCCTCGTCAGTATTCGATTGTCCAGCTTCAATCATTTGTGTTAGCTGAATAAATTGGCTATCAATTTTTTTTAACATATCTGTTTGTGCAACTTGTAATTGAGACAACTCAACTAAGTTGCTGCGCATTGCTTGCAATAAATCTTTCAGCGGCCCAGTCATTTGAACTTTACTGACTGTTTGAGCGCCAGTTGCTGATCCTGATGTATTGTCACTAGCTGAATTGATGCTAGCACCGACTGATTCCAGTCCAGATTTTAATTTTTCAATCACACCACTAAAACCAGCTGTTTTAGCAGAATCGACCAAATCAGAGCTCGCTTTTTTTAAATCATCCAGACTAGGGATTTTCACCATTTCATTGTCCTCATCAAAAGTTAGGAGATTATAGCATATTTTTGAGCAGAAAAATGGTGTTGTTGCATAAATCAGTTTTTTTGCTTTTATCCCCTTTGTGGGAGAGGATTAGGGCTGAAGGATAGGCGCATAATTTCTATTGAGATTTTTTGCTTCTCCCCTTGTGGGAGAAGCCGCCCGAAGGGCGGATGAGGGGTGTTTTTGGCTTAAAATCACCCCTCACCCGTCGCTTACAGAATCGAGAACTTAAGCATCGTTCCAGCCTGACATTACAAATGTCAGGCGTTACGTCGGCGCGAAGCATGCTTCGCGAAAGCCCGACTGCACCCTCTCCCACAAGGGGAGAGGTGAAAAAATGATTTACGCAACAATGCCTAAAAGTAATCTTGCCTCATTGCTTTTTTAGCCAAAACCAAAGTCTCTTGAGCCACTTGATTTGCTTTTGCAGTACCCTCTTTTAAAATTTGCAAAACCTGCCCAGGATCATTTGCATACGTTTCACGTCGAGCACGGATGGGGCCAATGACATTTTCTAATACGTCAATTAACTTTCTTTTGCATTCGACATCGCCTATTTTACCCTGTTGGTAACGCTCTTTTGCTTCTGCTACCCAAGCGAGATCGGGATTGAATGTATCATGAAAAACCCATAGAGGATTATTCTCAATCGTGCCGGGATCACTTGCTTTTAAACGTTTTGGATCTGTATACATGCCCATTATTTTTTTGGTGAGAGTATCTGCATCATCACTTAAAAAAATCGCGTTATTCAGCGATTTTGACATCTTCAACAAATTTCCAGTCTCAGTAGGAGCACCCGTTCCTATTAAACGCTTAGCTCTACCCAACTTGACATCCACGATAGGAAACAAACCGCCTTTCGCCAAATAATCCTTATCTTCTGTATGAGAATCGACGCCGCAATATAATTGATTAAATTTTCGTGCGACTTCTCGTGTCATTTCGAGATGCGGAATTTGATCTTCTCCCACAGGAACTATTTCCGGACGAAATGCTAAAATATCCGCTGTTTGACCCACGGCATACAACAAAAATCCAAAAGGATAATTCTCACCTAAACCTTTATCGCGAATTTCATCTTTGATCGTAGGATTGCGCATCACTCGCGGATACGGGAGCAACATACTGAAAAAAAATGTTAACTCAGCAATGGCCGGAATCTCTGATTGAATGAACATGGTACTGCGTTTTGGATCAATTCCAGCCGCTAAATAATCCGTCGCAATATCCATGACACTCTGACGAATCTCGGCTGGCCTATCCATACGTGTTGTAAACGCATGAATGTTGGCAATAATAAAATAGCAATCATAATCATCTTGCAAAGCAACACGGTTTTCTACTGAGCCTACCCAATGGCCCAAATGTAATCGGCCCGTTGGTGTATCACCGGTTAAAATTCTCGGTTTGACTGAATGCATTTTAATTTCCTAATGAATGATGTCTTTGCGCCAAATGATAAACAACTTGACCTGTTTTTTTAGTTTTTAATAATTTCCAGTT
>JABDBD010000007.1:0-4890 GCA_013288815.1 Gammaproteobacteria bacterium | reverse complement strand
TAAATCTGTTTCGCTGACAGGCTCACTTCCTTCTAAATAAATATAAGCATTATTCGATAAAAATCCATTTTCTTCGAGATAAAAACAAGAAGGTAATACTAAATTTTCTTGAAACGGCGGATCTAAAAATACAACATCGAATGGCTGAGTCACTTTTTGTAATGAGTAAGGCGCTTTTGCCTGATACACTTCTGCGTTCGTCGCCTGAAAAATAGCGAGCTGCTGCTGCAATGTTTTAACAACAACGGCAGATTGATCAACCATCACTACGTTGCTAGCACCACGAGACAACGCTTCAAACCCTAACGCTCCACTGCCAGCAAATAGATCTAAGCAACGCGCGCCGACAATAATGGGCTGCAACCAATTAAATACCGTTTCACGAATTTGATCAGTTGTCGGGCGCAAGCCCGGCAACTCTGGGACTTTAATTTTACGACCACGCCACATGCCGGCAATGATTCTGATTTGACCTTGCGGCATAGTGCG
The DNA here is from genome assembly GCA_013288815.1 of Gammaproteobacteria bacterium. Classification (GTDB taxonomy): domain Bacteria; phylum Pseudomonadota; class Gammaproteobacteria; order DSM-16500; family DSM-16500; genus UBA5158. The sequence goes on along the minus strand of JABDBD010000007.1, from coordinate 4,401 downwards.
CTCCAGGAAAAATTTGTCGCGACTATTATACACCCCCGCAATAGTGTGTGGTACCATTTACGCCATTCACTTAAGTGGAACCAAAAATGTTTAATATATTAAGACGCAATAAACCAACCGATGAAACGCCGCAACCTACTGAACCCGCAGAAAAAAAAGGCTTTTTTAAACGCTTAACGCAAGGCTTAGCAAAAACTCGCACCCGCTTTGCTTCTGGATTGGCCACTCTTTTTCTGGGCAAAAAAATGCTAGACTCTGAGCTCCTCGAGCTCATTGAAACTCAATTGCTCACAGCCGACGTCGGTGTAGACGCTACCCAGCAACTGATTCAAAGCCTCACCCAAAAGTTATCTCGCAATGAATTAAATGATGCACAAGCTGCTCTGCAAAACTTACAAGAAGAAATGAAAGCCATCTTGCGCCCTTGTCAGTCTGCAATCACCATTTCTGAAACAAGCAAACCCTTTGTCATTTTGGTCGTCGGAATTAACGGCTCCGGCAAAACAACCACCATAGGCAAATTAGCCAAGAGTTTGCAACAAAGTCATAAGAATGTCATGTTAGCGGCCGGTGATACATTTCGCGCAGCTGCCATAGAACAATTACAAGTGTGGGGTGAGCGCAATCAGATCCCCGTTATTTCTCAGCAACCCGGTGCTGACACAGCGGCTGTGATTTATGATGCATTGGAATCTAGCAAAGCAAAAGGCATGGATGTACTCATCGCCGATACAGCGGGTCGTTTACATACTCAAACCAATTTGATGGAAGAACTCAAAAAAGTGAAACGGGTTTTAGCCAAAGTCGATCCGACGGCACCCCATGAAACTTTACTTGTATTAGACGCGAGTATTGGACAAAATGCTCTAAATCAAGCTCAGCAGTTTCATCAAGCTATTGGTATTACAGGACTTGCTTTGACCAAGCTAGACGGAACAGCAAAAGGTGGGATTATTTTTGCTATTGCAAAACAAATGAAACTGCCCATTCGTTTTATTGGAGTTGGCGAAGGAATCGATGACTTAAGACCCTTTAATGCTGATGAATTTGTTCAAGCATTATTTGAAACGGCGGAAAATCAATGATTGAGTTACACCGCGTAAGCAAACATTACCCAAATGGATATCTGGCTCTTGATGATGTAACCGTGTGCATAAAAACCGGTGAATTTATTTTTTTAACCGGCCACTCAGGCGCAGGTAAAAGCACACTTTTAAAAATCTTTGCAGCCATCGAGCCCGTTAGCTCAGGTGACATTATCGTTGCCAAGCATAACCTACGAAAAATTACGTCACGACGCGTCCCCTATTTACGCAGACAAATTGGTATTATTTTACAAACACCCAATTTGTTAATGGATAAATCCGTTTTCGATAACGTTGCGTTACCTCTTGTGATTGCTGGTTACTCCTATAAAGAAATCAGTAGTCGCGCACGCGCCGTTTTAGCAAAAGTGAGCTTAGGGAAAAAAGAAAATTGTTATCCTTATGAACTGTCTGGCGGCGAACAGCAACGCATCGCTATCGCACGCGCTATTATTAACAAGCCCTCGTTATTATTAGCCGATGAACCAACAGGTAATTTGGATCCTGAATTAGCCAATGAAATAATGTGCTTATTCGAACAATTTAATCAATTAGGAATGACCATTGTCATTGCCAGTCACGACCTTGACTTGGTCAATCGCTTTGGGCACAGACAACTCATTTTAGAAAAAGGAAAGTTAATTGAAGCGTCAGTCACAGCATAATTACTTTACTAGCTATGGCGTGCGTCACTTGCAAGCCGGATTAAACAGCTTAGGCCAATTGAGTCGCGCTCCTTTCACAACACTGATCACTTGTATTGTCATTGGAGTGACACTAGCTCTTCCCATGGCATTATTTATTTTGCTAAAAAATGTGGATGTACTCAGTCAAAAACTACAACAAAGCACGCAAATGACGCTTTATCTGAAAGCAGAGACAACGAAAGCACAAGCTCAAGCAGTCGTTCAACAGCTTCAAGAAAACGCGCTGATCAAAGAAGCCCATGCGATTTCACCTGACGAAGGATTAACGGAATTACAACATCAAGCAGGTGTCACTAACATGCTTGTTGAATTACAAAATAATCCCTTACCGTGGGCCATTGCCATTCAACCCACTCGCAAAGCGCAATCCTCACAAGCATTAGCTGAGTTAGGCAATACACTTAAACAAATTCCGGCAGTTGAGGCTACTCAATTAGATAGCTTATGGGTAGAAAGACTTTGCGCACTCATTACGCTGTCGCATCGCTTAGTCTATGCTTTTACATTTTTCTTAAGCTTGACTGTCCTCTTAATTGTGAATAATTGCATTCGTGCTGCTACGCAATTTCATCAAAAAGAAATTGATATCATCAAATTAATTGGTGGAACACGCGCGTTTATTCGCAGACCTTTTTTGTATGCAGGAATGGTCTACGGTATTTTAGGGGGAATCATTGCCTGGCAATTAGTGGATTTATTATTGCTGTGGCTGCAGAATCCAATTAACCACTTAATTAGTTTATACAATGATACTTTTGAGTTGATCGGATTAAACGTCACTGAAACACTTTATCTGCTGTTAATCAGTGTTGTCTTAGGGTGGATAGGGTCTTGGTTTGCGGTGACTCGATATTTGCAAAGTCGTCGTATTTAACCTAAGATAAATCCAACCCAGACAAAGGTGATTTCTGAAAAAAATCCACGATTGACATCGTTAATTTCTACACTCTTTGCAACACTTTATGCGCGACTCCTTACCTGTGCACTCGAAGATGATTCATAACCTCTTTATTCAGTTCAAGAAAATTTGATTGCATTTTCTTATCGATACTATTCAGTTGCATCACTAAGGGAGAACGTGAGTTATTCAGATCTGCAAATTTAAATAATTTAATAATGCAATTAAGATCACTGGAATATTTACTTGCTGGATACTCCTTTGCATTTAAGAAATAGCCGAATACTCTTCGCGCCAACGCAAGGTTTGTTTCATCAATCCCTTGAGACTTGCGTGCACACTGATCAGTGACTGCAAAAATTTTTTCTTGATCTTCCGAGAGGTACTTATGAAGCTTCTTAGAAGTTGTATAGGTCAGTAGTAATTCCACCAGGAGTACAACACCCTCCTCATTATCGCCAACCGTCTCCAATAAATGATATAACCGCTTCCCTCTAGAACGACCTATAATCCCGCTGGCACAACCATAAATCCCCACGCACCAAGGTGCGAAATGAGTGTTTTTCAAGTATGCACTCACTTGATTCATAAAATATTTCCGCATAACTTAACCTCTTACTGGATAGATTTACTCGCACTGAAATAATCACCTTACGCAATAAGCACCTGCTATCGTCATCGCGAGGCTGCGAAGCGCTTAGCCGTGGCGAACCAGGAGTGCTAGTGAGGCTGGATCGCCACGGCTAAGCGCTTCGCAGCCTCGCGATGACGGCTGTGAGTGTGCGTAACATGAGTGAAATAGTAACGTTCATTTTTGACAAGAATAGCCATAGTATATACTAAATAAATAATAATGCATAATTAATAATCAGCCTTTTGCTCTAAAAAATACCTACTAAAAATTAGCACTCTCGCCAAAAGAGTGCTAAAATACACGACTGAAGACTGCTTACTATTTTGAGTGGATATATCGAACATGAACAATAGCTTACAAACTTTTAACATACATATGCCGATTGGCAGTGTTGAAGCGTATATTAGTTATGTAAACCAAATACCTATGCTAACTCAAGCAGAAGAAATTGAATTTGCTGAAAAACTTCAAAAAAATAATGACATAGCTGCAGCAAAAGGTTTGATTTTAGCTCATTTGCGCTATGTCGTTAAAGTCGCTAAAGGTTATATGGGCTATGGCTTGGCCTTAAATGATCTCATTCAAGAGGGCAATATTGGCCTGATGAAAGCGGTCAAACGATTCAACCCCAAAATGGGTGTGAGACTCGTTTCATTTGCCGTACATTGGATTAAGGCTGAGATTCACGAATTTATTTTGCGGAACTGGCGTATCGTCAAAATCGCAACGACCAAAGCACAACGTAAATTATTTTTCAATTTACGTAACATGAAAAAACGTCTAGGTTGGTTTACCAATGAAGAAATCAATGACGTCGCTAAAGATCTGAAAGTGAAACCAGAAACAGTGCGCGAAATGGAAATGCGCCTGAATTCGACCGATGCTGCGTTTGATGGTTATGAATCCGATGATGAAGAGAATTTACCTTTTATTCCGGCTGGTTTTTTAGAAGATCACCGCTTCAATCCCGCACAACAATTTGAAAAAACGGATGACTCCGAGCAATCTAATTCAGCACTGTACCAAGCATTGAATCAACTCGATGAGCGTAGCCAAGAGATTTTAAATGCACGTTGG
>JABDBD010000006.1 GCA_013288815.1 Gammaproteobacteria bacterium | reverse complement strand
ACTTACGCAAAGCAGCACAGTGAATGCGATGAGTATGCGAATAAATTGACGCAGCGTAGTCATATCCCGTTACAATTATAGTTGGCGAAATAATAGACTACCATTAGTTCCGCCAAAACCAAAGGAATTCGATAGTGCTGCGCGGATTTTCATTTGTTGAGGATGATGAGGCACAAAATTTAAATCACATCCCTCACTAGGATTATCTAAGTTAATCGTAGGTGGTGCAACTTGATCTCTGATAGCTAAAATACTAAAAATAGCCTCTACTGATCCAGCTGCGCCTAGCAAGTGCCCTGTCATCGATTTAGTTGAGCTCACAGCCATCTTATAGGCATGATCTCCAAAACTTCGTTTCACTGCCAAGACTTCTAGCTCATCACCGGCAGGTGTAGATGTTCCATGCGCATTGATGTAATCAACTTCTTCCGGTTTCATACCAGCATCTGCGATGGCATTTAGCATAGATGTTGCTGCTCCACGCCCTTCCAAGTGAGGGGTGGTAATATGATAAGCATCAGCACTCATACCAAAGCCAACTAATTCAGCATAAATATGAGCCCCACGTTGTTTGGCATGTTCATAGCTTTCTAAAACAATAACACCAGCACCATCACCCAAAACAAATCCATCTCTATCTACATCCCACGGACGGCTCGCTTTTTCAGGCTCATCATTACGAGTAGAAAGTGCTCGCATAGCAGCAAAGCCACTAATACCTAGCTTGGTCGTTGCCATTTCAGATCCACCAGCTATCATCACATCAGCATCACCATATGCAATTGTCCGAGCAGCCAAACCAATATTGTGTGTCCCTGTAGTACAAGCAGTAACAACAGCAATATTTGGCCCACGCATCCCGTACATAATAGACAAATTTCCGGCAATCATATTGATAATAGCGCCTGGGATAAAAAAAGGAGAAATTCGACGGGGACCTGATTCATTCAGAATAGTGGTTGATTTTTCAATAAAAGGCAATCCACCAATCCCAGAACCGATAGCAAATCCAATCCTATCTGAATTTTCTTCAGTGACTGTCAAGCCAGAATCTGTGATCGCTTGAACAGCCGCTGCGATTCCATATTGAATAAAAATATCTTTCTTGCGGGCTTCTTTTTCTGTCATGTAGAGTAGAGGGTCGAAGTTTTTAACATGGCTACAGATACGACAACTGATATCAGTTGCATCGAAATGATCAATAGGACCTACCCCGCTTTTGCCCATCAGAATAGCTTTCCAGGTGTCTTCTACATTCAGTCCCAATGGACTAACAATACCTAACCCTGTTACTACTACACGTCGTTTACTCAAACGGGCCCCTCCAACTACATGCTTACATCTCATCAATTAATTAAACTTAGCCTTTGCTATGTTCTTTAAGATGAGAGTTAATATAGTCAATTGCTTGTTGAATAGTCGTAATTTTTTCTGCATCTTCATCAGGAATTTCTGTTTCAAACTCTTCTTCTAACGCCATCACCAATTCCACTGTATCTAACGAATCAGCACCTAAATCATCCACGAAGGACGCGTCATTAGTAACTTCTTCATCTTTAACACCTAATTGTTCAACTACAATTTTCTTAACGCGGGCTTCAATAGTACTCATTCAAAATTTCCTCTTATCAATAAAACCTTGATCAATATAGCAATCTTACAAACCACTGCGTGTGGTAGTTTATTCGAAAAACAACAAGTTGCAAGCTGAATTTTGCTCAATAATCACAATTTGTTGGCCAAAAAAACAAGTATCGAGCAAATCATCGGCGACATTATATCACAGAACTAAAAACCATGTTGTTAGTTCATATACATGCCACCATTGACGTGCAAAGTTTGACCAGTAATATAGCCTGCCTCTTCTGATGCTAAAAACAGGACAGCTGCAGCAATCTCATCAACTTGACCCAAACGCTGCATGGGTATACGTTGCAACAACGCATTTCGCTGCTCTTCTGCTAAGCCTCTAGTCATATCTGTATCAATAAACCCAGGAGCAACGGCATTAACAGTAATATTACGCGAACCGACTTCTTGTGCTAATGCTTTAGTAAAACCAATTAAACCCGCTTTAGCCGCAGCATAATTAACTTGTCCGGGATTTCCAGTAGAACCCACCACTGACCCTATGCTAATAACCCTACCCCATCGAGCTTTTAACATATCCCGCAAACATGACTTAGTCATTCGATAAACAGAAGTCAGGTTTGTTTCTATCACTTTATCCCATTCATCCTCTTTCATTCGCAATAAGAGGTTATCTTCCGTAATCGCTGCATTATTGACTAAAATAGAAGGCATTCCATAGCGTTCTTTCACTGTTTCAATGAGCAAATCGACAGACTCAGTAACAGCAACATTCAAGGCGAGTCCGCAACCGTTCACTCCCGCTTTCGCAAAAGCTTGTGTAATTTTATCAGCCCCTTCAGTGGTAGTGGCAGTACCAACGACAATCGCATTATTACGGGCAAATGCAAGCGCAATTGCATGACCAATGCCCCTACTTGCGCCAGTCACTAAAGCAACTTTGCCTTTGTGTGACATGCGTAACTCCTTAATTAGATTTTTGATTCTCAGACAATGTTTGTAATGTAGTTTGTAAGCTAACGAGATCTGCTGTATTAGTCAATTGTACATTTGAGAACATTCTTTTTGATAATCCACTTAATACTTTACCAGGGCCACATTCAATGAGCTGAGTAATACCCAACTGCACCAAAGACTGCATAATTTCGACCCATCTTACTGGCATATAAAGTTGCTTAACTAACCCGTGACGAATATCCTCTTCGTTTTGATAAATCTTAACGTCAACATTATTCAGTACAGGATACACAGGCGTTGATATAGGCATATTCTCTAACAAGACAGCAAGTTTTTCAGCTGCGGGCTTCATCAAAATACAATGCGATGGAACACTAACAGGTAACAATTTCGCTAAACGCGCTCCCGATTCTTTAGCGAGCACCAATGCGCGCTCAACCGCTAAAATGTGCCCAGCAATAACCACTTGGCCAGGGCAATTATAATTTGCTGGCGCAAGAACTTCATCGGCAACAACAGATTTTTTGCAAATATCAACTATGTCTGCATCTTCCAATCCAACAATTGCTGCTAGCCCACCTTTTCCAGCTGGAACAGCTTCTTGCATGTATTGACCTCTAGCTGCGACCAATTCTATTCCTTTTTTAAATGAAATAGCCTTCGAACAAACCAAAGCACTATATTCACCCAAGCTGTGCCCGGCCATAACAATAGGCTTAACCTGAGCCTTTTCAAGAATACGCCAAATGGCAAACGAAGCAGCCAACAAAATAGGTTGGGTATGCACTGTTTTATCTAGCTCAACTAATGGGCCAACCTGAGCCAATTTCCACAGGTCATAACCCAAAATATCTGATGCTTCCTCAAACGTTATGTGGATCTCAGAAAATTCCTTAGCGATATCTGCCAACATTCCAAGCGATTGAGAGCCTTGGCCAGGAAAAACAAAACCGAATTTTTCACTCATTAAAAACCTCAGTGTCAAAAACTTAATATCTGATTAATGCAGAACCCCAAGCAAGGCCACCCCCAAATCCTTCGAGCAAGAGCATTTCTCCGCGCTTAATTCGCCCGTCACGTATTGCTTTATCAAGCGCCAAAGGGATTGAAGCACTCGATGTGTTTCCTTGATCTTCCAGTGTGATGGCTACTCTATCTAACGGTAGATTTAACTTCTTCGCCATTGCTTGGATAATTCGAATATTGGCTTGATGGGGAACCAGCCAATCAATATCTGCTTTCGTCAGTGAGTTCGCTTCTAATGTCTCGTCAAACAGATCACCCAAAATATTCACGGCTAATTTAAAAAGCTGGTTGCCCGTCATTTTTATATAAAGCGCCTCTTCAACATCCATAGGTTTTCCAATACTCACTGTCAACGATAAAACGTCTTTATGTGTCCCATCAGCATGCAGATGAGTCGATAAAATCCCCGGTTGCTGAGAAGCACCGATAATGACTGCACCCGCTCCATCACCAAATAAAATACAAGTCGCTCTATCACTCCAATCAACAACTCTTGACATGACTTCGCTACCAATGACCAAGGCATTTTTTATAATCCCTTGCTTAACATACAGGTCAGCGATACTAAGAGCATACATAAAACCTGCACAAGCCGTTGAGTTGAGATCGAAGGCAGGACATCCAGAAATTCCCAATCGCTGTTGCAGAAGACACGCGGTACTCGGAAACATTTTTTCAGGTGTAGTCGTAGCGATAATAATCATACCAATATCATTAGCAGTTATGTTTGCGTCCGACATTGCTTGTTTAGCAGCTTTTTCTGCCATTGTTAATGCTGTTTCGTGTTCTGCTGCAATATGGCGCTGGTGTATACCTGTTCTTTCAACAATCCACTCTGTTGAGGTATCAACAATTTTTTCTAAATCAGCATTAGTAAGTATTTTCTCTGGGAGATAGCTTCCCGTTCCTAAAATTTGTGAATATGCCATGAGTTATTTATCCAATCGGAAATATCAGTAATCTGAACTCTATTCTAGAGGTTTCTCAGGAGGAGCTGTTTTTAATAAGTTTTCAACCTCAGAACTAATGCGCTGCGGGATATTTTTTTCAACTTGATTCATCGCTTCTTCAATGGCATAGCGAAATGCATTTACTTTTGCACCCCCATGACTTTTTATCACGATACCTCTTAGACCAATAAATGTTGCGCCGTTATACTGATCTGGATCAATAGACTTTGCCAATGATTTCAAAGCGGGTAAAGCAATTAAGCCCGACAAACGCGTGAAAATATTCTTATAAAATGCACGCTTTAATAATTTCCCGATAAAAATAGCCACACCTTCTGTCGTTTTTAAAGCTACATTTCCGACGAATCCATCACAAACCACAATATCTGCATCACCCTTGTAAATTTCATCCCCTTCAATGTAACCAATATAGTTGAGTGATGAATTTGATAATAATGCCGCAGCTTCTTTTACTTGATCATTACCTTTGATATCTTCAACACCAATATTGAGTAAAAAAATCTTTGGTTTTTTTACATCATCTAAGGCTGATACTAATACAGAGCCCATTACTGCAAATTGAAATAAATTTTCTGCACTCGAATCGACATTCGCACCCAAATCAAGCATGCGCATATGTTTTTGATGATTCATCGTAGGTAATGTAGAGATAATCGCTGGACGATCAATGCCGGGGAGGGTTTTTAAAACAAAACGCGCTGTAGCCATTAACGCACCCGTGTTACCCGCACTCACACAGGCATCGGCTTGGCCACTCTTGACTAAATTGATAGAAACTCGCATAGAAGAATCTTTCTTCGTTCGCAAAGCATGTGCGGGCGATTCATCCATCTCTACTTTTTGTGACGCATGGTGAATGATTAAGCGCGAGTCATCAACTAATTTTTTTTTATTATGGATAGTTAATTGTTGCTGTAAGATTTCTTGATTACCAACAAGAACCAAGGTTAGAGCTTGCTGTTTTGCGAGCACTTGTAATGCTGCCGGTATAATTACAGGGGGGCCGTGATCCCCCCCCATTGCATCCACTGCGATGGTAATTTTTTTCAAAGGAATTACTCTTCGGTATTATCTTCTTCAACTGCGTTATTCTTTGCAATAACTTGACGCCCTTTGTAATAACCATCTGGACTAACATGGTGGCGACGATGAGTTTCCCCGGTAGCAGCATCTACTGATAACGCAGTTGCAGTTAAAGCATCATGCGAACGTCGCATACCGCGTCTTGAACGAGTCACTCTACTTTTTTGTACTGGCATAACTTCAAACTCCTCACTTAAATAAATTTCTCACGCATTTTTTAGGGTCTGTTGACCTCATTCATAAACTCTACTCAGAATCTTTTTTCTTTAATGTTTCAATGACTCTAAATGGATTCGCTTTTTTGGTTATCTCTGCATTGTCTGCAACAATAACGGGTAACTTAACTTTACAGCTTTCCAAGTTGTGCATAGGTACAAGCGGTAAACTCAGTATTAATTCATCTTCAATAATATCTTGAATAATTAAAACATCTTCTTTAATGATCAATGGATCATAATTCCCCGGAAGCTTGTTAGCAGCTTCCTCTGTATTCACCATGCCTGCATTAAAATCTCCTGCCATATGATATGAAAAAGATTCTAAACAACGCTGGCATTGCAATATGACTTGGGTTGCAAAATGGCCTTTTACAAACTTAACACCTTGCTGATCGATTCCAAATGAGACACTAACCTCAACTTCACCCTCATCTGTAAAAAGACTTGGGCATAAACGTGCCATATTTTTAATTGACAAACTACCACAGAAATCTGCACCGTTTTCAGCAAAACGATAAGGGTCAATTTGTCGAAGTAATGAGTCTCTAGACATGGCCGGGGAATTTTATGCTGATATAGCCCCCCCTGTCAAACAAAAGACTGATAAATTATTGAGAAACCAAACAATCTAGGCAGTTTTGAAGTTCCGGGTCTAAGGGAGCCTCTACTGCAATAACCTGGCCGGTCGATGGAAGAATAAACTCTATTGAATATGAATGTAAAAACAAACGCTTAAGTCCTTTCTGACGCAGCTCTTTGTTAAATTCCTTATCACCATATTTTTCGTCTCCTGCAATAGGGTGGCTTCGATAGCGCGCATGGACTCTTATTTGATGCGTGCGCCCAGTATGTAAAATAGCCTTAACTAGCATCGCTCCCCGATAAGCCTGCATAGGCTCAAAAACCGTCAAAGAAGGTTTCCCCTCTCTATCAATTTTGACAACTCTCTCTCCACTGCTTAAATGGTTTTTACGGAGCGCCGCGTCAACTCTTAATTCGGCTGAGCTCCAATGGCCTTTAGTCAATGCCAAATAGGCTTTATGAACATTACCACCTCGTAATAATCCATGAATTTCACGTAAGATACTGCGTTTTTTTGCCAATACCAAACAACCTGACGTGTCCGCATCCAATCGATGGGCAAGCTCTAAATGTGGAAGCTTAGGAAACATAGACCGCAGCGTCTCTATAACACCTACATGGACACCACTTCCGCCATGAACTGGAATTCCGGAAGGCTTATTAATAATGAGGAGATTTTTATCTTCATATAAGATTCGATCCTTCAACATATCGACTGATCTTTTTCCAGGGACGACAGGGGCGGCTTTGATATCAAGCTGCATAGGAGGAAGTCGAATTTGATCTCCTGCCTGTAGCCGATAGTCTGGCGATGTACGTTTTTTATTGACTCGAATTTCACCTTTCCGAAGCAATCGATAAATACGTGTTTTGGGTAAACTTTTTAGAAAAGTGATCAAGAAATTATCAATTCGTTGCTCGGCATACGCCTCATCTACGACAACAATCTGCACCGGGGTTTTGTCACCCATATTCATATGTATACTATCCAATTCTGTTTGTAGGCGTATGATCCATGTCTTTTCTTGAAAACTCCACCATTTTAATGCTTTCTATTCAGCTAAATAGATCTTCCCATCATCAACTTAGAACGTAACTCTTAATCACCAAGCTATCTCATTGATCCACTTCGAAAATACTGTTATATTTGTTTAGCCCATACCTCTTGAGGTATATATGGCAATACTACTTAATATGAGCTCGTTTAGATTAACTGTGCCGCGCGGATGAAAGAATTTGGCTGAACATGTACAAGCCAATGAGAAACGATACGCTTAGACATATTCCCGCTATGGCTAGAATCAGTAAGTTAACGAATGCTTTTGAAACTAAATATGTGCTCTGACACTTAGTTGAGCAAAATAGCTGCCTAATTTAGGGCAAAAAAAATGAGCAAGTTATTCTTGAGAATAACAACAGAAACGAAGAAGCCACTAGGTCTGCGTAATGATAAACAAATTTTTGGTTAAGCTATGTCACAAAAAATTTACTCCAAGCTTAGCCCGGGGTGCGAGCGCACTTTCTGGATGGCCTTACTCTCAAATCATTTTTGCTTCATTTAGAAAGCTCATCAGGGATGAATCAGCTTAGTTCAACTAAATTATAGAGCGCCTGATAAACATAACAGGTGAGCTAATGAAAAGAATGCTAATTAACGCAACTCATAAAAATGAAGAGTTGCGAGTTGCTCTTGCAAGCGGACAACATTTATATGACCTTATTATTGAATCCTCTGCTCGCGAGCAAAAACAATCAAACATCTACAAAGGAAAGGTTACTCGTATTGAGCCAAGCTTAGAGGCTGCTTTTGTCGATTATGGTGAGGAACGTCATGGTTTCCTTCCTATGAAAGAAATTGCAAGAACTTGCTTTATCGATAGTTATCAAGATACCGGTAAAAGACCAACTATCAATGAAGTTTTACAAGAAGGTCATGAATTAATTGTTCAAATTGACAAAGAAGAGCGTGGTTCAAAAGGTGCAGCCTTAACAACCATTGTATCATTACCAGGATCTTACTTAGTTTTAATGCCGAATAATCCACGAGCAGGCGGAATATCACGCAGGATAGAAGGTGATGAGCGCACCGAATTAAGAGAAAACCTAGCCAGCCTTACCTTGCCTGATGGCATGGGTTTAATTGTCCGCACCGCAGGCAGTGGTAAAAGTCATGATGAACTGCAATGGGATTTAGATATCTTATTAAGGCATTGGGAAGCCATTAAACAAGTTGCTAATCAGCGCCCTTCTCCCTTTTTAATTTACCAAGAAAGCAATGTCGTTATTCGAGCTATTCGTGATTATTTACGTAAAGACATTGACGAAGTTCTTATCGATGAGCCTAGCGTTTATGAAGAAATATTAAATCATATTAAATTAGTGCGCCCAGATTTTAGTAATCGCATTAAACTCTATAAAGACCCAACCCCTCTGTTCACCCGCTTTCAAATTGAAAGCCAAATTGAATCCGCTTTTCAGCGTGAAGTTCGCCTACCTTCGGGTGGCTCAATTGTCATTGATCATACAGAGGCACTCGTTTCTATCGATATCAACTCTGCTCGCTCCACAAAGGGTGGCGACATCGAAGAAACTGCATTAACAACCAATCTAGAAGCAGCTGACGAAATAGCACGTCAATTACGCTTGCGCGATTTGGGCGGCTTGATCGTTATCGACTTTATTGATATGACCCCGTCTCGCAATCAACGTGAAGTTGAAGAACGAGTTCGCAATGCATTATCAATGGATAGAGCTAAAGTACAAGTAGGTCGCATCTCTCGTTTTGGCTTGTTAGAAATGTCACGTCAACGATTACGCCCTTCCTTAGGAGAATCAAGTGAAATAACTTGCCCGCGCTGTTTGGGTCAAGGCACTATTCGTGGAATCGAATCGTTAGCTTTATCCATTATTCGCTTAATTGAAGAGCATGCCATTAAAGAAAACACTGCTCAAGTTCGAGCAATCTTACCGATTGAGATTGCAACTTTCTTACTGAATGAAAAGAGACAATCGATAATTGATATCGAAAAACGCCAAAATGTTGCTGTCTTAATTATCCCAAATCAGCATTTTATGACACCACATTATGAAGTAGAACGCATACGTACCACTGACATAACCGATAAAGATGAAAAGCTGACAAGTTATAAACTAGCTATTGCTCCTGAAATGGAACTACCCACTTCAACACAACAAGCTCTAAAAGGATCGCAGGAGCCTGCGATTAAAGGCATCTTGACAGATCAATCATTTGCTCTCCCACCTCCTCCAGCCAGCCCACCCAAAGAAAAAGCACGCGGCGGATTGTTAAAACGATTATTTACCTATCTTTTTGATAAAAAGACTGCAGAACCTGTAAAAAAACATACCTTCAACGATAAAAAAAGATATGGGACATATTCTTCATCTTCACGAGGGAAACCACGACCTAACACGCGCGATTACAAAGGAAGACATAACACAAACAAAAGATCTGGTTCGCCACATCATCAACACGAAGGTGACAATCGTCATCGTCATCCACGCTCAGGCGAGCGTAGACCACATCACCGCCCTCGAGAAGCGCCACATGTGGTCGAGGAAAGAAAACCATTAACAGCTAGCACTGTTGAGCCGATAAAAACAGAAATGATCTCTCACGAGATCTCTCCTGTAACAACACCTGTTCAACATGAACCTACTCATGTGACAACCATTCAAACTCATGAGACTCCTGCGCCGTCTAAATATATGGAACCTGCTGTAAAAGAAGCTGGATCGGACACTCACGACCATGGTTCTCCTGTTCCTGTCGCAACCGATATGAGCATTCAGCCTTCTCACGCTGAAGAGCGACCAGCAACAGACAGAAAACCTCGCTATCCTGCGAACCAACGAAGACGTAAGCGATTCTCAAAAACAAATCGACATCGCAGACCTTCAACAGGTGAGAAAAGCCCTCAAGCACTTGAAGGTGAAGATATTTATAGTAGTAAGACATCCAATAAAGATGAAGGCTAGAAGATTTAAAGCGTGGCTTGCGCTTTGATGCAGATGCCATGCCAGCCATGCTCTTACATAAGTATCTACACAAGCGCTTCAACTCTAAAATACTGTCATGCCAGCGTGCTTTTAGCTGGCATCCAGCGCTTAATATCGACTTCCTAACGCCTGATAATTTAACCTGGATGCCAGCTAAAAGCACGCTGGCATGACACCACTTATTGAGCGGTTGCTACGTAACACAAGTTAGGATTATGAGATCTCCTCATCACCAATCCTACGTGCACGCGACTCCAACATCACAGGAATACCATCGATAAGCGGATACGCAAGACGATCAAACTTACAAATTAATTCCTGATTATTTAAATCATATAACAATTCCCCTTTGCAAATCGGGCATGCTAAAATTTCCAATAAATTTCTATCCATATCAACATCCTCCAGAAAGATTGCTAAATATTACTGATAAGTTGGAAAAAATGATAACTAAATTTAACCTTGCGACCACTCATCCTTCCTGGCATCGCTGTTTGGAAAATGCGATCAACCAATTGGATGAAACCTATCGAGATAGTTTATACCAAACAAACAACTGGCTTCCTGGTTGTGACAAAATTTTTAATGCATTTTCTTTACCAGTAGAAAACGTTAATTATGTTTTATTTGGCGAATCACCTTACCCCCGAACAGAGTCAGCAAACGGTTATGCTTTCTGGGATGCGAACGTTAAAGAAATTTGGTCAGAGACTGGGTTGAGTAAATCCGTTAATCGCGCCACCTCTCTGCGAAATATTATAAAAATGCTATTAGTTGCTGATGAAATATTACAATCCAACAAGACCAGCCAAGAAGATATCGCTCAAATTAACAAAGACTTCTTTGTAAAAAATAATTCTGACTTTTTTCAAAATTTATTGTCACACGGATTTTTATTACTGAATGCGTCACTTGTTTTGCAGCCTACAAGCGTACGTAAAGATGCTCGCGAGTGGCGGCCATTTTTAGAATATGTTCTCAATTTTTTATTGCATGAAAGACCAACAGTACAGCTTATTTTACTCGGTAATATAGCTAATGAAATTGACCCACTGATTCATCAGCAGGGCTTAAAAAAAATATATGCGGAACATCCTTATAATATTTCGTTCATTCATAATAAGGATGTTATTGAGTTTTTTAAGCCATTACGATTGCTGAAAGCCCAGGTCGGCAAATGAGATTTACTATTTCGGACTTGTTATCGTAATCGTAAACTGCTCCGTCAATGATAAAGGAGACACGACGTCTGCATCAGTCGGGGATGCTGACATTCCTGTTAACGGAGACGATGCACTTGCTACGAACAAAGAGGATACCGAAGACCCAACTGACGTTGATGCACTTGATGCTGTTGCAGGGGATAACATTTTTTTCACTGCCTGCTCACGCTCAAATTTCGCCCTCATTTGTGAGGCTGTTGTATGTATTACCTTGTCATTACAGCGCGCAAGAAAGGCCTCGTGCACAACACCTGGATTTACGCAAACAAATTCTAACCCATGCGATTCTCTTGCAGCTAATTTAGCAGCTTTTTCCATCTCTACTTTTGCAGCTGCTTCTGCTGTCGCTTTCGCTAATTTTGCAGCTGCTTTTGCTGCCGCATTTTTTTCTGCTTCAGCAGCTCTCTTAACAGCATCCATCACACCTTCTTCCGTAATTTCCGCATGACCAATACCAGCTGATAACGGTGTATTTTCAGCACTACTTAAAACCGGCGCTGTCAACGCGACATTGATTGTTAAATACGATGCTCTCGCTCGACTTAATTTACCTCTTGTGTTAAACATACCACCCTCCACAAATTGTTCGTTTCATACTCAGTTAATTTTATTTTGAGCATTATACATCATATTGATGGGCAAATAAAGCTCTATTTGAACAATAATGCATTTTATTAAGAAAATTAGCTAGTGATCGCCCATGGTTAACAGGATATCTGCAGCTTCTACAGCTTGAAGATCAGAATGTACTCAAAAAAGAATCCCATTGCTATCAGCAAGTAAAACAGATAGATTTATTATCATGTTGCAAGCAAAGGTGCTCAATTTATGCGCATATTATTAGTAGAAGATGATGAGTTATTAGGGGATGGCCTGCGAACTGGGTTAGTTCAATATGGCTATGCTGTTGATTGGTTAAAAGATGGTATCTCAGCCGATCAAGCACTGAAAACTGAGAGCTTTGAGTTGGTAGTCCTCGATTTGGGACTTCCAAAAATGAGTGGAATACAAGTGTTACAGAACTTACGTGCTCGCGGATTAACAATGCCTGTTTTAATCCTCACCGCTCGTGAATCCGTTGAAGATCGTGTAAAAGGTCTGGATAGTGGCGCAGATGACTATCTGACAAAACCATTTGATTTAGATGAGCTCTGTGCACGACTACGCGCATTACAACGACGTTTTTCAGCGCGCGCCGAACCGTTGCTTGTCCATGAAAATATTTGTTTGGACCCTGCCTCTCACACAGTCACCTTCAACAATGAATCGATTAATGTCTCCCGTAGAGAGTTTGCATTATTACAAAAACTGCTTGAAAATGCAGGCCGTGTCTTATCGCGTGAACATTTAACCCAATCTCTATACGGCTGGGGAGAAGATGTCGATAGCAACGCTTTAGAAGTCCACATCCACAACTTGCGAAAAAAATTCGGACAAAATTTTATTCGTACGATTCGTGGTATTGGTTATATGATCGATAAAAGTAAAGATGAAAAATGATTCGGTCTATTCGACATTTTTTATTAATTAGCTTGTTGATTAGCATTACCGTTGCATCTTCAATCACAGCAATTGGTAACTATCTATTGGATAAAAGAGTTACCCAAACCTATCTTGATGGACAGTTAATTAAAATTTTTTCACTGATACAACTGTTAAATCAATCTGCTAAAGTCAATCCTAACTTTAAGCAACTGGTCACTGATTTTTTTAATAAAAAAAATTCGCCGGTTACTAAAAATTTACTTTTTCAGATATGGAACAAAGGCACTAAAACACTTCTCTATTCAACCAGCAATGCAACAAATTCTTTATACGACGCCCCCATTGGATTTAGCGATCAACAAATCCAAAGCATTACTTGGCGAGTCTATGCAGCTAATGATCCGACAACAGCGACTAAAATTGTTGTTGCAGAAATGTATGATATTCGCAACAAACTTGCGGATGATATTACGTTAAGTAATGCTTACATTCTGCTGTTAACTTATCCTTTATTCGGCATATTAGTTTGGCTTATCATTGGATTAGCACTGCGCTCGATCACACGTGTAACGAGTGAAATTTCAAATAGAGCATCCACTTATCTTGAACCCGTTGAAGCTACCAATATCCCTATTGAAATTAAACCACTCGTCGTCGAGCTGAATCAATTATTTATTCGTTTAAAATTGGCATTTGAACGTAACAAACGGTTTGCGGCAGACGCTGCTCATGAATTAAGAACACCACTTGCTGCATTAAAAACACAAGCACAAGTCGCTTTGAAAGCAGATAATGAATTGGATAGACATACAGCCTTACTCAAAGTGTTAAAAGGCGTCGATCGCAGTTCACACATGGTCGCGCAATTACTGACGCTGAGTCGCTTAGGTCAAGAAGAAGCACTCAGTGACATCAAGCCACTGGATTTACACAAGCTTGCATCAGAAATTTTAGCGTACCTTGTTCCTGTTGCATTAGAAAAACGAATTGAGATCGAGCTGTCCCCGCCGCCAGAGGATGCAATTGTATTAGGCAATGACATTACTTTAGGTATACTCATACGCAACATCGTTGATAATGCCATCCGCTATACACCGCTCGAGGGTGAAGTCAAAGTGACGATACTCACTGAAGAAGAACATGTCATTTTACGAGTCATTGATAGTGGTACAGGAATTCCACCTGAATTACGTGAACGTGTTTTTGAGCGGTTTTTTAGAATATTAGGCACAACCGCACCCGGTAGCGGTTTAGGTCTAGCCATCGTTAGTCAAATTGCTGATCTCCATCATGCCGAAATGCGATTAGATACACCGGCGAGAGGAATAGGCTTACAGTTCGATATTATTTTCCCACGATTTACAACAACCAATTATCTGAGTTAGGGTTCGTGCAACAATGGATTTATTTACTGACATTACGCCAGGCACGACGTTATTAACACCTAATCGTCGATTAGCAGCCTCTTTTTTAAAAAAGCATCATCAATACCAAATCAAACAAGGAAAATCTTGCTGGCCTAGTTTAGACATATTGCCTTTTTCAAGTTGGCAGCAACGTTTATGGCACCAGTTAGCTATCCAAACAATTGATGCCTTACCCACTTTATTAATACCTCAGCATGAACAATTAATCTGGGAAGACATACTGCAACATTCTCCCCAGAATGAATTTTTACTTCAAATCAATCTTACTGCCGAGCTAGCAAAATCCGCATGGGGAATACTGAAACAATGGTGCGTACAAATCAATGCACCCGCGCTCGTTACAACAGAAGATGGGTATATATTTCAGCAATGGGCAACACAGTTTCAACTTCGCTGCGACACCCATCATTGGATTGACAGTTACAGCTTGGCTGACTATCTCGGCCAAGCGATTGAAACACTCACCATCATTCCTCCCAAAAAATTATTACTCATTGGGTTTACTGAAATATCACCGCAATCACAGCAACTATTTGATCGCTGTAAAAAAATGGGAACCGAAATCAGTGAATACCAGCCTGAAAAAATAAAAAATAGCGCATATCGAATTAGTTTAGAAGATGAAGAAACAGAAATAGTATCCATGGCAAGATGGGCCAAGGCAATTCATGAAGAATATCCCTCTTCCACAATTGCCTGTGTTATTCCCAATCTTGAAATACTTCGTGATCGTGTCTTACAAATATTTTCAAATGTATTTTTAAATGATGTGACTGAATCAAATAGTGCAACAGCCTTGCCATTCAACATTTCTGCCGGAAAAAGTTTAGCGCACTACCCCATTATCCATACCGCATTAGAATTATTACGACTAGCTAATGATAGCATATCGCTCTCTAGTCTCAGTCATATTTTACGATCGCCTTTTGTTGGCGAAGCTGAAAGCGAAATGGTAGCAAGAGCAGAATTTGAAAATCAATTACATCAAGCTAACAAAACGACTCTTTCACTGAATGATATTCTGATGGCTGGATCATTAAATAAGAATACACATAACGTCTCGTTAAGCAGTAACTGCCCTCTGCTTGCAAAACGATTGAAGCATTTTATCGAAAATTTAAATGCAAAAAAGAAGACTGCCACGATCAGCGAGTGGGTAACTTTTTTTATGGAACAGCTTAGCGTATTAGGATGGCCCGGAGAGCGCAGCATTAGCAGTCACGAATACCAAGTCGTACAATGCTGGCTAGACATATTAAAAGAATTTGCGACCGCAGAAGCAATTTTGAAGCCACTCAGTTACCATCAAGCCCTAAGTCATCTAACTCGCATCGTTACAAAAACTATTTTTCAGCCGCAAAGTCCTGAAACAACCATACAAGTATTAGGTATTTTAGAAGCCGCACAGCTGCCATTTGATTATTTATGGGTAATGGGTTTAGATGATACCGTTTGGCCGCCAACACCAAAACCTAATCCATTCATACCGCAACATTTACAAAAGAAAATGCAAATGCCGCATGCAACAGCAGAAAGAGAATTACTGTATTGCAAACAACTCACTCAACAATTACAACAAAGCGCAAATGAAATTATCTTTAGTCATGCAAAACAAAACAAAGATACTGAGTTACGGACAAGTCCGATTTTACAAGAGCTACCTGAAACACATATTTCAGCACTACCACAATCTGAATTTACGCCATTGACTACTCATATTCATCAAAGTCAATCGCTTGAGATGATATATGATGAAATAGGCCCGCCTATTCTCGATACTCAATCTATTCGCGGCGGCGTCAAGATTTTTGAGTTACAAGCAGCTTGTCCTTTCAAAGCATTCGCTGAGCTGCGCTTGCATGCACATAAAATTAATTCGCCAATGCTTGGATTGCGCCCTCAAGATCGCGGTATTTTGGTACACAAAACACTTGAAATCATTTGGCAAATCTTAAAAGATCAAACGACGCTATTAAACCACGACGAACTCAGCTTGCTCAACATCGTTCGCAATAGCGTGGAAAAAGCTATTTTAATCACTGCTGATGCGTCGATGAGAAACACTCGTTATCTCACCTTAGAAGCACAACGTTTAGAAAAAATAACTATGGAATGGTTAGAGCTAGAAAAACAACGTTCTTATTTTAAAGTCCATGCACAAGAAGAAGAACGTACCATGACCATAGGCAATATCCCTATTCGATTACGCATAGACAGAATTGATGAAACAGACGATGGAAAAAAATTGATTATCGACTATAAAACAGGAAAAAATAACGCTCTCAAAGCCTGGTTCGGTGATCGCCCAGATGAGCCTCAACTACCAATCTATTGCATTTCTGACCCTGAAAATATTGTTGGGATTTTGTTTGGCCAAATTAATATTGAAAAAATTGAATTAAAGGGGATTAGTCAATTACCCAATCATCTCAGCTCAATTAAAAATTTGTCTGACATCACCTATACACAAGCTGATAATTGGATGGAGCAAATTGATATTTGGCAGTCAACATTAGAAAAATTAGGAACGGAGTTTTGTAATGGGTATGCGCAGGTAGATCCAAAAGACCCCGTAGAAACATGCGCGTATTGTGGATTGCAGTCCTTATGCAGGATAAATGACTCATGTTCTTCACACTGACATGAAGAAGTTAAAGACTACGCTTTATAACGCACCGCTGAATTTAGGATAATATCTAATTGCTCAACATGATCATGATATTGCAGGCCATATTCATTTGATTTCTCAATAAGACTTTTATAAGAAGTTGTTCCACCAGACCACAGACCACTTTGCATCGATAAGCTCGATAGCATGTGACGCATTAAAGCCTCTGGCTTTTCCCACAGAGGAATATCTGGATGTGATATCATCTCTCGCGCTTCCATCAATTCATTTTGCAACAATAAGGCTTTGCTTCTTTGTGAAAAAAAATTAATAACCGGCTTTGAGGATCGTAAACGTACAATTTGATCTTGGATTGTTTTTATTAATTGATCACAACAATCTAAATAATAATCTTTGCCTAATAAAAATTTTTCATTAAATATTTTCTGCAAAAATACCGAGGCAATCAACTTATCATCAAATATAACATCTGCCTCTCGAGAATAATAAAGACCCTGCCTGTCCATCGGACTTGATCCCATGATAACTAAACTATCATCAACACAGAAAAATTTTCCATGTAACTTTTCTTTTTCGTGAATTCGAACAACCTCGCCCTTTAAATTGGTTGCCCAGTGAATTTTAATATATTGCCGATGGCGACGACCCACCAAACTAACTAATTTAGCTAAACTTTTTAAGTTCGTGCCACCCCAATACACTTCTTTCGTATCATTGTGATGTTTTGCAATTGAAACTGACACGGTAACTCTTTTAGCACACGCAAGCGCTAATGCAGCAATAATATCTGGGTCATTCAGATTAGGTGTCATTGTCTTAATAGAATACTTTGCGGATAGAATGGCCGCTACTACAGAAATTTTAAAAGGCGAGACAGCATAGCCATACTTAAGGCTAGAAAGAAACTCAATTTGATTTTTACAAACCAACAAACAGTTCACAAATACATCCTTGTCCATCACCAAATATGGTTCTATTGTTTTTAAGCACAATGCATCTGTCCTTACATTCTCAGATCTATAAATTTTTTGCCATGAATCCAAAAAATCACTGTAAAGGTATGAGCAAACCTCTCCTTCAAAATAAATTCCTGTTTCAAATTGTGCATTGAGATCATTTGAAAACTGCGGATCACCTCCTAGCAATAATCCTCGCCTCCTATCCGAGATAATCATTTTTGAATGTAACGTACCAAATGCAGTAGCGGTATGAGTCGCTTTAACAATAGAAAAATTTTCATTATTTAATTCATCCGCCAGCCGTTCGATACCAGAATCATCGTTGGGTTTATACAATAATTGAGAAAGCTTACCTCTCGCATTTATTAAGAATTTAACGCAAATTGGATTTTCTGGAGAAGCTTTTTTTTGCAGCGCACGAATTGCTCTAACAATTTTTTGTCCGCCAATAGAATTAGAATAAAACTTATAAAACTGAAGACACACCTCAACCTGCGTTGACTCAATCACGGTTGCAGCGCGTTCAAACATGTCCTCAGAGGTCAGAGGCATTAATCTATTTGCATGACAACGTGAAGCTTGCGCAATGAATTTATTGTGATTCTGCGTTAATTGTCTAGCAATTCGATTTAACATAAATTCATACCATGATACCTTACCTAACGTATTAACCGATTGTTAATTATCAACAACTCTATATAATTTATATAAGCCTTTTAGACCTCGGCCTTCAAGCCGAGGTGGCGCTCCTGCCGGCCTGAAGGCCGGGGTCTATAACCACTAATGAATAAAAGATTATACAGTCCAATTATTAAAAAAAACTTATGACCGACACTCAAATCATTGCAGATGAACCTGCGCGACAACGTGCACTCAACCCACAAAAATCATTTATTGTTCAAGCACCTGCGGGCTCGGGAAAAACAGAACTCCTCACCCAACGTGTATTAGTACTCTTAGCGAATGTTTCCGCACCGGAAGAAATTCTTGCGATTACCTTCACAAAAAAAGCAGCATTTGAAATGCGCTCGCGAATCATCAATGCGTTGAAAAAAGCAGATACTGAACCCGAACCCATCACCGCTCATGCAAAAAAAACATGGATATTAGCAAAACAAGCCTTACAGCAAAACAAGCGTCTAGGCTGGCAATTATTAGCCAACCCGAATCGTTTACACATTCAAACAATGGATTCTTTCAATGCGAGCCTAATCAAGCACCTTCCTATTCTTTCTCATTTCGGAGCACCGCCTGAAATTGCTGACGATACCACCTCACTCTATCGCGAGGCTGTTCAAGAGTTTTTATCACACCTGGAAGAAAATGTTGCCTGGGCAGATTCTATCGCACAATTGTTAGTGCATATGGATAATGATTTAAATAAAATTCAACAACTCTTAATTAATATGTTAGCTAAACGGGATCAATGGTTGCCTTATATTTTAATGGCCGATGATCCTGCAAGCTTACGAGAACAACTCGAAGAACATCTTGCAACAATTACAGCCGATGCATTGATTCATTTACACGGCGTGTTTCCATCCGAGCACAGAAATGAACTTTTAATTCTAGCTGATTTTGCAGCTAGACATTTAAAAAATGAATTTATCGAATCACCTATCCTCCACTGTCAGGATTTATCAATGTTCCCAAGGGACACACTAGATGATAAACCTGTTTGGCTAGGCTTTTGTGAATTATTTTTTACAAATGATTTCTCATGGCGAAAACGATTGGATAAAAATCTAGGATTTCCTGCTGCATCGACTACGAAAAACGCAACAGAAAAAGCATTTTTTACCGACATGAAAAACAGAATGCTAAATTTGATAGATAGATTAAAAGAAAATGATCATGTCAAAAATGCTTTTCAAGAATTAAAAAATTCGCCACACCCTGTATACCATGAAACACAATGGCAAGCATTGTCTGCTCTGTATCAAGCTCTCAGAATTGCTGTCGCGCAATTGAAATTAACTTTTCGAAATTCAGGGAAAATTGATTATATTGAGAATGCTCAAGCCGCTCTTCTAGCCTTAGGGTCTGACGAAGCGCCTACTGACTTAGCGCTTGCATTAGATTATCAAATTAAACATATCTTAATAGATGAATTTCAAGATACGTCCAATAGTCAATTTCGTTTAATCAATAAATTAATTGCAGGCTGGGAACCCAACGATGGTCGCACATTGTTTGTTGTTGGCGATCCTATGCAATCTATCTATCGATTCAGAGAAGCAGAGGTAGGCCTGTTTATCCGAGCGAGAAAAACAGGCATTAATCATATTCATTTAGAACCGATTACGTTATCAGTCAATTTCCGTTCTACGCCCACTGTTGTCGACTGGATAAATTCACATTTTAAAAAAGTATTTCCATCTTACGAAGATATTTGTAGCGGTGCTGTCCCTTACAGTGAGTGCATTGCGAATGTAAAAGATCACTCACAGACTTCACAAGTCATACTTCATCCTATTCTTGACGAGATGAATCAAGAACAATGTATCGTTGAACTCATCCGGAAATCGCAATCAGACAATCCAAACGGAAGTATTGCTATATTAGTCAGGTCACGTAATCACCTGATTGATATCATTCCTCAACTCATTGCAGCCAATATTCCCTATCGAGCAATTGATATTGATCGTTTAAATTCTCGATCCATCATTCAAGATATGATTGCGTTAACACGAGCTTTATTACACACTGCTGATCGTATTGCTTGGCTTTCTGTTTTGCGAGCACCTTGGTGCGGCTTATCACTGAGTGACTTACTTGCCATAACAGACACTCATTCAAAAAAAACGCTGTGGGAAAATTTACTTCAATTCAACACTATCTTAGGGCTAAGCGATGCTGGAAAAGAACGTCTAAATCGCATCATACCTATTTTAAAAACTAAAATTGCTGAGCGTCGCAGACAAAACTTACGCGAATGGGTTGAGAACACTTGGTTATTACTCGGCGGGCCGGCTTGCACAGAACAATCAACCGATTTGCTGGATGTGAAAGAGTTTTTTGAATTACTAGAGAAATTAGACCAAGGTGGTGACTTATCCAACCTGAATGAGCTCAGTGATCAGGTTCGTCAATTATTTGCTGCCCCCAATAATCAAACTGATAATATCTTACAAATCATGACAATCCACACTGCAAAAGGTTTAGAATTTGATACCGTTATCTTGCCCCATCTTCAACGTAAATCGCCCCATGATGATAAACAATTACTGCTATGGATGGAACGAGCACGAGATAACCAACAGAACGCTTTAATTTTAGCGCCAATCTCTGCGACTGGCGCCGATGGCGATCCTATTTATGATTTTGTGAAACGACAACATGCTATCAAAATGGATTATGAAACAAGCAGGCTATTATACGTTGCAGTCACACGCGCAAAAAAAGATTTACACTTATTATTTAATTTAGAGACGAATCATTCAGATCAATCTTTTCAGAAACCATTATCAAAGAGCTTATTAGAAAAACTTTGGATAGCTATTCAGGATGAAATTGTTTACACACCGAATAGTCAACTAATCGACTCTGATCAACACTTAAAATCTAAGCAACGGTCTATCAAACGTCTATCTTTAGATTGGAAGAATCCATTTCAAGCTGCATCTTCTGATAAAATATCACGTCACCAAAAAGCACCTGGATTTCAATTACATCAATACACAGCCAAACATATAGGCACGCTTGTTCATCAAATTCTTCAGCAAATTGGCAGCTTTGGTTTATCGTGGTGGCAAACGCATCAACATGAAAGTCAGTTACGCTATATTCAATCACACTTACATTATCAAGGTGTGTTAGAGAGCGAATTAGCAAATGCAACTCAGCTTGTTTCATTAGCTATCCATAACACGTTGAATGATTCTAATGGATTATGGATTTTAAAAAATCATGCAGAAGCTCAGTGCGAGCTTTCTATCACAACAGTCATTGATCATGATATAAAATCATTTGTCATTGACAGAACGTTTGTTGATACAGAAGGAACTCGATGGATCATTGATTACAAAACAACATTGCAAGGAGAAACACCACTGGATCAATTTCTCCAAATAGAACAAAAGAAACATGCTAAGCAATTATTACAATACCAACAGGCTTTACACCAAATTGATAATAGACCCATACGCATAGGACTATATTTCCCATTAATTCCCGCTTGGTTTGCCTATCTTCCTGCAAATCAGCCCCACCTATCTGAATGTGTAAAATAATACGAACAAGAAAAGATTTGTTCGATTATTGCGCCGCCATTGTGTAAAAACTTTATGCTACAATGAAGGTATAAGCTTATAGTAAAGGAATTTATATGCGGAATATCTTCATCCTAAGTTTTTTACTTTTTGCATTCAACTGAAGTTTTTCGGCAGAAAACACACTGAAACCAGACTCTGTCCCAACAGAAATCTATGGGCCAGCCGGTGCACCGATTAAAATTCGTATTAGTAACGGCGGCGCGGGACCAACTGGAATTATTCGCGCGTTGGCAGAAGATTACTTGAAAGAAACGAAACAAAACATTGATATTGCTTGGTATCAAAACATCAGCGCAAACACACTCTACGAATTAAAAAACGGCATTGTTGATATTGCCCTAGTTTATGAACCTGAAGAAGCTGAAAAAGCCATTAAAGAAGGTTGGGCGAGCAATAGAACCTTAATTTTTAACGATCATTTTTTAATTGTGGGCCCTAACACCAACCCTTCACATCTCAACAAATCTGACACCGCACCTCATGCATTTGCAAAAATTGCAAAGACAGCAAATGCATTACCTGCAAACTCATCTGTTAAATTATTTTTGTCACGCGATGATGGCTCAGGTACTAATATGAAGGAACGCACCCTATGGACACTATTAGAATTATTACCTTGGGAAGAAAACTCACCATGGTATATAAAACTTCACGACTTCCCAAAAAATGCTTTAATCACAGCAGATAAGCTATCCGTTTACACCCTCACAGATAGAGGCACTTGGCTCTCTAATCGCAAAAAACTAAAACATTATGTTATCTACATAGAAGGCGGCGATGTACTTCGCAATCCCTGCTTTGCTCTACTCAACCAACATCCTAACAAACTCGCTCTGGATTTTTTACATTATTTGCAAAGTGATAGAGCTCAAACACTTATTAAAAATTTTGGAAAAAAAGATCATGATGGTGAGGCGTTATTTACTTCTGCAAAACAGCTGGATTTTAAATAAATAAAATCCACTGTACACGACAAAAAAATTGTAGGTTAGGCGCTGCAAACTAACCTACCTATCTTTTAATCCAAGAAAAAATCAGGAAATAATGGATTTTCAGGATGATACGCATAACGAGCAAAATCCTTAACACCTCTGTCTCTCAGCAAATCTTCATCTACAAAAAAATTGCCTGTTGTGTCACGACTGTTGCTGGTAACAATTTCATAGGCTGCATCTGCCATAATTTCAGGCTTGCGGCTCGCTTCAAGAATCTTTTTTGGAAAATTCACTTCAATGGCCGCTGTTGCAATCGTTGTCTTTGGCCATAATGAATTGACGGCAATGCCATCGGGTTTTAACTCGGCAGACATACCTAACGTACACATGCTCATTCCATATTTTGACATGGTATATGCAACATGATTGGCAAACCATTTTGCTTTCATGTTTAACGGCGGAGAAAGATTAATAATATGCGGATTTTCAGAATTTTTCATATGAGGAATACACGCTTGCGAACATAAAAATGTACCGCGCGCATTGACAGAAAACATTAAGTCAAACCGCTTCATCGGAGTTTCAAGCGTAGGCGTTAAACTGATGGCGCTCGCATTATTAATTAAGATATCAATTTTACCAAATCGATCAACCGCTTTAGCCACTGCTTCATATACCTTGGTCTCATCGCGTATATCAACTTGTAGCGGTAATGCAATGCCACCGGCCTCTTCGACTTCTTTTGCCACGCTAAAAATCGTACCTCTTAATGTAGGGTGAGGATCACTGGTTTTTGCTGCAATCACAATGCACGCACCCTCTCTTGCAAATCGAAGCGCTATTTCCCGCCCTATACCGCGGCTAGCACCCGTAATAAAAACAACTTTATCTTTTAATTTTTTGTCTGACATAAGAGACCTTTTAGACTAATTCCCGCCATGATTGACGCCCCACATTCACCTTGTGAGAACCTATTGTGCAGGTCAATTCCTGAGTATCCGGCTTGGACACCGTACTCTGAATCAACCTATGTAAATCTGACAAACCATCGGTGGTCGTCATCAGCAATGTGATTCGATAATAACTCGCATTCACTTTTTTTGTATCTCCATATAAATCTTGCAAGATGTACGCACACGCATTTTTATCCAGAGCTTCAACAACATAATAGTACTGTAACCTCTGAAAATTACCAACACAAGATAACCCTGATTGCCACCAGGATAAAGGCTTATGGGCGAAATCCATACTTGAAGTGGTTGGAATAACACAAGGTGGAATTTGATGAATCAATTCTAACTCAGCATGACGCAGCACTTCATTCGCAGCAAACATCATTTGTTTTTTTTGCCAATATTGATGCGACATTCTCGTCTGAAAAACATCGCTTTCTAAAACAGCTAGGCTTAATAACATATAAATTTCTAAAAAAACGAGCACAATAATAAGAACCACTCCATGTTCAGACGTACGCATATTCATTCTCGATTGGAATATAAATATAAACAATTTTTTTAAGGTTCAAACGTTCATAATGCGTCAATAACAGCTTAGCCGTCACACCCATGACACTGTCTGAATCTAAAAAATTATCAGAATTTTTAGGGAGAATCTGCCCATCTTTAAACACATCGAATGTCAATCGCATGCCCTCTACATTCTCAACCAGCTCTGTTTTTTGTTGATTTAATTCTTTTTTAAATAAGGAATAAACAGGCGACCCATCATTCTTTTTACGTTTAGTCTTTTCTATAAAATAACTAACAATGCTAAGATGACTAACCTCAGCAGAGGACTGAAAAGAATAATGCAGCGGAGATGCTAAAGTGATGACTTGACGATTGGCTTCATAAGAGACATGCACGATTCTCACTATTTCTGCTTTTTGACAATCAGTGATCACTGCAATATCTTCCGCATTAAATTTTGGATGAAGAGACAAGGTCAATTTTGATGATTGCCAAATAGGTGAGACTAGACTCGCACTTTGTGTATCAGCAAATCGGATTGTGAGTTCATCTGATAGACTTCCGACTTGTACAGTTAATTTATTATTGGTAGTTAATATGTAACTCGTATCATTTTGAATAGGTAAATCATGACTTAAATGCGCACATCCAATATAACCACTTTTTTGAATGGATGATCGCAGCAATTCCTCTGAAAATCGCGCGTTTTCATCCAGTTCACTTAATGCTTCTTGCATGTGAAAGTTTTTTTGTGTCGTCATATAAATAGAAGTGACTAACAATAGAATCATGCTACTCATGGTAATAGCCACTAACATTTCTATCAATGTCAGCCCGAGCATCTTTTTTATAGAGATATCATTTGTTGTATACAACCACTTTGTCCTAATTGATTTTTTTGACAATGAGTCTCGCTTAACTCGCCCCAAAAAATAGATATTTTGTAATGTGGAAACACACCCTCAATGACTCCACGACCACCTGGCAATACAAGTTGATTTTGTTGGTTCCACTCCATCTCAACAGTCGACGTCGACACAAAAGCTTGATGGACTTTTAAACGTTCGGCTATATTTTGGATTTGAAGTGAGGCAACAGAAAAGTAATCATTCACACGATGTGCTCGTAATGCATAAATTTCAAGTGCATCTGCACCCAATAAAAGCATAGATAACAATAACAGGCTAACCAATACTTCGATAAAGCTAAATCCATACAACTGGTATATGCGCATCATAAGTCCTTGCGTTGGTAGGAAAAAATTTTGACTCAGGATGGGCGTTGCTGCATGAATCATAAATCCCCTCCACTCCACGCTTTTTGTGGAGGAGAGGAATAAGTTTGATTTATGCAACAATGCCCTCAGTGTGGAGTTTGTTGATATTTCGCTGAGTTGAGAGGGAGTTGCGGAGCTTGTCATTCCTGTGCGGGCGGGAATGACAGGTTGTGTAATTTTCAATTCGATTGCCAGGAATGTTGCATAATTTACAACTTACGAAATCCCGAATCAAGAGTTATAATAGTAAATTTTAAGGAATCATCATGTCAGACCAAACCACTTGTTCAATAGCCGACAAACACTGCGTTCCCTGTCATGGCGGCATCCCTCCTATGACCAATCATGAAATACAGAATGCCGTAAAACAGCTATCAAAAGATTGGCAAGTCAGCGAAAACCATCAATCTATTCATCGAGACTTTAAATTTAAAAATTACTACCAAACAATAGCATTCGTCAACGCTATTGCATGGATGGCTCATATCGAGAACCACCACCCAGACCTTGAGGTCAGTTATAATCATTGCGTAGTCCGTTATACTACTCACGCAATTAATGGATTATCTGACAATGATTTTATTTGTGCTGAAAAAATTGACGCGCTCTTTCTACCATTTGCGGGGAAAACAGTATGAACGAAGATAGACGCAAGCTCATCATGTCAGAAATAATGACACCTAATTCAGCGAACTTTTCTGGAAATGTCCATGGCGGACATATTTTAAAACTATTAGATAATGTTGCATATGCTTGCGCATCACGATATGCAGGCAAAAATACAGTGACACTCTCAGTCGATCAGGTTTTTTTTAAAGAACCTATTTATGTCGGAGAGTTAGTTACATTCTCTGCCTCAGTTAATTATGTGGGAAGCACCTCGATGGAAATTGGCATACGCGTTGTCGCAGAGAATTTATTAACAAGACTGAGTAGACACACTAATAGTTGTTATTTTACCATGGTTGCGATTGATAGCAACGGAAAACCCACAAAAATCCCACCTTTAACCATTGAAAATGAAATCCAACAAAGACGTTTCGATGAGGCACTTGTACGCAAACAATATCGATTGCAAAAACAATCTTCTAGCAAAAAGTAAAAGACACTAAATTACATTTTGCAATTCAATCATACCTTCGCGCCTCTTCGCGTGTTCATTTTTAGCTGTAAAATATCTCCCTTCCTCATAGTCTTTGTAAATCGTTGGCTTTGCAATCCACTTGCTGTGTGATTCCATCTATCCATATCTCTTTGCAAAATTTTTCATGAACATAACCAGCTTGTCGATAGCTTCTTCAGGCATTGCATTATAAATACTTGCGCGCATGCCTCCAACCACCTTGTGCCCTCTTAGATGTGCCAACCCTTCTTTGGTTGCTAACTCTAAAAAAAGCGGCTCTAACTCTGCATTTTTCAGATTAAAAACAATATTCATTCGCGATCGACAATCTGCAGCAATATGATTGACATAAAAATCAGAATAGGAATCGATGCAGTCATATAATTTTTTTGCTTTTCGAATATTCAAGTTTGTAAAGTAGTCGAGACCACCCTTCCACTTCATCCATGCCAACACTAAACTTAAAATATACCAACTGTACGTTGGCGGTGTGTTATAGAATGAATGATTTTCCGCTTGAAGCTTATAATTATATAATGTCGGAGTGAAGGGCAGCGGATCTTTCAGCAAATCCTCACGTATGATGGCAATGCTCATTCCAGCCTGTCCTAAATTTTTTTGAGCACCTGCATAAATCAACCCATATTGACTGACATCAATAGGCCTAGACAAAATCATTGATGTCATATCGGCTACCAATGGGACTGATCCCGTTTTAGGGACCCAACTAAACTCTAATCCATCAATGGTTTCATTCGGCGTATAATGAACGTAATCCGCATCTGGGTTTAATTGCCAATCTTTTTGTTGAGGAATATATAAATAATCAGACTTTTTTGCCTGAGCAGCCACATTCACATTGCCATAACGCTTTGCTTCAGCAATCGCTTTTTTGGACCATATTCCTGTATCAACATAATCTGCCGTTTTGTTAGTCCGAAAAAGATTCAATGGCACCATGGCAAAATGCACACTCCCCCCACCCGCTAAAAAAACAACTTTGTAATTTTCGGGTATACTCATTAACTCACGTAAATCTGCTTCTGATTGCTCAGCTATATGTTTAAATTCAGGGCCTCTATGACCAATTTCCATGACAGATACACCATTACCCTGCCAATCTAGCATCTCCTCCTGCGCCTGCATTAAAACCTCTTCAGGCAACATCGCAGGACCCGCACTAAAATTAAAAACTCTCATCTGATTATCCATGGACAGTTATATTATAAAATTAAAAAAATCTATCATATCTATCACTATCATGCGAGATTTATGGCATTTTTAAATAAGTTCTATATCATATGGCATCGTTACATAAGTCAGTCTTTTGCTTTTATCCCCTCTCCCCTTGTGGGAGAGGGTTAGGGTGAGGGGTATTTTTAAAGCAAAAACACCTCTCATCCGCCCTCCGGGACCTTCTCCCACAAGGTGAGAAGAAAACAACACCCTATCATATGGATGGATTATTTGTGACGACAAGTGACGCTATAAAATTTATGGTTGCTATGATTATTATGATGAATCCGCTAGGATCTCTTTCTGTCTTTCTGCAACTTACCCTAAAAATGCCCCTTAAAAAACAACAAGATATTGCTGTATCTTGCGGCATTGCCATCACTCTTATCATGCTAATTACAGTATGGTCTGGTCAGCAATTATTGATGTTATTGGGCATTACTATTCCCTCTTTTCGTTTTGCAGGCGGCATCATTTTATTACTCATAGGGTTATCGATGCTGCAATCTCAAGAAAGCCCCGTCAGTCACACCTTAGAAGACGATGTAGCAGCTAAAGAACGCGACTCAATTGCAGTGGTTCCTTTGGCCTTGCCTCTTATTATCGGCCCAGGGGCGATTAGCACACTCATTATTGCAGATAACGATTTTCCTCAATTCTTGAATAAGCTATGGATGTCAGGCATTTGCGTTATGTTAGCCATTGGCATGTCACTTATTTTATTTTACGCTCATCCAGTCGCGAAACTTATCGGAACTTCCATCATCAAAGTCGTAACGCGAATTATGGGCATGATTATTATGGCAATTGCAGTAGGAATGCTTGCTGAAGGTTTATTAGGATTATTTCCAGCCTTGAGATAAAAACAGAACACAATCAAATAGATGAAATTTCACGCCTCACTCTCAGACAAAAACGTCTTAAGAGTGATATGCTTATAGTATAACAATTAGATAATTTTTGAGGCGTTTCTCATGAGCGGCCAGCGCAAACTAACAACCCTAGAACAAAGCGAACTTGCCCACACCATCGGTCTGGATTTGTTTAAAGAAAAAAAATTCAGAGAAGCGTTAGAAAAATTTTCCCTAGCCATTGAGTTAAACCCTAAATCGGTTGATGCTTATATTAGCCGTGCTCATGCTTATCAACAACTCGCTCTTCAAGAAAACAAATCTGCAGCATGCAGAAATTTATTTGATTTATCGACAAGAGATATCATTCAAGCTTCAAAACTAGATCCTAAAAAAAAACCCGCCCTCGTACAAAATGCTTACCTCTTGGGTCAACAACTCCATGAGAATAAAAATTTTGCGGAAGCTGTTTATCAATTCGACCTAGTTAGCACGCTGGACCCTCTATTTATTAATGCATATATCGCCAGAGGGAATATTTTTCTAGAACGATCGCAGCCGATACAAAACACTGCCGATCAAGAAAGAGTGATTAGCGCAGCAGTTACAGAATATGAAAACGCTCTCAAGATAGACACCAACAATAAGAAAGCATTGACCCAGCTAGGAAAAACATTATGCATGTATGCTGCACGTAAAAAAGCAGCTCAGCAATTTAAATATGCTAATGAATTATTCGAAAAATCTTTTCAGGTACTCGCTCAACTTACAAAAAAATATCCTGACGATGCCGAAGGTTTTCATCTATTAGGAAATACTCTGTTTATGCAATACGAACTTTTAAAAAATACGCCTCAAAGCGCAAAAAAACTGGCAGATGCAATCAAGTACTACAATACAGCTTATGTTTTAAATCCAGAACATCAGACCAATAAAACCAACAGAGATATTGCGCTATGCGAATTAAATGGTGGCGGGCCGCCTGAAAGGCAGCACAAACCATAACCATTCTTCTTGACTCTCTTAGTCACATCAATTACGTTACTGACTCAGACAGAGAGCTTCATCATCTGAGCCCTCTAGACTAGTTTTATAACCTTTTACCGTCATAGCGAGATTACAATATGGATATTGTGCGCAACCAACGTAGCTCATGGAAGAAACGTTTTCTTGTATCAGGGTGTTTGCTTCAATTGTTTTGCGCGTACCCTTCTTATGCAGGCTTTGTCAATGGCGGGTTTGAAAGTCCCTATACGCCAGACAATACATCATTTAGCCCTATTACGGGTTGGACGCAAACTGGCTACCATTTTCCAGGGACCGGACCAAGCTTACCTACGAACATTAGCAGCATTGGTTTAACTGTAAACGCCACACCCATATCTGATATCATTATTGGAACGACTCAAACGCTTTATGACTACTTTCTATTTGGTGCAAACCCTACGCCTACACAAACAGTGCCGATCATAGCTTCGCAGTCGGCGATGATAAATTTGAGGTCGATTGATACCCCGCTGACAAAGTCTGGAACGGGTAACCCAGGATCATCCTGGACAAAAATCGCAGCACAAGCAACCGCCCTCAGTCAACAAGTCACCATCCAACCATCGGATCTTGATCCAACAGATGGCAAGTACCACATTCGATTTATAGCAGCTCCTGTGGTTGAAAATCCAACACATGCAGCTAATCAACAACCATTCGTTGCCTTTCAGGTGAATAACATCACCACAGGACGCACGGGGACTAATCCCCTATTTTTCCAATGGAACTACGGAGGTCAGCCTGGTGTGCCATGGAGCTCTCTTAGCGCAGGAGCCGGCACAAATCCCGGTAGCAGTACAGACTATCAGTATACAGTTCTCCAGGCTTTTGATATTGCCCCAGGCAATGCATTTATCCATGTAGGCGACACGATTGAGCTTGTGGCGCTTGCTTCCGGTTGCTCACCAGGAGGTCATGATGGTCACATGTATCTTGATGGTGCATCGACAAGTATTCCATACGGCTTATGGGTTGTTGCTAACGGACCGATCAGCTCCACACCCGGCAATAATGTCACTTATACTTATACATATACGAACACGAGCATAGGAACTATCAACAACGTTCAAGTCGTTGCAAACCTGCCGCTACCGCAAACTCCTGCCACACCAACAAGCACGACTTATGTTTCTAATACTACACCAACGGTAGGCACGTCTCCCTCTTGCGCAGGAACGGGGCCCGTCACTTGCAATATGGGCACTCTAACATCAGGTCAATCAGGAACTTTCCAGCTAACTGTTAATATACCTAGCGCCTGGGCTACAACAGTCGGGCCAGTCAACAATGGTAATTATCCAATAAGTGGCACACCAGTAAGTGGCACACTAAGCCCTCTATTAGGCCCTCTGGTTCAAACAACCCTGGTTGCCCCTTCGGGTCTCAGCAATTTGGTCGTCAATGCAAGCGGCCTACCCACTACCGGAACTGTTGGTACGCCATACACAGGTACGTTTACTTGTGCGAATACCCCGACTAGCTCCGCTACTGGAGATGCACCCTCTGCTACTTGCGATATTACTAACTTACCAGCCGGTCTGAGTGAAACGGGTTGTACAATTACCCCGTCTGGTGCATGGGTAGAGCCGACCACTATTCCTAGCGGTCAAACCGTCACTTGTACGGTTGCTGGCACGCCCACAACAGTAGGCGCACCCACGTCAACGGTTTCATCAAATGCAACAAATAACTCTAACTCAACTACCAACTCGACTAATGTCACTATCTCCATAGCGTCAGCTCAATACACCGTTACTCCTGGCGGAGATAGCAATGAAAACATCTCACCTAGCACACCACAAACAGTAAACAGTGGGTCCACTCAAAACTTTACGGTAACAGCGAATACAGGTTATACCTTATCATCAACAGTAGGCGGTACCTGTCCCGCTGGCTCATTTTCTGGTAGTGTTTATACAACAGGCGCCATTACTAGCAGCTGTTCTGTCTCGTTTAGTGCTTCCATCAATCAGTATACCGTTACCCCGGGCGGAGATAGCCATGAAGCTATTTCGCCAAGCACGCCGCAAACGGTCAATTATGGTGGAACACAAGCATTCACCGTAACAGCTAATACAGGGTATACATTATCGAATACTGTTGGTGGCACTTGCCCTGCTGGCTCATGGACTGGCAATCAATACACAACCGGAGCAATTACGGGTTCTTGCAGCGTCAGTTTTAGCGCTTCCATCAATTCGTATACTCTTACCCCAAGCGGAGATGGCAATGAAACCATTTCGCCAAACACACCGCAAACGGTCAATTATGGCGGAACACAAGCCTTCACCGTAACGCCCAATGCACACTATACGTTATCTAACACTGTCGGTGGAACTTGCCCTGCTGGCTCATGGACTGGCAATCAATACACAACCGGAGCCATTACGGGTTCTTGCAGTGTCAGTTTCAGTGCCTCCATCAATCAATACACCATTACCCCAAGCGGCGATGGCAATGAAACCATTTCACCAAGCACACCGCAAACGGTAAATTATGGTGGAACACAAGTCTTCACCATAACGCCCAATACAGGGTTTACGCTGTCTAACACTGTTAGTGGAACTTGCCCTGCTGGCTCATGGTCTGGCAATCAATACACAACGGGAACAATTACTAGTTCTTGCAGTGTCAGATTTGGCAGCTTGGCAATGATACCGGCAACATTGAATGGCTCAGCTATGTTTGATCCTGCTGTTGTATGTTGTGGGCGACCTCTGTTACTTGGACCGTTACCGATTCCAGGATCTGGCCCAACCACTTATGCCGTTACCGCGAGTACTGGCAATGTCAGTTGCTTTATAGGTACTTCAGGATCACAAACCTACTTTAAGATGGATGGTAGTAGTGGTTCTTGCACAATCGTAGGTACGAAAAATGGTGTATCGTCGGCTCCATTTACGGTAGTAACGCCATTTTGAACACATTGAATTCCAAATTGATAAGAGGAACAAAGACCTTGAACCATTTTATTCTTAAGGGTGCACTTATAACAATGAGCCTAGCAGTATTATCCAATACTGCTCTTGCTAAAACAGTCTCGCATACTCTCGTTTTACAAAAAAAATATCAGACAGCCAGTATGAAATCAGCCTTGCCAAGAAATTGGACCGGAATTTATGGCGGATTAAATGTCGGTGGTATTTTTAATCATAACAACCTGAACTCTAATCACTTAGCTTTCGTAGGCATACCAGGAGTTTGTAACACTACCTCAAACTTTTCGAGCATTTTCCCCGGAGCACAAGTAGGCTTAGCCCATCAGTTTAACTCTAATATTGTACTGGGTGTTGAAGGCGATTTTACTTATGATATAAATAATCAAAGCAACACAGGTTGTGTTTGCCAATTCCACCCGGTCATCGCCGATTCCTTCGTCATCAATAACCGAGAACAAGGTTCTCTGCGTGCTCGAATCGGTTATGCGCTGCCTCACCACTTACTTCCTTTTTTTACGGCAGGAGGAAGTATAGCTAAGTTAGGGATGAGTTATAATAATGCAAACGGCGATTATTATTCCGTAAATACTTCTCAAGGTGGTTGGCTGGTAGGCGCAGGTCTTGAATTAATGGGGTCGCATAATTGGTCTATACGTGCAGAATACTATTATACTAACTACGGAAATGCTTTGAATATGGCAATTCCAACCGTTTACGGTTTATCTGATCCGAACGGTGGCGCACATTCTAAACTGAGCACCAATGACGTAAGACTTGCTATTAACTATTGGTTGTAGGTAGACACTTTCTCTCACCGCAATAAGTGCGGTGGGGGAAAGGAATTTTAAAGTGTATAAGATATCGAATCCTTCCAAAGTATGAAACCAAACCATGACAAGCCTTCAAGCTTGTGGATACGTCAACGTCTCCGGCTTAATCGTCGCCTTAAACTCTGTTTCTGATAAATAACCCAATGCCAAACAAGCCTCTAACAATGAAGTATCATCATGAAACGCTTTATGAGCAATCTCAGCCGATTTATCGTATCCAATTTTAGGTGCAAGCGCTGTCACTAACATCAACGAATTATCAACAAAAAATTTAATGCGACGCTCATCAGCCACTAAATCTTGAATACAAAACTCTCTAAACATGTGACAAGCATCTGTCAGCAATCGAACAGAATGTAAAAAATTATGAATGATAACAGGTTTAAAAACATTTAATTCGAAATTGCCTTGCGATCCCGCAAATCCAATCGCCGCGTCATTTCCCATTACTTGCACACATACCATCGTCATCGCTTCACACTGTGTAGGGTTCACTTTACCTGGCATAATAGATGACCCAGGTTCATTCTCAGGTAAAATCAACTCACCCAAACCACAGCGAGGACCGGACCCCAACCACCGAACATCATTTGCAATTTTCATCAACGCACAAGCCAATGATTTTATTCCGCCGCTCGCAAATACAAAAGCATCATGCCCCGCCAAGGCTGCAAATTTATTTTTTGCAGAGGTAAACGGAATTTCCGTGAGTTCTGCGATTTTTTTTGCAGATAAATCAGCAAATTTTGGATGCGAATTAATACCTGTCCCAACTGCTGTTCCTCCCAGCGCGAGCTCATAAAGTCCCGGCAAGGTTGCTAAGACATTTGCAACAGCCGCATCAAGCTGTGCAACATAGCCCGAGAATTCTTGACCTAATGTTAATGGCACCGCATCTTGTAAGTGCGTACGTCCTACTTTGACAATTTTATCAAACTTCTTTTGTTTATCCGCTAATGCATTACGTAATTCAATCACTGAAGGAATTAAGCGATGAATCACGGATTCAACAGCAGCAATATGCATTGCCGTTGGAAATGTATCATTGGATGATTGAGATCGATTCACATGATCGTTTGGATGAATTGGAGTTTTGCTCCCCAGCACACCACCAGCCATTTCAATAGCTCGATTTGAAATGACTTCATTCACATTCATATTTGTTTGCGTACCACTTCCTGTTTGCCAAATTCTCAGCGGAAATTGATCCTTTAATTTACCTGCTAAAATCTCATCAGCAGCGGCAACAATCAACTTAACTTTATCTTCTGGCAGCAAACCTAATTCTAGATTCGCCAATGCAGCAGCTTTTTTTAAGAGAGCAAATGCGCGAATCAATTCTTGCGGCATGATATCGTAGCCAATTTCAAAATGATGCAATGAACGCTGTGTCTGCGCACCCCAATAAACATTATTAGGCACGTCAATTTTTCCCATACTATCCGATTCAACACGTGTATTTGTTGCCATAATCACATAACTCCTATTCCGAGAGACTTTTACTCACTAATTCATAAACATCTTTTGAAAGACCTTTATTCGAAACTATTTTTTCAAGTTCTGCCAGCATCAATCCTTGCCGTACTTTATCATAGCGTTTCCAGTCAATTAATGGCCTAATCATTCTTGCTGCAATTTGCGGATTCAACACATCTAACTGCTGGACGACGTTGGAGAGAAAAGCATAACCAGATCCATCGATCGCATGAAAAATTTTTAAATTTTGATGCCCAAATGCACCGATTAACGCATACACTTTATTTGGATTTTTAATATCAAATGCTTTATGACTCATTAGCTTTTTAACCGTACTTAATGTATCTGGCAATTTAGAAGTGGCTTGTAACGCGAACCACTTATCCAACACCAGCGCATCATCCTGCCAATATTCATAAAATGCATCCAGTGTTTCAGCGCGCCTCGGTGAATCACTATTCACAAAACATCTCAACGCACCAACAGTATCTGTCATATTGCTCGATAGAGATTGATGAAATTGTTCTACCCCCAAGTCTATATAGACAGATTTATTTGACAACAACATCAAATAATACAAACATACATTTTTAAGTTGACGCTTACCCACTTCACCAATGTTAAAATCATTAGAATTCACAGCTGAATGATTATCCTGATATATCTCAAAAAATAGGTCTTGTAATTGCGTTGCCATTTCAAGCAACACAAACTCCCGCACAGCAAAAATCGCATCAACATCAATCACACTCATCTGCTCAGTCAAATATTTCAAAGAAGGCAGCGTCAGCATTTCAGCTAACAGCCATTTGTCTTGTTGTTGTGTTGTTAATACATGACGAAACGCTTCAATAAAACTAAAAGGTAATAATAAATGCTCACCCGCTTGATAGACCTTTACTAATTTCATGATTAAGTCAATTGCATACTGCTGGCCTGCTTCCCAACGATTAAACTCATCTTGATCATGTTTAAATAAAAACTCTAAATCATAATTCGAATAGTCAAATTGAATTTTGACGGGCGCAGAAAAAGCACGAAGAAGTGATGGTGTAGGCTTTTCAGAAATATTCTTGAAGTCAAAGCTCTGCGTAGCCTGAGTAACATGAAGTATAGAGCTTTCTAACGGTAACTCATTGCCTTTCTTGTCTAGCAATCCTATTTTTACTGGAATATGAAAAGGTTTTTTTTCTTTTTGTCCCGGAGTTGCATCACAGCTTTGTTGAATCGTTAAGGTATATATTTTTTGATTTGCATTGTAATTTTCTGTTATTTTCAATTTCGGCGTACCCGCTTGGCTATACCAAATACAAAACTGAGTGAGATTAATTCCAGATGCATCCTCCATTGCTTTTACAAAATCATTAATCGTGACAGCATGCCCATCATGACG
This sequence comes from Gammaproteobacteria bacterium, assembly GCA_013288815.1. Classification (GTDB taxonomy): domain Bacteria; phylum Pseudomonadota; class Gammaproteobacteria; order DSM-16500; family DSM-16500; genus UBA5158. Next base: position 39,451 of record JABDBD010000006.1, on the reverse strand, counting down.
CTCAAAATATAAATCCATCCCTTTTCGAAATGCTGTATCTCCCAAAATCGTTTTCATCATACGAATGACTTCTGCACCTTTGTTGTAGACGGTAGCAGTGTAAAAATTATTGATTTCAATATAAGACTCTGGGCGAACAGGATGTGCTAATGGACCCGCATCTTCGGGAAATTGTTGTGTACGTAATGCAATAACATCTTGAATGCGCGCAACTGCAGGCGACGTTGTATCTGCAGTAAAAGATTGATCGCGAAAAATGGTGAGACCTTCTTTTAAACTTAACTGAAACCAATCTCTGCATGTGATGCGATTTCCTGTCCAGTTATGAAAATATTCATGCGCTATGACTGATTCAACATGAATAAAATCTTCGTCAGTCGCCGTATCCTTTTTAGCTAAAATATATTTGGTGTTAAAAATATTAAGACCTTTATTTTCCATGGCTCCCATATTAAAGTCACTCACCGCCACTATCATGTAAATATCCAAATCATATTCACGACCAAATTTTTCTTCATCCCAGCGCATCGCTTTTTTAACAGCCTGCATAGCATGCGCACATTTGTCTTGATTGCCCTGCTCTACATAAATTCTCAACACAACTCGACGACCTGACTGCGTCACAAAATAATCTTCGACACATTCTAAATTACCTGCAACTAATGCAAATAAATAGGAAGGTTTTTTAAAAGGATCCTCCCAGCAAACCCAATATTTGCCATTCTCCAGCTTTCCTGAGTCAGTAGAATTTCCATTTGACAGCAGCACAGGATAGCGTGACTGATCAGCAATGATAGTCGTTTTATATTGCGCCATGACATCAGGTCTATCCAAAAAATATGTGATACGCCTAAAGCCTTCCGCTTCACATTGCGTACAAAAATTTCCGCTTGATTTATATAAACCACTTAAACTGGTATTGTCTTGAGGTCTTATGCGTGTTTGAATTTGCAACGTAAATGTAGATGGAACAGATGAAATAGTAAGACTGTCACTGGACAGTTGATAATTTTTTGCAGTTAACTGCTTACCATCCAACAAAATGGATGTTAACTCTAATGAAACGCCATTCAACACGAGTGAAGGTGATTTGTTTTGACTTTCCGGATTCACACGAACAGACATTGTCGAATCCACAGTCGTAACGTCTTCATCTAAATTAACCGTCAAGTCAACTTTATCGATTAAATAATCAGGTACAGAATAATTTTTTAAATAAATCGTATGCGGATTGTGGGTTGTCATGCCTATTTCCTATCTTAACTAAAAACCCCGCAACATGGCGGGGTGATCATACACAAAGTTAATTTACTCTCTTATTAGCTTGCCGGAGATGTATCACTTGTTCCTGATACAGGGGCACTAGGTGCATTCAAATCCATCTCAGCAGGGCCCATATTTTTTGATGCACCAGCTCCTCCACTCATACCATTTGCCGTACCCGTATTATCAGAAGGCATGGCTGGAGTTACCGGCGGGCCTTGAATATCTGTTGAATCATCAGCTAGCACGACCCCACTGGAAAATGCAGCTAACAAAACAGCCAATCCAATTAGTCTTTTATTCATATAGATAATTCCTTTTAGTAAATAAGAAATAAAAGCAACTAGATTTCATGTATAACTAGTTGATATAGTTAACATGATAAACAGATATCACTATTACTGGCAAGCGAGTCATGAATAAATCAAACATTGATCCCACTGAGGTTGCAAAGTTTAGCAAATTAGCCGCTCATTGGTGGGATATGCAAGGTGAATTAAAATCTTTACATGATATCAATCCGTTACGATTAGCTTATATCAATGAAAATGCTTCGCTTCGCAATCAGCGAGTCATTGATGTTGGCTGCGGTGGAGGGATATTAACCGAAAGCATGGCGCAATTAGGAGCCCAGGTTACCGGAATTGATGTGAGCGACAATGCAATCAATGTGGCCAAATTAAGACAGCTAGAAACCAAGACCCAAATTGAATATATATTATCCACTGCCGAATCCATCGCTGTTGATAGAAAAGAACAATATGACATCGTCACTTGTTTAGAAATGCTAGAACATGTCCCCAATCCTATTTCTATCATTCAAGCGTGCGCCGATATGCTAAAACCAGGAGGACATCTTTTTTTCTCAACGTTGAATCGCAATCTCAAATCGTATTTATTTGCTATAGTAGGCGCGGAATATATACTGAAATTACTACCGCGCAACACACATGACTATGCCAAATTTATTTGTCCGGCCGAGCTCGCCAAATGGTCAAGAGACGCTAAACTTTCTGTAGTCGACATGACAGGAATATCCTATAATATACTCACAAAAAAATATTCTCTGTCTTCTGACATTTCGGTTAATTACCTGGTGCATCTTAAAAAAAATGAATAATTGTCGCATAAAATCAGTTTTATTTGATCTGGATGGTACGTTAGTTGATAGCGCAGAGGATTTAACATCTGCGCTAAATAGTCTTTTAAAGATTCGTCATATCCCCACTTTACCCACCTCGCAAACACGTGCATTTGCGGGGAGAGGAAGCAAAGGTTTATTAAAAATTGGACTCAATATTGATGATAATCATCCTGATTTTTTAGAGCTGTCGACCGAGTTTTTTGAGCATTACCAAATACACCTGATAGAAACAACCCAACTTTTTTCTGGCATGCCTCAAGTACTTCACTCACTTAAAAAAAAGAATATTCCCTGGGGAATTGTCACTAACAAACCTCAGCGCTTTACAGATGTATTAGTGAAACACATCCCTCTTTTGCAACAAGCAAAATGCATTGTGAGCGGTGATACATTAGAAAAACGCAAACCACATCCAGACCCCATTCTCTATGCTTGCCGTTTACTCAATCAAACTCCTGCAGACTGCCTTTACATTGGTGATGCAGAAGTCGACATAGTGGCAAGCAACGCAGCAGGGACTCACTCACTGGTTGCCTTATACGGATATATTCCAGCAGAAGAAGAGCCTTTCAACTGGAATGCCGATGGATATATACAACATCCACTCGATATTTTGGAATGGTTGCGCGACCCGGAAGTATATACCTCTCATTCCTTATGGAGGTGAAACAACAATGACATCACGTATTTCAAGCTTTTTAATTTCGAGCTGTTTCTTTTGAATATCCAGAAAAATTTTATTTAAAAATTCAAGATGAACACTCGCTATTTCACATTTTTTTTCACTTGATAGCATTGCAAACTTATCGTTATTCATTTTTTTAATTTTTTCGCTGATCATAGCGTGAGTTTTTTGTAATTCAGCTAAAGATTCTTTTTTAAGATTAACAAATTGAAGATGAGCGCTTTCAACTTCTGAGACCGAGCTTTCTTTTTTTACCTTTGCAGCCTTTTTAGCCGCTATAGCTTTTATCTTGAATAAACGCACAGAAGACATATCTCACCCGAAATCCTTTACTCATCTAGCAAGATTTGATTACTGGTTATAAGTTGAACTCCCACATCTGTCATTTCATGATAAGCCTTCTGAATATCACCCGGCTGCAGCTCAACCCCTTTACAAGCATCAGCAATAACATACGTTTTAAATCCCAGCTGAATGGCATCCATACACGAATATTTCACACACAAATTCGTCGCTAAACCCAAAAAATAAAGCGTCCCTATCCCTTTATCTTTCAACCATTTTTCTAACCCTGTTGACCGTAAATGTTGGTTATCAAAGAAAGCACTGTAACTGTCAATTGTTTTGTCGGCGCCTTTAAAAACATAATGAGAGATACGAGACACATCTAAATCCGGATGCAATTTAGCCCCTTCTGAATGTTTAACACAATGCGCAGGCCATAAAGTTTGCTCATAACCACCGACCGTCATCGTATCTCCGACCTGCTTATGATCATGATTGATTGCAAAACTCATGTGGTCTTGAGGATGCCAATCTAATGTCGCGACAATACAATCAAATTGTGATTGTAATCGATTAACTAATGGAATAATGGAATCCGCCTCGGGAACAGACAGCAAGCCGCCGTCGCAAAAATCATTTTGCAAATCAACGAGTATGAGTGCTTTTTTGTCAATTTTGTACACAAACACTCTCCATGGTTGCTCAAGTAAGCTAATACAGACTATGATATACCTTTACTAAAACTACGCGGTATTATGAATATCATTCACTCTGAAAACAAGCAGCTATCCCCTGACATGACCGAGGCCATCACGGATTTACCCCATCTAGGCCTGTTACGCATTGCAGGCGCCGGTGCTAAACAATTATTACAAGGCCAGGTAACCTGTAATTTAGATGAAATATCTGCAACTCAAAGTAGTCTAGGCATGCACTGCAATCCGCAAGGTCGAATCCTAAGTTTGTTTAGAATATTTTATTATCATGACGATTATTATTTACAAATGCCAATAGATATCCTTGAATCCACAACACTAGGATTACAAAAATATTCACCGTTCTACAAAGTTGAATTAACCAATGCAAGTACTCATTTAGCAAAACTCAGTTGTTACGGCTCAAACACGTTAGGCATTCTTAAAAAAAAATTTCAGACTTTACCTGAAAAAAATAATAGCGCTTTGTTACACAATGATTTGTTAATCATAAAATTACCAGGCTTACTGCCTCACTTTGAAATCATTGGCCCAGCCAAATCCATCACAGATCTTCAACAACACGCATCAGGTGACAGCAACACATGGAAACAAATCAATATCAACGCAGGCATTCCTTCTATTTATGCCAGCACGATAGGAAAATTATTACCGCATGAAATTAACTTACAACATTTGGATGCAATTAGTTTTAACAAAGGTTGTTACACTGGCCAAGAAATTATTGCTCGCATGCATTACAGAGGCCAACTCAAAAAACACATGTACAAAGCAAGCGTGCAAATGAAAACTTGCCCCGAAGTCGGCGCAGATATTTACAATGAGACAGGTGCGGCAGGAATGATAGTCGATAGCTGCGAAGAATCACCCGGAAATTTTCATTTATTAATTTTAGCATCTCAAGCAGATGCTAATCATCAAAAAATTTTTTTAACGCCAGAAATGAATCAGCCATTAAAAATTCTCGAGCTGCCTTATGCGTTATAAAAGGAATATTTATGAGTAAAAAATTACGTATCGCCATTGCTCAACTCAATCTATTACACGGTGGTGTTTCAGAAAATTTAAAAAAACATATTGATTCTGCCATCAAAGCAAGAGATGAATTACAAGCAGATGTTATCCTGTTTCCTGAACTCAGTTTATCAGGCTATCCAGTCGATGATTTATTACTTCGAAAATCCTATCTAGACAGCATAGATGATGCACTAAAGGAATTTATTTCCAAAGTCAAAAACATTTATTGCATCGTCGGACTTCCCTTACGCTCAGAAAATAATTTATATAATGCTTGTGTTGTTATTTATAATGGCGAAATAATATTAACGTACACCAAACGTATTTTACCAAACTATGGCGTATTTGATGAAAAGCGTTATTTCAAAGAAGGTGACACCCATAACATCGTTTTGATTCATGACATTCCTGTCGGAATTGCCATTTGTGAAGATATATGGAGCGAAGGGCCCGCCGAAAATGCTGCAAAAAATGGTGCTAAAATAATTCTTTCCCCTAACGCATCCCCTTTTGAAGTCAACAAACATGAGCAACGTCTTGCGACCTTAAAAAATAGAATTGCTACAACAAAAATTCCTATTGTCTATGCAAATCAAATTGGTAGTCAGGATGAAATTATTTTTGATGGCGGCTCAATGGTCGTCAACGAAACTGGCGAACTTTGTCAGCTCGCTGGCTTTTTTCAAGAAACTCTATTGATGGTTGAAATGAATTTTTCTGATCAAGAAATTCAAACACCAAAATCATCCCACTACATTCCAACAGAAGAAGAAAAAATTTATCAATGTTTGGTTTTTGGTGTACGAAATTACATGTCAAAAAATCATTTTTCCGGCGCACTGATTGGTTTATCAGGCGGAATTGATTCTGCGCTGACGTTAGCAATTGCAGTGGATGCATTAGGAAAAGATAAAGTAAAAGCCATCGTCATGCCATCACGTTATACCGCAGAAATGAGCCTTGAAGATGCGGCTCGATTAACAAAAAACCTCGGTGTCACACAAGAAATTATCTCGATTGAACCTATATTTTCCTGTGTATTAGCGAGCTTACAAAATTCGTTTGCAACCTGCACTGTCCCCATCACTGAAGAAAATATTCAGGCTCGCGCGCGAGGAATCCTCTTGATGGCTTTTTCAAATCATACTCAGTGGCTTGTCTTAACAACAGGAAATCGTAGTGAAATGGCAGTAGGTTATGCGACTCTTTATGGCGATATGGCGGGCGGATTGGCTGTATTAAAAGATATTCCTAAAACGATGGTCTATCGTTTAGCAGAATACAGAAATTCTTTAGAGAAGATCATTCCTGAAAGAATTATCGAAAGACCACCCACCGCTGAATTAGCATTCAATCAAAAAGATGAAAACACCTTACCACCCTACTCTGTTCTAGATAAAATTTTAGAATTGTATATGAATGAAGAAAAAGGCGCAGAAGAAATTATCGCTGCAGGTTTTGAATCTGAAACTGTTCGCAAAGTCATTAAAATGGTTAATCAAAACGAATATAAGCGTCGCCAGTCTGCTGTGGGTATTCGCATTAACTATACTTCGTTTGGACGGGAAAGACGTTATCCTATTAATTGTCATTTTGATAAATAGAAAAAGCACCCCTCATCCGCCCTTCGGGCGGCTTCTCCCACAAGGGGAGAAGCAAAAAATCTTAAATTGCTTGACTCTTTTCTAACCACACTGAGTAGACATATTTTGCGCCTATATGGTAGAATAGCGCAACTTTAGCTCTGCAACCCTATTTTACCGGTGAAATCAATGTTTTCAGAACACTTCTATCAAACTCAAGATGAAATTAAGTTAGAAAAAACAGCCATACCAACGGGTATCTTGCAAAATCCGTTAGACTTGATCAATAGCACAAAACCTTGGGTAACCGTTAAAAGTACCTCGTCAACAAAAATGAAACTACCTAAAATTATCATTTATGCTGACTATATTTACAACAATCGCCATCGCAATTCGAGAAGTGCGATTAATAAGCATTTTATAGAATTAAAAAAAGCGGGCTTTGTCATATGGGTTCTCTCTAAAGAATCTTTTGTTCCTATCGATAAGTTACTCGATAACAGCAACGCTGAAATAAATATCACAAGGATGTCAAACGCAGCTATCAGACAGCTTGCCTGCAAAACATTTGATGTCAACGCATCCCAAATTTATATTTTAAAATACCTTGAAATGAATGAAGCCTATTTAAATAAAAAAAATGTCGTTCAGCCTGAAGACTTTATCGAAAACCCTGACGATTTAACGGCACTTTTATCACAGATGCGAGAATTTCACTTACTCATAAATACTGCTCCACCCCAACATTTTTTACAAAATAACTCCCAGCATTTACAAAAATGTAAAAGTTTAGAGACACGCAATTTAAAAATTGAGCACATACAACCCATACTTGATGCCACTCTCACTTTAGAAGAATTCACTATGAATCATTATGGGCTTCAGATTCAGAAAGCGAATCTTTCTTCGTTAAAAACATTGAGAAAAATTAATTGTGATTTTATCACGATAGATGCTGACGACTTTGCTGATTTATTAAATAATTTACCTAATCTAGAAGATGTTTCTTTAAATTCAATAGCAAAAGAATTTTCAAGCACTGTCACTATTACAAAACCCACCTCGCTTAAAAAACTATGTGTTAACAACATAAAATTAGACACGCTCATTTGTATACATTCTCACTCCCCTCATCTTGAAGAGAGTTTTTGTAGATTTACCTCTAGTGGCAACGTAGTTTATGAAAATATTCATTCACCCTTACAGCCTAGCTCTTTATTAAAGTTAAAAACCATCAGAATGTATGGCTGGCCTAAGGAAGCCGAGAAAGCATTGCTATTAGCTGCACCTAATTTAACAGAGCTGGATATTCACGACGATATTGAATATTTATTTGAAAATCTGCCCCTGAATTATCTGCAATATTTAACCGAAGTGACATTTCCCTCATCTATTACTTCAACTCAATTGAAAATGCTATTAAGAGCCGCACCTAACCTAAAAGAACTTGAGTTAAGAAATTGTCCTAATGTTGCAAATGCATTTTCAGAATTGCAACCTCTGCAGTTAAATGCTTTAGAAAAAATTGATTTTAGCAGCTCTTCAACACCAGAAGACATGTTATCGGTAGTCAGAGCGGCTCCTTACCTTAACACAATCTATTTTCCTACACTTTTTTCTCGTTTTTTTGAATCACTACAACCGGGACAATTAGCTAATCTTACCGCTATGAACTTCCTATATGGTAGTGACATGACAGAAAAAAGTCTTACTGCTTTTTTGCGAGCCATTAAAAAACTCACAGATTTAGATATGACTTATAATGATCTAAACCCAGATTTAAGCTTCTTAAGCACTAATCAATTGAGTTATTTAAAAATAATATACTTGAATGCAAGCATGTCGGCAGAGAATATTGCTCACCTCTTACGAGCATCACCGAATGTCGAGATAGTTGACCTTAGGCGATGTGTAAAGTTGGAAACTGAAGTCTTTGATCTCAACAAATTAAAATTTCCCAAGTTATGTAAAATCCATTTTCCTAATAACATTTTATCAATCAATGCTGCACGCTTACTGGAAGCCTCAGAAAAGATAACAGAGTTAGGCTTTAATCCTCTTGAAGCAAAAAACTTCAAGAATGTGTTCCGCAAGTTAAAACCAAAGCAATTCACACAGTTAACATCTATAAATTTGCAGAGAGAAACGACTCCAGAAGATTTACTTGCGCTATGCTTAGCGGCTCCTAACATAAAAGATCTTTGCCTATCAAAAAACGATACCCGCGTTTTTGAGCAACTCGAGAAAAATTACTTTGCATCATTAAGGCATGCATCCATTGGGGGGTTGACGACCTCCAAAAGTTTAAATGCTCTTTTGCATGCAGCACCCAACCTGACAAGCTTACGAATGGGAGCAATAGCACAAGAAGATTTTCAGCAATTCATCTCTTTTAATCCCAATGTCAACCTGGATAGCTTGACCGAGCTTAGATTGATTGGACATATTTCAAAAAACACATTCAGCAAAATACTATCATTACCTAACTTAGAATCGTTAGACCTTCAGGATGCAATGCTAGTTCAAGACAATGCACCGCTTTTTATTGATAAACCAATCAAGCTGAGAGCTCTTGTACTACCCATCTTTTCTAATACCGATGATCTCTTCGCTATCTTACATAAAACTCCGGTACTCAATCGTCTTGAATTAGGCAGATGCCTTCAAAAAAAATTAAACCAGCCTATTGAGCCTAAGAAACTGGAGTATTTAACAAGGCTCACACTAGTTGAAGGCATAGACAAAGATATATTGTATACGTTACTAACCATGATGCCTAAATTAATAACTTTGCACGTCAATCTACTTGAAGGTATCACACGTAGAACCTTTAAAAAAATTAGCGGAGCATTTGAAAAACTTAACCCTAATCAACTTGAATTATTATGGCAAATATCCGATGAATTTTATCAACATCTTACTGAGAAAGATTGGCAAGCATTAGAGTTAGCAAGCCCTTGTATAAACGCATCAGTTCTCAGGGAGCATTTCTCGAACTCCAACAAAGAAAAAGAATTATCGAATGAAATTAAAGATACTGAAAACCACTCAAATGCCAATGACACACAAGAATCATCAAGCAACATTAACGACAAGGAAAGTCACGTAAACACCAATGACACCCAGGAATCTTTGCGTAAAATTAAAGATAACGAAGCCCACTCAAACGCTAATAACACACAAGAATCACTAAACAAAATTGAAGACGATCCTAGTTATGTACCTGAGATTCCTAAACAACAAATCGAGCTTATGAAGCAGGCACAATTGCAGGATGCGATTACCGCTATTACAAAAAATACTGTTACGCCACGACTTACTTTTATTCGATATTTTCCAAATATAGAACCCACTTTATATCGGTTATGTGCTTGGAAGCCTGATTTAAAATCAAAAACATTTCCGTCCTTCGTAGCAACGCCGCCCGATGACTTAACACCTATCTCATTACAATCTAAGAAAAATGATATGAAAGTGTTTCCGGGATTAAAATTAGTGACCGCACTAGAAGCTCGCAAAACTATTTTACCTTCTCTTGATCCCAACGAAGTGTTGACACATTTACAAGTGATTAACTCAGCAGGAGAAGCCATTGCAATTAATACATTAGAGTTATGTTATAGCAAATCTACGCATTTTTATTGGCTAACTCTCCCTGAAGGAGCATTTACTATTTATTTAGAGGTTGGGGTTTCACCACGAAGAAATGATTATTTCTATGAGATTGATAGATTGAAAAAAGAATTTCAGCATTTTTCTTCTAAATCCATCTTCAGTGCACTCTTCGATCATGTAAAAGATTTTGATGAATTGGCAACTTACGTAGCCAAACACGCTACGGGAGCATGCTTAGAACGATCATTGCTAGCCTATCAACAATTATCTCCTCACTATAATATATGGATTATAGGTAATGACGCACATGCGTTCGTCGAAACAGACATCAATGGAATCTGCCAATCGCATAATCTGGGTGGCGCTCCCAGTGTACTGATAGAGAAAAAACTTTCATTCAAGCCATTTGAATTAAAAAAAGAAAAGAAAGTCAGCACACTCATCACTACACCAGCCCCTATAATTGAACAAAAAAAACCTGAGTTGATCGATGCTATTCGAACACCATTAGCTGCACTGATTCAAGTCGAAAACATAGGTGGAACGATCGCAGTAATCAACGCATTAAGTCAACATTACTCTCCAACCCATTTATTTACCGTACACAATCCGGATGAATTAAGCTTAACCGCTCCTAGCTTAGATAATGAAGGCGTATTAAAAATCAACAATACCTTTCTACAGAATTTTTTATCAGGATTAAACGGTGAAAATGCAGCATTAGTAATTGATATACAACAATTCACGCTAGCTGAGATCGCACAATTAAATGAGATACTCGACAGAAGACTGGATGGTCAAGTCCTTAAAGATAATATTCATATTAAATTAATTGATAAAATTGACAGGCAGTATGGGCCCGATTTAAAACGAAGAATTGCGATAAAAGTTGTTGCGCCTGTTGCCTCAGATGATTTGTTAACAGTACACGAAGCAGCAGCTGATGGTTGCTTTACAATCGATTTGTTTAATTCACCTTATTGGCAAAATACATGCATTGGTAGCTGGGACCTGCTACAACATCCCGGGGATTCAAAACTTTCATTTCATTGGAAAGATGGCGCACTCGTTTCATTATACAAAAAATCAAATGGTCAGCTGCCACCTATTTTATTTTTAAATCCACCCTTGCAAGATCAAAGTTTTTTGAATTTCTTACTTAACTTTAAACTGTTAAAACAGCTGCGCTTTGCGCATACGACAGCGATACTGTCCTCAACACCTACCGTATCTTACAAAACTTCAGCTTATGCCTGGAACTTATTTAAGAATAGGATTGGATTAACTGATTTGCATCAACCCTATCTTGTCTTGAGCGATGCGAATATTTTATCGTTTATCAAAGACCCTTTATATACTTATGATGAAAAAACAAATCGCTTAGTCTCTAGACCGTCACATCTTAGCGCCGCTAAAGACAAAGGTGAAATCACTATTTTCCTTACTCATCGATTATCACAGCATACTTTGGCTCAGCTCTTGGATGAGGCACAACGACGAAATATTAAAATCAAACTCGCGCTAGGCTCAGAACAGAAATATGAAGACACCCTTTTAAAATTATTTTTTTCCGAAGAGGAAGTGTTGGCTTTCCAAGCCAACATTACGCTCTCACCGCCTAAAAATATTCGTATTCTCGCTCATAAAGATGCCTATGCGTATGTAGCAGAGTTACAATTACAGAATTCCGGCGCATATAGACATATAATGTATTTTGATAGCAAAACATTAGACGGGTGTGATTTACAGCGTTTTCCGAAGTTACCATCCGATCTGACAGAGCAATTCCTCAAGAATGGCAAATTTGATTTGTATGCACCACTCTCTGATATTATCAATGCATTATTAAGAGGACAACATGTTGTATTGTACGGCTCTATTCCTGCATCCATTCATGAAGCCTTATCGCAGTTAGCATCTGGAAAAATTGAAGGTCATACCTTCAACGGATTACTAACAATTGTCGCGACAGAAGATGATCTTGCTTTTTTACAAACGATTGTTCATCAACCTATTCCTACCGTAGATATGTCGTTTAAAGAAAAATTATTAATCGTACAAAATACTTATCCTAGTATAAAGACTAATATTACCGACTTAGATAAGGAATCTAGCCTTATAGATATTGAACGGATGTTACTGCAACGTGAATTAGATTCATGTTTAAAAAACCGTTATAACAATCACAACAACTATTCCTACGATGAAGACTTAGCGAATCTATTTGATGAAGAGCGATTATTTAGCGCTGAAACTGCGTTACGCTTAAATCCATGGGTGATGGTTGAAGGTCCTACTGGCATAGGCAAAACTGACTTTCTACAAAAAGTCTTAGCAGGAGACCATTTACTGTCCTACACACTTGATGAGTGGTTTAAAAAACCAAGCATACTGGTATTTGATGAAGCGAGTTTTAATTCGGAATTATCTGGGCTAGGAGCGCACTTTTTTGACCGCTTCATTACCTTACGCAATAAAACCCCAGCATTTTATCATCAAGGTAAATATGTCACTTTAACAAAACAGCATAAAGTTATTTTTCTCTTTAATCCGGCTACCTATGGCGCAGGACGTGATACATCAGGATTTTTATCAAAACACGCATTAAATATCACCTTTAAATTAATCCCTGATTATTATTTACGAGCACGCATTTTGTTTCCAACGTTGACCACTTGGAATGTCAATTTTGACAAATCTCTTTATTTACCGTTCATTTCTGTTTTTAATTGGATAATACAACATAGTTTTACAAATGAAGTGTTAATTACACCAAGAGAACTGAAAACGATGGTTAATTTATTTGTTAATCGAGTTGGCCAGCAAGCAACCGAAGATAATGCCGTACTCGCTGGAATCGCAGCTGAAATTGCATACGACATCGGTAAACAAACTTTATTAGATCATGAATATTTATTATCGATGTTTAACCAACAATTTCAACCTAAAAAACGGTTACAATTCATCACCTCTGTTCCTATCGATTATCTTCCATACCAACATACAGCCTATTTCTTTATTAAAAGTTTTATTGAGTCCGCCTACAATAAAATAAATAATTTAGGATTGGGTGCAATTATTCTAGAAGGCGGTTCCAATATCGGAAAATCTTTTTTCGCCGATACTCTCACTAAAGAACTTAGTAAGAAACTCAACATTCGTGTCTTTCCTATTTCACCCACTATGCCGTTTTATGAAAAAGAAAAACAATTATTAGCAGCCGCTGAGTGCAAAGGAATAGTTGTTGCTGATGAATTTAATACGAGTATATGGCCAAATAAATTATTAAATAATTTGGTAATGGGCTTAGATAAAGATGGAAAAGAAAGACCTAATTATGGTGTAGTGTTAGTCGGGACACAGAATCCGACTGACTATGAAGGTCGATTTACGATAGATCCTGCATTTCGCAAACGATCCATCTTTTTTCAATTAGACTGGCCTACTTATAAGCCCAGGAATGATTATAAGCAATTAAAAATGTTTAGTGTATTTGCGCCCGAACAAACGACTCATCATGATGAAGCTTTTCATGAATACGTTACAAATACTATTGTGAGTCATTTCTTATGAGTTTGATGCGGTCGTTCTTTGGTAAAGCTCGTCAAGCATTATTTCTGCATCGCTTCTTTCACATACACAGAATTTGGATAGTTATATTGAAGCACCTGGATTGCTTCGTCTTGTGATTGCTTCATGCCTAGTTGTCGATAGGATTTTGCCATCATCACCAACGCTTTAGGCACAGCAGGCGCTCCCTGATAATGCTGCACAACTGCGCTTGCTCGATTCGCAGCAGCCATATATGCAAGGCGGTCATAATAGAATTGCGCGACCTCAAGTTGATGGTTAGCCAAAATATTGCGTAAATAAATCATGTATTGATGCGCGGCAGGAACATAGATACTTTGCGGAAAACGTTGCCCCAACTCTGCAAAATCATTATATGATTTTTTCATTTGGGTTAAATCTCGCGTTGCGTAATCGACATTAAAGAGGCGCTCAAACACACCCATGTTTTGATAATAATTCGCAATTCCTCTCATGAAATAAGCATAATCAACATGAGGACTGCTAGGATGAATATGAATAAAACGATCGGCAGCAGCTTCCGATGCTACATAATCAGAGTTCCTATAATACGCATAAATAATATGCAGCTGAGCAATTTCAGTATTTCGACCAAACGGGTATTGGACATCCAACGCTTCAAAACGCTTAATCGCGTCACCATAGCTTCTGCCACGCAGAGCTATTTCACCATTGTTGAAAATCTGCTCAGCACTTTCACCTTTGTATGCTTCAGAAGGATCTGTTGTCGTTCCACAAGCAGACAGTAAGCAGACAAATGCGGTCATTAAAATAGCAATACACGATTTTGCAGTTTTCATTGGTTTATTCATACCTGAAATGTCCCAGAATTGGCCGTGCATTGTAACGCAAATTCTGACATCATTCATCCTCTTGAACTCACTATAGTTAAAAAAATTTATGACTGAAAAAATTTATCAATTAATCACCATTCCTATGGAATTTGCGGGTCTAAGGCTAGACCAAGCGCTATCAAAAATTTTGCATCAATATTCACGCACCCAAATTCAAGAATGGATCAAAAATAAAGAAATCACCCTTGATGGAAAACACGCCAAAACCAAAGATATCATCATTGGTGGCGAACAAGTAGAGCTCAAGGCTGCTCTTAAGCAACAACCTGCGTGGGAATCTCAAGCAATTGATCTCGATATCATTTATGAAGATGCTGATTTATTAGTTATTAATAAACCCGTGGGTATGGTTGTACATCCCGGCGCTGGCAATGCAAATAAGACCCTATTAAATGCCCTACTGCACCATTCCCCCGCTTTAAAAAATTTACCTAGGGCTGGGATTATTCATCGATTAGACAAAGATACCTCTGGATTATTAGTGATTGCAAAAACTCCTGCAGCGTTAACACATCTATCTAATCAATTGAAATCACGAACCGTAAAACGCCTTTACCAAGCAATAGCGTCAGGTATTTTCACCAGCGGAGGAAAAGTTGAAGCACCGATTGGACGCCACCCAATCAATCGCAAGCGTATGGCAATTGTCGATACTGGCAAGCCTGCTATTACGCATTATCGCGTGATGGAACGCTATCGTGCGCATACTCGCCTTAAAGTTCAATTAGAAACAGGCAGGACCCATCAAATTCGCGTACATATGGCTCATATTCATCATGCGCTACTAGGAGACCCTGTCTATGGTGGGCGATTACAACTTCCCAAAGGCGCTACACCAGACTTAGTTCATTTTTTACGAAACTTTAAACGCCAGGCATTGCATGCTCACGAATTAAGCTTGATCCACCCGACTACCCTGGAAGAAATGACATGGCGTGCACCATTACCTCTGGATATGCAAGAGCTAATCGAATGCTTACAAAAAGACACCCCTACTATTGAGAACAAGAGTCCTTATGATCGATAAAAAAAACTTTTTTATCCAACCTGATTGGCCAGCACCACAACAGGTTAAAGCCTATACGTGCCTACGTGAAAGCGGTGTGTGCCCATCCCGCGATGAAGTTGATAAGACACGCTTAAAAAAATTATTAGCGTTAAACAATGACCCTATTTTCTTACGTCAAACACATAGCACCATTGCAGTTGAGGCTAAAAAAGCTAACCATTATTGCGAAGGCGATGGATTGTATTCATTTGAATCTAATCAGATTTGTGCAATTTTAACGGCTGATTGCTTGCCGCTTTTGGTCACTGATCGCAACGGTCAGCGTGTTGCCGCTATTCATGCTGGCTGGCGAGGTCTAGCCAGTGGAGTCATTGAATCAACCATAGCTGCTTTAGATATTACGCCCACAGACTGCCTAGTTTGGTTAGGTCCTGCTATCGGTCCTAACAAGTTTGAAGTACGCGAAGATGTTTTGAATGCATTCACAAGCCGCCATCCCGAATCGGCCCATGCCTTCATTCAAATAGGTAAAAACCATTGGCTCGCCAATTTATATTCTTTAGCACGGCTACGCTTACAAAAATTAGGTATTCAACAAGTTTATGGTGGCGAATATTGCACTTATAGCGACCCTATAAGCTTTTATTCTTATCGTCGTGATGGGCAAGAAACAGGACGGTTAGTCAGTTTAATCTGGATAGAAGATTCTCTCGATAAAATGTAGTAAAATGGATTTTTTTGCTGCACCCAGAGGACCCTAAGATGAATATAATACGTCAAACACTCACTTTATTCGTATTTTTTATCTCTTTCATTCAGATGAGCGCATTTGCGAGCCCATCTCAAAACAATCTTGCACCGATGCTACAAAAGGTTTTACCTGCTGTCGTTAACATACGTGCTGATATAAAAATCACTGATTTTAATACATTAAACCAGTTACAAAAAGAAAAAGGAAATAATTCCAATAACTCCAATAATTCAAACTCTGACGTGCCAGATATCTATTTATCAATAGGTTCTGGCGTTATCGTCGATACGGAAAATGGTTATATCCTAACGAACGCGCATGTTATTAATGACGCACAAACCGTAACTGTTACTTTAGGCGACGGACATCACTATACTGGCAAAATAATTGGCTTAGATAAGCCATCCGATATCGCTGTCATACAAATCAAAGCTAAAAATTTAAAAGCCATTCCCATCAGTGATTCGGGTAATTTAAAAGTAGGTGATTCCGTTGCCGCAATTGGTAACCCGTTTGGACTTAACCAAACTGTCACCTCAGGAATTGTCAGCGCCCTGGGGCGAACAACCTTAGGTATCGAAAATTATGAAAACTTTATCCAAACCGACGCCCCCATCAACCCAGGGAACTCAGGCGGTGCATTAATTAATATGGATGGCGAACTCATTGGTGTAAATACCGCTATTCTTGCGCCTGAAAAAGGCAGTGTTGGTATTGGTTTTGCAATACCATCCAACATGGCAAAAAGCATTATGCAACAACTGATTAAATTTGGTGATGTACGCAGAGGGACTTTAGGTATTGGCGCTCAAGATATCACACCTGATTTAGCAACGGCATTTGGTTTAAGTAATATGAATGGCGCAGCAGTCACCTTAGTCAAAATAGATTCCCCTGCAGAAAAAGCGGGTTTGCAAATTGGTGATATTATTATTTCTGTAAATGACGCCGATATTAAAAATTCAAATGATATCGTTAATATCATTGGAGCACTCCGAGTCAACTCCAAAGTAACATTAGGATTACTCAGACATAATAAAGCATTAACATTGAATGCAACGTTAACCGATCCAAAAGAATTAAAAGATAGCAGCGAAGCGACTGACCCATTTTTCTATGGAGTGGGATTAAAGAATTTCAGCTTATTAAGCCCCACACACGGATCGATTAAAGGTGTTCTGGTTATTTCAGTTGAACCTGACAGTCACGCTTGGCAAGCTGATTTACGACCGGGAGATGTCATTAAATTAGCGAACCAACAACAAGTATTAAATATTGATGATTTGAAAAAAGTTGCTTCGGGTGTAAAAGATTCATTGTTATTAAATGTGTTACGGGGAACTGGAGCTGTGTTTCTTGTTATTAACAAAGAACAATCTTAACGCCTGTCATTTGTATCATCCTGAGCGTCAGCGAAAGATCCAACTGTGAGTAAATCTCAAAAGCGAGATCCTTCGCTGGCGCTCAGGATGACATTCGAGCCACTTATTTCATTTTACTTAAATTGATAGCGAAGGAACATCATGAGCCCACAAATGCGAAAAATGCTGATTATCGTAAGCATTGTATTTGGAATAATTTTTGGTTGGTATGCAGCTAAAAAAATAATTTTTTCTTATTTTATGTCTCACTATGAGCCGCCTGCTGTTACCATTTCTGCTTCCATTGCAACGCCAACTAAATGGCAATCCACACTAACATCCATTGGCACATTAACAGCGGTCAATGGCACAGATATCAGCTCCGAAGCTTCAGGCATTGTCACTGAAATACGTTTCACATCCGGTCAATTTGTACAACAGGGCGAGGTATTGGTTCTACTAGATACCAGCGTTGAACAAGCTAATCTACAAAATGATAAAGCTAAATTAACTCTTGCCCAGCTTAACTTTGATCGAAACAAAGCACTAATGAAAAAAAATGTCGTTGCACAATCCGTACTAGATCAAGCAGCCGCTGAGTTAGAAGAAGCACAGGCAAACGTGCAAGCAACAGAAGCTAAAATAAAACAAAAAACAATAGTCGCTCCTTTCTCAGGAAAAATTGGCATTAAAAAAATTAATCTAGGTCAGTATGTTTCTGCAGGAACCGCGATGGTTAGCTTGCAATCTCTAGACCCACTCTACGTAGAATTTAATATTCCTGAGCAATATCTCTCAGAGCTTTATCTACAACAACCCATAGAAATTGGCATACATAAACACGGATCGATGCAAACTCAATTTCCCGGATTCATTAATGCACTCAATTCCAAAATTGATCAAGACACCCGAAACATATTAGTTCAAGCAACCGTTCCTAATAAGGAATTGCACCTGTTCCCAGGCATGTTTGCTATGGTAAAAATTTTATTGCGTGACCAAAAAAATGTTATTACGTTACCACAAACAGCCATTTCTTATAGCTTGCATGGTGATTCTGTCTTTATTATCAAAGCTGACAAACAAGACAGTGATGGTAAACCAATTCTGCATGCATACAGACAATACGTCAAAGTTGGCGACAGGCGAGAAGGAGAAGTTGCCATCATGAGCGGCATTCAGGCTGGTGATCAAGTCGTTACTTCTGGCCAGCTAAAATTACAAAATGGGGCGCATGTTGTTATTGATAACAGTGTGGATTTAACGTAAGGAAATAGCTGTCATTACGCGTTCGTAAGAGGAGTTTTTTATAGTGATCTTCACCGATATATTTATTCGCAGACCCGTATTATCATGCGTTGTCAGTCTTATTATCCTATTATTTGGATTTAGGGCACTCAGTTTACTCCCACTGCGCCAATTCCCAAAAATGCAAAACACCGTCATCACCATCACAACAATTTACCCAGGTGCAAGCGCTGAGTTAATGCAAGGATTTATTACTTCTCGAATTCAAAAAGCAGTTGCTAGTGCGGAAGGTCTAGATTATCTCACGGCAAAGAGCACTGAAGGTGTCAGCACCGTTCAAGCTTACATAAAATTAAATTTTGATTCCAATCAAGCCATGACAGACATTATGGCTAAAGTAGCCGAAGTACGAAATGATCTACCTAAAGAAAGCAATCAACCTGTCATTCAAAAAGAAACTGGGAGCTCACTTGCTTTAATGTATATTGGCTTTAATAGTTCTGAAATGACAACACAGCAGATCACAGATTATCTCGCGCGAGTGATTCAACCCTCTTTACAAACAGTCGATGGCGTTGCGACTGCTGACATACTTGGCGGAGAAACCTATGCGATGCGCATTTGGTTAGATGTGGAAAAAATGGCTTCACATGGCATCACAACATCCGATGTCATTAGCGCATTACAAACAGAAAACTTTCAATCTGCTGCAGGTCAATTAAAAGGTAAGTATGTTTTATTTAATATTAATGCACACACTAGCATTGATGACCCACAACAATTCAAAGACATTGTCATTCAAAATAAAAATAATACCTTAATTCGACTGAAAGATATTGCCAATGTCAGCTTGGGCGCAGAAAGCTACGAATCATCTGTTATTTTTAATGGAAAAGCAGCGGTATTTATCGGCATCCAAGGCACTCCTGCAGCCAACCCACTGACCGTCATTGATAATGTAAAGAAAGTGTTACCTAGCTTGGAAAATAATTACCCTCCTCACTTTGAAGGAAAAATTGTTTATGACAGCACGCAATTTATTCGCAGCTCCATTCATGAAGTGATTCACAGCATTTCTGAAGCGTCTATTATCGTTATCATTGTTGTTTTTTTATTTTTAGGTGCGTTTCGAACGGTTTCTATCCCTATCATCACCATCCCATTATCTCTAATTGGTGTCTGTTCTTTAATGTATGCAATGGATTACTCATTAAATTTACTCACACTATTAGCAATGGTCTTAGCGATAGGCTTGGTTGTTGATGATGCTATCGTTGTCGTAGAAAACATTTATCGACATATCGAAGAAGGTCTTTCACCCTTTGATGCATCTATTCAAGGTGCGCGCGAGATTGCATTTCCTATTATTTCGATGACAACAACACTCGCAGCTGTTTATGCACCCATCGGTTTCATGACAGGACTGACTGGATCATTATTCAAAGAGTTTGCTTTCACTCTTGCTTTTGCCGTCATCATTTCTGGCATCATCGCTTTAACATTATCACCGATGATGTGCTCTCAAATCTTAAATAAAAAACTTTCTGAAGGACGTTTTGTAAAAGCTGTCGATCATTTTTTTGAAAAAATTAAAAATAATTATACTAGCCGTTTACAAAATTCTATGCAACATCGTCCTGTTATTGCTGTGTTTGCTGTCATCATCTTAATATCGTGCTTGTTACTCGCAATGACAACCACAAAAGAACTAGCACCTGAAGAAGATAAAAGTGTTTTGTTCAGTATGGCAATGGCACCACAATATGCCAACATTAACTACCTCACTAAGTTTACCCATCAATTAAATAAAATTTATCAAGATATCCCTGAGACTCAAGATTATTTTATTATCAATGGTGAAGGTGCCGCTAATAATGCAATGTCTGGCCTCATACTAAAACCCTGGGACCAACGCCACAGATCACAGCAAAAAGTTCAGGAAACATTGCAAGCCAAATTGAGTGGCATTGCAGGTATAAATGCTGTTACTTTTCCGCTACCCTCTATACCAGGCAGCAGTGATGGACTGCCTGTTCAATTCGTTCTGACTTCCACTTCTGATTACGTTGTATTAAACCAAGTCATGGAAAAACTACAAGCTGCAGCAATGAAGAGCGGTTTATTTTTATATGTAGACTCAGACTTAAAATTTGAAAAACCCTCTTTAGAAATCACGATTGACAGAAACAAAGCCGCCAGTATGGGTATTAAAATGCAAGACATAGGCAGCGCACTAACAACTCTAGTCGGTGGAAACTACATTAATCGATTCAGCCGCGAAGGAGAAAGCTATAAAGTCATACCCCAAGTGCCTAGACGCTTCAGACTCAATCCTGAGAGAATTCAGGATATTTATATCCCCACACAAACTTCAACAAAAACGGAATTAATTCCATTATCAAGCCTTGTAACCTTTGAGACCACCGTGAAACCCAATTCGTTAAATCAATTTCAACAATTAAATTCTGCGACGCTGCAAGGCTTACCTATCCCTGGAAAATCGATTACTCAGTGTCTTGATTTTTTACAGGCAGAAGCAAAAAAAATATTTCCTGAAGGAATGGCATATGATTATGCAGGTCAGTCCAGACAAATTATTCAGGAGGGTAACGATATGGCCTATACTTTCTTTTTTGCGCTTATAATC
This sequence comes from Gammaproteobacteria bacterium, assembly GCA_013288815.1. Classification (GTDB taxonomy): domain Bacteria; phylum Pseudomonadota; class Gammaproteobacteria; order DSM-16500; family DSM-16500; genus UBA5158. The sequence continues at coordinate 17,682 of JABDBD010000006.1, read as the reverse complement.
ATTTACTTAGTTTTGTCAGCGCAATTTGAAAGCTTTCGCGACCCATTTATTGTTTTAGTCAGTGTACCTATGTCAATAGCAGGAGCCCTGATTCCTTTAAACATAGGGTTAGCCACATTGAATATCTATACGGAGATTGGACTAGTCACACTGATCGGTTTGATTAGTAAACACGGCATTCTTATGGTAGATTTTGCAAATAAGCTTCAGCAAAATGACGGATTAACGATCAAAGAGGCCATTATAAAATCAGCTTCATTGCGTTTACGCCCCATTTTAATGACAACTGCAGCCATGATTTTAGGGGTGATCCCTCTTATTTTAGCTACAGGGGCGGGAGCAAAAAGTCGTTTTGATATTGGATTAGTCATTGCCTCTGGCATGGCTGTTGGTACTTGTTTTACGTTATTTGTTGTACCTACTATGTATACATTTTTTGCAAAGAACCATCACCCTGCCAATGGTTGAAAATGCAAAATTGTAGTACTCATTATTAATGTAAGGATTCAAAACCATGCTTGACAGAAAACCAGACCTAGTGATAGATATTCCCACTGATGAAGATATGGATGATGAAGATGGGCTCGTCGAAATCAAAATTCACATTCCAGCACAGCCAACTGAAACTCCTGAGCAGCTAGCTAAATTACTACTAGCCGATTCATCTGAGTCATCTGACGAAGAAGAAGAAGAAGATGAAGCGTCTCTCAAAACGCCAGCGGCCACATTGACTGAAAGTAAAAATGAAGTCGAGCAGCCTTCTCTTGAACCTCCCGCCACCATCGCTCCATTAGGTGCCGACGGAGAAGAAGAAAGTCAGCTTTCACCTAGAACTTTAGCTGTCGTCTCTCCATCATCAGAGGGTGATGAAGAAAATTATCTCTCTCCTAAAGCTAGAATGAATGACATAGAAGAAAGAGACATCCTCTCACCCGATGACTCCGTTATCGCTTCACCATTGTCATCTAGGAAATTTAGCTCATCCTCTTCTCCTATCTCTGCAATACGATTTTTATTATTCACTCCTGAGCCCCTAACCCCAACTCAGCAACCACTCACAGTGGAGATAAAACGAGCTGACCCTGTTCTGAAAAATTTTCATCAAGAATTATCAGAGATGAATCAAACATTAGGGCATGTTAAAGTCTCGTTAACAGAGACACTTCAGTCAATAGTAGAATCCGATTTAACAATCCAACCACTAAAAAATCTTCAAGGCAACGTTGATCTCAATGCCGGCAATGAACTAGTTTCAGCGATTGCTCGGCAAAAAAAACATATCGACACATTACGATGGTTACCATACCTGCCAAACCTAGTGGTACTTCTTCCGTTCATACCAGGTTTATGGAAAATTCCTGCAGGATTTCTCATGTGTCTTTTCGGGAATCAATTAACCAAACAGTGCTTTGGTCAGTATTCTTATAACCTACATAAATTAGAACGCGTTGCAGACATGCAACAAAACTTATTTAAGAAGAAAGAAAAAATGGAATATAATATTTCGAACTATCAAAATTTATCAACACAGCATCATTATCCAATGCCTCATTTTCCTATGTATGGTAGAACAATCTTTTAACCTAGATTCGGCAGTTAGAATCTAGGTTTAAATAGAGCTCTGGCGATAATTCACCCTAAATTGTCGCCATCATATTTTATGAATCATTTTAAGGATATCCTTGAGTTGAAAGGGTTTTTCTAGTACTGGATTACCTGCCGTTATCAAAAATGTTTTCGCCCATGGCAATTCAGCTCCTCCTGTCACAAAGATAAATCTTCTCTCTAGGCCAGGATAATGTTTAGCAGCATGATGATAAAGATCTGAACCAGATATCTGTGGCATATTAAAGTCTGAAATAATGATATCAAACAATTTGCCATGCTGATCAATCAGCTTCATAGCATCGCTCCCACCCAACACACTGGTAATTTGACCCTGACCCTCTAACATGCGCCGCATCAGTTTTAAGACCATCGGATCATCATCTACTAGCAAAATTTGTTTTTTGTTTCCAGGGTAAGCAATTATGTCAGACTCAGGTTGTTTCTTAGATATTTCTAATATCACAGGAATATAAACAGAAAATACAGTACCTTTTCCTACAATACTTTGAACATTAATTTTTCCTTTCAAATCACAAATAATTTCCTGACAAATAGAAAGACCTAGACCGGTACCTTGTCCGCTGGGTTTTGTTGTAAAAAAAGCGTCAAAAATTTTGGGAAGAATTTCAGGAGAAATGCCATGGCCAGTATCACTGACATCAATTCTAATCCTGCTTTTCTCGAGAGAAGTCGATACACATATTTTATTGTGTTGTGAGTCGCCGATAGAAATAGCTTGAGCTGCATTAATAAGTAAATTAAGAAAAACCTGATGTAATTTTCCGGGATTAGATAAAATAACTGGTAGGTTTTCAGCATATTTTGTTTCTATTTCGGCGCGATTTTTGCATGCTAGAGACGCCATAGAAATCGCCATATTAATAATTTTATGCACATCCACAGGGACAGCTTCATTCTTATCAATATGAGCCAGTCCTTTAAGGCTAGACGTGATATCTCGAATTTGCTCTATTCCACGTGTTAACTCATGAACCGTTTCATCAATTTTATTCGTTATCTCTTGTATTTCGCGGTTAACATGATTACTTTTCAACGTTTTTGTAAAACCTTGGAATAAACTTAAACTTCCTAAGATCCAGGTGAGTGGATTACTAATTTCATGAGCTACTCCTGCTGCAAGTATTCCTACGGTCGCCAGCCTATCGTTAAAATGTGCTTGAGCTTTGAGCTGTTTACTTTCGGTAACATCAAGAATGTAAACATAGATAGCTGCATCAGGAAGTGCAAAGATCTGTTGTTCGTAACATTTTCCATGGACATCAATCTCACGATTATAAACAATGACCTCACTTTGATGATTGGGCTGAAAATCCTGGAGAATTTTTTCTAAACCTTTCAAAATAGAATGAGACAAGCCCTGCGTAAAGATATCTGGAAATTGTGTCCTTGCTATAAGATTGGCATAAATGACTGTGCCTGCTGTATTTAATTCAATTATCGCATTTGGATTCCACTCAGCAAAATTTGCTAATTGAACATCAAGCGTCATTAAGCATTTACCTTTTTAATTAAATTCAGCAGATTTTTTTCATCAAAAAGAAAAATAGCAATTCCCTGAATTTTAATATTTTGAAAATGAAACGCAATTTCAACAACTATTCCATCTTTTATTTTTTTAGATAGAGCAACAGAAATTTCATCCATAAATCTTGAAAATTCATTATGATTAAAATGAACAGAACGATGCAGCAAAGATTCAATTTGAAGCGGAATAGCAAATGAAGTTAGAAAATTTCCAACAACAATATTTGCTGCTTCAGACAATGCAGATATTTCCATTTCTGAAAATGTCTGAGTCCCCCCTTCCTGTCGATGAAACATTGCATCACACATAGCAAATGCAGATTTTTCTGGATAAATAAGCAAACAAGTTCCTGGTAGCAGGCCCACAATAGGAACACTGAGACCAACAATTTTTTCTTTTGCTTGCATAATATTCTTAATATCACCCAGATTTTTAGTTTCTATAGGTACAACATCTACTCCAATAGGAAACTCAAGCATTTTAGACAAAGCACTCGTTGCTTTAATAGCTGCAACTTTAGTGATTTCATTCAGCATATTAAACTGCATTTGCTCCTCTCCATTCATTTTTATATCTCCTAGATAAAAAAAGTTGGTCGATATCTAAAATCAAAACCATTTCACCTGACCCGACAAGAGCCGTTCCAGAAAAATATTTATTTTCCTTTACTATTTTAGTGAGCGGCTTAATAACAACTTCTTGAGTAGAAAGCAAAGTATCCACGACTAATCCATATCGACTTTCATCTTGCTTGATAACAACAACAGGGTAATTATCCATTATTTTAGATTCAGTAAAAAATAGCTTAGCTAGGTGTGTGACTGGAATATCTTCGTCTTGATACACAATGGCATTAGAATTCAAAACACCTTTAATTTCGTTTGCGGAAACGATTAGCAAACGCTCTATATTATTAATAGGAATAGCATAGATTTGATCGCTCACTGTTACAAATAACACTTTAATGACAGCTAAAGTAAGTGGGAGACGGACAAAAAAACTCGTTCCTTCCCCTATTTTCGATTTAACTTGAATAGATCCTCCAATAGACTCAATTTTTTGTTTGACGATAGAAAGACCTAATCCTCTCCCAGAAATTTTAGTAATTTTTTTTGTGGTGGAAATCCCCTTAAAAATACTATTTTTTATTTCTTCGTGAGTTGCTGTTGGTAAAAGAATATTTTTCTCGATAGCGGCATCTTTAATTTTGTGAAAATCAAGACCCATGCCATCATCACTGATTTCTATGATGACGAATTCTTTAGTTCGCTTGGCTTTCAATAAAATGGTGGAGCGTAACGATTTTTTATTTTTACTTCTGATCTCTGCTGACTCTATCCCGTGATCAATTGCATTTCTGATTAAATGCGTTAATGAATCACTGATCTCATCGATCAGTGAACGATCTAATTCAATATCACCACCTTCTATTTTTAAATCAATTTCCTTTTTTTGATCTTTAGAAATATCTCTTACCATTCGAGGAAAACGATTAAATAAAAACCCAATTGGCACCAATCGCACTTGCATGACATTATACTGCAAATCAGTAATGTGCCGTCCTAAACTATCAATTGCAGCAGTTAACTCGTAATTATTAATGGTCTCACGCAAAAGTTCGAGCTTTATTCGGCTAATCAACAACTCTTCTACTAACTTCATTAATACATCTAAACGATCAACCTTGACCTCTATCGTTTTAATTTTATCTATGACGGGGAATTTATTTTCTGTATTTGATTTGACTTGCCCTTCTTTTGTTGGATTGGTTTTTAACATATCTTGAACACGTTGACTCAACTCTTGAGTATCTAATTCCATTTCTTTGAGTACAATTTCTTTTAAGCTAGCACTTAACAAATCAAAACATTCAAATAAAATATCTGCGCATTGTTTTATTGAGAACTTTTCATTTTTTATCGCATCTAACACATCTTCTATGGTATGACATAACTGCACTAGCTGATTAAAACTCATCGTAGCAGCCATACTTTTAAGCGTATGCGTCGATTTAAAAACCTCATAAAGCAAACGCAAATCAGTTGGCATTTTTTCTAATTTCAATAGAGAAACATTCATACTTTCAATATGAGAGATTGATTCATTAATAAAAGCATCTTTGTGTTTTTTGAAAAAATCATCTATCATGATAAATATAAACCTCTCTGTTTTCTTACACTAAATATTTATCGACAACTTCAATAATATTATTTTTATCAAATGGCTTTTCAATATAATCCTGGGCACCCAATTTTTTACACTCTTCAACGATTGCCGCTTGTCCAACAGATGTCAACATGACGACTTTTGTATTAGAATATAAGTCTTTTATTTCCTTTAAAACTTCAACCCCTTCAAACTCATTGTCTTTCATCACGATATCCAACAATACCAAATCAGGCTTAACCTTTTTTAATACGTCAGAAGCCGCTGCTTTGCTATCTGCTTCATGAATTTCAAGAGGAGGGATATGTTGAGACAATAAATCCTTTAAGATGCCTCTCATAAATGCAGAATCATCAACAATCAGTAGTTTATTCATGATTTTTTTCCTGTATGGTCAAGCAATAATTATTTGTCCTATTTTTTCTTACTACGAACTGCCTTCATTTTTTCAGACATTGGTTCTGGGTTACTTTTTGTCATTGACTTTTCTTCTTCTATTTCGTCTGAATCAATCTGGCCGTATTTTTTATGCTGACTACGAGTCACTTCAGTTAATCTAACAAGTTCATCTTCAGAAAGCACTTGCGCAACGTTTAATAAAATAATAAGTCGCCCATCATGGGTGATGACGCCATGCATGTAGTATTCATTAATTTTGGTCATCAAACGTGGTGGCGGTTTAATGTCAGATTCTTGAATACGCAAAACCTCCATTACCTCATCTACCATTAGCCCAAATAAATTTCCTTCCTGTTTAGTGATGACAATATGCCGTGAAGGTTCTTCTTTAGTCTGTAGAAAAAATCTGGCCCTGACATCAATAATTGCAACAATATCCCCTCTTACATTGATGAGCCCCTTAATAAACTCGGGGGAATCCGGAATTGGAGTAATAGTACTAATTTTAATGATCTCTTGAACATCACCAATGGGAACACCAAATTCTTCATCTCCAACACGAAATACAATCAATTGTATAATCTGTTGTTTATCTTTTGCAGGCTGCAAAACAGATTTTCCTTCCATAAGGTCTCTCCTTTAAGTAGCAGAAGCAGCTTCATTTCCTGCTGCTACTTTAAATCGTTTAAGTGCTGTTCTCAGCTCTTCAGCTAAATTCGATAAATTTTGTGCGGAAGATGTCATTTGTTGCATTCCCGCCGTTTGTTGTTGAATGGAGGATGACATTTGCTCTGCACCAATAGCAGCTTGCTCGGAGGTAGTTGCGATTTCCTCTGTTGTTTGTGCAACCGCTTGAGCGCCTTTTGCTTGCTCTGATGTCGCAGTCGAAATTTCTTGTGCTTTTGCGGTAATTTCCTGTGTACCAGAACCGATTTGATCGAGAATGCCAAGCGCTTGGTTGACGATATCAATGGATTCCGTTACCTGTTGTGTTCCTGTTGTCATACCTCCCACGACCTGTGCAGTAGATTCGACAATGGAGTTCACCATGCCTTCAATTTGCACGGCAGCTTTTTTTGTTCCTTCAGCGAGTTTTCTGATTTCATCAGCTACAACAGCAAATCCTCTTCCCGCCTCACCTGCGCGTGCTGCTTCAATTGCCGCATTCAACGCTAATAAATTGGTTTGATCTGCAATATCTTTAGTCGTACCGACTATCACACCGATTTCTTTTGCGCGCTTATCTAAGTCTTTTACAGTTCCTGTGTTTGCCTTCACAATGTCATCAATAGAGCTAAGTCGCGTAGCAGCTTGTTTTCCTGCTTCTGTTCCACGGTTAGCAAGCTTAGCCGCTTCTTGTGTTACTTCAGCAGCGGATCGCGCGTTTGCTGCACCTTGTTGAATTGATTTAGATAAATCGGTAACGATACGAGTGCTCGCTTCTAATTTTTTTGCTTGGTCTTTAGCACCCACTGCAATTTGCTGCGTTGTCATCGCTGCTTGAGATAACGTACTATTGACCTGCTGTGATGATTTAGCTAACTGTCCCGATGCATTTGCTACTTTCATTGAACTGTCAGTCGCCAAACGAATTAAGGCGCCCAAGTCATCGAAAGATTTATTAAGAGCGTCAGCCAATGTTTTAATGTCGCCCTGAGTTTCAATTAAAACACGCTGTGACACATCACCCTGTGATAATGCAACAGCTAATCGAATAACCTCTTGTACAGGCGTTGCAATAGAATTGATTAAGTTATTTAACGTGTCCACAATATCTTTCCAGCTGCCACCTACACCTTCTACTTTGGCACGTTCATCCAGCCGTCCCTCTCTACCTGCTACTTGAGCAACACGCGATACTTCACTTGCTAAACGATTTAAATCGTCCACCATCTTGTTAATGGTCTCTTTCAACTGCAAGACTTCTCCTTGCGCTTCTACCGTGATTTTTTGAGTCAAGTCACCGGCACTAATTGCGGTTGCTACTTTTGCGATGTTACGCACCTGACTCGTTAAATTGGCTGCCATCGCGTTTACGCGTGCTGTTAATTCTTTCCAAGTACCAGCAACAGCTGGCACCTCAGCTTGGCCTCCTAATTTTCCTTCTGTACCTACTTCTTTAGCAACACGCGTTACCTCTGCTGCGAAAATATTGAGGTTATCAACCATCTTATTAATGGTTTCTTTCAATTGAAGAATTTCGCCGCGGACTTCTACTGTAATTTTTTGATTAAGATCGCCATTCGCAACAGCTGTCGTCACTTGCGCAATATTACGTACTTGGCCTGTTAAATTGGCTGCCATTGCGTTCACATTATCGGTCAACTCTTTCCATGTTCCTGTGACACCAGGAACGGCCGCCTGCCCGCCTAATTTACCGTCTGTACCTACCTCTTTAGCAACACGCGTTACTTCCGAGGCAAATATCGTGAGGCTATCCACCATCTTATTTATCGTATCTTTAAGTTGTAACACTTCACCCTGAGCTTCTACTGTAATCTTTTGAGATAAATCACCCTTAGCAACACCGGTTGCCACTTGCGCAATATTACGCACCTGGCTGGTTAAGTTGGCTGCCATTGCATTCACGCGCGCGGTTAATTCTTTCCAGGTACCCGCCACTCCAGGTACCTCTGCTTGGCCTCCTAGTTTTCCTTCTGTTCCTACTTCTTTAGCAACACGCGTTACTTCCGCAGCAAACGTGTTTAAGTTATCCACCATCTTATTAATGGTTTCTTTCAATTGAAGAATTTCGCCGCGGACTTCTACTGTAATTTTTTGATTAAGATCACCATTCGCAACAGCCATTGTCACTTGCGCAATATTTCGTACTTGGCCGGTTAAGTTAGCTGCCATTGCATTCACATTATCGGTCAACTCTTTCCACGTTCCTGTGACACCAGGAACCGCCGCCTGCCCGCCTAATTTACCGTCTGTACCTACTTCTTTAGCAACACGTGTTACTTCCGATGCAAAAATGGTAAGACTGTCTACCATCTTATTAAGCGTATCTTTTAGTTGTAGTACCTCACCCTGAGCTTCTACTGTAATTTTCTGTGCAAGATCTCCCTTAGCAACTGCAGTAGCTACTTGAGCAATATTACGTACCTGGCCTGTGAGGTTAGCTGCCATTGCGTTTACATTATCTGTCAACTCTTTCCAGGTTCCTGTCACGCCGGGAACAACAGCCTGTCCACCAAGCTTACCTTCTGTACCTACCTCTTTAGCAACACGGGTAACCTCACCCGAAAATGCTCGGAGGTTATCTACCATCTTATTAATCGTGTCTTTTAATTCTAAAACTTCACCTCTGACATCTACTGTAATTTTTTGATTAAGATCACCATTCGCAACAGCGGTTGTCACTTGTGCAATGTTACGAACTTGGTTTGTGAGGTTGGCTGCCATTGCGTTTACATTATCGGTTAATTCTTTCCAGGTTCCCGTCACTCCAGGAACCATTGCTTGCCCTCCTAACTCTCCTTCAGTACCTACTTCTTTAGCAACACGTGTTACCTCGCCAGAAAATGCTCTGAGGTTATCGACCATTTTATTAATCGTATTTTTAAGCTCTAATACTTCGCCCCTCACATCAACAACAATTTTTTGTGTGAGGTCACCCGATGCAACAGCTGTCGTGACTTGAGCGATATTACGCACCTGATTAGTCAAATTCGCTGCCATTGCATTTACATTATCCGTTAATTCTTTCCACGTTCCTGTCACACCTGGCACAGCTGCTTGACCACCTAACTTACCTTCGGTACCTACTTCTTTTGCAACACGCGTTACTTCGCCAGAAAACGATCTTAAGTTATCTACCATCTTGTTAATGGTATTTTTTAATTCTAATACTTCGCCTCTTACATCAACGCTAATCTTCTGGGTAAGGTCACCATTCGCAACAGCTGTTGTCACCTGAGCAATACTTCGCACTTGACCTGTTAAGTTGGCCGCCATTGCATTCACATTGTCTGTGAGCTCTTTCCATGTGCCGGTCACTCCGGTCACCGCTGCTTGTCCGCCTAACTTACCTTCAGTACCCACTTCTCGAGCAACGCGTGTTACTTCTGTAGTAAAGGTATTTAAACTTTCCATCATGCCATTGTATGAGTCCGCAATCTCTCCAAAAATATCATATCGTTTTCTTCTCAATCGCTTTGTTAAATCACCTCTTCTCACGGCTTCAATAGCATCTAAAAGATTACGTAATTGTTTTTCGACACCCGCATCTTCGCCTTCATATTCTGTTTCTGTCAAAGCAACATCAGATTCATTGTTATTCGTTAACTGTGCTTTTTTAGCAAAACTTCTTTTGGGTTTTTCCATTGCCATAATATTAACTCCCTTCAAGGATTTCTTTTGCAATACGTCGATAGGCTCTTCCCACCCTTGCCAAGGGTGCATAATGCGAAATAGGCAGACCTAAATATTGAGCTTGATAAATTTTTTTAGAGAAAGGAATAGTACAAACTCTACAGTTTTCAAACGCATTTTCTGAGAAGAATTCTTCAACCCATTTCTTCATATTTTTAGTTAAACCATGGTCAAAGAAAGATGCTGAAAAGTTCTTTAAAAGTGTCATCACTATATTAATTTCAGTATCATGTTTTTGTTGAATATCTTGCAGTAGTATTTTTAGTGTTAATAGCGTTTCAAATCCAAAAACACCTGAGTCCAAAGGAACAATAATATTTTTGGCTGCGACAATACTATTAATCATGAGCAACCCCGATCCAGGCGGGGAGTCAATCAGAATAAAATCAAATTGTTTATCCAGCGTTGGCATCTTATGTCGTAGTAACACAGATGGATTCGATTGGTAAGCTAACTCTATTTCTGCTTCTAATAAATTTAAAGCAGCGGGAATTAAGTAAATACCAGAGTGCGTTTCAAGGATAGCGTCTTCTATATTTGCTTTATCAAAAATAACATCTGCGATAGATGTTGTGACTGATTTAATATCGACACCCAACCCTGTTGTAGCGTTGCCTTGTGGATCTAAATCTAAGACTAACACTTTCTGGTTCAGTTTATTAAGCCAACCAGCAATATTCAGGCATGAGGTAGTTTTGCCAGTACCACCTTTGTGATGAACAAAAGCAATACGTTTAGCTGGATGTGTGTTAAACATTGGCATGCTTATCATGAGCTATTCCTTTGCTCAACTTACAACCTATAATCTTATGCTACTTGAATGACAAATGAAATACCAATGACAAAAAAGCATATTAATCGAGCTAATTTTGAAATTAAGTGTATATTTTATCTAGCTTTAGCGTTTTGTATTAGGCTGATGTTGGCGTGGTAAGACAGCATAAAAAATATTTTTATGAGAAGTACATATTGCTCCAACTTCTCCGCCTTGCGCCTCAACAATATACTTAGTTAATGATAAACCCAATCCGGTACCCGAATATTTTTTTGACATGCTGGAATCTAACTGTTGAAACGGAATAAAAAGTTTTTTGATATCTTCAGCTGCTATACCTCCTCCATCATCTTCAATTTCTAAACGAAACTGTGACGTTTTTTCAGGAAAGATACGAACCTGAACAGAACCTTTGTCTGGAATAAATTTAAGTGCGTTAGATAAATAATTATATAAAACTTGTTTAAATCGCATGGGGTCAAGATATACAATCGCAATATGTTCGTCGATAGCCGTCGTCAACTGAATTTGTTTTTTATCTAATAAAGAACGAAAGTTATCGATCATTTCACTCAGTAATTTTTTTATATTAATTTCTTCAGAATTAAATTCCATTTTGTTGGATTCAGCATCAGCAATATCTAACAAGTCTTCAATGATGCGCAATAAATTTTTTGCGTTTACCAAAATATCCTTTAGCGCATCGTTTTGTGCTTCGGTCGTAGGTCCTAAATCTTTTGCATATATTAATTCAGAAAATCCAATAACGGCATTCAGTGGAGTACGCAATTCGTGAGACATGTTCTCTAAAAATTCGCTTTTTAAACGGTAGGCTTCTATTATTAATTTATTTTGCTTTTCAAGTTCTAAATTGATTTTTAGCTGCTTATTCTTTTCATATTCCGCATTTTTGCGTGCTGTCACATCATTCACATAAATGAAAATAGAATTTTTTTCTGAAAGAGAAAATATTTGCTGCTCGTAAATATTACCGAAATAGGTGATTTCTCGAAAGAAGACAACAAATTCACCTTGCACACTCGCCAGATTAACAATTTGCTCCATTAATCCCGCTAGAATCGGGTGTTTAGCTCCCATGCTAATAAGATTTGGAAATTGCGCACGCGCTGCTAGATTGAGATAAATAACATCGCCTGTTAAATTGATTCCGATAATGGGATTTGGATTCCATTCTGTAAAATCTTGTAAATGACTGTCAGCGCTTACATTATATGTAGTAAACATAGTTGTCATATGATCCTGCAGTTGGCGAATTGCTAAACATTTAGTAACACAAAAAAAATAGCCCTACACAGAAATCCACTCACTAACTCTTTGTGATTTTTCCCCTTAAACTCAATCATATTTTTAGCATATGACGTTTAGGGTCTGTTGACAATTGGTTTTCGGCCCCAAAAAAGCTCATAAATGCCATCTTTTTGCGCTTCCTCACTCAAAAATCCTCAGCGTGCTTTAAAGCACGCCTCCGGTTTTTTCGCTCCGGGCCACAAAAATCTGACATTTCTGAGCCTTTTTGGAATCCGAAAACCAATTGTCAACAGACCCTATTATTTTCTCATTCTATATCAATCAATCCAAATGCGCTATTATCACCCAATAAATTTTGCTGAACTATCGAATACAACATTACTATTTATGTTTTTTTAAAAACTCTATTAACCTAACCTCATCCTATGGTTTTGAATGCAGATAGGTTGATAAGATATTGAAAACATTAACTAAAAATAGCATCAAAACATAAATTTCAATTTATCAACTATACTGATAACAGGAAGTAATAAACTGAGCATTCTATGAAAAATGAATATGTTAGAAAATTATTATTTTTCTATCGATTGTTAACGAAGGTCTCAACCTATCAAATCCCTACGCCTGATAATTCTTTCAAAAATCATATGAAAAACGCAACACTAAAAGCAAGGAAAGACGCGAATGAGTTAACTCGAGCAAATTACATTAAATTTTTAAAACATATACTTGCTAGAGGAACAACTGACTGGACAGATGGTGATAAAACAAAACTACTGGCTCGTATGACTACGCTGATTAACAATGATTTTTTTAAAAATGTGCTGATGGAAGTCAACAACAAAAAACTTTCAACGACTCATGACATATTCAGCATAGATGACGCATACAATCTCATAAATGATATTAAAAAAAATGGAGAAGATTTATTATCTCAATTAACTGACGAAGATGAAAAACATTTTATACTCGATAAAATGGATCAGATTACACAAGCCAATGCGAACGCTCCTTTACACAGCTTGTCTACTATTGCTAGACACACACATGTCCAACCTCAAGAGTATGCTGATCATTTAAGATTGATGGCCGCTAAAATAGGAAATGCAGTATCACACATTATTCATACGAAGCAACCAAATCAACACGAATATCAGATATTACTTAATTTATTAAACGCCTCTATACAAAAATACCAAATGATATCACCTAATTACGTAACGGATTTAGATCTCTCTAACATCTCAGTTTATATAAAAAATCGAGCCATTATTCATTTTTCAATAGGCAAATTGTTAAATCAAGACCCCAATAACTTACTTGCGTCCATTCGATCATTTGAGTCCGCCATTCATGACCTCACAAAATCTATACCAACACCTGAAGAAAGAAGCGAAGATGATAGTCGTTTAATAGCTGAATATTATTTTGAATTAGGTTCGCTTTACAAATTGGCTGGCGACAGATGCGTTCCTCAGAACAACCCTAATGATGCCTTAAACTATTATATTAAATCTATGCATGCATGTTTACACGACACTACCAAAGACGATAAACATCTGGAGTCGTTTTTAATCCTTTCAAAACAGGTAAAAAAAATTGTAGCACACGTTGCTGTAGAATTATCTAACCCATCAAATGGCGATGAATTTTTTTTAGATGCGATTCGCTTGCTAAAGAAAAGTATCTATATTGAAAAATATATTCAACAAATACTAATAGACAGATACTCGCTTAGATACGCAGCATCACAAAAAATACTAGCTTCCCATCAAAATAATTTAGCAAGTGCTTATTCTTACTATGCAGCACTTCTATGGAAAAATAATGAGTTTAGCAAATCTGTTTTAAACAGCCGGCTAGCAGTTAATACTTACACCGAAATATTTGATCCTTTTAAAGATGCCAATTATTTATATTCACATCAACTTCATTACGTTTTATCATCCTATTCTCATTGTTTGCAATTAATCAACAATCATCAATTCATAGAAGCGGCCAAACATTTCAGGGAAGCTAAAAAAATATTCGCAATGATTCCTCCTAATCTGCTCGCGTCTAATGAGAATTATGCAGCAAGAGCTGACAGCATGATGGAAAGTTCATCTCGAAAATTCAGCAACCAAGCAACAATCTTAATACAGGAAAATAAATTTTTAGAAGCAGAATCCATATTGCGCATGCTGGCAAACCACTTAGACCCACAAACCGTAAATGAGTATGTGGAAAAAGATATGGCCGCCATCCAAATTAGCATAGCTGACAGACTACTTAAACAAAGCCCATTTGATTCAAAACAATTTATCACACGTTATCATGATGCGACCACAAGAGTACACCAGCTGCAGCATACTTATGCGGAGGACTCTGAGCAATATAAAAAATTTGAGAAATTGGGATTTGATTATACACTTCAGTTAGCAAGCCACATAAACACGCTGGGAGAAAAACTACTGCTCTCTCCAGAAAACTCTCATCAAGCGAAAAATTTATTTAAGCTTGCTAAAAAGGAATTGATGTCTATCAAGGTCACCGCTAACAATGAAGCTGCTTATTCGGAGTTATTAGAAAAAATTTCAAATAATACTGGTTTATTCAATCCATCTGCGTCAAAGCAGCTTAATTTACTTTTCTTTTTACCTCCCATCCCTGAAGAACCTGAACAGACTAAACAAGATGATAACGTACATCACGACCCTCGAAAAAATAACCATACATAACCCTAAAAAAAACACTCCATTTACTTGTTAAGTCAAAACGGGGTTTAATATACTTTGCAACCCAGAGACTGCAACAATAGACATTAGCTGAGAAGGGATATTGTGAAACTCAATAGACTTATTATTTTTTTTTGCATACGTCATCCACTCTAGAATCAATGCAACTCCTGCACTATTGCACGAATTGACTTTCGACAAATCAAAATGTAACTCATTTGCTTTATTCAACAATGGCAAACTGGTTTTCCACATATGCATAACGGTGGAAAAAATCAATTCGCCAGTGACAAAAAATACATTTTCTTGCTGAAAAATTTGTGCTTTTTGCATCATGCTAAAAAGCCTTTTAAAATTTATTGACCATTATGTTCTTGTAACGCTTGAATAAGACTATCCATATTTCCTTGAGATAACACATCTGCAAATTGTGAGCGAAAACTTTCTAACATGCTGACGCCCTCAACACTCATATCATATAATCTCCAGGAAGAACCTCTCTGTACGAGACGATAGCTAACAGAAATTGCGGGGCCATCTGATCGCTCAATATTACTCATGACTTGAATATTTGACCTACCTTGATATCCACCTCTAACAGGATAAAAATGAACTGTTTGATCACTATAATCCGCCAAAGCAGATGCATAGGTATGAACAAGCATGGTAATAAATTGCTTTTGAAATCGTGAACGTTGCGAAGCAGTTGCCTGATTCCAAATTTGCGGCGGCAATACTCGTCTTGTCATTTCATCAACAGCCGCATAAGGCACAACAACTTGATAGGCGACTGAATACACATAGCTTGGGTCGCTTTTTAATGTTGCTTGGTGAGCTTTTAATTTATCAATTAATCGATTTGCAATAGAGTTGAGCTCGCTAACAGGATCCGTTGCTGCAAAACTCGGCATCGCCGCGAACAATGTCACCATCAAAACGATTAACCCATTTAGAACTAAACTTTTCTTTATGCTCTTCATTTCTATCTCCTATTAATTCGAATGCGCAGCAGGTTTTTTTACATCTTTTATTTTTTCAAGCTCTGCAGAATTTGCATCTTTGGGTGGCTCAGTCGATTGCGGCTTGTCTGATCCTTTTGAATCTTTATTCATGTTTCCTAATTTATAAATTAATTGACCAATGAGTTTTTCTAAAATCATAGCTGAATGGGTATCTTGCAATTGATCGCCATTTTTTAAATAATTTTCACTATACATAGGATTAATCGCAATATAATTATCACCTAATAATCCTGCTGTTAAGATAGAAGCTGAAGAGTCGTCTGGAATTTGCTTAAATCGAGAATCAATATGTAATTTTACAATGGCTTTATAGGATGTTGGATCTAACGATATACTGGAAATTTCACCCACAAGTACACCGCCAATTTTTACAGGAGAGCGTACTTTCAACTGACCAATATCATCAAATTCAGCAGTGACATCATATCCTGCAGGCCTAAAAAAACTGGTTAGCCCACTCACTTTGAACGCCAGCGTTAATAGAGCAATAATGGATGCTAACAAAAACAATCCTACGAACGATTCAATTGCACGTTGGGATATCATCACCACCCCCCAATCATCATGGTTGTTAATACAAAATCTAATCCCAATATCGCTAAAGAAGAATAGACCACAGTTCTAGTCGTGGCTCCGGCTATTCCCGCCGAGGTTGGCGGAGTTTCATAGCCTTGAAAAACAGATATCCAAATGACAACGAAGCCAAATACAACACTCTTAATAATTCCATTGACAACATCTAAGTGAAAGTCGACAGAGCTTTGCATATTAGACCAAAAAGCACCGGCATCCAGCCCTAACCACTTTACTCCAACTAAATATGCACCGTATATTGCAACCGCATTAAAGATAATAGTTAAAAGAGGCATTGAAATAAAACCTCCCCACAATCGTGGTGATATCACTCTGTGGAATGGATCGACTGCCATCATTTCCATACTCGATAACTGTTCAGTTGCTTTCATCAAACCTATTTCTGCAGTGACCGCCGAACCCGCTCTTCCTGCAAACAATAATGCAGTCACTACCGGCCCTAATTCTCGCGTGACACTTAACGCAACCAAAGGACCTAGCTGTTGAGCTGCTCCAAACTTAGCTAGCGTGTGATAGCCTTGCAGTGCAACCACCATCCCAATAAATAATCCTGACACGATAATGATTAATAACGATAAAACACCTTCTGCGTACACTTGTTGAAGCGTTAACACAAATCCTTTTTTAATATTCGGGAAACGAAAAATGACGCGGTAAAGCAATAGTCCGGCCTTACCAAGTTCTTGCAATGTACTCATTCCCCATCTTCCCAAGCTAGCTATGTGGCTAATCATCATTATCTCTCTATTAAATCTTGAATAAAAGGTTCCGCAGGATAGTGAAAAGGTACGGGACCATCTGGCAGACCATCCAAAAATTGACGTAACTCTTGAGATTTATTTTGTTTAATAGAGGCAGGATCACCTTGACCAATCACCTTCCCACCAGCGATAACATAAACATAATCTGCGATGCTTAGCGTTTCTGTTACATCATGAGAAACAATAATACTGGTTAAACCAAGCGCGTCATTTAGGGTTCGAATTAATTTCAGCAACACACCTTTGGTAATTGGATCTTGTCCCGATAGTGGCTCATCATACATAATCAAACTCGGATCTAAAGCAACAGCTCTCGCCAAAGCAACTCTTCTTGCCATTCCGCCTGATAATTCACTAGGCATAAAATCATGCGTTCCTCTGAGCCCTACCATTTCCAACTTCATTAAAACCAAGCTACGTATCATTTCATCCGACAGCTTTGTGTGCT